>NZSA01000034.1 GCA_002696645.1 Rhodospirillales bacterium | reverse complement strand
CCGTCCTGGCGGCGATCCCCGCCAATGAAGACATCCGCCGCAAAAGCGCGAATTACGAAATTGTCGGCATTCCCGGTGGGGAATGGGCGCCCCTGTTTGCGGAGCTTGCGATCAATGTTGCAGAGGCCCAGCCGATGCACCCGAAAGCCCTGGATCAGGATGGGTTGTTGGGCCTGTTCACCAGCAAGGAAACCGGCGGCGATTACACGCTGATCCCGGCGAAGATGGAAGATATGTGCAGCTCATCCAAGCTGGCAAAAGACAGTTTGGAAGTGGTTTACGACACGGTTTGAGGCGTTTTGTCAGACTGAATGGTTTGTGACGACACAGGATTGGATATAGTTGGTATGCCCTATGATGCCCCAGACAAAACACTGACCAGCGACATCGAAAGCGCTGCCTCCAGTGTTGATTTGTCGAAGACTCCGGTCAATCCGACCGGTGCCGACGGGCAGGGCTGTCACAGCGGTGCTGCGCAGATGCGTGCAGCGGCAGAGGCAGCGGGCAAGTCTGAAATCCTGGACCAATACGCCGCTGATTATCCGGTTGGTCCCCATGATAAGCCTCAGGGCATGTGCCCGGCCTTTGGGTCCTTGCGGGTCGGTATGCGGATGCGGCGCACGGCAACAATCCTGTCTGGCTCCGCCTGCTGCGTTTATGGCCTGACCTTTACCAGTCACTTCTATGGTGCGCGTCGTTCGGTTGGTTATGTGCCGTTCAATTCGGAAACACTGGTCACCGGCAAACTGTATGAAGACATCCGCGATGCGGTGCACGAAATCGCCGATCCGGAACGCTATGACGCGGTGATCGTCACCAATCTGTGTGTCCCGACCGCGTCTGGCATTCCGTTGCAGATGCTGCCCAAGGAAATCAACGGTGTGCGCATCGTTGGTATCGATGTGCCGGGCTTTGGTGTTCCCACGCATGCTGAGGCGAAAGATGTCCTGGCCGGTGCGATGCTGAAATATGCCCGCACAGAGGTTGAGGCTGGTCCGGTTCAAGCCCCCGTCGGTGGCGTCAGCGATAAGCCGACGATCACGCTGTTGGGCGAAATGTTCCCGGCAGACCCGGTGGGAATCGGCATGATGCTGGCTCCGATGGGCCTGGCGGCAGGGCCGGTGGTGCCGACCCGCGAATGGCGTGAGCTTTATTCCGCCCTGGACTGTGCAGCGGTTGCGGCAATCCATCCTTTCTATACCGCGTCCTGCCGCGAATTCACGGCAGCCGGTCGCTCAATTGTCGGGTCCGCGCCCATTGGTCATGACGGCACGGCGATGTGGCTGGACAGCATCGGGGAAGCCTGTGGCATTGCCAAAGACAAGGTCGCGGCCTCCAAGAATGCCTTCCTGCCAGCGATTGCGGAGGCATTGAGTGGCGCACAGATCAAAGGGCGCGTGACCCTGTCTGGCTATGAAGGGTCTGAATTAATCGTCGCGCGGTTGCTGATCGAAAGCGGCGCGGAAGTGCCTTATGTCGGCACAGCCTGCCCCAAAACAAAATGGTCCGACCCGGATCGCGACTGGCTGGAATCCCATGGTGTTCAGGTCAATTACCGCGCCTCTTTGGAAGAAGATCTGGCGGCAGTGCGGGAATTCACCCCGGACCTGGCCATCGGGACGACGCCGGTGGTTCAGAAGGCCAAAGAGCTGGGCATTCCCGGTCTCTACTTTACCAATCTGATTTCCGCACGCCCGCTGATGGGGCCTGCCGGAGCTGGGCAATTGGGGCAGATTGTTAATGCGGCGATCGCTAATAAGGGCCGCTTCGACAAGATGAAAGAATTCTTCGAAGGCGTCGGCACGGGCGACCATGCGGGCATCTGGGAAGACGTTCCGGAAGACAAGCCTGATTTCCGCCTGCGCAACGCCAAGGCACGGGAACGCGCCACTGCCGCGCGCACTGCTGATAAAGTGGAAGGAGCGGTCGGATGCTAGTCCAGGATCATGATCGCGCCGGCGGCTATTGGGGATCGGTCTATGTGTTTACCGCGATCAAGGGATTGCAGGTCATCATAGATGGTCCCGTTGGCTGTGAAACCCTGCCGGTAACATCTGTCCTGCATTACACCGATGGCCTGCCCCCCCATGAACTGCCCATCGTCGTCACCGGCCTGGGTGAAGAGGAATTGGGTCAGACCGGCACGGAAGAGGCGATGAAACGCGCCCATGCCGCGCTGGATCCTGATCTGCCTGCCGTGGTTGTCACAGGGTCTATCGCGGAGATGATCGGTGGCGGCGTGACCCCAGAAGGGACCGGCATCCGTCGCTTCCTGCCGCGCACCATCGACGAAGACCAATGGCAAAGCGCGGATCGCGCGCTGTATTGGCTGTGGACCGAATATGGTGCCAAAAAGGGGGGCAAGCTGCCCAAGGCGAAGAAGCGCGCTGCGGATGCAAAACCCCGCGTGAACATTATCGGGCCCGCCTATGGCATGTTCAATATGCCCTCTGACCTCGCGGAAATCCGCCGTCTGGTCGAAGGCATTGGGGCAGAAATCAATATGGTCTTCCCCCTGGGCAGCCATCTATCGGATGTTGGCCGCTTGGTCGATGCGGATGTGAATATCTGCTTGTATCGCGAATTCGGGCGGCTGTTGTGCGAAGGTTTGGAAAAGCCCTATCTGCAAGCGCCCATTGGCCTGGACAGCACAACGAAATTCCTGCGTAAGCTGGGAGAGTTACTGTCGCTGGATCCTGAGCCCTTTATTGAGCGGGAAAAGCACACGACCATCAAACCGCTATGGGATCTGTGGCGGTCGGTTACGCAGGATTTCTTTGGCACGGCCAGCTTTGGCATCGTCGCACCAGAAACCTATTCCCGTGGCATCCGCAACTTCCTGGAAAATGATCTGGGCCTGCCCTGTCACTTCGCAGTATCCCGGCTGGCGGGTAAGAAAACCGACAACAATGCCGTGCGCAAGCTGGTTCAGGAAAAGACCCCCATGGTGGTTTTCGGCAGTTTTAACGAGCGCATGTATATGGCCGAAGTGAACAGCCGCGCGACCTTTGTCCCGGCCAGCTTCCCCGGCACCTTCATTCGGCGCCATACCGGATCCCCCTATATGGGCTATTCCGGTGCAACCTATCTGGTGCAGGAAATCTGCAACGCCCTGTTCGACACCTTGTTCCACATCATCCCTCTTGGATCGCAATTGGATATGGCGGAATCGACGCCAACCCGCCTGCGCCGTGACATGCCCTGGGATGAAGACGCCCGTGTGGCGCTGGACAAGGCGGTTGAGATGTATCCGGTGATCAGTCGAATTTCAGCAGCAAAGTCTCTGCGTGATCGCGCAGAAGCAACAGCGCAGCAGGCGGATCGCAATACGGTCTCGATAGACGATTTGGTACGTGCCCGCACCCAGTTGATGAGTGGGCGGGCGGCTTAGGTCAGCGTTTGGAAGTTTACCGCCGCGGCGAATGGGCTGCGGCAAGACGGTCCCTCGGGGCCGATTTTGGAAGGGACTAAAAATGGCAATCGGTCTTGAAGACGCAAGTTTCGTCCCAGCGCGCGATGCGCAGCGGGAAAGACTGGAATACAAGCTTCTCTATTCCATCGGGTTCACGGCATTTCTGGGGGCCGGGATCATCGCCCGCCTTTTGCCCTGGCGCTGGCAGATGTTCGGCGGCCAAGGCCAGGTCCGATCGGTTTTTGAGGAAGCACGAATTCGCGCGAACGGGACGGTTCCCTTCGCTTTCATGCGCTAGGCCACGGCTTGTAAGCGCAGCGACTGGGTTCACTCCTCGAATTCTGATCCGGGTTACCGGACAGAGGCTGGGGGTGGAGCGTCGGTGTCGAAGTAAAATTCGGCATCGATAGTACCTCGCCACGTAGGCAACGTGGTAACGGCCTTCGGGCCTAAGTAAGGGAGGTTTTGATATGGCAAATTCCATGTCTGGCCTGTCAGAACAGGAAGCTCAAGAGTTCCACAAATACTACATGCAGGGGTTCTTCCTCTTCGTGGCAGTGGCTGTGGTTGCTCACATCCTGGTCTGGGCATGGCGCCCCTGGTTACAAGGTGACGGCATGGCGTCCGTTTCTGACGGGCTGCATACCGCGGCATTAACCCTAACTTCCGTTATCGGATAGGAGGAGAGACCAATGTGGCGCATTTGGCTGCTTTTCGATCCCCGCCGCGTAATGGTTGCGCAAGGGGTTTTCCTGTTCGCCTTGGCTGCGATGATTCACTTCGTCCTGCTGAGCACCGAACGCTTCAACTGGCTGATGAACCCGTAAGGGCAATTCAGCTGGGGCACCGCCTGCCCCGGACGCGGTCGAGCTATCGACCCCGTTCGGGCGGCGGGGCACCGACTTGGATCAACGGGCGGGGCAACTCCCGCAGGTCTTACCCAAAGGGTCATTGGCCCGCCCGCTGAACCGACCAACACTAATCGTGGCAACGGCCCGGAGGATTGAGCGATGTCTATGCTCAACTTTGAAAAAAAATATCGCGTCCGCGGTGGAACCCTGATCGGCGGAGACTTGTTCGATTTCTGGGTCGGACCCTTTTACGTCGGCTTCTTCGGCGTGACGACGGCGTTCTTCGCCGGGCTGGGCACCGTTCTTATACTGTACGGGGCTTCTCAGGGAGGAACCTGGAACCCATGGCAAATTAACATTGCACCGCCAGACCTGTCTTATGGTCTGGGCTTCGCGCCATTGATGGAGGGCGGGCTATGGCAGATCGTGACGATCTGTGCCATCGGGTCCTTTATCTCCTGGGCGTTACGAGAGGTCGAGATTTGCAGAAAGCTTGGGATTGGGCTCCACGTTCCAATCGCCTTCGCATTTGCTATCGGAGCCTATATCACACTTGTTGTGGTCCGGCCGCTGTTGCTTGGCGCCTGGGGACATGGTTTCCCCTATGGTATCCTAAGCCACCTCGACTGGGTATCTAACGTTGGGTATCAATACCTGCACTTCCACTACAATCCAGCCCATATGATCGCGGTTTCGTTCTTCTTTACAACGGCATTGGCGCTTGCCCTGCACGGCGCGCTGATCCTGTCATCGGTCAATCCGAAGGAAGGCGAAACAGTACGCACGGCGGAGCATGAAAACTCCTTCTTCCGCGACAGCATCGGCTATTCGATTGGAACCTTGGGCATTCACCGCCTCGGCCTGTTTCTGGCTTTGGCGGCGGTCTTCTTCAGCGCGGTCTGTATTGTTATCAGCGGCCCGCTTTGGACACGGGGCTGGCCTGAATGGTGGAACTGGTGGCTGAGCCTGCCGTTCTGGTCTTGAGGAGGGACGAACCATGGTTGAGTATCAAAACATCTTCACGCGCATTCAGGTCCACGGAGCACCGGATCTGGGCGTAGAGGCGGGAGACAGCCCCCTGTGGCGTGGCAAAACAACGGGCAAGAGCACGTTGATGGGCCGCATCGGGGACGCGCAGATCGGTCCCTTCTATCTCGGCTTTACCGGGGTGGCTGCTTTGGCAGCGGGTCTGACCTCTTTCATGATTATCGGGTTTAACATGCTGGCCTCGGTCAACTGGGATCCGATAGAATTCATACGCCAGCTTTTCTGGCTGGGGTTGGAGCCGCCTGCGCCGGAATACGGTCTGTCGATTCCGCCCCTGGCGGAAGGCGGATGGTGGCTGATGGCCGGGTTCTTCCTGACCCTGTCTGTGATGTTATGGTGGGTGCGGGTCTATACACGGGCCAGGGCCCATGGGATGGGTACGCATGTTGCCTGGGCCTTCGCCTCCGCGATCTGGTTGTTCCTGGTCCTTGGGTTCATTCGACCCTTGCTGATGGGCAGCTGGAGTGAGGCGGTACCCTTTGGCATCTTCCCGCATCTGGACTGGACGGCGGCCTTCTCACTGCGATACGGCAACCTGTTCTACAATCCGTTCCATATGCTCTCCATCGCATTCCTGTATGGATCTGCGCTGTTGTTTGCCATGCACGGGGCGACCATCCTGGCCGTGACCCGCTATGGCGGTGATCGGGAAATCGAACAGATCGTGGATCGGGGTACGGCCTCTGAACGCGCCGCCTTGTTCTGGCGCTGGACGATGGGCTTCAACGCCTCGATGGAAAGTATTCACCGCTGGGCATGGTGGTTTGCCGTCCTTACCACATTGGTAGGCGGTATCGGCATACTGCTGACCGGGACCGTGGTTGATAACTGGTACCTGTGGGCTGTGAAGCACGGGGTTGCACCAGCCTATCCACCGGTCTGGGATCCCGCTGCCGTTGACCCACAGATGGGAGGCAACTGATGAAAGCGCTCATTCCAATCGTACTGATCGTTGCTGCATTGCTTGGTGTTCAGCTTATCGTCAGCTTCGAACGTCCCCCCATCGATACCGTTCAGCAAGGGTTTCGCGGAACCGGTATGGAAGAAGGTGTCAATCCGCGTACCGAGGCAAAACTGGTAGAAGCCAATCAAGCGCCGGACTCTTATGGCCCAACGGAGCCAGGCGGGCCCAAAGCCTCAGAAATCTATCAGAATGTTGAGGTTCTGGGCGATCTGACGGAAGATGAGTTCACGGCTTTGATGATCTCCATCACCGCCTGGGTCTCGCCGGATCAAAGCTGCGCCTATTGTCACAATGTTGAGAATATGGCTTCGGAAGAAGTCTATGCCAAGCAGGTGGCGCGGCGCATGCTGCAAATGACCAAGACCATCAATAGCAAATGGAAGGATCACGTCGCTGACACGGGCGTGAACTGTTACACCTGTCACCGGGGCAATCCGGTCCCTCAGCAGGCCTGGTTCCTGGAAAGTGGACCCGCCGAGTCTGCGGGTGGCTTTATTGCCAAACGTCAGGGCCAGAATGTAGCGACGGAACGGGCAGGTTATACATCCCTTCCTTATACAGCCCTGGAGCAGTTATTGGTCGAAGATGGTAACATCCGGGTACAAAGTGCCAGTGCCTTGCCGATCGCCGGACAGCCCGGCGTTGGCCTGCAAGCCACTGAAAGCACTTATTCGTTGATGATGCATATGTCTGACTCTTTGGGTCAGAACTGTACATTCTGTCACAATACCCGCGCCCTTGGGAACTGGGAGCAAAGCAACCCGGTCCGGACCAAGGCGTGGTATGGAATTCGCATGGCGCGTGACATTAACAATACCTTTGTCATGCCCTTGCAGCCCTTGTTGCCGGAGGCCCATCTGGGCCCACAAGGCGACATTGGCAAGGTTTCCTGCAATACCTGCCACCAGGGTGTAAGCAAGCCCCTATATGGTGCGCCGATGCTGACAGATCATCCCACACTTGGCGTGGCCTCCGACTGAGAGCCTGAAGGAGGCCAGGCACCATCGCTGAGTGAAATTGGGGGAGATAGCGCTGCTGTCTCCCCCCTTTTTTGAGATGCTAAAAAGAAAAGGCCCCGCTGGATATCCGACGGGGCCTTTGCTGTTGTATCTGTCTTTCGACTTATTCGCGCTCTACACACATCGCAATGCCCATGCCGCCGCCGATGCACAGGGTCGCAAGTCCCTTTTTGGCGTCGCGTTTGACCATTTCATGCAGCAGCGTGACAAACACGCGGTTGCCGGACGCCCCGACCGGGTGGCCCAGGGCGATGGCCCCCCCATTCACGTTTACCTTGGACGTGTCCCAGCCCATGTCTTTGTTCACGGCCAGGGCCTGTGCGGCAAAGGCCTCATTGGCTTCGATCAGGTCCAGGTCGTCGGCAGACCAGCCAGCCTTTTCCAGTGCTTTACGAGAGGAGGGAATGGGGCCAGTCCCCATAATTGCAGGATCAACCCCCGCCGTCGCCCAGGAGGCGATCCGCGCCAGGGGAGTAAGCCCGCGCTTGGCGGCTTCGGCGGCGGTCATCAGGACGACGCTGGAAGCCCCATCATTAATGCCCGATGCATTCCCGGCTGTGACGGTCCCTTCCTTATCAAAAGCCGGGCGCAGCTTACCCAGGCTTTCAATCGTGGTGCCGTGCTTGGGGTATTCATCATCGGAAACGACGACTTCACCTTTCCGGGTTTTGATCGTGACGGGCACGATTTCATCCTTGAAGCGGCCGGCCTTCTGAGCGTCTTCAGCCTTGTTCTGAGAGGCAACGGCAAACTGATCCTGCTCCTCGCGGGTCAATTGCCATTGGCGGGCGACATTCTCCGCCGTATTGCCCATGTGATAGCCGTTAAAGGCGCACCACAGGCCGTCCTTGATCATCGTATCCGTGAAGCTCAGGTCGCCCATTTTCTGGCCGTTGCGCAGATGCGCGGCATGGGGGGCCTGGCTCATGCTTTCCTGACCACCGGCGACGACGATAGTCGCATCACCGGCCAGGATGGACTGCATGCCCAGCGCCACGGTGCGCAAGCCAGAACCACAAAGCTGGTTCATCTGATACGCCGTTTTATCATAGGGGATGCCCGCCTCTACAGCAGCCTGTCGGGCCGGGTTCTGACCGGTACCGGCGATCAGGATCTGGCCCATGATCACTTCATCAACTTCTTCCGGGGCCACGCCAGCGCGGCTTAATGCCTCCTTAATGGCCACCGCGCCCAGATGCGAGGCAGAAACCCCGCTTAGCGCGCCATTAAATGACCCGACCGGGGTCCGTGCGGCACTGACGATTACGATATCTGTCATAGGGGTGCTCCTCCAATAAAGTCTGTTTCGCGATCATGATGCGATGGAATGGATCTTCGCCTTTTTCATCGCGCGTGTTTTGTGCAACGCACAATACTCCTGTGTGCTGCAATGGATCAAGGGATGCGTTTCACTATAGTGGCATCGACCCTTCCGGGTCCGACAAAAACTCTAGCACGGGGTCCCATACTGCTGCTCGTGCGTTGCGCGCTGTCATCATACCAATGTGGCCGACTGGCGGCGTCAGTTCAAGGCACCGTGGTAACGTCGCTGCCAAAGCACGGGCAGATGCGGGGGGGACGATTCTGTCAGCCGCGGGAATCAGGGCCAGGGTGGGTTTAGACCATTGTGATGGGTCGCAAGGCAATCCATCGACGCGCCATGTGCCCTGTGCGGTGGCGTTTCTTCCATACCATCCGGCGATACAGTCGCGCGCAACGGGCGCCGCCAGGGCCACGCCATCATTCAGCCAGTCTTCCAGGGCGACAAAGGACCGGGCCGCGGTGCTGTTTGTGTCGTGATGGGCGACGGTTATGAATTTACGAACAGCCAGCATTGGGTCTAATCCGGCGAACAAGGCTTGCAACACATCGACGGCCAGTTCACCTGATTGTGTCATGCCGGGTTCCAATCCTGGTAGCAAGGCCGCCAGTGCTTTGGCCTGATCCGGCCGTTCGGCGTGAAAATCCCAGGGTGTCGCCATCAGGATCAAGGCATCGACACGGTCCTGAATGCCAAGCGAAGCGGCAAGCGCCAAAATTCCCCCCATGCAATATCCGATCGCGGCAATTGGGGTGCCGCATTGCGCCGCACAGGCATCAATCGCACGGCGTGTTCTGGCGATGTAATCCCCCAGATCGAATGTCTGTTCTATTGCCCCCGGCGCATTCCAATCCAACAGAAAGACGGAATGACCAGCCTGCGCCAAATGACGTGCGAAACTGTGGTCCTGTTGCAGGTCCATAATATAGGCGCGATTGACCAGGGACGGGATCAACAATACGGGACGGTTGTTTTTAGATTCTGTGCGAAAACGCCTATAGTCCAGCAATTGGCTGGTGCCTTCCCGCCACAGAATATCAGGTTCTGAAACCGATCGATGATAGGGATGATGGCGATAGGCATTTATGCCCTTCAACATCGCGCCCAATCGTTGGCGCGCTTCAGCTTCTACGGCCTGAGTGAAAAGCACATCAATGCTCGGCTCTTGCCGCAGTGCCTCAGCGTCAGCGTGCTGGCTTTTTCGCGTGGATTTTTTTTGCGGCTGATTTTCTGGCGGTGGCTTTTTTTGATTTGGCTTTTTTTGAGGGTGCGGGGCCAGGGCTTCCAGCCGCCCCATCAGTTCCCGCGCGCGCAGCTTCAGATCGGGACTCCAGACGATTGATCCGCCCTTCAAGGTCAGCGAAGCGGCGATCAAGCTCATGTAATAGGCGTTCGCTGCCATCAGATGGATGGGCAGTGGGCGCGGCCCCAGCCTTTGGTGCGGTTTGGTCTTTATCGCCATTTTTTTCCGTTCCCCCACTGGCCTGCATACCAGTTGTACCCTTGGCTGCATTGGATTGCGGTGGCGTCCAGGCGCTCAGCGCGGTGGTCATCGCATCCTGCATGGCGGCATTCATAGCGCCCCATGCCTGGGTCAGTCCCGCTTGATCGGGCGTCTTTGGCGGGGTGCCGCCCATCATCGCCAGGCCTTGCTGCCACAGCTTCATTGTTTCGGTCATGCCCGCTGCCAGGGAAGGATCGGCCGCCATGGCGGAAAGTTGTTCCTGCCACAGATCGGCAAAGTCCCGGGCCAGATCTGCGATTTCCGGCAGGGCATCCGGGGCTGGCGTTTCGGCCTGTTTCGACCCCTGACCCTGATTGGTGTTTTTGTGTGTTGTCATCGTGCCAACACTATAGGGATTACAGGCCGGAACGAAAACACTGTTGCGCCTATTGCGCTGCAGCGCTGACAGGTGCACACTTTCTAGGCATATTATTGAAGCGCGTTGGGTTGGCCATATGCGCATTATTGGTAAGGTTGGTGATGATGAGCCAGGAAAAGCAGGAAAGCGGTAAATCGTCTCGTGGGTCGGAAGGGGATCCGATCACGATTAAGAAATACGCCAATCGACGCCTTTATAACACTGCGACCAGCAGCTATGTTACGCTGGATCATCTTTCCCAGATGGTGCGGGAGGGTGTGGATTTCGCCGTGTTTGATGCGAAATCCGGCGAAGATATCACGCGCTCTGTCCTGACACAGATTATTGTGGAAGAAGAAGGCAAGACCGGTCAGAACCTGCTGCCGATCAGCTTTCTGCGCAGTTTGATTGGCTATTATGGGGACAATATGCACCGCATGATGCTGCCGCAATATCTTGACCTGTCGATCCGCTCTTTCTCAGAAAACCAGGAAAAGATGCGCGACTATATGCAGGGAACCTTCGGCACTGTCTTCCCTTTTGGCCCGCTGGAAGAGATGGGCAAAAAGAATATGGAAATGTTTGAACGCACGATGCAGATGTTTTCCCCCTTCCCGACGGGAGAGTCGCCGCCGGACAGCAAAGGATCATCATCCCAAGGCGGCGCGGAAAAAGTTTCAGAATTAGAGGAACAATTGGCTGAAATGCAGAAAAAACTGCAGGCTTTGCGTAAGGGCTGATACAACACCCGCTGCAGAATCGGCTTACTCGTTGCCAACCTTACGGACTTTTTTCTTCATCGTCAGAATATCGGCACTTTTCAGGGGTTTCTTTTTCGGTGCCTTCCGCCAGGCCGGATTGACTTCCGGGCGGCCAAAATACCAGCCCTGCAGGAAATTTGCGCCTTCATTTGTCAGGATGGCCGCTTCTTCCTCTGTTTCAATACACTCAGCGACCGTTTGCAGCCCAAATCCCTCTGCCAGCCCCAACAATGTGCGAATGAACATCTGATTTTCGCGGTTGGTCGCGACATCGGTGACAAAGGCGCCGTCGATTTTCACCACATCCACGGTCAGGGATTTCATGTGCCGGAAAGAGGTATAGCCGGAGCCAAAATCATCCAATGCCACCTTGCACCCCAGATCCCGAACCGAGCTAACGAAACGAGCGGTTACGTCAAAATCTTCCAGCGCGGCTGTTTCCGTGATTTCAATTGTCAGGCGCTTTGCAACGTCAGAACGGCCTTTGATCAGACTGACCAGGGTGCGCAGCCAGGCCGGGTCGGTCACGGTCAGGCTGGACACATTCACAGCCAATCGCACATCCGGGTATTCTCGCAGATCTGTGACAGCAAGCTCCAGGGCTCTAAGGTCCAGAGGGCGGATCATACCCAGCTTTTCAACAATTGGAATGAACTGTCCCGCAGTGATGATATCGCCAACTTCATCAATCATGCGGATCAATGTTTCGTAATAGCTGGTTTTCCGGGTTTGTGAGTCGACGACCGGTTGATAGGCCAGCACGATGCGCCCCTCGTCCAGGGCCTTCATGACTTTTTCACCCAGGGAGATATTGGTGCGCTGGCGCAGGCGTTGCTCTTCTGTGACCCGATAGGCTACAAAGCAGTTGCGGCCTTGCGCCTTGGCATCCGCCAGCGCGCTTTCCGCGCCGGTCATGGCGTCCAGTGCCGTGCGGATGAAACCGGGAATCTGGGACCCCCCAACTGAGACAGTGACATGCACGGGCCCGCTGGGCGTTTCGATGGGGCTTGATCGGAAGGAATCCAGAATTTTCTCTGCTGTAATCGTCAACCCGTTCTCATCACAATGCGAAAGGACGCAGCCAAAGCGATCCCCCCCGATGCGTCCGATCACATCGGTTACACGCAGACAGCGCTCAATCCGCTGTCCAACGCCGATGATGACCGCATCGGCGGCTTCATGCCCGTACCCGTCATTGATCATCGACAGTTTATCGATCCCAACAGCCAGATATCCACCGGAAACCTTGTAGCGTTCGTTATAGGACAAGGCGTTTTGCAAGGCTTCCCGCAGGCGGACTTTATTGAGGTGCCCTGTCAGGTCATCATAGTTGGCGCGGTGTTCCAACAGGCTTTCCTGCTGTTTTCGTCCTGTTACGACCCGCAAGGTGCCATACATGAAATGCGGCGTTCCAACGTCGTCATAGACGGCGCCGCCCCGATCGTGAACCCAGCAGAATGCGCCATCCTTACGGCGAATCCGATATTCACAGTCATAGGGCTTGGTGGTAGCAAAATGGCGATTGAGAACCTGTAAGCGCCGCGCCAGGTCTTCTGGATTCAGGCGTTCGCTGAAGGCTTCGCCACTTAATATGTCTGAAAATGTATCTGTGCCCAAAACAGGCTTTGGTTTGCCAATCCAGGCGATGCTGTCATCCTTCAGGTTCCAGCAATAGGCTAGGTCACCAGACGCCAGCAGCGCTTGGGCGGCGAGAGATTTTTCAAAGTTGATGGCGCTGTCCATTACAGAAGCCATTCCCCTAATGTCGCCTCATAGCGCAACAGTCTGCGCCCCGTCATCCAAGAGGAAAGCGGTTCCCCCCACTACTAATTCCATCTTGTTAGTGATCATGCTATCCTCGTTTATTTATTTTTACAATTGAAATCAACAGGTTGTTCTTGGTGCTTCTTGTTGCATATTGTTACGAATAAATGACGCGGGCGTTCCTTTCTCTATTCAATTTTTACTTGTCGTATATGTTTTTACTGTGCCCATCATAGGGTCACACAAACTTGCTAACGAAATTTTACCAGAATTTCCGGCGCGGGCTCTGATTTATGGAGCAACAAAATTCTTTGTTGCGAGCAATCATGAACCGGCGCACACTTCATACGTACACAAATGATTATAGAAATTTAACCATTTTGACATTTGTGGAATGGATGGGGTTGATGAGCATTGGAAATTATCACAGGCCGACGACGGTTTCACAGGCAATTGATTGCCTTCGGGAAGACCCGACACTGACCATTTTGGGCGGTGGAACCGATTTTTTCCCCGCCCGTGTCGCCCCGGCACCTGCTGTTTCTGTTCTGGATATCACTGGAATCGATGCATTGCGCGGAATTACGGAGGATGCGCAGGGTATCCGGATTGGCGCGACCACGACATGGTCTGATGTGAAGCGCGCAAATTTGCCATCCGCTTTTGATGCCCTGAAAGCAGCATCCGTTCAGGTTGGCGGGGTACAGATTCAGAATCGCGGGACCGTGGCTGGCAATATATGCAATGCGTCCCCAGCTGCCGATGGCATTCCGCCGCTGCTGGCGCTGGACAGCCGGGTTGTCGTAGCAGGCCCGGCGGGGGAGCGGACTGTCATCTTGCAGGATTTTATCACCGGTTACCGCCAGACAGTGCTGCAGCCTTGTGAGATTGTGACGGGATTCACGATCCCAAAGCCAGACCCGACTGCACAAAGCGCGTTTCTTAAATTGGGGGCCAGGCATTATCTGGTGATTTCGATTGCAATGGTGGCTGGAATACTAGTCCCGACTTCTGACGGCAGGATCGCGTCAGTATCACTGGCCATTGGGGCATGTTCTGCCGTCGCGCAAAGATTATCAGAACTGGAGGCGGCGTTGGTGGGATTACCCCTGGATGTTGATTTCTCACAGATTGTGACGGCCGCCTATTTTTCGGATTTGCAGCCAATAGATGATGCCCGCGCCAGCGCCGCCTATCGGCGTGAGGCGGCGCGGATCCTTGTTGTGCGATTGTTAAACGCACTTGCCTTGAAATGTCGCATGGATGTCGCCGCATGAATGATATCACGATGACAGAGACACTGGACCTGACAATCAATGGGGTTGTCCATCAGATTGCCGGACCTCCGGGGCAACGGCTCAGCCGGGTGCTGCGGGATCAGTGTGGTGTTACGTCGGTTAAGGTTGGCTGTGACGCAGGCGATTGCGGGGCCTGTACGATCCTGCTGGACGATCAGCAGGTCTGCTCTTGCCTCGTGCCCGCAGGACAAGCTACCGGACAGAAAATCGAAACGGCCGCAGAGTCGAATGACCCGATGCTGGTGCGATTGCGGGCAGCGTTCGACCGGCACGGGGCGGCGCAATGTGGGATTTGTACGCCCGGTATGTTGATGGCAGCGATGGATCTGCTGCGCAATCAGCCCAGCCCGCCTAACCGGCAATCGGTGATGGATGCGCTGGGCGGCGTGCTGTGCCGCTGTACGGGCTATGTTAAAATTATCGATGCCGTACTGGATGTTACTGGTGGGGCGGATCCCGTTGAACCGATTGCAGGTCGTGCCGTTGGGGCACGCCTGTTGCGCCTGGACACAGCCCATAAGCTGGACGGGACCCAGCCCTATGGGGCCGATGGATGGCCCAGCGATTGCCTGTGGTTGCGGGTTGTTCGTTCGCCCCATGCCCATGCGACCTTCACGCTGGGGGATTTCGCGCCGGTTTATCAGGTGTGGCCTGGTTTGCATCGAATTCTGACAGCAGCGGATATTCCGGGGCGCAATGGTTATGGGATCTATCCTCATATCAAGGATCAGCCGGTTCTGGCGGACGGCAGGGTCTTGTATCGTGGCGATGCGGTGATTGCAGTGGTTGGGGATCGGGAAACGATTGAAGCCTTGCCGGATTCTGATCTGCCGATCGAATGGAACGTATTGCCGGCCGTTACCAGTATGGAAATGGCCTGCGACCCCGGTGCCGCAATATTGCATCCGGGCCAGGCAGAGAAAAATACGCTGATCCGAGGGCGCGTGTCCCGTGGGGATGCAGGTCCTGCGTTGTCGGGGGCTGCCGCACTTGCCAGTGGCGGCTTTAGAACCGCCTTTGTCGAACATGCCTATATCGAACCTGAGGCCGGTTATGCCAAACGGGTCGGTGATCGGATCGAGGTTTATGCCTCCACCCAGGCCCCCTATATGGACAAGGAAGAAGTGCGCGATGTTCTGGGTATTCCAGATGATGCCGTGCGCATCGTGCCGGTGACCTGTGGGGGTGGTTTTGGCGGCAAACTGGATGTTGGGGTACAGCCCATCATTGCGGTTGCGGCCTGGATATTGGGGCGGCCCGTTGGCACGGTCTATTCGCGTCCGGAATCGATGCGGGCCAGCACCAAACGTCATCCCGCTATTGTTCAGGCATCCCTGGCAGCAGAGGCAGATGGCACGTTGCGGTCGATGGTCTTCCACGCTGATTTTGATACCGGGGCCTATGCCTCCTGGGGACCGACAGTTGCCGGCCGGGTGCCGGTTCATGCCACGGGTCCCTATCGCATTCCCCATGTTTTCGCGACCAGCCGTGCCTTGCACAGCAACAATCCTCCATCGGGCGCCTTTCGGGGTTTTGGTGTGCCCCAGGCCGCTATCGCGACGGAAACACTGATGGATGATCTGGCCGCACAGCTGCATTTAGATCCCCTGCAAATTCGCCTTAAGAACGCAATTGGGCCGGGCGATACCACAGCCACCGGTCAGGTTTTGGGGGCGTCGGCCGGGTTGGTGCAGTGTCTAGAGGCGGTTGCGCCTGCCTGGCGTGACTGGCGCGCGGCGGCGGAAGGCTTCAACCAGACAACCAAGGGTCCCATTCGCCACGGCGTTGGCATTGGCTGTATGTGGTATGGCTGTGGCAATACGTCTATGTCCAATCCGTCTAAAATGCGGGTGACACTGGATCAAAAGGGGCGGTTCACCCTGTATAACGGGGCGGTGGATATTGGTCAGGGCAGCTATACGATTATGCCACAAATCTGTGCGGATGCGCTGGGTATCTCTGTTGATCTGTTGCACCAGGTGGTCGGGGATACAGATTTAACTCAGGATGCGGGAAAGACTTCCGCATCGCGTCAGACATTGGTTTCCGGGCGCGCAGCCCAGGCAGCTGGGGCAGCCTTGCGGACCGAAATACTGCGATATTGTAATGCCGGGCCTGAGGCGCAAATCTTTCCAGACGGATCCCAACTGATGATCGAAGAAAAGGATGGCAGCGTGCGCCATCTGGATCTGACATCTCTTCCTGCCGACCAGGCCGGAATGGTGCTGGAGGGACAGGGGACCTATGACCCGCCGACAACCGCGCTGGATGCGGATGGCCAGGGTATTCCCTATATCTCCTATGGCTATGCGGCACAGATTGCAGAAGTGGCTGTGGATATTGAACTGGGAACGGTCAAAGTCCTGCGCATGGTCGCGGCCCATGATGTCGGCACGGCGATTAATCCAATGCTGGTGGAGGGACAGATCCATGGCGGAATTGCGCAGGGGTTGGGCCTTGCCCTGATGGAGGAATATCTGCCGGGACGAACAGAAAATCTGCATGATTACCTTATTCCAACTTTTGGGGATATGCCGGAAATTGAGTGTATCCTGATTGAAGACGAAGACCCTGAAGGACCATTCGGGGCGAAGGGGATAGGGGAACCAGCGCTTATTCCAACCGCTCCGGCAATTCTGGGGGGGATACGCCACGCGACCGGCGCGCGTATGACTCAGGTACCTGCCTTGCCGCATCGTGTGTTAGCGGCGATCAAGGCTGCGCGAAATGACTGAAACCCGAATAGCACCTGCGGTCGAAGCCCAAGCCATAGATCCTTCCGATAAGGACGGGGATATCATTCGGTGTGATGCGTGTCCGGTACTATGCCGTATTCGTGACGGGCGCAGCGGCGCCTGTGATCGCTATGCCAATCACGGTGGAACGCTGGTCCGAACGGATCCCCTGGTTTTGATGAGCCAGACTGTTGCGTCGGAAGATGGTGCGCTTGTTCCATTTCTGTCAGGGGACGTGCCGTGGGATGGGAAATTGACCAGCCAGTCCCCGGTCTTTGTTTCGGGTATTGGGGCAACGACCACCTATCCAGACTATAAACCCGCCCCGTTTATCGTATCGGGGCAGTGGCAGGGCGTGGATACGGTCACTGTCGTGACAGAGGGCATATTCAGCTATTGTTCGGTTAAGGTGAAGATTGATACCGATCGTCATATCGGCCCGGAACAGGCCAGCGTTCTGTATAATGGAGAACCTGTTGGCCATGTGACGACGGCGGAATATGGATCCCAGATGCTATCCCTTGGCGGCGTGCGGCACTTGACCGGGGGGTCGAAAAAGGAAGGCGTCACCACATGTGAATCAATGCTTAAATTGTGTAATAAACAAGGTGTTGATTTTGAAATTGAGGGCGGTGCGCGGATAAATGTGCAGGCCGGGCGTGCCCCTGTTATCGACGGCAAACGGGAAGAACGTATGCGCGTTGGGTGCGGGTCGGCCACTATTGGGATTTTTGCCCAGCAATGGCATGGGCATGTCGACGAGGTGATCGTCGTGGATGACCATATCACCGGTGTTTTAAGCGAACATCAGGCGGGTGCTTATCTGGGGATGGAACCGGCGGGCATTCGNGTTCAGGGNCGAAAATCCACGCCCGGGCGGTATTTTAAGGTCGCGGAGCCTGGATCAGGATGGGGGGGGACGAATATCACTGACCCCCTGTCGATCATCCAAAAAATCGACCCAAAGAAAGCCTGGCCTGGATTGCGTCTGTTGCTGGTTAGTACGACCGGTGAAGATTCGCTGTATTGTGAATTGGATGAAGATCTGATGCCACAAATACACCCTATGCCCGCCCCCTTGCAGGTCGTGGTCGATCGTATCGCAGAAAATTGCGAACCCGCCCTATGCTCGGTCGTCTTTGTAGCAGGCGCGGGGGGCAGCTTGCGCGCGGGCGTTACGGAAAATCCTGTGCGGCTGACCCGGTCTGTACAGGACAGTCTGACCCGGGTCACTATGGGCGGTGCGCCTTGTTATGTCTGGCCCGGCGGTGGCATTACCGTGATGGTCGATGTCTTGCGCATGCCCGAAAACAGTTTCGGGTCGGTGCCCACGCCTGCTCTGGTAGCGCCCTTGGAATTCACATTGCCCTTGGCGGATTTTGAACGATTGGGCGGTCATATGGGCTCTATCACCACCCTGGAAGGTCTTGCGCGGTCCAGGACAGAGATGCGTATGGCACCATGGTCGCCTGAAAATCCCTGGCCTCTTTCCCCCATTCAGAAGCAGGAGGATTGACGATGCCAGGGCCTATCAGCGCGCGGTTGCCGGGAAATCGTCTGCATTTACAGCATGGCCCCATCGACCTGATCATTCAGGCCTTCGGGGAGGTTCAGGCGGTTGAAATGGCGTATCACGCGGCGGTCGATGTCTTTGTCGATGTGCTGCCAGGATTGGTGCAGGAGTTACCCCGACTGCGCCAATCGGGGGAGGGGCAGTTCAAAGGGGTTATCGCGCAGCGTATGGCCCGTGCCTGTCGGCCTTTTGCCCGCAGTCAGTTCATCACGCCGATGGCTGCCGTGGCGGGATCTGTCGCGGATCATATGCTTCACGCAATGGTGACAGTCGCCCCCTTAAAGCGCGCTTATGTCAATAATGGCGGTGATATTGCGCTTTATCTGGCACCCGGACAATCGATGGATATCGGGATTATCGACATAGTGCAGGCCCCCAAAGCGGTGGCGATGGCGCGTATTGACTCAACCAGCGCTGTGCGAGGTATCGCAACCAGCGGTCAGGGGGGGCGGTCCTTCTCTCTGGGGATTGCAGACTCTGTGACCGTTCTTGCCCATTCGGCAGCGACAGCGGATGCGGCGGCGACAATGATCGCCAATGCGGTAACCTGGGATCATCCGGCCATCTGCAGGCAGCCCGCCAATAGTTTGGATCCTGATAGTGACCTTGGGGATCGCCTGGTCACAACCGCTGTAGGGACATTGCCGCCGACTGTCTGCGCTGGGGCACTGGCGCATGGAACGACAGTGGCACAGCGTTACTATCAGGCAGGTTTGATTGAATCAGCCTATTTATCTCTACAGGGGCAAAGCCGCATCGTCGGCCCCTTGCCGCAATCAGAATTCCTTGAGGAGGTTTCCGCATGACCCCGACATTTCCGATCCGTAAACTGGTGACCCATCGTGAAGAAATCCGCCATGAATTTGGTCCTGTACCGGACCGCCCCCTGGTGGTTGCATGGGCTGCGGCCATTGTTGCCAATCCCTATGCGGGTGGCTATGTCGCAGATCTGGAAGCGGGGATGGAGGCCTTGAAGCCCATGGGCGACGAGATGGCCGATGCGTTGCGCCAGGCATTGGGTTGCCCGCCTGAAGCGGTGGAAGCCTATGGCAAAGGATCGCTTGTCGGGATGGATGGTGAATTGGAACACGGCGCGCTGTGGCATGTGCCGGGGGGATATGCCATGCGCCGCCTGCTGGGCTCAGCAAAGGCGATTGTCCCGTCCAGCAAGAAAATGGGTGTGCCGGGTACACAATTGGATGTGCCGCTGCACCATATCAACGCCGCCTATGTGCGCAGTCATTTTTCCACGGTCACGGTGTTTGTTCCCGATGCGCCGCGTGCCAGGGAGCTGATGTTCGTCATTGCTATGGCAGACGGTGGGCGCATTCATGCCCGCATGGGGGGACTGACCCAGGATCAGATCAGCGTTGGTGACGGTCAGCGCTAGCAAAAGTGCAGATGCTGTCGTCCCCTGGATTCCATCCGGGGGACGGCACTATGACTGTTAGATGATATCGTCTTCGTCGGTAACCAGATTGCTGAGCGCTGACAGGCTTTTGCGAAGCTTCTGGCGGGCCATCAGTTTCTTTTGGGCTTCAACTGGGAAATCCGTGAAGTTCAGAATATTTCGGCTGACCAGAACATCGATCAAATCTTCTGTGATACGCGCCATTTCGGTATCGGTCCGGTTCAGGCGGTCCATCATTGCGCCGGGGCTTGCGCCGCGCAGATAGCGGATCACTTCGGGATGATCATTGCCCAGGAATTCCTTGGCGTGGGGGGCGGGGCGGTCGCCAATCCCATTGATTTTTCCATCATCATCGCGTGATACATAGGGCATTCGGTGCGTCCTAACCGTGACTATCGTGCTGCAGTGATCAGTATAATTCAGCCTGTCGGATACTGTAAGAAGATGCGCAGTCACTCGCAACAGCTGTTGCCGCGTATTTCAGCGAAATTGTGTGTATGTAATTTAGAGAACATAATAGGAATTATATTTATTTGTTCCTGTTTTTACCCTATGATCCATGCTATGACGATATCATGGACAGAAGGTGATGACAGCATTTTGCCGGACCGCCCCATAAAGGGTCGCGGATCGGTATCCAATCGATCTGGCCGGTTTGAGGGGGAGCAACGGGCCCGCATTGATGATGGCTGGCTGCTGGAAGAGGATCTGGGCGACCGCCCGCGCCTGCGCACGCAATTGGGAATTGATGCCGCCCGCAGTGTGATTACCCGCAATACCAGCCCGGATGTGCCTTTTGATCGGTCCATCAATCCTTATAGGGGGTGTGAGCATGGATGCGTCTATTGTTTCGCCCGACCAACCCATGCCTATCTGGGGCTGTCGCCAGGTCTGGATTTTGAGACCAAGTTGTTCTGGAAACCTGACGCAGCCGCATTGCTGACCGTGGAACTGGCCAGACCCAAATATCGCTGTGGCCCCATTGCGTTTGGAACCAATACGGATCCCTATCAGCCGGTTGAACGGGAAACCTTTGCCATGCGGGGGCTGTTGCAGGTCCTGCGGGACTGCTCGCATCCCTTTTCGATTGTCACTAAGAATGCCCTGATTTGCCGGGACCTGGATTTGATCGCGCCGGCGGGGCAGGCCAATCAGGCGCGTGTCATGGTATCGGTCACGACACTGGATCGGGGGCTTGCCAATAAGATGGAACCCAGAGCCAGCACACCGGAGAAACGCCTGGACGCAATCCGCAGGCTCAGTGACGCAGGGGTACCAACCGGTGTGCTGGTCGCGCCAATCATCCCGGCCGTCAATGATCACGAGATTGAGGAGATTGTGACCCGTGCTGCGGAGGCCGGGGCGACATCGGCCGGGCATGTCTTGCTGCGCCTGCCGTTGGAAATTGAGGATTTGTTCAAGGAATGGCTGGCAACCCATATGCCAGACCGCGCAGAAAGGGTTTTGTCCCTGATCCGTCAAAGTCATGGGGGTCAATTGTATCGGTCAAAATTTGGCGAGCGGATGCGTGGTTCAGGCCCTTATGCGGATATGATCGCCACGCGGATGAAGTTGGCCCGTAAAAAGCTGGGCCTGGATCGCAGGACTTTGGCGATGATGGATTGCACGGCCTTTACGCCACCGCGAAAGCCCAGTGCACAATTGTCCTTGCTTTGATTAGAACGTTATTAGCAGGACCCTATTGGTTTTCAGGGGTTCTGGGTTCAAAGACGGATATCCATTGCATAATATGGGGATTGTTTGGGTCTTCGAAAGCCATCTGGCGCAAGGCAATGCGAATGGCGGTTCGCTGTGACCGGCTAAAGGAATTTCCGTCGGGCGGTGATGTTTTGGTATTGATACCAAGACGAGCCAATTTTTTGGCCGCGATCAGCTCTGGCATGCCATAGCGGTGCAACAGCTTTTGAAACATTTCAAACCGATCACGATCCAAATAGGGGCGCGCATCTCCGCCTTTTGTCAGGATCGGGTTGGGTGGAAAAAGCTGAAAACAGGGGCGCAGGTCATCAGGCACGGGTACATTGGCGGAATGGGTTTGGCCGGCCGCCAGCAGGTCCGGCAGGATATGGGTGTGACAGCCTGCGCCGGTCTGACCTTCCGGGGCTGGAATTGGGGAATATACTTCGATCCGCCCCAACTGGCTTTCAAACACCCGGTTCGGGCTTTCCTGTATCAGAAGCGCGAAGGCATGGTGGCCGCGACCGCTTGGAGTCAGCAGCGCCTGGCCATCAAATTCTCTCAATTGCCTGATCAGGTCGGGATCGCTGATGCGCACCATGGCGGTCACGCATTCCAGGCCAAGACCCAGATCAAAAAGGATGCCGTCCTTATCTTGGTCACGCATGGCATCGCTGTCTGGACCCAATTCGGTCAAAGTCGTTCTTCGGTGTCGGGTGGCGCGCGCTTTGGGTAAACAGAAGTTACCGCCCTGCATCCAATAGGCCTGACGCTTGGACAGGATTTCGTAGGGGATAAATTGCGCGTCGCTGGTCAAGGCGATTCGCAAACCGCCACTTTGGGTTATCACCTCCCCCCCGCGATCCTGTGCTTCACTCTTGATGAAACCTGCATCAGCATGAAATTCAGCAATGGCGCCGAAGGATGCGATACTCCATGTCGACTCCGGATCAGCTAAGTATTGATGAATCAAGACCACAAGGTCGGATGGGGGCATGTCAGACTCATCGGGCATTCGGGCTTCTCCAAAGTATCAGGCGGTACACTATCAAAACAGTCATGCCGCAAAACAAGCGATATAAATGAACGCGCGCCGATCAGGGG
Source organism: Rhodospirillales bacterium (assembly GCA_002696645.1). Lineage (GTDB taxonomy): Bacteria > Pseudomonadota > Alphaproteobacteria > UBA8366 > Aestuariispiraceae > Pacificispira. Next base: position 9,757 of record NZSA01000034.1, on the reverse strand, counting down.
CTTGACCAAAGGTGATGATGGCGTAGGGTTGGTGTTGAAATCTCCTCGGGGTGCTCAGGGTTCGCGCAAGCGGGTCTTAGGCTGAGAGGCGGGAAGCCCGCCGACCCGTGGAACCTGACCCGGTTCGGACCGGCGTAGGGAAGGGGATCGCAATTTTGGCTGCTCCAATATGCGGCCTTGCCTGTGCAAAATTCCCTTTTAACGCTGATATCCGTCCATTGTGGGTGGCTTGCGCCACTTTGGAGCGTTGCATAGACATGATGTCAGTATCAGATTTATCTGAATTCTCTTACAGTGTGCTGCAACAGATTGCAGAACAGAAGGTGCGGGTGCATTGCCTGACCAATACTGTTGCTGAGCCAATCACAGCCAATGTGTTGCTGTCGCTTGGCGCTGTTCCCAGCCTGTCATCAGATCCGGATGAAATACCGGACTTTCTGCGCACGGCCCAATCTTTGATGGTGAATTTGGGCACGCCCGGTACGGACCGCTTTCTGGCGCGCCGGATGGCTGCCAGTTCGGCAAACAATATGGGAATGCCCTGGGTTCTGGACCCGGTGATGGTGGACCGGTCTGGCATACGCCGGGCAGAGGCCATCCGTATGATTAAACTGAAACCGACCGTAGTGCGCTGTAACGCGGGTGAAGCGTCGACCCTGGCAGAAACCCTGGAAGAATTTTCAGGCATCCTGGCTGGGACCGGTGCGGTGGATCGCCTCCGGTCGCATGATTTTAAGGCCAGCCTAACTGTTGGCCATCCATTGCTGCCCAAGGTGACGGCGACAGGATGTGCCTTATCCGCTGTGGTCGCGGCCTTTCTGGCCTGCCATCGGGAGGATCGGTTCCAGGCAACCCTGGCTGCACTGGCAGCTTTTGGCGCGGCCGGCGCCTATGCCGGGGAACGTGCCCAGGGGCCCGGCAGTTTCGCTGTCGCCCTGTTGGATGCTTTCCCAAACCTGACCGCTGAGTTCATTGAACATAGTATCGAGGCGCTGCATGTAGAACGGGTGGAGCGCAGAGCATGAAGGCACTCTTGGATTTATCTCTCTATCTCATTGTTGGGCCTTCTCATGATACGGGTGACCGTATTTCATTGGTTCGGTCTGCTGTGGCAGGGGGCGTCAGTCTGGTGCAGTTGCGCGACAAGACATCCAGTACCCGCGAAATGATCGAACAGGCCCGTGCCTTGAAACAGGTTCTGGCTGGTACAGGCGTGCCCTTGTTGATCAATGATCGTGTTGATGTTGCCCTGGCTGCTGGTGCAGACGGTGTTCATGTTGGACGAGAGGATATCTCGGCCCAGGATGCGCGACGGATATTGGGTCCAAATCACATATTGGGGATTACGGTCAAATCACTCGATGAGGTGCGGGCAATCGATCCGGGCATCGTCGATTACGCATCTATCGGCGGGGTTTTTGAAACCGGCAGCAAACACAATCCAGATGCACCAATTGGTCTAACGGGCCTGCAAGACTGTGTCGCGGCCTTGACCGCAGGGGCACCTGGATTACCACGCTGCGCCATAGCAGGCATTGATGCGACCCGCGCAGAAACGGTGATGGCAACGGGTCTGGATGGGATTTGCGTGATCAGCGCCATAACCAAAGCCGCTGATCCGCACGCTGCCGCCGCCCAGTTGCGTGCAGTGGTCGACCGCGCCAAGCGTCTTCACGAAAGGGCCTTTGTATGACCAACAAAACCCCGATAGCCATGACCATTGCAGGGTCTGACAGTGGCGGTGGCGCAGGCATTCAGGCGGATTTGAAGACATTTTCAGCGATTGGTGTCTATGGCTGTTCTGTCATCGCGGCGCTGACGGCCCAGAACACCCGCGCGGTCACGGGGATTTTCCCAATCCCACCAGATTTCGTGCGCGCCCAAATGGACGCAGTGTTCAGTGATATCGCAGTAGATGCGGTAAAGATTGGCATGTTGGGTGATGCCGAATTAATCCGCGCGGTGCGCGACGGGTTGCAGACCTACAAGCCGCGCTGGATCGTGCTGGATCCGGTGATGGTCGCCAAAAGTGGTGATGCCCTATTAGCACCCGAAGCGGTGGCGACCCTGCTGTCGGACCTTATTCCCCTGGCCGATATTATCACACCCAATCTGCCGGAAGCGGCCGCTCTGTTGGGTTTTGACGGTGAAATAGAATCGCCTGATGCGATGGTATCAATTGCGGAACGTTTGCTGGCTTTGGGGCCAAAAGCGGTCCTGCTGAAGGGCGGACATATGGGCGGACAGGACTCCGCCGATCTGTTGGTCACAGCCGATGGCAGTACATGGTTACCCGGACGTCGAATTGAAACCCAAAACACCCATGGCACAGGCTGTACCTTATCCAGCGCCATCGCCGCACATCTGGCCTTGGCTAAGAATCTGGAAGAAGCGGCGAAATCCGCTAAGGCCTATATCTCCAACGCCATATTGGCGGCAGATCGACTGAAAATTGGCCAGGGGCACGGACCTGTTCACCATTTCCATGCGCAATGGGCGGAGCGGGGTCGATGACGATTGCCCTTGCGGCTGCACCGGAAGCGCAGGCCTCAATTGGGGTTGATGTGGCTGGCGCCGGCCTGTCCTTTGCCGGACGCCTGATCTTTCAGGATGTATCGCTGACTTTAAAGGCTGGGGAGTGGACTGCCTTGCTGGGCCCCAGTGGCGTCGGCAAGACCAGCCTGCTGCGGCTGATCGCGGGCCTGCCGGAAGATGGCGGCGTGACAATTGGCACAGTCCGGGCCAGCGATGGTCAGCCTTTGGCAGGGCGGATCGCCTATATGGCACAGCGTGACTTATTGCTGCCATGGTTGTCGATCATCGATAACGTATTAATCGGACACCGCTTGCGCCATCATCGAACCAGTGTTGAGGATCGCCAGAAAGCCCTGCACCTCTTGGATCAGGTTGGCTTGGCTGCGCGGGCCAAGGACAGGCCGTCGGCATTATCGGGTGGGATGCGCCAGCGGGTTGCCCTGGCGCGCACGCTGATGGAAGACCGCCCGCTTGTCTTGATGGATGAACCATTTTCAGCCCTGGATGCCGTGACGCGGTTTCGCTTACAGGAGACCGCCGCCCGGCTGTTATCGGGCCGGACTGTTCTGCTGGTGACGCATGATCCGTCGGAAGCCTTGCGCTTGGCGGATCGGATTGCCCTGTTGGCGGGACTGCCCGTTCAACTGACAGATGCGGGCCGCCTGCCCGATGTCGCCACACCCCGGCCACTGGATGCGCCTGGTATGGCAGAACGGGCGGCCGGACTGTTACAGCAATTGGCGCTTCAGGATGCGACCCGTCAGGACACACGTGCTCCTGTTGAGAAGGGGGTGGCATGACCCAAGCCCTGCGCCTTATCACAATCGCGCTTGGCCTGTTGCTGATATGGCAATGTGTCGTCTGGATCAGCGGTGTCCCAAAATTCATTCTGCCGGGCCCGATGCGGGTCGCAGAGTCATTGATAACCCATTGGACCCTTATCGCGCCCCATGCCGGAATTACGGCAATGGAAATTGTGTTGGGGTTGGTGTGTGGCACTGTTCTGGGCGGGGTTTCCGCCATCAGTCTGATCCTCTTTGCTCCTCTGAGACAATGGCTGATGCCCATCCTGATTGCCAGTCAGGCGTTACCGGTATTCGCGCTCGCGCCGCTGCTGACGTTGTGGTTTGGCTATGGCCTGATGTCCAAGGTCGCGATGGCCGTTCTGATCATATATTTCCCGGTCACGGCGGCATTTTACGACGGGCTGCGCCGAATTGATCCAGGTTGGCTGGACATGGCGCGGGTCATGGCGGGTCCCAATGGCCTGCCCCGCAGGTCGGTACTGCTGCGCATTCGCCTGCCCGCCGCCTTGCCCGCCTTTGGCTCTGGCCTGCGAGTGGCAACGGCAGTAGCCCCGATTGGCGCGGTGGTGGGGGAATGGGTCGGGTCTTCCGCCGGTCTGGGATATCTGATGCTGCACGCCAATGGGCGGATGCAGACCGACTTAATGTTCGCAGCACTGCTGGTACTGGCAGTCATGGCTCTTGGGCTCTATACCCTGGTCGACCATGGGCTGCGTCTGGTGACCAATTGGCAGTCAGAAAACGGCTATGCCTGACCTTCAATCTTCCATACGGAGACCTAGTTGATGAGAATACAAAAGATCAAAGTCGCTTCATTGGCGCTGCTTTGCATGCTTGCCGCCCTGTTGGCCCCGTCCCCCGGCCATGCCCAAGACAAGCTGGTCGTATTGTTGGATTGGTTTGTTAATCCAGATCATGCCGCCCTGATTATCGCCCGGGATAAGGGGTTTTTTGCCCAGTATGATCTGGATGTTGACTTGATTGCGCCCGCCGATCCCAATGACCCGCCCAAGCTGGTCGCGGCAAAGCAGGCGGATATCGCGGTTTCCTATCAGCCGCATTTGCATATGGCAGCGGATCAGGACTTGCCCCTGATGCGGGTTGGCACATTGATTTCCTCCCCCCTGAACAGCCTTGTCGTTCTGGCGGATGGACCCATTCAGACGCTGGCGGATTTAAAAGGAAAACGTATAGGATATACCGTTGGCGGTTTTGAAAGCGCCTTGTTGGGGGCAATGCTGCATCAGGCCGGATTGACAATGGATGATGTCACTCTGATCAATGTGAACTGGTCCTTGTCGCCCTCATTGATCGCGGGTCAGACCGATGCTGTCATTGGGGCGTTTCGAAATTTCGAACTCAATCAGATGGATCTGGAAGGATATCCTGGGCGGGCCTTTCTGCCGGAAGATCATGGTGTCCCCCTGTATGATGAATTGATCTTGTTGGCGCATCCTGACACGGTTGCAGCCGGGGACCCCAGACTGCCGCGTTTTCTCGCAGCCTTGCGGGATGCGACAGCCTTTATTCAAAGCAACCCGGAGGCGGCCTGGCAGATTTTTATTCAAGCCGACCCCTCGCTGGATGATGACCTGAACCAACGGGCCTGGCGTGACACCGTGCCTTTACTGGCGGCAGACCCCGTTGGCTTGGATCGAGAACGATATCAGGATTTCGCGGTGTTCATGAGGCAGGCGGGCCTGATCCAGACGGTACCACCACTGGACAGCTATGCGGTGCAGGTGTCGTTGCCATGACCTTCTTCAACGACCTTAAAGCCCAATGCTCCCCAGAGTGGCACGCCTATACCCATCATCCATTTGTGCAGGGGTTGGCCGATGGCAGCCTGCCAGAAGCGGCGTTCCGTCATTATCTGAAACAGGATTACCTGTTCCTGATTCAGTTTGCCCGCGCCTATGCCCTTGCGGGATATAAGGCGCGCTCCTTGGAGGATTTATACCGCGCGAAAGAAGGGATGCAGGCCATTCTGGATATCGAATTGGATCTGCACAGAAAATATTGCAAGAAATGGGGAATAACGCTTGCGGATCTGGAAAGGGAACCGGAAGAAACCCCGACCATGGCCTATACGCGGTATGTTCTGGAACGCGGAATGGCCGGAAATCTGCTGGATCTCTATGTAGCACTATCCCCCTGCATCCTGGGTTATGGCGAAATCGGCCTCGCTCATTCTCCCACCTCCCCGGATAACCCGTATGCCGATTGGATAAATATGTATTCCGGCATGAATTATCAAAAGGCATGCCGCGAGACGCGCTTGTATCTGGATGATTTGGCGGGGTCTGCGCTCAGCGTTTCCCGTCGCACGGAACTTGCAAAAACATTCTCTCAGGCGACGCGCCTTGAAATCGACTTCTGGCAGATGGGATTGGACGCAGCCTAAAAACGGCACGCCGCTGCCCGGCTCGACAGAATATTGCCTGCCCCTGAACACATAGTTTACTCTACAACTATGACGAGGCAGACGGCGATCATTTGGGTGTGGGTTTTTGTTCTGATCGCAGGGGCGGTCGGGGGCGGATTTGCGTGGTGGCGTCAGCAGGATGTGACACAGGCCTATGAGGCCGGACGGGCCTTGGCGGATTCGCAGAAATGGGAAGAGGTTCTGGTGCTGGCGCAGCCCTATGCCGAGCGAGATGATCCCCGCATCAACGGCCTGCTGGCCGATGCCTATATCAACGGCCCGGACTCCATTAAAGACATCGACGAAGGCCTGACCCTGCGCCGCCGCGCCACAGAGGCTGGAAACATGCGGGCGGCGTATTTCCTAGGGAAATGGATATTAGAGCATGAGCCGACAGAGGGGCAAGCGAAGGAGGGAATTGGCTTTATTCAAGCGGCCGCAGACTGTGGAATGCCAGCGGCGAATTACCATCTAGGGCTAATTTACGTCGATGGGAAATGGTTAAACGCGGACTACCAAAAATCCGTCGGATATTTCGAGCGTTCAGCATATTCTGGATTTAATGGAGCGGCATGGAACACTTACATTGTTTATAGTCTGCTCACCAAGAGCGGGTCCATTTCGCAAGGTTTAGGATATACTAAATCTATTCAATGGCTGTTGGTGTCGTCAAAAAATGGAGAAGAAAGAGCAAAGGCAATTGCAGCAGAAGTTCGGAAGAAAGCGGTTGCAAAGTTTGGTTCGCAAGGAGAACTGACCTATCTGGAGATCGCAAATGAGGCCGACCAAATCTTTTCGAGAATTCAGAATATGGACGGCCTCAAGTGCAATGTTACTGATCCGTTTTATGCGAATTAATAAGTGCATCCTTTGTTGTATTGGAAATGGCATTTTCACCCATGTACCGGATAATCGGATTCATCCCCGGCGCCGCAACATCAGCGATTTTACCGGTGAGTGCGCCGGCCTTGCTGCCCAGGAATTCTGAGAAGGTGTCAGAGAAGGCCTTGTGGGTTATTCGACGCATCAGGTTTTCATTGCGCGTGTCTGATAGGAATTGATGTCGGGCGACGGGATCGGTCAGGTCAATGGGGGTGCCGTCAGGACCTTTGGCCTGTTCCAGGATTGTGTCGACCTGTTTTGCCCACAACACTGTAATGGGTACGCTCTGAAAGCCTAACTATATGCGCTTTGAGAATTGCCAGCATTTGTGGGTGGCGTTATTCTACAACCATGAAGAGGCAGGCGGCGATCATCTGGGTGTGGGGGCTGGTCTTGATCGCAGGCGCGGTCGGGGGCGGCTTTGTGTGGTGGCGCCAGCAGGATGTGGCCCAGGCCTATGAGGCCGGACGGGCCGCCGCCGACGCGGATCGCTGGGAGGACGCGCTGACCCTGGCCCAGCCCTATGCTGATCGCGATGATCCCCGCATCAACGGCCTGCTGGCTGATGCCTATATCAATGGCCCGGCCTCTATCCAGAACATCGACAAAGGCCTAACCCTCCGCCGCCGTGCCGCGGAGGCTGGTGATATGCGGGCGGCGTATTTCCTAGGGAGGTGGATATTGGAGCATGAGCCGACAGAGGCGCAGGCGCAGGAAGCGATTGGGTTTCTGCAAAATGCTGCCGATTGTGGAATGCCAAGTGCGAACTATGACTTGGGTGTCCTCTTCGCGGACGGTGTTTTTATAGACATTGATATCCCGAAATCTATTCAACATTCTGAAGCTGCCGCACTCGCATCGTTTGAAAGTGCGGCTTGGAATGCAGCCATTGGGTACGCTCGTCTTGCGGGTCAGGATGAGAGTTTCCTTGAGAATGAATCAAATATAAAAATGTTGTATTGGTTTTTTTGGGAGGCCAAAAATGGAAATCCAGAAGCTCAGCGTATTTTAGAAGTAATCGAAGATAGAACAATTGATAAATTTAACGAATACGGAGAGTTGTGGATACAAGAGTTTCACAGAATGGCAGTTCGCTGGGTAAAGAAAATTCACCCAGCGAATGCCTTTACTTGCAATACTATTTATCAGGGCGCTTGGTGAGCCCTTCAAAGGCCTTTTGGGATGAATTGCTTGCGCCCGTTTCTAACCCAAATTTTATTATCTCACTAATCTCCGGCTTAATCACCTTCGCGATGGTTCCGGAGAAGGCCCCAATTCTATCGCCTAGCAAGGTGGCCAGGGCGTTCATGCTGGCGGCCTGGGCGGCCTTTTTTCTAATGTCCGGGTTTTCCGCCAGTACTCTTTGACGAACCGCAACATTTGACAGGTCCGGAATGGAGCCATCCGGGTTCTTTAGGGACTGCAGAATTTTTGTATAGGTATCTTGGATAGAGGATCGATAAGAATTGAATACATCCACCGCGGTGAAGCAGTCCGGGTCGATATCCTGTGCATCTTTCAGGATTGTCAGAAATTGGTCGTGACCATACTCTACAACCATGACGAGGCAGACGGCGATCATCTGGATGTGGGGGCTGGTCCTGATCGCAGGCGCGGTCGGGGGCGGTTATGCGTGGTGGCGTCAGCAGGATGTGGCTCAGGCCTATGAGGCCGGACGGGCCTTGGCGGATTCGCAGAAATGGGAAGAGGCTCTGGCCCTGGCGCAGCCCTATGCCGGTCGAGATGATCCCCGCATCAACGGCCTACTGGCCGATGCCTATATCAACGGGCCAGACAGCATCCAAGACATCGACAAAGGTCTAATCCTCCGCCGCCGCGCCGCAGAGGCAGGCGATATGCGGGCTGCCTATTTCATGGGAAGGTGGATATTGAAGCATGAGCCGACAGAGGCGCAGGCCAAGGAGGCGGTTGTTTTTCTGCAAGAGGCTGCGGATTGCGGCATGCCAATGGCGAATTATCTTATGGGAGCGTTATATAGCAAAGGGGAATATGTTAAGAGAAACTATCCACTATCTATAAGATACTCAGAGCGAGCTGCATTCGCTGGAGTCTATAAAGCGGCGTCAAATGCTGCAATTGCTTATGGGAGATATTACCAAGAGACTAATCCCGCGGCTGAGGAACGAGAAAAAGCCATGCTGTATTGGATTTTCATAGCATCTAAAAATGGCCTGACTGACGCAAAAGATGTCCTCGATGAATTTTTGAAGGAGGTAAATGAAAATGAACAAGGCGAAATTTTGAAAATGTTCAAGGATTTAGAACGAGAGTCCATCGAGTTTTCAAAAAGAATTAAAAACCTCGATGGACTCTCATGTTCCAAGCTAGGATCTTAGGTCACTCATTGCTAATCAGCTTTCTGCCGATTTTTTCTCCAATTGGTATGAAAATGGGTTCTGTCCCAGGGGCAAGTTTACCAGCCGCTTTGCCAGAGGCATAACCAGCTATCGCTCCTGCAAGAACGGCGTTTTGGGCGTTTCGTGTTTTTGTCGCGAGTTCGTCTACGAATGTGGGATTTTTTATCATGTAATTTTGTATCCCAATCACGTCTTTGGTCGACAGGCCGTGTTTCCTTATCATGGATTGCATGACGTTTTTTTCGGCTGTATCGAGGCCTTTCACAACAGAGGCCGCCTCGGCACCTGGACCACTCACAAATCCCACAAGAGCTTTGGCGCGATCTAGCATCGTGGGCGCAACGTTGCTCTCTATGGTGTTAAGAGTTGATGCCGCTCTCAAAGGAGGAACAACACCCAGTATGGAGAGTGCAAGATTTGTCTTATTGTCCAAATGACGTTGTTGCGCTGTTTCTGGACGGGTTAAACTGGAATTCCGCCTTGAACTGGACCGGGTCGATATCCTGTGCATCTTTCAGGATTGTCAGAAATTGGTCGTGACCATACTCTACAACCATGACGAGGCGGGCGGCGATCATCTGGGTGTGGGGGCTTGTCCTGATCGCGGGCGCGGTCGGGGGTGGTTACGCGTGGTGGCGTCAGCAGGATGTGACACAGGCCTATGAGGCCGGACGGGCCTTGGCGGATTCGCAGAAATGGGAAGAGGTTCTGGTGCTGGCGCAGCCCTATGC
>NZSA01000033.1 GCA_002696645.1 Rhodospirillales bacterium | reverse complement strand
GATTAGTGGAATTGCATAGGAGAGGATTTCTGGTTCATCGTAATGACCCGAAGGGGAATGAAGATGAGACAGAAATCGCAGACACGACAGACAGGTGGCAACTGGGCTGGCCTGTGTTAAGTTCCTGAAGAACGTCCTTAAGGCCCTTCAACGGAGCATTTTCACTAAACTGACAGACCGGAAACAGAGTTTCGTCCTTCTCGAGAACAGCAATCAGCTGTCGTTCACTTACCTGTTGCTGAACGGCATCTTTTGAGACGCCCAGTAATTTCGATACAGCATCAAGACTGTAAACTCCGCCTGCCTCTTTCAGATTACTTTCCCTTGCAAGAAAGCCCCTTTTTATTGCTTCCTGATAAATCTTTTCTGTGGCGCTCATCATCCGTATTTTTCCCAATTTGACAGCGTTAGTAGTGTGCCTCACCTGAAGGCTATCCGAGTACATGCTTATTATGATCGCATTGATGCGACTTTTGTAACATATTATTGAGAAGCAAATTTTAGAATGTAGAGCACGAGTCACGGACTGAGATGTGCTATGAAGAGGTTTGAAATAAGAACAATCAAAAACGATGAAGACCTCGCCTGGGCGGTTGGTCAGATTGATTTGTTTTGGGCTGCGGAGGAAGGGACACCTGAGTTCGAATACCTCATGGTCCTGTCCGACTTGGCGTCCAACTACGAAGACACGCGTTATCCCGTCCAAAACCCCGATCCTGTAGATATGATTTGCTTTCACATGGAGCAGAATGATCTGGACCAAAAGGCGCTCGCAACAGTGTTGCATAGCAAATCGCGCGCGTCAGAAATTTTAGGGCGAAAGAAGGCGCTGTCTATTGCGCAAATTAGAGCTTTGCACAATGAATGGCACATCCCAGCTGAAATTCTGATCAGAGAAACGCGTCTTGCGGTTAAACCGTAAGCAGTAATGTTTACTGGAAGGATTGTGAAAATGAGCATGCTAGAAAGCCCAATGCACCCTGGCGAGGTCCTGAAGGAACTGTATCTCGAGCCCATGGGCATCGGTGCAGGAGCGTTTGCCAAACACCTTAGTGTACCTCGGACCCGGATTGACCGAATTATAAAAGGGACTGCTGCGATTTCAACTGACACAGCTATGCGCTTGGCACGCGCTTGCAACACGACACCGCATTATTGGCTCAACATGCAAACCAACTTTGATATGTCAAAAGCAGCCAAAGAGATCGATGTGTCCAACATCGAACCACTTCTTTAAGGTTACACGTTGGGCTTTCCCTAGATACCCGTTGCATTCAGAGCGCATCGACATTTCTGAGAAATCTCCAAAATATTTATGTCCTCGGCCTTAAGCCCGCAGCCGATGTAATGGGTATCCAACTTCCCCTCGGGTAAATGTTGATCCCATTGGTGTATCCTATTGACGGGGCCTATGGGGTAGCCTGAAACTCAAAATATGACTGATGATCTTGAAAATGCCGCCAAGGTTCTAGAAGCTTCGCCCAACTACCAGATACAGAGACGCCTGGTGCCGAAAGATTCCTATGGCGAGCCCGACCCAAACGAAGAAGTTTTGGTTGGTATCATTCTGGATACCGAAACAACGGGATTTGACCCTGAACATGACAGCGTGATCGAGATCGCCGCTCTGCCATTCACATTCTCCCGGGACGGCAGACTGTTCTCAGTTGGCACAGCTTTTCAGGCACTGCAGGAACCGCTTGCGCCACTTGATCCAGAAATATCAAAAGTCACGGGCCTCAAGGACGAGGATCTTGCTGGACAGACGATTGATATCGCTGCCCTGGAGGCTGCGATCGAACCTGCCGTATTGATCATAGCTCATCACGCAGCCTTTGATCGGCCCTTTGTTGAAAGGCTCAGCAAAGTATTTCAGGAAAAGGCATGGGCCTGTTCAATGAATGACATCGCTTGGAAAGAGGAAGGGGTTACCAGTCGGAAACTCGAATGGATCGCTCTCACTTTTGGTCTATTTTTTAAAGCCCATAGAGCACTTCAGGACTGTCAAGCGGTCCTGGAGCTCTTATCACTCACCTTGCCTATTTCTGGGCGCACTGGATTTGCACAGTTGCTGGAGGCCGCCAGGATGCCCACCAAGAGGCTCTGGGCGGTTAATTCACCCTACGAGCGGAAAGATGCCCTGAAGCGCTGTGGGTACCGCTGGAGCGGTGGAGAGGACGGGCGGCTGAGGGCTTGGTACCGAGATGTTTCGGAGGAGCATGTGGAGGATGAAGTAGAATGGCTAACATCTGAAATTTATTCTGGCCGCGGTGATTGGATTGATATTACCAACATTACCGCCTTTGCCCGCTATTCGGGGCGGGTCTGATGGCCGAGAAATGTTTTTGATGAACTGTCCTCAATGCACTCAGAAGTGTGCCGCTTCGAACATTGATTAAGTTCTGGTCGCTCGCGAGGTATCTGATGTTCCCATTGTTCTTAGATCATCTCCATGAATTACAAATTGCTTTAAGAGCTCATTAGATGCCCAACCAACGCGCCAGATTGGCAATGAGTAACACAGTGCAAACTGGATGATGTCCAACATGGAAACTCCATTCGCGTTATACTTCGCTACAGCTTTAGGAAGCGATGTGAATTCAGAGATGCGGCCACCATCGAATGGAGAAGAGATTTCTGAAAGTTGATCGATTAATTCTTCAATTGAACGGCGGTCTATCCTGGAGCTCAGAGATCGATCAGCAGCAGCGAGAACAGGAATTTTCCGAATCAATTTCGCACGGATCAACTGAGATAAAACATGCGCCGTAACACCTAGAAGTTTCTCCGTCTCGCCTAATGTTAATGCCCTTGATTGAAGCTCCGAATATGCTTCAACAGATTCAGCGCAGAGAAATTGCTTGGTATTGTTAGCGTAACGGAATGACTGCCCAACAATGATTCCAGAACCAACCAAATTTCGAAGCTTGCTTTTTGACATCTTCAGTTTTTGAGCTGCTGTCTGACGAGAAATGTATTTTGCCTTCTCCTCTTCAGGTAACGCTGCTGCATTTCCACGCCTGTTGACTGGAATCTCACCAATCAGGGCATCCATGAAGTTTTTGATTTCGGCCCATAGCATTGAATATCCAGGTAAGTGCTTGCTCTCTAATACAGCTCTATAGTGAGTATTGAAGTGACTCTTCAGGTGAAAAACAGTGACCTTAGACATTGAACGATCAACAATGTTACGCAAATGAGCATGGTAGGCGTAAGGCCAGTCCCCCAGCAGGCGAAAACCGAACAAAGGGTCCTGGTTTGTTGTAGAAACCTCTTCCTGATCTTCTTTTAGGACGGCGCTCGCGCGCAGCAGCTTCAGCACCGCGAGTTGCCGGGCAGCGGGTAACTCGGAGTATCCCTTTGGGGGAAGAAAACCTTCCACTCTGTTTTTTTTCAGCTTCCCCTGCGAACTCCACCGCTGAATGTGCCAATCTATGATGTCGCGCTCTTCCTTAAGTAAGGGCCACGGTCTTTCTTTAGAGCGATTGCCACAAAGACACTTTACTGTTGGTCTCAAATGCCGAAATTTGGTTTTGCACGAGCTGCAATGGGTTCGAAGCGTGACCCCATGTATATGGCATACTGGGATTGCCTTTATTGTCCAATGCCATCGGATGTAACCGAACTCGTGCAGGCAACATTCACACACTCTGACCTCTTTTAGTGAGAGATCTTCATATCGAACGAAGTCGCCAGATGGCAGCAGAACTCGGTGATTTTCATTGTCGATATTTCTTATAAGCGTCCTCTCGAGCACTGCTTTATCTTGCCTAAGGCAAATCGACATTCCGCTTGTATGATCGGAGAGAGACAGTGGACTTTTGTTAGAAATCTCTGATCCCCACAGCTGCGTGACCCACGTGGGGGTTGGATATCCATTTATCTCAGATACTCTAATAATGTATCCCATAAGGCATTCATCATCGAAGGGTCGAACAGCGACAGCAACTTTCTGAAACGAAGTCATTGCAGCACCTCCGTCTTCCGGTGGATATCATGTATGACGCCTTTTCTCTTGAAGTTGGGCATGAATGGATTGTTTTCTTTTGGTTTCGAGAACCCCTCGAGAACATTGTAGGCTTTTTGGAAGTGATGGGCCGTAAGTGTTTCCGCCTCTTGATCAATAGCCTCTTCAGCAGCCTGTCGAATAAGGCGCATTACAAACGCAACGTGCCCGCCAGTAGCGTGGATTATTCTTGCCGGCAGATTACCAGTTCGAAGGCAGCCGTCGTTATTGGGAACAGGCACTAAAGCTTCGATCGTTCCCAGAAAACTTAGGAACCGGTTTTGGTCATCTGGAGTTGACCAACTGAAAGGATGAAGTTGAAAACGACCTCGGGAACGCCGGTGCCATTGTAAATTGTCGTGCACAACCTCTTCGAATTCAGGAAGTCCGACCAATACAAACCCAACATTTAAAGTATTCATTTGGGTCTTAAGCCATTCCAAAGTCGTATGAGCGACTTTCCCTCGTTCTGGATCAATCATGTGTTGGAATTCGTCCAGTATTATAAGTTCCACCCCCTTGTTTTGTACAAGTGGCTTGATCCTGGCCTCAATTTCAAACTTTGTGCCCCTGTGGGAATAAGGGTCTCCAAGTGCCGCCAGAAGACGAACACATAACTCTTTGACTGTGCAGTCTTCCGGAACAGTCACAAAGACAACGGGGGTTACATCATTTTTGTCCAGGTCAACCGTTGGAACAGCAATGGAAGCGCAGTAGAGCTCAATGACAGTTGTTTTCCCTGCACCGGAGTCTCCAATCAGGGAAATGAACTTCCCTCCAGATGTTTCGCGCGCGCCCATGTGAAACCGACGTAACATCTCACAGGCCCTCTGCGTTTGATCATAATTGACGTAAAGCGTTTCCAGCTTGGATAGTCTCGCGATATCAGAGTCACTGAGTTGATTTAATGGCGATTTTGGTTGTTGTGCATTTGAAGCCTGGTTCATTCGCCTGCTCCCTTAATACCTTTCAAAAATCCCACTTCCCAGGTGATGTTCTCAGTCGCTTCCACCCGTTCATTTTCACGAAAAATATTATCGTCATTTAAAGTATTGGTTGGTTTCAACTTGGAATAATCCGCTGCCGCGCGAATCGTGGCGCCTTCCTTCATGCGGCCTAATCGTTTCGCCGTGCGCTTCTTGCGACGAGCAGTTTCGCCATATTCTTGGATGTCATTTTGCAACTCGGCGGTGCCTTCAACCAGGGATTTACGCCGCCCCTTCTGTTGAATCTTTGCGTCCGCTAAGAGCCGGCTTCGAACTGCTTTTACTTGCCAGAGGGGTATTCCATCAGAGGCTTCCTGATCAATACAAGGCACATAAATTGGAGGTTCGTTCGGGACTGCGTGTACCCAAACACGTCCCATATCCGACGCGTCGAATTTAACTTTTACCTTCCCTTTTGCATTGTTTTTCCCAAGCACAGCGATGCGTCTGCGCAGATCCAGTGCTAGCTCTTCAGATGAAAACATAAGCCCATACAACTCGATCCCCCTGCGTGTTAGAGATCGAAAGACGATTTCACCAAGCAAGACGGCCATTGGAATCGATGGATCTGGCAACCGGATAGACGTTAACTTAACACCCTTCCCCCAGCGATCTAAAGGTGCTTCCAGTATACCCATATGAAGGCTAGGCATATATATTTCGATCACAAACCGAGTAAACCACTCCTCGAGTTTAGGAAGCGTGACACACGCTTCTTTTTCAGATTTGTAATCTCCTCGTGCCTTAGTATTGGAGAACGTGGTTCCTGGTAGGCGATGCACCAGCTTTGTATTAGCCGTTCCAAAGTAGCGCTCAACAATTCCCTTATAGTAAGGTTTTTTAGCTGGGCAGTATCTAAGCTCAATACTTAAGCCGTTAGCTGCATCTTCGATGGCATGGCCATGAAACTCCGGGCCATTATCGAGCAGCACTGTCAGCATGATGCCATGGCATGGCCAGCCAAACCTCAGAGAACTATATCGTTTGAAAATTGAATCCTTGGGCTGTATTGCCATCGACAAACAACGCATCACAGATTTCCACCCGGGCGCGTCAAAAGAAATATGGAATCCTAAAACTGCGCGACTGTAGACATCTATCGCGACAGTAAGCGTAGGACGACCGAGTAATGTACCGTTTTCGTCCGTTAGAATTACATCCAAAACGGTATGATCAATTTGCACAACATCAAGTGGAAACCGGCTTGTTACCCCCATGCCAACATGCTTGTAAAGCCTGTCGGCATGGGCTTTCCCTTTTCGTGCAACAGCTACAACGTATGGATCTAATGCTCGGATTCGCCTGGTCAAAGTGGATAGGGCCGGTGCTTGTAACTGAAACTCAACTGACCTACCTACATTCTCCTTCTCCAGCATTTCCAACAACTTGATATATACCACACCCACAGTGTGACACTTCTTTGTCAGGTATCTGGAACGGATAGCATCAGCTATCATCCTTTCAACTGCAGGGGAAACCTTGGATGTTCGGTTTCCTCTTAGGTGATACCGTGGGAGCAAACTTTCGACTTTAAAGCCAGAATAGACCCAACGTTGCCACCAACCCCGAACCGTTGTTTGAGATGGAACTGAATACAGCTTGGTTTCCACGACGAAATCATATGCTTCTCGTGTCACGCCACCATGCCCAAAATCTTGAATTAATTTCAATATATTCAGGCGCTGTTTTACCTCGGATTTTCTATCTGTAGGTAGAGACTCAAAATCAAATACGCTTTTGAAATCCGGTTTCTCAGAAAACTCTTCATTGTCAGAATCATTCACACAACTTTCGTCATCAAATACCCAATCATGTTTTAAGAGATGATCAATCATTGGCCCATCTCCCAGCTTGGAATCCAAAGCTTAGAATGCTCACCAAATCTAACGCCGAAGTTCATCCTGATTTGACCAAATGCAATAAATGGCAAAACGGTCTTCTCAAGAGTGTCCCCCCTCAAGTGCTCCCATAAGCTTGATGCTGTTGTTTGGGGGGTATGATGAAAAAACGCTCGTGCAGCGAGAAGGTCAGCTTTAGAAGGCACAAATGCTGAGTATCGGAAATCGTTTACTAGCCTAGCATTCTGGAAATGAGGTGAGCGCCTAATTTCACTCGCAGTGAAAATTCGGAACCGCTCATTGCGTTCGCCAAAGGCAACCGAAATGCTCTTTAGCCGACTTAAGATCTGTGGATCATCCCAAATACTGTCTGGTTTCACCTCAGCGAAAAACGACCCATGCCAAGTTCTAACCCAGTAATCTGGAACGTAATGTGAGGGATTACCATTGTGACTGAACTCAATCTTGGTCGGCTGGCTCCTAAAATCGATAACGAATGGACATGCCTCTAGGCGGTATACGAAGTCCTTTTCGATCTGTGATTCATAATCAACCATTCCTCGCGCCTTCCGACTTGGAAAGCGGCCTATCACACGGGCCGTTGAGCGGGTGATAATCTTGCGAATTTTCATCGGCATTTGAGTCTCCTTGTTTTAGGCAATAAAAATCCATTGCCTGAATCGTGTTTCAGACTTGAAGAATTCCCGCCGCTGCTGTATTGATTAAGTGCTAACTAAATCAAAATGGGCTGCGCGGGTAACTGCGTGGCTCTTTTTTTCCTCCATTTAATTTCCCCAATGGATTAATCTCATGGAATTACCCAATGGGATCACCAAACGGAATTATCCGACGGATTCTTAAGAATCAAAAATTATTTCTGAAAATCATCCGAAAATAATAGAAATTTTCGTTCTATATACTGAGAATCCCAAGTTTATTTTATGACTTTCAATAACTGCCTCGGAAAACCACAAAAGGAAACTCCTTAGCAACATTGATTTTACTATGTATTTAACTACAATTTATTTATCAGAAGAAAAAAGTAATATTAAATGTCGACTGCATAGTTGAAATAAATGGAAAAATTTAGATTGATTATAAGTTTTAAGAAATCAACGAGAACTCTACGATGAAATCCCAGCCCATCACGTCGACGGTGCTCTTATTGAACTAGAGGCACTCGCGCTCCTAGAGCAACTCGAACTGCCGCTCACCGATGCGACCTATGCGGTCTGGATCTAGCTCGCTTTCGATTCAGCTCATATGGCCTGAGCCTTAAATGCGTGCCGGCATATGAGCGGCGTCCAGGCGCCTATGAATCAGCGATACGATTGATAGTAGGTCTTCGGCGTCCTCCTTGGACATTACCCAGTGAATGCGTGCCTCATGCGCGGTCGGGTTGCGGAACATGCTGAAGGTGCCACGGACAAGGTTGGCAAACCCGCTTTGTTCGCTGCGTTCGCTGACTGTGCTGCGTGGATTAATAGCTAAGAGTGGAGGGTCACCAGCGAGCACTCTATCGACCAAAGGTGCCCCATCGTCCGTCAGACCCGTGCGTGTACGCATCTTGTCCGCGACGCTCTTCACCGCCTCCTGGACAGCATGGAAGTAGTTGTCCGAAACCAGCTCGGCGCGGCAAAACTTCAGCACGTCCGGATGTACGCCTCGGCCCTCGAGATCGGCTCGAAGGTTGCGGGCGCGCCGTTGTGCCTCCGGCAATGTCTGGGCGGATTCTGCCGATGTGAGGTTTCCGGCCTGATCCACGACAAGGCCGGCAAATGCCAAAGCCTGATTTAGAAGTGCTCGCATCGGCTCGTACCGATCCGGGTCATGGTTATATCGAGCTGGCTTCATTGCGAGGCGAATGAATTCCAGGACGTGCGTGCGGTTTTGTTTGGTGTTCTGGCTCTCTACGAAGGCATTGTAGATGCGGACACGTTTCATCACCGGGCCTGGATCGATCATCTTGCTGGACGCGATCAGGTGCTGGATCTCCAGCCCTGTAAGGCCTTGGTTGGTGTCGCCCAGGGCGCCGGCAATGGCTTCCAACTGGTCCTGCGAGAAGAACGCCATGTCGGGCCTCACTTGCCGTAGACCAGCCGCCGCAAGAAGGTCCTGGCGGTGACCAGAACGACATGCAGGCGGAAGGTGCTGTGATCTTCATCCGAGAGGCCCGGGTGCGAACCCTCCGTGTGGAGCATTTTGAAGAGCCCGTTGACGTAGTTCTTCCCGTCCTGGGTCCACTCGTTGCGATCCATCGCGAGGAAACCGATTTCTGCGAGCAAGGCGCGCCGGTTTTCTGAACTCAGCTGTTGACCCGCTTGCTGCGGTAGCAACTTACGTGCGATGTCGTCGAACAGGCTTTCCAGGAAGGTCCGGAGTTGACTGTTGCAAGCCGCCCAATTGCCGCGCGTATGCGCTGCAACGGCTTGGTCAAGATGACCGAGAGGGGTTGTGAAGCCGAAGAACTTGAGAAGCTGATGCACCTCGTCGTCCGTTTGGGGGAGCTGGATTTCGCCGGGCAATGCCGCACGGATGGACGTGTTTCGCCCGAAGTCGTCCCACGTCAAAATGTATCCGTCACGCGCAAGGCCCCGTGCGAAGGCCGTTTGCAAAGCTTGCGTAGCGTTTTGCTGCGCTAGCTGCGCAGCTTGCCGGATCACCGCCTCGCCCAAGGTCATGCTGCCTTCGAGCGTGTCGAGCACGGCCTCGGCCCGTTGCACAACGATCCGACCGAGCAGGGCGCACTTGTTGGCGACACTGAGGGAGGAGCTGGAGGAAATCTCGTCCTCCAGGCCAAGGCGGAGGACCATCTGGTTGAACCGCGCCTGGCTGTGTTGCTCAAGCAACTCGACGGCGGCGACAAGGGTAGGACGGGTGAAGGGCGCAGATCGCATCGGCGCTCCTAGTTGAAACGAAGCCCGAACAACCCACCGGTGTCGGTCGCGTCCGTGAGTTTGGTCTCCAGGACATGGTCCTTGACCCTGAAGCTAGTTCGGAACCCCTCCTGGGGAAGAACATCGGAATTCATCGTCACGATGTACTGGAAACCAGCGGCCTCGGCACGCTCGGCGCCAAGCTGAAGGGCTTTGGCGACCTGTCGCTCGTCGACGCCATCGAACAGGTGGCTGTCGTGCAGGAGAAAGCCGGGCCCGCGACCCTGCTTCAGGCTGATTTCGGTGAGCATCAGGTCGAAGCAGAAGATCTGCATGTTGGTGATGCCCTTACTCCGCTGCCCATCGATATGGACGTCGAACTGCGGCCCACCGCCTGTCTCGGCGATGGTGAGGCTTCCGGCTTTCTCGTAGAGGGATTCCGACAAGTACTCGAAAGTCAGGATCGCCTCGCGCAGGATGTCGTTGCGCTCGTGCAGGTCGTCCCGAAGCGCCTTGGTCAGATTGGCCCGCTCAATGTCCAGTTCGGCCTTGGTACTCTCGATACGCTCTGCAGTCTCGAGGCGCTGGCGCAAACCCTCTACCTCGGCCTCGGCACGGCCAGCCTCCTCGCGCAGGTTCGTGTAATGCTCTAGCGCGCCGCCCGAACTCAGCACATTCATGATCTGGCGACGCCGGCGATCGAGCTCAGCGGTGCGCTGGTCGCGCTCGTCGATACGCGCTTCGGTGGAGGTGATTTCAGCACTCAGGTGGGCGCGGCGGTTTTCGATGATCGAGCGATGAAACCGTTCCACCTCGTAGAAACGCCGCCGTACCATGTCTGGCAAGATGACGCCGACTTCCGCGTAGAGCTTGGTGACGTCGCTGAGATCGGAGGCACCTTCTTCACCGAGTGAGGCGCGAAGTTGTTGAAGCAATTCACCGTCCATCACGCTGTCGACATTGAGTACGTCGATCTCGCGGGTGATAAGGTTGGCTTCGCGTTCAAGGTCCTTGTATGCTGGCACGACTTCAAATGAGGCCAGCTGTTCGAGCAGCCTGATGGCGTGGGCCTCTGCGAGGGTGAGGCGTGTGCGCAGATCGGCGGATTTGCCGAAATAGCGGCCAAGGTCGCCGCTCTTGGCGGCCTTGCGTAATTCTCGGGCGACTTTCTCCTGCCCGCGCAGTTCCTGGAATTTGCCCGGAATGGTCCAGTCGAGGCCGAGCAGGTAACAGATCGAGACCTGCTGGTCCCATGCCTGTTGCATCGTAGAATGCTGCATCGGCTGTTGGAATCCGCCGCTGAGCTGGCGGCGAGCGAAATAGGAGAACAAGGAGCGGAAGGATGGTTGGAAGCGTTCGATTTCGTCACCAGAAGCGAGCGGCAGGCCGAACCAGAGCTTGCCGAGATTGGCCTTCCACTGTTCGTTCGAAAACTCGAAATGTCCGGCCGCCAGGTTGGACTGCGGTGCAAGCGGCCAGTTTTCGACGGCGCCGTTGATCATGAGTTGGCTAGGCTTGGCGCCGCTGCGGGCCGCGGAAATTGCCTCGTCGGCGACATCGACCACCACGTCGAAGGTCCATTCGGTGAGAACCTCGGACCGGAAGATGCTCTCCTTACGGACGTCGGCGCCGAACAGGAAATGCACCAGCTCCACAAAGCTGGTCTTGCCAGCGCCGTTGCGAGACTGGCGGTCATTTGCGCCCTCGCTCTTGTCGGCCAGCAGGATGTTGAGGCCCGGCTTGAAAGCGAGGGTCTTGAATGAAGCCAGGTCGCTGCCAAAACGACGGATCATGACGCGATCCTCCGCACGAGGCCGCGGTCGAAGTCGAGCGCTCCGATCGTGTAGAGCAGGTCCAGTGCGAGAATAAACCATTGATAGTCGATCGGCGCGTTGGGAGCATGTTGCGCCCGCCGGCCGCGCACCTCGTCCCACAGGCGGGACATGGTCATCGGCCACTTCAGGATTTCCAAGATCTCGGCACCAACGCCGATGAGAGCGCGGTCTGGACGGACATGCTTTGTTGGCAGAATCATGACACCTCCACGGAGACGAGAGGATCCTCGAAGATGTCGCAGCTATCGAAGAAATAAGCGAGCACGGCCAGCGCGGCGCCCTGGCGCTTGGGTTCGCCATTCATGCCGGCATAGTCCTGCAAGTGCTTGAAGATCTTGTCGGCCGGAAGATCGAGGGCTTTCAGTTCGGCGTAGCGCATGCGGAACGCTTCCGCGATCCTCTCGCCGAGATCCGGTCGGGGGCTTTTGCGAAAGAAGATGTCAACGAGGCTCGACTTGCGCCGGCCGATCCGCAGCAGGAGCCCGGATTCATCGGAAAGCGCGTTCTTTTCCAGCTTCTCCAACGACGGCGGGGTGAGCGGTGGATCGCCGGCATTCGGCTCCTGACGCTGCAGCGCTTCGATTATCGGCACGAGGTCAGCCATTACCAGGCGATCGACAATGGCGATCGAAGCCGCGGGGCCGAACAGCGCCTGCAAGGCGGCCGGTTCAAGATCCATGGTGAGCTTCAGGAGTTCCGGCTCCGACCAAGTCTCGATGACAACCGGCGCATGCACCTGACGGAGTCCATCGATATGCCGGACCGCATTCGGCGGAAGGCCTCGACCATCATTATGGACGAAGACCCATTCGGCCATGTCGGCATTCCAATGGCCGCGTGCGCCATGAAAGTCCTCATCGACCTTGGCGATGAGTTCGGCTTCCTTCATGGCGTCGGGGGCATAGCACTGGAAGACGGACTTGGTACTGATGCGGCGGCCGTCGCATTTCAGATCGCCAAAGGGGCCGTAGGGGCGCACTTCTTCGAAATCGGCCCCGAAAGCGTAACCCGCAAGACGAACGAACCAGTCTTGGAACGCCGTGCCGTGATGGGTGTGGAAGGCCAGCCGAAAGCGATCGACATAGATAGAGTGCTGCAGTTCATCCATGGTGCTGCTTGGCCGCCCGGATTGGCTTTGGCGCACGCACCGTCGGTGCGATGTCACCCAGATGATGAATGCGCATGGCCGGCCGCTTCGGCAGTTTCACCATGAGTTCCAGCTTGCCGCCGACTGCTTCAACATAGCTGCGGAGTGTCGAGAGATACATGTCAGCCTGATTCTCGATCTTGGAGACCGAAGGCTGCTTGATGTTAAGCGCGGTAGCGATATCGGCCTGTGCCTTGCCGGTAATCTCGCGCAACTCGCGCAGACCCTCGACCTCCTGCTTCAGGGCTTGATATCGCACGTCGATTGCGGCCTGCTCTTCAACAGGCAGCGCGGCGATGACTTCATTCAGGCTCCGGCCCATCTCACATTCCCTTTTTCGCGGCTTTCAGGTTTTCCATATGCATGGAATACCGCAAATCCGCTTTTGCTTTAAGCTGCTCGTGGAAGAGCTTCTGGCTGCCGCCAGATTTATCACCCGCCACCAGCAGGATTGTCTTTCTCTCTGGGTCGAAGGCGAAGGCGGCACGCCATTGGCCATCGGTAGCCCCGAAGCGCGTTTCCTTCATATTATCGTGTCTCGACCTTTTGGGCGTGTCGGCGTGCGGACGACCAAGCTGCGAGCCATAATTGTCAAGCAGCTCGGTAATAGCCAGCAATTCGCTTGGCACCTGTCGCTCGAAGGCCAGAAATTCCATCTCGAAGGTATCGTCTAGTCTAATTTCTCACAAATTGATATAGCCTGGAAGCTATGTTTGGTCAATGGGAAGGATGTGCGGCTGGGCCGACGACGCCGTGTTCATTAGTCGGCAGCTTACGTGGGATCGGAGGGATATGAAAGGCGCGGGCGTCATTGCGCGGCCAGTCTTGTTCGGCATCGTTTTCTTCTCGCCTCCCCCGACCAACGCTGGCATCAGATAGCAGCTGGCGGTGGCTGCTGTGTCCACTAGCCGGAAATTGATGAGTATCTCGGCACCGAAGAAAAAGAAGGAACGTCACACTTACCTAAGTTAACATTTGCGAGATCACCAGTGTCGGATTTCATTAGCGATTACGTTGGCAACAATGCATTACTAGGGTTCTTGATCGAGGAATGTCACCTCAAATTTCATTTCGTATCACTACCGCTTACGTTTTCCATTTCGTATATCATGAACGATTACGTTTTCTATCGGGCTTTTTCCTGGAAGGAAGCATGATCCGGCAGACCTCAACGTTGAACTATCCCCTTTATCGCAGATCAAGCTTGACGGGATTGATTGTCGGTACCCCCGGCGGCAGCATTCGCCATGTCAAGTCGCCGTGCAGAAGGTACAACAACATTTCGTCGATCTGCCAGTGGGTCCAAAGCGGCGGGCGGTCTCGTGTGTGTCGGCATCAGCGGCTCCGGCACCGCCCATTCGGCGTCCATAAAGTTGCTTGGCAGGCGCAGCCTCTTTCGGGCATGCTACTTACGGGTGAGTTCGGTCCACTGGTCATTCTCCGTCGAAGAGTCGCTACTCCGACTGAATCATAACAGACAGAATTCACTCAACTTCTTTTTCGGTCAGGTTCTAAGAGGTAGCTAATACTATAATGCCCAATGCACCCGCTAAAGATATGTCCGAGGGATCGGGCGTCGATTTCACCGCTTTCTATCAGAAGCACGGCATGCAGTGGGGTGCGGGCGACATGTTTGTAGTGG
Organism: Rhodospirillales bacterium; assembly: GCA_002696645.1. Classification (GTDB taxonomy): domain Bacteria; phylum Pseudomonadota; class Alphaproteobacteria; order UBA8366; family Aestuariispiraceae; genus Pacificispira. The sequence continues at coordinate 23,839 of NZSA01000033.1, read as the reverse complement.
GACCTTACCGTCCCCTTGAGAGATTTGCCGAACTGATCACCGTTTTGGCGGTGGGTCAGAACCAAGACGGCGCGCTGGCGGTCAGAAACATCATACTCGTCCATCCTCCGGGCACCGACAACGAGGCTGACTTCGAAGAGGCGCTCCGGGAGGAAATCCGGGGCACATTTGTTAGGTGGCGCGGCACCGCACTGGACGAGAGCGAGGAAAGGGCTCTGGCAAAGCGGCTCCAGGTCACGGCGACCCGCGACATGCAGGCTTCCTCAGTCTTGTCCGTGATCGAAGCCGCACCCGCCTGCACTGCGATCATTGTTACGCAGGGGGCTCTGTACCGCACTCCCGATGCCGACGGACTCGCACCGATAGCTGCGGAAAGTGCCGTAGCCATGCCGGAAGATTTCTGGGTGCCTCATTTTAATGCGCTATGCCAAAGGGCCATCGGGGCCGCCGGGCAATCGGAGACTTATGTCGCGCTCGATGCGGGCGAGGAGTGGCCAGCTAGAGAGTCGCATCGTAAGCTGCTCTTGTCGATCGACAGCTGTGGCGTGATTTCCGGGGAAGTGAAAGACAGCCCTGACGCCGTACTTGCTACCAGGATCGATGACTGGAATGCCAAGATCGCTGCGGGAAAAGTCGGTGCCGTCCTTTCCGAAATCGATGCTCTGCCCTCCACTCTCGACCGCTCAAAACCTTTGCTTCGGCTCCAGGCGCTCGAGAAAGTCGGCTATTACCCGATGGTACTGGACGAGTTGCGAAACAGGCCCGAACTTACCGAAGGTCTGCCGCCGACAATTGCATTGCAGGTGGCCAGTATTGCATTCGCGTCCGGTGCGCCCGATATTGCCCGTACACTTCTTTCGAACACTCGTCTGGAAGGGTTGCCGCCAGAGCGTCTCGAAAGTGCCTTGCTGCTGGCGGAGCGAACCCGCGTGGATGACGTCCTCGCACGCTGCAAAATTCTTTTGACCGCGATGTATCCTCCATCCCTTGCCTTGCGTGAGGTCCGCATCAATGAATTGTTCGCGAAGCGGCAATACAGTGATCTTGCCCACCTGCTTGCCGAAAGTACAAGCGATGGCGAGCGTACTGCCGCCGAGATGTATGGCATCGTCGCCGAGGCACTGCAGGGTGAGACAACGGACTATGCCGCGATTCTTCAGGCCATAGAGTCACGTGTTCCCTCCCAAAAGGACCTCACCAAGCGTGTTCTTGGCAGGGAGGCCCTCCTGAATGGTCAACCCGCGCAGGCACTGGAAACCATCCTTCCGGATTCGGAAAATGCGGAAATCGAGGAGGCAACGGCCTCCTCGATATTGGCCGCGCTTGAGCGTGTAGTCCTCACACGTGATGACAAAGGCCGCATTGGCGTTGACCCGGATACCGCCAGTATCGCGATTTCACATGTCCTCCGATACGTCGCACACCATCCGGCCGACGGCTCAATGCGCATACGACTTGTCGATGTCATGTCAGCCCAGTCAATGGGTGGGCTGGGTCTGGCAGTGCTCGCCACGCTAGTCCTACGTTTTGCGAGAGAACCTTCGATCCCGCGACCGGCTCCCAAGCTTGGGAATCGGTCAGCGACGTCAAGCCCCGAGGATGTTCTTGCCTTCATGCGCGTTGCGCTGCCTTGGCTCTCGGACAACGGCCCAATTTATCTGGGTCGGACGACCTTGCCGGAGAGTCTTCTGACTGGTCCTCCAGATGGGCTGATCGAAGGTGCCAAGCTTCTGTTGGCACACTACGACCCGGTCGTCAGCGCAACCGATGCTGAGACTTTTGGAATGCTCATCGCTGCAGCCATTTCCATCGTACCTCACGGAACGGACAAGAACGCCGACCTTACGATCATCCGAATTGCAGCAGTCCGGTTCGCACTTGCCAGCCATTTTCAGAAGGCCCGTGATTATGCCGAGCACGCTCTTCAGCTTGCCGGTGCCGATCCGTGTAGGGTACGTCTTGCTTGGCTTTGTTTTAGCGATGTCTATCAACGAACTGGAGAGATCATCCAGGGGTTCGTCGCCATTGCCTGCGGATTGAGCGCTGATCGTTTGGCGACGTCGGAGCAGGTTTGGTACGAGAGCGTGCTACTCTTCCGCATAACGCGGGATCTTCGGATGATTCCTTTCGCCATTTCATTTCTGGAGGCTGGGAGAGCTGCACTTCAGAATTTGGGGGTTCTCGACAAGTACGAACAGCGAATCGAAACTCTCATTCTTCAGGCCCGTTTTCTGGAGAACGGCGCAGGCGGGCAGGCTGCGGTTGAGGACCTCTTCGCTCCTATCGTGGCGAATGCACAGGCGGTCCTTGAAAGGCACGACGAACCTGAGCCAGTTGCGGCCCTTCTCAGTGAAGCGATCCGTCAGAGCACTATCCAAGGGGGGACGGTACCTTCGGAAGCCAGAGACGTTCTGAAGCAACTCGTAGAGCGTTGCTCACAATCCCAATCTGCAATTATTGCCGCAATAGGGGCGGAGAGCCCTTCCGCCGACCAGGTTTTGACTGTCGCCCGTCAGATTGAAGCAGCAATGCAGGCTGACGATACCGCCTATGATGTTCGATCATTGGTCATATTAGCTGAGCGGCTGCTTGCCAGTGCCGAAGCATCGGGCGATCCCTGGACGGCCGTGTTCGCGATCGAGCTTATGGCAGATCATGCCATTTCCCTGCCAACAAGTGCCAACGGTCCCGCTTGGCAATCGCCGCATCAAATCAGACAGCCGGGCGAACTCGCTGCGGAACTTTCGGACAGCACAGGTCTTCCGTTAGTGATGATCGGCATGGATTCGCGCGGCCTTTTGCTCCGGACAACAGCCGCCGACGGCACCCTACACACACCTGTCTGCGAAACCTCTGAAACATTTTCCGAGAACCGCCTTGATAACTGGTCTCAGGAATTTCCGTTCCGCTACGGCATCGATATGCAAGCCATGAACCTGTTCTACACCAGTACGGAAGGTATCGGGGTCTCTGAACTTCTGGAGCGTGCTGTACTGGTCATGAGTGCAGAACTGCAGCCTTATCCCGCAAACCTCTTACGCCTCGGGAACGAACTTGCCGGCTTTTCCCGGCGCCTCGCAGTAGTGCCTTCACTGGCGTGGCTGGAAAGCGCCCGGACTGCGCAACCTTCAGCCAATACACGCCACGTAGCCTGGATACCGACCACTGGCCCGACAGAGGGCAGCGCGACTCTGACGACAGTGGCAGACCGCATCCGCGATCCCTTGGCGAAGTACGGAGTCGCTCTGGACGAAGGCGCTATAATTCCTGCCGATTTACGAGGCGCGGAGTTGGCCATCGTCACGGCTCACGGCGGTCTCATTCCGGAAGGGCGCTTCTTTCAGGTCGTGCAGGACGACGCAAACTTGAAAGCGTCTTCTGCCGAACTGGCCGATGCTCTCAGCGGCGTCGGCGTGGTCATTCTTTTTGTTTGCAGTGGAGGGCGGATGGACAAGCACCCGATGGCCAATACGACACTCGGGTTGGTGCGCCAATTGCTGAGCAACGGATGTACGTCTGTTGTCGCCTCACCCTGGCCCTTGGACTCGAGAGTGCCGTCCTATTGGATTCCGATATTCCTTGAACTTTGGCATTCCGGATCGTCGGTGATCGATGCCGTCTTTGATGCCAACGCCAATGTACGGGGTAAATTCAGTGGGGAGCCGCGCGACTGCCTAGCAATGCACCTCTATGGTGACCCCCTGCGGCGCAAAATTCCCTGACAAAGTTCGTCCGCTTAATGAAGTTCAATGCGACCCTACGATGCCTGCTCACTATTCAAAAGGCTGCGTAACTACAAGTAACTTTCCCTTAGATATATTCATGCATTGTTCCCGAATGTAAGCCTTAGTGAGATTCCGCGTAAAAATTAGTGAAATCCGACAACCAGTGTATTCTTGTTATGTTCGTATATGTAAGCCTTAGTGAGATTCAGCGCAAAAATTAGTGAAATCCGACAATAAGATTCTACTTAAAAATTGTTGAAATTTAGATATGTTTCTTAAAATGAACAAATATGGTATATGCAGCTTCATGCGCAAATTTTGACTATTAACTATGAAAAATCACAGATGGAAGGAATGGTGGGCCTGGCAGGACTTGAACCCGCGACCAAACCGTTATGAGCGGTCCGCTCTAACCAGCTGAGCTACAGGCCCACCGACCGGTTCTGTGACCGGTAGGGAGCGCTATAGCAAAGCTTTCGGGGTTTCACCAGAGTTGGGTGACGGTGTTTTGAGGTTTTTATCGCACAGCCTCAATTCTGCGAATGAAATCATTCAAAATAATCCGCCATAATTCATCTTTCAGCAGCTTATCTTCGACTCCTGCATCCAGGTTCGGATTGTCGTTTACTTCAATCACCACGGCGCGGTCGCCAATCAGTTTGGCATCTACGCCATATAGGCCATTGCCGATGGGGGCAGCGGCGGCCAGGGCTGCCTTTAGGATGCTGGGCGGGACGGCATCGATTTCAACGGTTTCAAAGCCTCCCTGATCCGGTTCGCCTTTTTTGGCGTGGTTGATAATCTGCCAATGACCGCGCGCCATCATATATTTCGACGCAAAGATTGGCTGATTGTTCAGGATGCCAATGCGCCAGTCATAGTCGGTGCGCAGATATTCCTGGCCCAGGATCAGGCTGGAATGGTTCAGCATTTCCCGGCCCAGTTGGATCATCTGGGCTGGCGTGTCGGCCCGCTTCACACCCTTGGAAAAGGCACCGTCCGGCACTTTCAGAACGATGGGATAGTCACAGTCGGTTGAGACCTTTTCCAGATTGGTCCTATCGATGATCACTGTTTTGGGGGACGGGATATTATGGGTTCGGAACAGTTCCGCCAGATAGACCTTGTTGGTGCAGCGCAGAATCGAGGCCGCGTCATCCAGGCAGGGAATACCCTCTGCATCTGCCCGTTTGGCAAAGCGATAGGTGTGGTGATCCAACGCCGTCGTCTCGCGAATAAACAAGGCATCAAATTCAGCCAGACGAGGCAGGTCGCGCTGACCGATTGTGTCCACCTTCACCCCCATTGTCGCGCCAACGCGGGTCAACCGTTGTATGGCAAGCGGGCTGGAGGGGGGGATGACCTCTTTCGGATCGATCAGCACCGCCAGATGATATTTCGGTAATTTACCAATGGTGGGCATTGGCCGGTGCCGCTTCGTATAATGATCCAGGCCACGCTCAAACAAGGCGCGGTCGGCATTGGGCAGGGTCTTCCAATTGGGGACTTTGACATCCTTGATGCGATACAGGGCCGCCCCCCTTTTGGTTTCACCGCGTTCATATTGAATGCGCACAATCGGGCACCGAAACGCATCAAAGACGGCGCGGGCCAGTGTTTTGAAACGAAGCTCGTCGGTCAGTCCAAAGCATACCGTGATCGATGGTGTCGGGGCATCGGTGGCGGCTGAGCGCATTGCTTTATTCAGAAAGCGTTCCATATCGCCGAGCGCGCGGCGGTAAATCCGCTTCCACCCCACCCATAACATCGCTTCGGCAGAGGGCATGATTTTGTCGCCCCGTGCTTCGGCTGTCAGGGCACAATAGTATCCAAGACCCAGATAGCTGTAATCGCTGCACAAATTCACCACACGGGTGCGCATGGGATAGGGTTTGGAGCGTGTCAGGTAATCATGGGCGGAGATCGCTTCGCGTCCGGGACCGGGGAAGGGGAAATCAGTCGCATCATCAACGACGAAAACGGTTCTGCTCATTGTTGGCTGAAACTCCTGTAAGGTTAGCTTGTTGCCGTCAGGCGCAGCACCAATGCGGCGCGCTGGCGGGCCCGGCCATAGCGGGACATGCGTTCGAAATCTTCCCGGGGGATGGGCAGGGCCATCCGATCGGTCTGGCTTTGGATCACATCCGGGTCGACAAAGGGGTCATGCACAAAGACGAAACGGTCACTCAGCGCCACCACGACAACCCAATGGGGCACCTTTTCACGATCCAGCGCATAGGTCGAGATCAACACGATGGGGATGCCGCCGCTGTCCAACACTTCCTGTACTTCCGGCAATGTCAGGGCCCGATTGTCGACGGGAATTTCAAGATCCTGCAATTGCGCCAGATAATCTTCCTGAACCAGGCGAATGACGTCCTTTTTCTTCTGGCTGCGGACGGAGTCGATGAACATCACGTCNGGATCGCGCACATGCACCCGCACGTCAAAGCCGCGGGCCGCAGCGGCCAGCGCCATGCCATAGGGGGAACATCCCGCAGGGCCTTTGGTCATAAAAACCGTCGTCGCCTCCCGCCACAGGCGCAATTCTTCCCGGCGTGTCATCGGTGTTTCGGGCTTAAGCGCGGTCATCGCCATCATCAGACAGGCTGGCCCACAGGTGAAATCCAGGCTTTGTGCGTAATAGGGAATGCGGTCGGCGGATGTGGGGCGGCTGCCGATCAGGGCCTTGTCCAGGCGCAGGGCATCGCCGCCATCTTCATAATAGCCGGTAATGCGACCAAAGGGCTTGTACCCCGCCTGGCGATACAGTGCGATGGCCCCTTCGTTGCCGGCATGGACTTCCAGACGCAGATAGGCCGCATCCCCCTCAGCAGCGGCGTCTTCTGCGGCCGCCAGCAGCGCCCGTGCATAGCCCTTTCCACGGCGATCCGGCAGGACCGCCAGTGAATACAGGCGCGCCAGAGAGGTCCCCTGATGAAACAGAACCATCGCATAGCCGATCAACTGCCCTGTCGGGTCACACAGCACCCGGGTCGATTGATGGCCCTTGATCAACAAATGGCGAAAGCTGCGTCGGCTGATACGGTCGGTCAGGAAACAGGCGGTTTCTACATCCACCAGGCCGTCCAGGTCCTCCAGAACGGCAGGGCGAATGGTTGCTTCGGAAACAATACTATCCATAACGGGGAAATCCCAACGCGCCTAGTCTAACTCCCGATGAGCGGACCAGCGCGTTCAGAACGCTATATCGGGCAAACCAACGCAAACTTAAAATGAATTCATGCTGCGAAAATTAGATCATATCCCCGCACTGAATGCATGGCTGGGATTTGTATCACAGCGTCAATTGATGGTGGCAGGCCCTTGCACCGTGGGTTACGGCATCGACAAGTCTGTGGAGGATCGGGTGTTCCAGACCTTCTTGCTGGCACTGTGTGGCAACGGAAAGTGCGTGATCAGGGGCAGAGTCTGCTATTTCCCTTAAGCGATGTAGAATATAGTCGCCGTCCAATCGGGCTTTTTCCGCCAGTCGTTGCCAGTGTCGACCCATGACCTGATCAAATTCCGCCTTCTGTTCTATTTTCATTGCCATCTTTAAATCGCGACGCTCATATTTTTGAGGATAAGCTGTCGCACTGGCAATGTCATACAGGGGGGCTAAACGTGTTTGGTTCGGGGTATGGAGCATGGAGTAGTTTTTTGCATGCCCATCTGTGCCGCGGATAATCCAATTGTACCCCAAGGCCAGGATAAAGTTGGTTTTGTCGACCTCCGGTCGATCAGAGGAGTCCAGCAAAGCCAGGCAGGTTTCTGGGGACGGACCTCCCATGGCTTGGTATTTGTTGTCAGGATGAATGCCCGCAGCCTGGCAGAAATCTTCCTGATGAATGCGCAGAATGCGTCCATCTGGCATAAACCGCCGATCAAACCGCGTCACAACGATGGCAATCTGGTCGCCAAAATGCTCCACCTTAGTTGCACAGGTTGATAAGCCTAATCGTTTTGCAAGCGATAGGCAGAAATGCTCGTTTTCAACGAAACCATCAAATCCGGATACTGGAGGCTTTATGATATGGGTTGTTGGGATACGTCCGCTGGGAATGCCATAGCGGCCAGAGGAGTCTCGTATGAAGGCAGTTTTGGGCTGCGCCCCTGCCAGGCTGAACTGTCCATGATCAGTTGTCTTGCGTCCTAATGGATGGCGCGCCAAGTTTCGCAGGCGATCTGCGATTTCAGTTTCCGACAACCAGGTTACTTCCTCTGGTTCCGCCTCCAAGGCGGCATCGGTCAAATCGGGCAGAATGCGTATTGCACCCGGGCATTCGCTGCCAATGGCCTGCAGCAACCCCATTAGGCTGCGGACAGATGTGTTATGGTCCTCAGCAATTCGCTGAAGGATTGCCTCATTATCCGGTAGCAATCCCCAAAAGAAAGCCTCTGATATTCGTGCAGGGTGTTCCCCGCGAATGAGGGGAAGGCTGATCGACAAAGTATAGGCATTAGGATTGGCGAGCCAACTTCCATCATAGACGAACACTGTAGACCCTGACCTTTTGAATAACATGCCGACGGAGGTATCGTCTATCAGGATCGCAAGTCGACCTAGCTTTTGCCCCCGTGCCATTTAATCAACGATCTCGCTGAGATTGATAGTGTCTGAAGTGTTAGAAGGGGGGGGAATATCCCCTAATGTTATCTGAAGCCCTAATGTGTGGAACAGGGCGAGCAGAGTGGATATTGACGTTCCTTGCGCGCCGTTTTCGATTCCAGACAAGGTCTGTTGTCGAATTCTAACCTGTTTTGCCAGGCTGGCTTGGGTAAGGCCCATTGCCATACGACGCGCCCGTATTATGGCCCCAATGTCAAAAGGGGTTTTTACTTTAGGGGTCATGATATGTCCGGTCCCTATCTCCTGATTCTCAGTTTATTTTACACGGTTTTACGGATAAATCAATATAAGCGATATTTCGGATAAATGAATTTAATTGAAATATCGGATAATAAGCTAAGCCCCAACAGGAGGGTCGCTGCAATTTATACTGCACTATTTGACTGGGGGCTAATTCAGCACCCCCTGGCCCGGCGACCCCATGATGAGGATATGCGCCGGGCAGAGGAAGCGATTGGCATTAGAGCATCATGAACTCAGACAGGATATTCTAACCATTTGTTTTCTAAGCAAATACGTCGTCACAAACGATTCCGTTTGCTCGGGATTTGCTCTAATAGTCCAGGAAGCTGCGCAGTTTGCGGCTGCGGCTGGGGTGTTTCAGCTTGCGCAAGGCCTTTGCCTCGATCTGGCGGATACGTTCCCGGGTGACGCTGAACTGCTGACCGACTTCTTCCAATGTGTGGTCGGTATTCATCCCGATACCAAACCGCATGCGCAACACGCGCTCTTCACGGGGCGTCAAAGAGGCCAGAACCCGTGTTGTGGTTTCCCGCAGGTTCGAATGGATTGCGGCATCAGACGGCAACAGTGCGTTCTTGTCTTCGATGAAATCGCCCAGATGGCTGTCTTCTTCGTCTCCGATTGGGGTTTCCAGAGAGATCGGCTCTTTCGCAATCTTCAGAACCTTGCGGACTTTTTCCAGCGGCATGGCCAGTTTTTCGGCCAATTCCTCCGGAGTCGGTTCGCGCCCGATCTCGTGCAACATCTGGCGGGATGTGCGTACCAGCTTGTTGATCGTTTCAATCATATGCACGGGAATACGGATCGTGCGCGCCTGATCCGCGATGGACCGCGTGATTGCCTGGCGAATCCACCAGGTCGCATAGGTCGAGAACTTATAGCCACGGCGATATTCAAACTTATCCACCGCCTTCATCAGACCGATATTCCCTTCCTGGATCAAATCCAGGAATTGCAGGCCGCGATTGGTGTATTTCTTCGCAATCGAAATCACCAGGCGCAGGTTCGCCTCAACCATTTCCTTTTTCGCGCGACTGGCTTCCCGCTCGCCCTGTTGAACGGTCGAGGTGATGCGACGGAATTCCTGTATGGGCATTCCTGCTTCATTAGCGATTTCGCCAATACCAGCGCGCAGCTCTTCAATTTTGATCGCGTATTTCGCAGCGAACTTGGCCCAGGCGTTGGAAACGTCTGCCATTTCTTCCAGCCAGTTCGGGTCCAACTCGCGCCCGTAATAGCTTTCCAGGAAGGCTTCGCGGTCAATTTTGCATTCCAGTGCCAGGCGCAGCAATTTGCCTTCCTGGGTGATCATGTTCTTGTTGATTGAATACAGCTCTTCAACCAATTGCTCGATGCGAATATTGTTCAGACGCACCTCATCCATCAACTGGATCAATTCTTTGCGGTGCTTGTCATAGGTACGCTCAGTAGAGCGGGAGACGGATTCCCCTTTTTGCATGCTGCTGACGCGCTTGTCCTGCGCCCGTTGCAGCTTGCCATAGGTGTCGGAAATCTTTTCGAATGTCTCCAGGACGGTCGGCTTTAAGGCCTGCTCCATGGCAGCCAGCGACATATTGTTTTCTTCGCCGTCCTCGTCCTCATCGCTGTCACCTGATGGCGAAACGCCATCGACAGGCTCGCCATCCGCAGCGGGTTCGGCTGTTTTAGCGGCCTCGACAGGTTTGACGATTTCTGGTTTCGCCGCAACCTTGGGGGCCTCTTCAGTGTCGTCGTCGTCTTCCGTTTCTTCGGCGTCTTCTTTGGCTTTCTCTGCTGCTTTCAGCGCCTCGGATTCACCGGCTTCTTCATCCCCGGATTCGATATCGGCCATATCATCGGCATCAGGACCCGACGACATGGTCGCATCCAGATCAATGACATCGCGCAGCAGAATCTGGCCTTCCAGCAATTGATCGTGCCAGTCCGTGATCGCGCGCATGGTCAGCGGGCTTTCGCACAGGGCGCCGATCATCTTCTCGCGCCCGGCCTCAATCCGTTTGGCAATCGCGATTTCGCCTTCGCGCGACAACAGCTCAACAGAGCCCATTTCGCGCAGATACATGCGCACGGGGTCATCGGTGCGCCCGACTTCATCATCCGAGATATTACCGGCATCGCCCGAGGCTTCGGTGGTCCGCTCTTCCGCCGGCTTTGCTTCCGGGTCGCTATCAGGCTCCTCACCATCGACAACATTAATGCCCATGTCGTTCAACATGGTCATCACGTCTTCGATCTGTTCAGAGGATACCTGCTCCTGCGGCAGCGCTTCGTTCAGTTCATCAATTGAGATGAACCCGCGCTCTTTGCCTTTTTGCAGAAGCTTCTTTACCGCTGAGTGCGCGTCTTCAAGAACCGGACCGTCTGCCTGTTCTTCTGTTGTCTCGGTCGCTTCACTCGCTTCGGCTTTGCTCGCCATATTGCCCGTCTTCCTTCCACCGATACCCTGACGCGATATGCGCCAGCGTCCTAGCTCTTGTCACTATAGTCCGACAGATCCTGGCCCAATTGGCCTTCTCCATCATCCACCGATCGGCGCAAAGCCGCCAATCGGGCATCTCGCTTTTCCCAGTCCCCTGGCCCCCAACTGTCAGGACCCGAGGACGCTTGCGCCACGGGATCCCGTCCTGCTGTTTGATATTCCCCCAGCAGCGCCCCTTGCTGCCGGATTAACAGGATATGCTCCAGCAACTCTCGCGCCTCCGATGAGGAGGCAGAGGGTTTCGCCTGCGGAGCCAGACTGTAGACGCCCGGAACGGTAACAGCAGACAAAGACGCTTGCACCCCGCTTGCGATCAAGTGGTGTGTAAGCGCCTCCGGGTCAAGCGTAATGCCCAACACAGCGTGTTTTTGGAGTTCGGCGCGCAGCTTGTCAAGGTCGGCATCAAAGGCGAAGACGTCTAAAACCTCATCAAACTCTGAAATCAGATCTGGATGATTAACCAGGGTTGCCAGAACGATCTCTTGGCGGCGGCGCACCAGGCGGCGCGCGGCATCGTCCATCAGGCGTTTGCCAAACGGGGATTCCGCCTTCGGGCCCAAGGATGTATCGCGGTTTCCACGCCATTCGCGGATAGCCTGGCGGCGGGCTTGCTTCAGCCGCGTCTGGCTGTGTTTCCGATGCAGATTGAACAGCATATCGCGAAATGTGTGCTGATATTCCTTCCGCACCAGATCATTCTGAATGCCTGAGACGAGTTGAAAAAGGTCTGCCTCCAGACGGGCGCGGCGCTCCGGTGTGTCCAGTCGCATCCCATCTGATTCGGTTTCAAACAAAAATTGCGCCAGGGGATGGGCACCACCGAGTATCTCATTCATGGTGCGTATGCCGTCATGGCCGCTGACCAGACTGTCTGGGTCTTCCCCTTCCGGTAAAAAGGCAAAGGACAGGCTTTTGCCGGGTTCCAATCCGCTCAATGCCCGTTCTGCGGCGCGAATGGCGGCCTTTTGCCCAGCGACATCGCCATCCAGGCACAGGATCGGTTCATCTGCATGACGCCACAGTTCAGCAATCTGTAATTCAGTTACCGCCGTGCCCAAAGGGGCGACACNGGCAGGGAAGCCAGCCTGCCAAAGGCCAATCACGTCCATATAGCCTTCGACGACCAGCAATTGCTCACCCTGGCGGGCGGGTTCTCGCGCACGATCCAGATTGTACAGGGTGCGGGATTTATCAAACAGCGGTGTTTCCGGGGAATTGATGTATTTCCCAACCCCGATGGCCTTGGCATCGCCCATGAAACGCCCGCCAAAGGCGATCGGGCGGCCGCGCCGGTCATTGATCGGGAACATGATGCGATTGCGAAACAGCGGGTAGGGCGCGCGGCCATCATCCGGGGCACGGTACAGGCCGGCCTCCAGCAATTGCGCCATCTCGATGCCTTGTTCCTTGGCCGCTGTCGCCAGGGCGTCCTTATCATCCGGGGCAAAGCCCAGTTGGAACGCCTCAATCGTCATGGCCTCCAGCCCGCGGCCTTGCAGATAGGTGCGGGCCTCCTTGCCAGCCGGGCTCTCCAATTGGCGTGTGTACCAATCCCGCGCAAAGGCAATGACATCGCCCAGATCTTTGCGGCGTTCTTCGCGCTGGCGTTCCTCTGGCGAAGATTTTGGCACTTCCAGCCCGGCAAGGCCTGCCAGTATCTCGACCGCCTCAGGGAAGCTCTGTCCTTCAACCTGCATCAGCCAGGAAAAATGATCGCCATGCTCCCCCGTGGAAAAGCAATGATAGAACCCTTTGTCGTCAACGACATGGAAAGACGGTGTTTTTTCATTCGTAAAGGGCGAATTGCCCCACCAGTCCCCGCGTCCCTTCTGTTTCAACTGCACCCGCCTGCCGACCAATTGCGACAGGGAAACCCGGGCGCGGATTTCATCAAGGAAGGATTGCGGAAAAGCCATGGAACGCGAGAACCTGTCCGTTTGGGTGTGTCGTTTTGGGCGCGACCGGTCGGGATGGGCGGGCGNAACCGTGCGTCGGGCATCATAACATATCGTGCGAAATTAGTACATCCCGAATGGCTGTTAAGGCGCATGTCGACCAGGTCGGTATAGGGGGGCCGAATGGTGTCACGCAACCGTCATGAATACAGTGGATAGTGCGCCCCAGAAACAGTCTTTCACGCAGGAGTTGGAATTATGGCGATGTATACGGCCCGTCTTTTGGACGCGAAAAGCGGCAATGAAGGGGTATATGATTTTGAAGGGCCAGACGATCTTATGGGCCAAACACCAGTGCGAATCGTTCGTCATTTTATGGAATATATCGATCGCGATGTATTGCCGACACAGCATGTCGACTATGAACTGAACGCGGCATTGAAGAACAAACAGCGCCATGTTGTGACCGCCATGGGTGATTTGCATTTTGAACATGGCGAAGATCCGGCGCCTTTTATGCTGATGATCGCGGCAAAGCAGAAATAGCAGTTAATTTTGCCGCATGACAAAAATCGTCACTTTTGATGATTTTGCTGTCTTGCCCCAACCGGACGCTCCGATTAAAGTGCGGCCCGCTCAGCAAGAGCGGCGAATGGGGCGTGGCGAAGCGGTTAACGCACCGGTTTTTGGTACCGGCATACCTAGGTTCGAATCCTAGCGCCCCAGCCACTCTCTTGCACCCAATCCAACATAGTTGTCAGATCTGAATAGCGAGGTTTGGCTGCCCTTTTAGCTCTTTCCGACAAGTCTCCATAGTGTGGCGGAGCGTGTGCCCGAGCGGCAATAGGCCAGGATTGGGGTGGGCAGGTCGTCCATTGCCGTGCGGAAGGCTGTGGCATCCACTTCTGAAATTCCTACCGGTGAGATTGGGATATAACGGATCGGCAGCCCGATCTTGTTTGCAGCCGCTTCGATTTCTTGAAATGTCGGCTGGCCCAACTCTTCCCCATCGGGTCGATTGCATATGATGGATTGAAACCCCAGATTCTGTGCCTGAATGACATCATCAGGTGAGATTTGGGGGCTGACGGACAGGGTTGGGGATACGGGATAGGGCTGCATGATGCTCCTATGGGTTAAAGGGCGTTGACGGGCACTTTCAACATCCGGCGACCGTCTTTGTCAGTGGGTATGGCTCCGGCACGCATATTGACCTGTAAGGCGGGAATGATCAATTTCGGCATTCCCAGTGTTGCGTCTCGTTCGGTCCGGAACCGCACGAAGGCAGCTTTGGTATTGCCCTGGCCGACATGGATATTCTGTGCCTTCTGATCTGCGACAGTGGTTTCCCACTGAATGTCACGACCGTTTGGACCATAGTCGTGACACATGAACAGGCGCATGGCGTCCGGCAGGGACAGAACCTTTTGTATGCTGTCATACAGTGTTCCTGCGTCACCGCCCGGGAAATCCGCACGGGCTGACCCGCCGTCTGGCATAAACAAAGTATCCCCGACAAAGGCGGCATCGCCAACGACATGGGTCATACAGGCCGGGGTGTGCCCTGGTGTATGAAGGGCGATGGCCTGCATCTGCCCGATTGAATAGGTATCCCCGTCCTTGAACAAGGCGTCGAACTGACTGCCATCCCGCTGAAACTCAGTGCCCTCGTTAAAGACTTTTCCGAATGTATCCTGCACGATGGTAATATTGCTGCCAATGCCGATTTTGCCTCCCAAGAGCCCCTGAATATAGGGGGCCGCCGATAGATGATCGGCATGCACATGGGTTTCGATAATCCATTCCAGCGATAGGTTCTGCTGGCGGATATGATCGATGATCCGGTCTGCATTGTCGAAGCTGATCCGCCCCGCAGCATAGTCGATATCCAATACGGGATCGATCAACGCACAGGCCGGGGAGGCAGGATCCGCTACCACATAGCTGATGGTGTTGGTTGCGGGGTCAAAGAAAGCCGCGACTTTGGGTTTGATGGTGATGTTTATTGGATAGGAGGTCATCTCCGTCCCCTAAGATTTCAGGTTTTGCAGGTACGTATACCCAGAATGGAATACAGTGGGCACAGACGCACCAGTCCTGTGATGATCAGCACCAGGCCGACGACGACGGCACCATATTTGACGAATGCGTCATCGAAAATCTCCAGGCCGCTGAGCAAGGCACATGCGGTCAAGGCGGCACCTATTACGAGACGCACCAATCGATCGAGACCTCCAACATTTACTGTCATAAAATGATCCTCCGGTTAGAATGTTCCTGACTGTAACGCCCGGGAAGCACGCTGTCGGTGACGAAGTCACCAAACCGTCGGCTTTTGATGCATCATCTGTTGAATGTGGAAATCTATGCTGGATCTAAAGAAGCCAGATGCGTCAGGCCGTTTCTGTCCAACAGGCCCAGGGTTCCCCGTGCTTGTAGAATCCACCCACGCCGCTGAAATTCACCCAATTGGCGCGAGATAACTTCGCGTGCCGTGCCCAGCTCTGCTGCAAGCTGCTGATGGGTCACCTTGATGTGATCCGACCCCCGCGCAAGATTCAGTAGCTTCTGGGCAAGCCGGATATCCAGCCTTTGGAAGGCTATTTCTTCTATCACCAGGAACAGATCCGTTATCCGTTTTGAATAGGCGGTGAAGATAAAATTTCGAAAATCGACCGACTGGGAAATCAGGGTATCGAATACAGGGCGGGGGATTGCGGCTGCCCGAATATCTGTTTCCGCAACGCCTTCCGCTGAATAATCCTCATAGGCCAATAGACACGCTGTCGTAAGGACACAGCTTTGCCCGGCTTCGACGCGATACAGCACAATTTCGCGACCACCTTCTGAGGTTTGGTGCACCCGAACGCGCCCCTCCAACAGCAGCAATAGATTTTCCGGGGGCTTGCCGGGACCGAATATAATCGTGCCTTCGGGTACGGTTACAATCGTGCTTTCCCGCATCAGGGTTTGTTTGATCGTGCCCTCCAGTTTTGAAAGGCCTTCAAACTTTTCGATCCAAAGCTCAGCAGGCTTTCCCGTTTCCAGGGAGGTGTCTTTTTCTTGCATATGCTCACCCTTCACCCTTTCTTACGACGATATATCTGCACGTGATGAATGGCGAGGGGAGATTAATCTGCGGTTCTAAACCGCTGTATATATTCGCTAAGACTTAACGCTGCGAATAATTATCACTTGCATATTAATCTTTTCATCTCTATGACCCCATTCGCTCTTTACAGAACGCTGTGGTCGCGCAGCCAGTGAAGGGCGCGTGACACACACTGAACCAGCCAGCCAAGATCTGCGCGTTTGCACTTCTTATAGCCAGCCAGGATTTCAACGAAACCTGAAGCTATTGGAGCTGTAAGACATGTATAACGACTTATCCCTGAATAGACTTACCGCAACAGACATCCCTTTTAGTCATCGCCTTAAGGCGGGAACAGCCATTGGGGCACTATTGGCCTGTATGATGGCCGCACCGGCGCATGCACAATCGACCAATCAGCCCGCCAATGGAACGCAGGCCAGTGACACCCCCATTCAATTGGCGCCGATCGCTGTCGAAGGGAAAGAAGACAGCGGCTACAAGACGGATAAATCAGCGTCCAGCAAATTTACCGCACCATTGGTTGATACACCCAAAAGCGTCACCGTCATTCCTCAGGAAATTATTGAACAACGGAATGCAACCAGCCTTGATGAGGTTCTTAGAACCACGCCGGGCATTACCTTGGGTGCGGGTGAGGGGGGCATCCCCAGTGCGGACCGACCGAATATTCGCGGGTTTTCTTCTGAAGGAAACATCTTTGTCGATGGTATTCGTGATACCGGGTCACAAACACGCGACACGTTCAATGTGGAACAAGTGGAAATTGTCAAAGGTCCAGGATCCGCCTATAGCGGGCGCGGCTCTACCGGGGGCAGCATTAACCTGGTGACGAAGAAAGCCACCCTGGATGAAGATTTCCTTGGTGGGAACGTGTCTGTTGGATGGCCTTTCAGCAAGCGGGCGGCCGGGGATGCGAACTATGTCCTATCCGAACATGCGGCAATTCGATTGAATGTGCTGGTAGAAGACAGCGAAGTCCCAGGGCGTGACGAAGTGACAACCAGCAGCTTAGGCTTTGCCCCGTCAATGGCCCTGCAATTTAATGACACGACCAAGGCGACGGTGAGTCTGTATCACCTGCAAACCGATGATATGCCTGACTATGGTCATCCCTATGATCCTGCGACCGGAAAGCCTGTCGATGTTGATCGTGATAACTTCTATGGTTTGACCAACCGTGATTTTCAGGAAACCCAGGTTGATTCAGCCACGTTCGATTTTGAACATGAACTGAATGACAGCCTGACCCTGCGCAACGTGTCGCGCTATAGCTGGTCTGAGAATGATTATATCGTTACCAACCCGAATGACAGTGCGGCGGATAACATTTCTGAAGGCAGTGTTTGGCGCGCCATTAAAAGCCGCAATTCAGACACCACAGTCGTGTCCAATCAAACCGATCTGTCTGGTGATTTTGAAACCTACAATCTGAAGCACAGCTTCAATGCCGGGATTGAAATCAGCTATGAAACCAGCCGCAACCGGAACTATGTTGTCGATACCGGCAATCGTGATTGTTCTGTTGGCGGTGTCGGTGCTGCGGGTGGGTTCAATTGTACGACCCTGGCCGCACCGAATCCAAACGATCCATGGACCGGATCCATCACGCCGAGTGCAAACTCTACGAAAACTACGGTCAGCACGCGGTCGATCTATGGCTTTGATACGATCGAATTGGATCCGCAATGGCTGGTGAACTTTGGTCTGCGGGTAGATGACTATAAAACGACATCCGGCGCGCTGGAGAATGAATCGACATTCGTTAATTACCAGTTGGGGGCGGTCTACAAGCCGGCGTCTAACGGCAGCATTTATGTGTCCTATGGTACGTCTTCAGAACCTCCGGGTTCCACCGCTGGAGAGGGGGGTGATAACATCTCAACCAGCAATGCCGACCTGGATCCGGAAGAATCCCGCAGTTATGAGATCGGGACAAAATGGGATCTGTTCGAACAAAAGCTTGCGGCAACGGCGGCTGTTTTCCGGACCGAAAAGACCAATGCGCGATATTCAACGGCACCGGGGCGCGGGGCACCTCAGGCATTGGGAGGTGAGCAGGTAGTCAATGGGCTCGAACTTGGCGTGTCCGGGGATATCACCGATGCGTGGCATGTCTTTGGGGGATATACCTTCATGCATTCCGAAATTGTCGATGACGGCCCCGTTTCGACAGATGAAGGCAACAAGATCCCCAATGTTCCTGCCCATAGCATGAGCATTTGGTCGACCTATGACATTCTTCCAGATGTGAATCTGGGGGGTGGGGTCACCTATGTCTCCCATCGCTTTGCCAATTCGTCAAATGACAAGAAAGTCCCAGCCTATTGGTTGTTCGATGCGGTCGCGACATACACCGTCCAGGAGAATGTCGACCTGCGCCTGAACGTGAACAATGTGTTCGATACGACCTATTATGTGAAACCGTATGCGACCCATTTTGCGACGGTAGGGACAGGTCGATCAGCCGTAGTGTCCACCAGCTTTAAATTCTAACGACGGAAATACCCGACCCCCTGCGTCCTGTGGGGGGTCGGTCGGAGGGCTCTATTCATGATGTTGCAGATTCCAAATGTTCTGGACCTGGATCAGGTCGCTGAATGCAGAAAGCATTTGGATGCTGCTGAATGGGTTGATGGGCGGGTGACTGCGGGACATCAATCCGCACAGGTTAAGAAAAATCAGCAGATACCGGAAGACCACCCGGTCGCTCGCCAGATTGGGGATGCCATTGTGTCGATCCTCAACAGGCATCCTTTGTTTATTTCTGCGGCGTTGCCGAAGCGAATTTTCCCACCTCTTTTCAACAGTTATGCCGGGGGGCACAGCTTTGGCAGCCATGTTGATAATTCCATTCGCCAGATTCCAGGCACCAATGAGCGAATCAGAACGGACCTGTCCGCCACCCTGTTTCTATGTGCACCGGAAGACTATGACGGCGGGGAACTGATCGTTGAAGACACCTATGGCAGCCATTCTGCAAAACTGGGGGCGGGTGACATGGTGCTCTACCCGTCCACCAGCCTGCATCATGTCCGCCCCGTCACGCGCGGCGCACGTGTGTGTTCCTTCTTTTGGATGCAAAGCCTGATCCGGGACGACGGGCATCGCACAATCCTGTTCGATCTGGACCAGTCCATTCAACGCCTGGGGCGGGATCACCCGGATCATTCAAGCATCATGGAATTGACGGCGATTTATCACAACCTTTTGCGGCAATGGGCGGAGCTTTAGCCAAGATGAGCAACCTTGATACGACGCAATCTGAAAGCAAGTCCTTTATGACTAAAGTTAGTGGCAAAGGGCTGCGCTGGCTGTTGGCGGAAATCCATCTATGGTTCGGACTAATTCTATGTGCACCCCTGGTGCTGTTAGGATTAAGCGGCAGTTATCTGATGTATCATGACGAACTCGACGCCCTAGTGGCGGGGGGGCCGGCTTTTGAAGTATCAGATGGCACATCCCAAAGTGTTGACGCCATTATCGCTGTGGCCGCCGCCGCCGCGCCCCAGGGCTTTAGTCTGCGCATGATCAGAATGCCAGACGGGGCAGGGGAACCTGTCATCGCGCGCATTGGGCCCGATGGCGCAAGCTTTCGGGATCCCCGTGCGAAAAGCATTGCCGTTGATCCCGTCACTCTGGATGTTTTGGGAGAGGTCGTTGGCGGGCGTAGCCTGTTAACAGGGATTATGCATGATATTCACAGTCACGCGCTGATTCCGGGTGGAATTGGACGCCCTATTGTTGGGTGGCTGGGTGTTATCATGCTGTTCCTGTGTGGATCGGGATTAATTATCTGGTGGCCCAAGCCCCGAAAATTATGGGCGGCCCTGACCATAAAGCGGGGGGCGCGCGGTTTGCGTTTGCATCGTGACCTGCATGGCGCTGTGGGGTTCTGGACCTTGATTGTCTTTACCATTGTCAGCTTCACGGGCGTTTATATCGCATTTCCCAATCCGGTCGCCAGCCTGATGGAAACAGTCTTGATGGAGGAACGCTCATCCCCGCCAGGTCCCCCGGTGAAGGCGGCTGAGGGCGTTCCTGAAATGGGATTGCAGGATGCGGTGCGTCTGGCTGATACGGTCGTGTCTGATGTGGACTTTGTTCTGGCGATGATGCCGTTCCGCCCCGGACAACCCCTGCGCGTTCAGTATAACGTGCCTGGTTCAGCAGAAGGCGCCCCAAAAGTGACGGTGATGATCGATCCTTGGAAGATTGATGTTGTAAAAGTCGAAGATCCCCGAGCCTTTGGCCGAACGGATATGGCTGTCGCATGGCAGCGTCCGCTTCATGCGGGCGTTGGACTGGGACCAATCTGGAATGGTCTGGTGTTTATCTCCGGCTTTCTGCCGCTGTTGTTTTCGATTACGGGCATTTCAATGTGGTGGATCAAACGCCGCGCACGCCAGAAGCGGGGGCGGGCTGCCTGACCCCGCACTGGCGTTATGCGATTGGTTATTTGATAAAAGTCAGGTCCCCTTTTGCCGTGGGTGTAATGTAGCTCAGACAGTTGGCCACAGGGCCATTGGCGTCCGCACAGGCCAGGACATCATTCAGCAACATCCGGCCCAGGGTCGGGCAGGCCATGTCGGCGATGTCGAAAATCTTCAGACCTGTCTTGCCGATGGGCAGTGGCGCAGTCTCAACTGCCAACCGCTTGGCGACAACGCCGTCTGTATCAAACAGGACAAGATCCAGCTTCAACGTTTCCAACGCCCGCCCGCTTTCATTTCCAACGATCATATAAACGCGGCAGGCATCCCCTTTGGTTTCGGTCTTGTTCAATTCGACATGGATCGTCTGTTCTGCAGCATAGGCTGGGGTGTTGGCTAACATGGACACCGCAAGAAGCGCGGATGCGAGACTCTTTTTCATTTCTTTTCCTTTCCGGCGATTTACACGCTGGCATTAAATTCGTGGTGATGTACCCGTCCCAATAAGGCTGGGATAAGGATCAGGCTGCACAATAATAATGATAATCATTCTCAAATAAAGTCTTTAAACAGAAAATACTTTTTCACATTGATCTGCGTCAGAATGCCTGAGCCGTGGGCATGCTGATTAGTGACATGCAGATTTATTGAAGCATTAGGGCAACTGGGTTTTCTGATATGCGTGCACTGAATTGCATGCTATTTCTTGCGATGAAATGGGAAGGTTATCCTCAATAATTGTTTAGATAATGTTGTGAGTTGAATTTTATCGATATGAATTCAGAATTGGATATTTGGGGACCTATGGACACAGGTAGACTAAAAATAAAACCGGCGTGGTTATTAGTAACAATCGGGATCATAGCGTTTGCTAAGGTTGGGTTCATTCTTTCATTCCTGACGCAGAATCCGGAGTTTTCAGTAGTTGGGGATGCCGCAGATTACATTGATCTTTCGCGGTTGATCGCACAGGAAAGTCCTGATTGGTACACATCAGACTACTTAATTCGGGCACCTGGTTATCCGGCATTTCTGGCTGGAATGCGGTTGCTGGGATTTGATCAGTCAATCCATTTTGTATTGGCCAATGTGGCGCTTGGTCTGGGCATGGCGTTGCTGGTTTTTGATATTGCGCGTCGCGCCGGACATTGGCGCATCGGGTGTGTTGCCGCCTTGATCATCAGTGTCGATCCAACACTTTTTTACTACCAGACGATGGTCTTAACAGAGACGCTTTTTGCGTTTCTGGTGACATTGATCCTTTGGATTCTGTGTGTCCCTTTGACGCTGGAATTGGGGAGCCGCAGAAAGCTGTTCCTATATGCCGTCGTATTAGGGGGGATTGCGGCCCTGGCGCTGACGGTTCGGCATGTCATGCTGATGTTTCCCGCAGTTCTCGCAGCTATTTTTCTAATTCATGCGCTTACCAAAACGATGCGGTGGCGAGAGGCTTTTCTGGTATTTGTGATCGCGACAGCCCCGTCTATCGGTGTTGCCACGGCCTGGAGCGCTTATAACCAGAAGGAATTGGGTATAGAGAGCGTCCGCTCAGTGGGGCAGCATCTGCATCTGTGGCGCGGCCCGTCAATTGTGTCGCGCGCAACAGGCCAGGATCGATGGGTTGTCCGGGCTGAGATGGAAGCTGCCATTCCCGAAGATATCCGAGATGATCCCGCAGCCCGTGACGCCTATCAACGCCAGGAATTCCTTAAAATCATTGCTCGGTATCCGGTGGCGTTTGTAACCGATGTCGCTGTCGGTGGTGCAAAGCTGTTACTCGCTCCGTCTCAAGGGCCATTGGAACGCTTTTTTGCGGATGAACTTGATGGTAATGCGGGAAACCTTGATTTCTTGGGGTTCAGTCAAGAAACCCGTACCCTGTGGGGAACCTATATAGCGAAGGTCCCTGGATTCTTTCTTGTGCTGATTTTTTCCAGTGCGTTGACTTTGTGTGTCGCGATGGGGACGATACTGGCACTTCTTCGCTTTCCCCGCTGGCCAAATGACATCAAGAGCTTTTTCTTCGTTCTGTTTATTGTGTCTGCGTATTTCATTGTGCTGTCATCCAGTGCCTCATTGGATTCCCGCTTTCGGACACCCTTCATCGCCGCCCTAGTGTTGCTGGCTACGTTTGGATGGTCCGCTCTCGGACGCGATGTCCGGGACTGGTGGAGTCAAAGCAGCCCCCGCAAGGTCCTCATGATCGCTGTAACCATTCTGGGAAGCCGCAATTCGGTGGCGTATCAGATAATCTTATTCAAGCTTCTTCGCATGGTATGTTTTCCGTTAGATTTCATTCTTTCATGGTTCAGTTGGCAAGGCCCCCGCGATGACAGGGCAGCGCGGCATCTTGGTCCGGTAATCGTCATCGGAAACCACCGCAGTGGGACAACAATCCTTGCTCAGGTGCTGCAAAACACCCTGCCCCTGGCGCCCATGGGAAATATGTCGATTCTGTTTCCAAACGCCCCGGTCGTCTACAGCCTGTTTCGGTTCGTAAAGGGCACGGTCGCGACGACCAGTAAGAACTTTTACGGCTTTTCTGCGGGCTTTTTTGGAATAAGCGATTGTTATGAGGTCTGGGACCGCTGGTTTGGTGTTGATCACAGCCATCCCAGAATGCCGGATGACAGGCATCGTGCTGCTGTTGACATCCAGAATTACTTCTCCTGTCTGGCAGATGCAGCCAACACAGCGGTTCTCGCAAAGAATAACAGGGCGACATTATCAGCAGGAATGCTTGCCCTGGCTCTGCCTGAGGCAATTTTTGTTTATGTTGAGCGCGACCCCGACGCCGTGATTCGATCGGTTCTAACTGCAAACAAAGCATTCTACGGTGATGTGCGATTTATTTGGGGATTACGCCCCACACCTGATTTCCCTCGCGTGGCCCCGGTTGGGAAAGCGCAGGAAACCGCTGCGGCACAGCAACGCGGTCTAGAGATAGCCATCGCAGAACAACTTGCTCAGATCCCACCGCATCGTCTGGTCAAGATTTCCTTCGCCTCCCTGGTTGCGCAAGAGAAATCTGAGATTGAAACTGTGATTGCACAGGTGGCGAAACATCTCAAAATTCCATATTCTCCCTCTGATCAAACTACGTTTCCCATCATCACCCCCGCAAATGAGAAAGCGGTGCAAAGTTAACGGGCCTATCGGAAGGCACCAGATTGATGGTTCGGATGGGCTGCAAATACCAAAGAATTATCGCTGATTCTATTCACCAACTGGCGCTGCGCCGCCCGCTTTCATTTCCAACGATCATATAAACGCGGCAGGCATCCCCTTTGGTTTCGGTCTTGTTCAATTCGACATGGAT
>NZSA01000032.1 GCA_002696645.1 Rhodospirillales bacterium | reverse complement strand
GCTCTTGCCCGTAGCCCCGCTACGCGCAGCAAGCTGCTCCTAATCCAGCCTTAAAACATCTCGGTCAGAGCGACCATGAATGACCTGATATTGCTCTAGTGTGTTTTTTGATCATTTGAGACTCTAGGGCGGAACCGCAGTTTTGACTGCATCAGCGCATCCCGGTCCAACAAAGGTAAACCCCGTGCCTCTGTCGGGGTCAGGCCATAGGCCTTGCGAAACAAAGTCGCAAAGTGGGACTGACCGTTAAATCCACATTCCAGTGTAATATCCAGAATGGATCGGTCCGTTGTCAGGACCAGCCACAGGCCATGATCCAGCCGCAATGCCCGGGAAAAGTTCCCAAAGCTCATGCCCAGTTCTTCGCGAAAACCGCGTTCCAACTGTCGCCTGGAAATACCGATTGTGTGCGCCAATTGATCAATGCGCGGTGGATCGGACAGCTTTTCCTCCAAAAGCAGAATTGCGCGCGCAACGCGGGGGTCGCGCACCGACTGGGCCACCGGGGGCTGGGGTTGCGGCGTTGCCGTCGCACGGCTGTTTTCCACCATCATGATACTCAGGGCCTTTTGCGCCAGATCCCGCCCCAGATGCCGTTCGATCATCCAGGCAGCCAAACGCGCCGCGCCGACACCGCCTGCACAGGTGATACGCTTGCCATCCGCGACGAACAGGCGGCTGGCATCGGGTTCCACCGTATCAAAGCGGTCGATCATATCCTGATAATGCAACCAACTGACACAGGCCTTGCGCCCATCCAGTAATCCCGCCCGCGCCATCGCAAAAACACCGGTACAGATTCCCACCAATGCGACACCCTGGCTGGCGGCCTGGCGCAAATAGTCCAGGACAGGATCTTCCTTATCCTCGTCATGGCCCAGCAATCCACCAATCACAACCACATAGTCAAAGCGTTCCGGGGACAGAAATGTGCCGGTCGCGGTAATGCTGACACCACAGCTTGCCGGGATCATGCGCCCATCATGGGACATCACCTCCCAGCGGCATCGGATCGGGCGCGATCGGTCCCGCTCATCAGCGGCTAATCTTAGGGCATCAATAAAGGACGCAAAGGCGTTCAGCGTGAAATTAGGTAAGGGCACAATGCCAACATTTAAGGCCGCTGGCACAGTTCCGCCTGTGGCCATACCTGATCCCTTGCCCGACATACGATCATCCCTGTTCATGGCTTTTAGTCTATTCGGATGTCACCGGCGTTGAAAGCATCCACAATAGAGCGTATCTCCTCCCCTGGGCCAGACGGTTGGACGGTCGCGCCCAGGCAATGGGGAAACCCGTCTGGGTGAGGAAAGTCCGGGCTCCACGGAAACACGGTGCCGGTTAACGACCGGCGGGGGCGACCCTAGGGAAAGTGCCACAGAAAGCAAACCGCCTCGATTTCAATCGGGGTAAGGGTGAAAGGGTGCGGTAAGAGCGCACCGCTCGTCCGGCAACGGAAGAGGCATGGTAAACCCCACCGGGAGCAAAACCGAGTAGGGATGGTAGCCGCACTGGGGTTGATCTTTCACGAGATATCGCCCCTGGAAGACGGCAGGCGGGTTTCCGCGCCCCATCCGGGTAGGTTGCGAGAGGCACCCGGCAACGGGTGTCCCAGAGGAATGGCCGTCCATCGCCCCAATGATCCTTGGGTCAGCGGGGGGAGGACAGAACCCGGCTTACAGACCGTCTGGCCCATTTTGATTATTGATCACTAAATCATATTACGATTTCACGTTTGACAGGTTCAATCCAATACGCGTCATTTGATGAAATCTTATCTTTGTGTCCTTCGATATTGTGGCCGGAAGCACCGTCGCAATATCTTTATGAGAAAAAATGAAACTTTGATTCACATTTGTCTTCAGTCCGATAACGCCAATTCGATACAAGTCCGATATGATTTGCTTTGACATATCTTCATAAGGTATTTCATTTCCATGAGTTAGACTTGACCTAGACAACTTACTTACCGGATCACGAGGCTCATAATTTTCTTGGGCTACGGAAAGAACAATTTCGTCAATAAACGTATGGTCAAAAAAGTCACTTTCTTGAAATGCATTTCCACGAGATCTAATTGCACTGAAAACAAACTGCAAATAAGGTAGTGCAGTATTCCATTCCTCTACTAAAGCCTGGAGTCTAATTCGAGAATACTCCTCTTCAGCCTTCCGAATAACGGTTTGGGAAACCTTGCTTTTCCCTTCACACAATTTTAAGCATATATTTAGGTAAGATATTATATCTCTAGGCCTATATAACGTTCGATCCAATATATAAGAGAAAGAATCAACACTCCCAACCTTTGGATCAAATATATCACTATAATATACATTTTCTGAAGAGTATTTCTTCCTAAAAAGAAAATTTATTCTTTTATTTACCAGATCAAACATTTGATCTTTATTCCATTTTACTCTTAAGAAATAATCATCATACTTCTCTCTTTGAGCACCGGAGAAATCTGTCTCTTGAATTACTCTCTCAAGAACATCCGCTCTTATAGCCACAATAATTTTTAGATTTTGTATCTTCCTAAAAGACCTCAAACTTTCAATTAATGCTCTAATGAGCTTGTACCTTATCGTTTCATCAACCCATTTTTCATCAATGCCGTCAATTAATATATAGTGGTTCTGTTTCTTATACTTTTCTTCTTTATCAAATGTAGAAAGCAGGTCCATAACTTTTCCCAGATCCGCTAAAAGATCCGAATCGACAATTTTCTTGGCGCGCGCGACAAGGGCTGATTTCTTTTCCTGGCTCAACGACCTTGCGTATCCTGCTTTTGATTTAAATTTTTCCAGATCAACTGAAAGATTTGTATCGACTTGTTTTTCTATTTTTTGTGTAACCTCCTTAATATTTTCATCCATTGTGATGAAGAATTTGTTTTCCCATTCAGCCAAGTACTTTAGAGCCGATTTTCGCCTGTCATCACTTTCAAATGTATCCAAAATTCTGCGAAAAAGACTGCGTGACTTATTTGCATCCGTGACAGAAAACCTTGATCTAATGTATTCAATACAGAATATGTGTTTCCAAAGAACCTGGAAAAATAAATCTAAATCAACACCAATCGAACTAAGAAACTGTATAATATCAGAATTTGCGACATAGCTAAGTGATAACTCCAGTAAATCAACCTCACTTACATTTGTGTTATTCTTAGATATCATTCTCAATATCGCAGTCTTTCCTGCACCAGTTCTTGCCGATACAAAGTGCTTTGATGAAGTAATATCCGCAACTACAGAAAGAGCTGGATGATCTACAAAGCACGAAAATAAAAACTCATCATCATTCTCTGCGGAGTTGTTTCCGATGTTTTCTCCGGGCCGTAGTTCAATCTTATTTGCTAAATGATTCTGTGTTTTTCCTTTTCTGGACATATTTCCCCCAAAATTTTCGAATATAGTGTATGATTTCCCAAATTGTATTTCTAATCATATTATTCTTAAGGTAGCCTTGATAACAATTTATGGCACGAAAAAAGATTCTAATTCATACTCTTAAATCGGCAGGCCAAAACTAAATTCAATTAAATTTGATATCCAAACCGGACATAAGCAAATTTGAACCTGATAATGAAAAAAACAGGACACAGAGGATGAAGCACTTAACGATATTCACATGCATGTTCAGTCTCTTAGGTCTATGTAATTTTTCCCATCTTAATGCATCCGATGACGACTGCAGGCCCGCGGACCAGATACACTATGTTCAGGGTGGGGATGAATGTCTGGCGATCCAGACCTACCTGCCCGGCACGCCTGCCCAATCCAAGACGCTGGTTGTGGTTCTGCATGGCGATCTCAGCAGCGGCGGTCCCGCCGACTATATCTTCCCCGTTGCCGAAACAGCCTCTGAATTGGGAGCCGTCGGCGTCGCAATGATGCGCATCGGGTATAGCGGCGGTGGTCGGTCCTCCACCGGGCGGGCCAGTCGATCTGAAAACCGGTCAGAAATCTATACACCCGACGAGATGGACGCCATCGCCGACGCCACCACGCGCCTGAAAGCCCATCATGGGGCCGATACCGTTGTGATGATCGGCCACAGCGGCGGCGCCGTGATGACCGGCGTGATTTTGGGGCGTCATCCTGGCCTGGTGCAGCGTGCGATGTTGTTAAGCTGCCCCTGCGATGTGCCAACCTGGCGACAGATCAACAACCGCAAGCCCTTGTCGCGCGCGGAAAACCCGCTTGATTATATCGACCGCATTCCGGCTGGAACCATGATCCGGCTGGTGACGGGGTCGCGGGACACCAATACCTGGTCACGGCTGTCGCGCGACTATGCGGCGGACGCATCAGCCAAAGGCATTGATGCCACCTTTGCCGAAGTTTCTGGGTCCCCGCATAACCTGACGGCAGACATGGCAGACAGCGCCGAATTCAAGGACGCTGTCCGCCAGGTCGTCACCGGGCAGTGATTAGGCCACAGCCGCCTTTGGGCCTTTAGGGCGACGGATATACAGCAGCCAGAAGGCAATCGACATGTTCAGCAGGTTAAATGCGATGCCATTCAGGAAGGCCGCCTGATAGCTGCCGGTCAGATCATAGATTTCACCCGACATCCATCCGCCCAATGCCATGCCCAGAACCGTTGCCATCAGGACGATCCCGACCCGGGACCCCGCCTGACGGGCCGGGAAATATTCCCGCACGATCAAGGCATAGCTGGGCACGATCCCCCCCTGTGACAGGCCAAACAAGGCAGAGACCAGATATAGGGAGACCAATCCATCAAAGGGCAGATAAAAGAGCAGGGCCAGGCATTGCAGGGTCGAGCCCAGGATCAACGTACCGACGCCCCCGATCTTATCTGCAATTACCCCTGATGCCAGCCGACTGACCACGCCCAACCCCAGCATAAGGGACAGCATCTCCGCCCCCACCGCCGGGCCGTATCCCAGATCCCCGCAATAGGCGACGATATGGACCTGGGGCATGGACATCGCCACACAGCATCCAACCCCGGCAACGACCAAAAGCATCAGAACGACATTTGGCGATACTGGCGCGGATGCGGTCGCAGCCTTTGCCGCCACGGGGACAGAGCCCTGATCAATATCAGGGCGGCGCCGCAACAACAGGGCCAGGGGAATCATGGTGCAGAAGCAAAACACACCCACCCAGAAATAGGCACCCCGCCAACCAATCGATACAATCGCTTCCTGCAGGATCGGTGGCCAAATCGCCCCGGCCAAATAATTGCCACTGGCGACAATCGCAATAGCAAGGCCCCGGCGCTTCAGAAACCAATGAGATACATCAGCCACCATGGGCCCGAAGGTCGCGGAACTGCCCAACATCCCAATCAGCACGGCCTGACAGGCCAGGAAAGTCCAGAAATTCGGGGCAAAGGAAGACAGGACATAGCCCGCGCAGATCATCGTAGCCGCCATGATAACCGGTATGGCGATCCCAAAGCGATCCACCAACCGACCCATCAGCACGCCCCCCAGGGCAAAGCCAATCATCGTTGCGGTATAGGGAAACGACGCCCCGCCACGATCCAGACCAAATTCCAGCTCAATGGACGGCAGAACGACCACGGAAGACCACAACCCAACACCACCGATCGTGCTCAAGATCAGACATACCCCCAGCCTAAACCAGGAATAGGGACTGTCAGTTGCATCGGGATGGTCAGCAGAAACCTGTGACATAGAAAAATCCAACTTCAAAAGACGCGCGGTACGATATCCGTATCCCAGCTTTTAAAGGGGGGCAAATACAGAGTGTAGTAGATCAAGTGTTTTGCCTGTCAGGCATGCAACAATTGCAAGACCGCCTGAAAACCATCAGATTGTCAGTGGTACAGGATGTTCGGGTCAGCTATATTGAATTGTAAATCGTATCATTCATTAATCATTTGATAATCCATGCAAGATGCACATCAAGCACCGCCGTCCTATACACGGCTTTCCATCGACACGCGCGACTTTCGCTCGGCAAGCGCTGCGGCGCTGTTTCAAGGACTTGGCGTACTGCATGTTCAAAACGCAATCCCACTGGAAACGCTTGCGGCCATCAAGGCGGAGATATTAGACGGGCTTGCCTGGCTGGAAAATCAGGTCGGCGAGCGCGTGCCCTACATCACCGTCATGCGCAGTGAATTTGATCCCGCCATGCGCACCACCTATGAACGACTGGTGATGCTGCTCAACGAGGTATTGTCACCACAATTCCCCTATCGTGACAGCATCGCCGCCGCAGCCGGGTGCAGTGAAATACAATATATCATGGCCTATGCCAGAGAGGCGCGGAATGACGGCGGTGCGTCCGCTCATGTCGGCTTTCATCAAGATTATCCGACTTTTAACAAGGTTTCTAACATTCAGGACCACTTCAAACCCAAGCGGACGGTGACATGTTGGATTCCACTGGACGATATTGACGATGAAACGCCGTCTATCGAATATCTGCCCGCCTGGCTTAACCAGGAATTGCCGTCCAATGCTCAAGGCACGCTTGATCTGGAAGTATTTGGCGAAACGTTGGATCGCTTGCCCCATTGGGTGCCGCCAGTGCAATTGGGCGATTTTATAATTCATGATCAATTCACGCTGCACCGCAGTCATGTCACCCCTAAGCGGACGAAACAGCGGCGCAGCTTCGAATTACGGTTTGTGATGCGCTGAAACAGCGGGGTCACGCAAGCGCCTGATCCAGGTCCTCGATCAGATCATCGACATCTTCCAGACCGATGGAAAGGCGGATTGTGCCATCATCGATGCCAAGGGCCTGTCGTTCCTCGGGCTTCAGTTTCTGGTGGGTCGTGGTTGCGGGATGGGTTGCCAGGCTTTTTGCATCTCCCAGATTGTTGGATATATCAAACAGCCGCATGCCGTTCAGGAATTTGAACGCCTGAGCCTTCCCGCCGGGCAGCGCAAAGGTGACCAGGGTGCCAAAACCCGTCATCTGGCGCTTGGCCAGGTTATGCTGGGGATGGCTTTCCAAACCAGGATACCGCACCAATATCACGGCGGAATGGGCTTNCAGGAANCGNGCGACCTTGTCGGCATTCTGACACATTCTTTCGACGCGCAGCGGCAGTGTCTCCAGCCCTTTCAGCATGACCCAGGCGTTAAACGGGCTCATCGACGGGCCGGTATGGCGATACAGGGGTTCAAACACATCCTTCAGGAAGGCATTGGTGCTCAATACTGCGCCCCCCATTGTGCGGCCCTGGCCATCGATATGTTTGGTCGCGGAATAGGTGACGATATCCGCCCCCAATGCCAGCGGGCGCTGCAACATCGGGGTGGCGAATACGTTATCAACAACAACACGGGCGCCCGCCTTTTTGGCAAGTTTACACACTGCCTCGATATCCACCAAATCCAGCATCGGGTTGGAGGGGCTTTCCAGAAACACCGCATCGGTCGGCTGTTTCAGGGCATCTTCCCACTGGTTCAGGTCATGCCCATCGACAAAAGTTGTCTGCACGCCAAAGCGCGGCAGGATGTCATTACAAATGTTATAGCAGGAACTGAACAATGCGCGGGACGCGACCAGCCGCTTGCCCTGGCCCAGAAAGCAGGCCAGCGCATGAAAGACAGCAGCCATCCCACTGGACGTCGCGCGGCATCCTTCTGCGCCTTCCAGCAGCGCCAGGCGCTCTTCAAACATGCCAACGGTGGGATTGGCATAGCGGGAATACATGAAATTGGTGGTTTCGCCCTTAAACGAGGCTTCTGCCTGTTCCGCATTATCATAGATATAGCCAGAGGTCAGAAACAGGCCTTCACTGGTTTCCCGAAAATCCGTGCGCTCCAGGCCGCCCCGCACCAATTCCGTCTGTTGGCGATACCGCCGTCCCGCACCGATTTCAGGTTTACCGCTATCCATCACGATCTCTTTCTAATTAAATAAATCAACCCTGGGCCCAGGGCAGTCCAGCCACTTTCCAGCCACCGGCTTTGCCGCGCTGACCATCAGCATTCTTATCGCCTTCAAACCCTTCCAGGATATTGTAACAGCGGCTGAACCCTTCTTGAGTCAGGGCTGCGGCAGCGCCTTGGCTGCGCTGACCGGATCGACACAGAAACACAATTGCCGGATCCGCATCACCTGCACTTTCAGAGACGGCCTCTTTCACTTGTGCAACAAATTCCGGATTTGGGGCACCGCCGGGAAACCGAATCCATTCAACCAGAACCGGCTGCTTGGACAAACTGTTCAGGACAGGGACACCCACAAACTGCCATTCCGCCGCTGTGCGTACATCCACCAAGACCGCATCAGGCTCTTCGCTCAACAGTTTCCACGCCTCTTTCGGCGTTATATCCCCAGCATATCCAGCGCCCATCACATCATCCCTTTTGCCGTAAAATCATCGCCCCATCAGGGTTGATGGGCTTTAGCAGTATTTCACACAAGAGAAAAGGGGAATTACACCGCGTAATCGGCGCTGGGAACAACTGCCACATTATGCTCTGCCATTTCCGCCATGGCTGCCGCCAAGGATCCATCCATATCAATCGCGCGACAGCCATCTTCCAGGACCGTCACATCAAATCCCAGCTTCGCTGCATCGACGGCAGAAAACCGCACACAGAAGTCTGTCGCCAGCCCCGCCATGACAACAGACTGCACGCCCCGGTCCCGCAAGTATCCCTCCAGCCCGGTCNGCGTTGTATGGTCATTCTCAAAAAAAGCGGAATAGGAATCGATATGACTGCGATAGCCTTTGCGGATGATCAGATCAGCGCAATCGATCTGTAATTTGGGATGAAAGGCCGCCCCCGCACTGCCTTGAACGCAATGGATCGGCCACATCACCTGCGGCCCATAGGGCGCATCGATCAGGCTGAAAGCCTCTGCCCCCGGATTGTTGGCTGCAAAAGAAAAATGATCCGCCGGATGCCAGTCCTGGGTCAGCACCTTGACTGGAAAGCGCGGCATCATGCGGTTGATCACGGGAACGACCTGGTCGCCTTCTGCAACAGCCAGGGCACCGCCCGGACAAAAGTCATTCTGCACATCAATCGCCACAAAGGCCGTATCCGCTGATATCATCGGAAACCTCTTTTCTTTGGAACCAGCCATCAGTTTTCCACATCCCAATAGACCTTCGCAAGAACCGGATGTCGTGAATAAAACGGCTACACTCTTCTGTCAGGTGGAAGTCATTGCACCCTCATCCTGAGGAGCGCAGCGTCTCGAAGGATGAGCCCCCTGAAAGCACCCGACTTACAATCCCTCCTTCGAGACGCGGCGTCGCCGCTCCTCAGGATGAGAAATGTGCGAGTTGTCAAACCCCTCCGCCACGGGCGCAGACAAATACATGCCCCTTCAAACACCGACATAACGGATCAAACATTCAAGGTCACCCCGGACTTGATCCGGGGTCCAGAGCGGCACTCATCATTCTTGCCTATGTCTCTGGATTTCCGCCTGCGCGGAAATGACAATATTCATACAGACTGCCCGTTCAAACACCGACATAACGGTGCAGCAGGCTTGGGTCATCCCGCAATTGCTGCACCGGAACGACGTCTCGGTTAACACCGTTTTCGATGAAGGCGACGTAGTCAGCGACCGGTAGGACGGCATCAACGCGCTGTTCCACCAGAACGACGGCAACGCCAGTCTGTTTCAGGGACAGGACGACCTCTCGAATCTTGGAAATCATGGAAGGCTGTAATCCTTCCGTCGGTTCGTCCATCAACAGAACCTTGGGTTCCGTGCACAAGGCGCGGGCCATGGCCAGCATTTGCTGTTCCCCCCCGCTTAACTTGCCGGACACCTGGGACAGCCGTTCACGCAAGACTGGAAACAGGTCCAGCACCCGATCGCGGGTCGGCTTTCCCTGCCCGGTCGCCATCAGGCCAATGTCAATATTCTCCGAAACCGTCAGCTCCGAAAACAGCCGTCGCCCCTGGGGGACATAGCCCAATCCGTATTTCGGGGCGGCATGGGCCGGTAGTTTTGTCAGATCAACATCATCGACAAGCACTGTGCCCAAACGCGGCGGCACCAGACCCATGATTGCTTTCAGTGCCGTCGTCTTCCCCGCGCCATTGCGCCCAAGCAGACACAGGATTTCCCCAGAGGCAGCTGACAGTGAAAATTTCCGCAACACCTGCACATCGCCATAGAAACAATCGATATCCGTGACTGTCAGCATCGCCTATCCCCCCAGATACGCGGTTTGAACAGCATGATTGGCGCGAATCTCTTCTGGCGTGCCTTCCGCCAGCACCTCGCCAAAATTCATCACCGTGATGCGCTGGGCCAGATCCATCACGACCGTCATATTATGTTCAATCAACAGGATTGTCGTATCCTTGGAAACCGCACGGATCAGATCAATAAAATTGGCAATTTCGGAATCCGCCAGGCCCTGTGTCGGCTCATCCAGAATCAATAATTTCGCGTCCAGCGCCAAGCCCATGCCAACCTCCAGCAAACGCTGATGCCCATAGGCCATCTCTTTTGCCTTGGTATCGGCCTGATCACGCAGTCCGACCCGGGCCAATACCTCATCCGCGCGGGTGATCAGGGCTGCCTCGTCCACGCGCCCGAACACTCCAGATGCCGCCACCGCCGCGCGCTGGGCAGGCAACAGGATGTTTTCGCGACATGTCAGATTGGCAAAAATGCTGGTGATCTGGAATGTATAGGCAATTCCCCGCGCAACACGGGCATGGGCAGGCAATCTGGTAATGGATTGCCCCTGAAAGGCGATGGTTCCAGCACTGGGCGCAATACGTCCGCTGATCAACCCAACCAGGGTGGATTTCCCCGCCCCATTCGGCCCGATAATGGCCCGGATTTCACCCTGCTGCAGATCAAAATCAACAGACTGAACTGCCGCTAGGCCGCCAAAATTCTTCGACAGGTTTCTGGTTTGCAATAATGTCGTCATGGCAGCCACGGTACCCACCGTTCTCGCACAGTTCCCAACAGGCCCTTTGGGGCGACCAGGATCAACAATACCAGGGCAAGCCCCACAAAAAACAGATAGGCAGAGGTCATCCCGCTTGCGATATCAATCAGATAGAACATTGCAATCGTCCCCAACAATGGCCCCAGCNCCACACCAGCCCCGCCCATCAGAACATATAACAGGGGCAGAATAGAATACTGGATGGACGCGAAACTGGCCCCGACATAACCAAACAGAATCCCATAGGCTGCCCCAGCGGCCCCCGCAAAAGCGCCGGAAATCACCATCGCCATCAACTTGTACCGGAACGGGTCATAACCCAGCATCCGGGTGCGCTCCTCATTTTCTCGAATAGCGATCAGGATACGCCCGGTTGGAGAGCGCACCAGCGCCAGCTTGATTAAGATCGCCGCCGCCAATAAGGCCAAGGCCACCAGATAGCGCGTATCTTCCGCCGACAGATCAAGGGGGCCTAAGACCCGCAATTCCCGCAGGATCACGAAGCCTTCATCGCCCCTTGTGTATTCGTTGTAATACAGGATCAACAGATACCCGACCTGGGCGAACATCATGGTCACAATCATGAACGACACGCCCACCGTGCGCAGGGCCAGCATACCGATCAGCGTCGCCACCGCGATGGCACAGAACAGGCCGAAAACGAAACCCGGCCCCGCCGTCCATTGGAAGAACTGCATCGACAGGCCTGCGCCATACAGACCCGCTGCGAAGAACAGTGCATGGCCCAGGCTGAGCAACCCGGTATAGCCAAAGAGCAGATTGAACCCCAGCGCATAGACAGCCAACACCATGATGCGTGCCAGGCTGACATGGTGATAGGCCGGCAGAATGAAATGCAGCGCCAGCAGTACGACGATCAGGCCCAAATGCACCATCAATGCCTTGTTAAAGACCCCGCTCATCGCGTTGCCGTCCCGAACAGGCCCGTTGGTCGGAAGACCAGAATCATCGCGACCAGAATTGTGGAGAGGATCTTCGCCAATGTCGGGTCAAAAAAGATTGTTATGATCCCATCGCTTAACCCGATCACAACGGCGGCCAGCACGGTCCCTTTCAAACTGCCCAACCCGCCGATAATGACCACAATAAAGGACAGCAACAGCGGATCCAGGCCCATCAGGTAATAGGCCTGCTGTGTCGGCACGATCAACACGGCCGCCACGGCGGCCAGCATCGCCCCAAAGGCAAAAACACCCGTATAGACCCGCGCAACAGGGATGCCGAAAGCCTGGGCGGTCTCTCTGTCATATTGGGTCGCCCGCATGATCAGGCCGATGCGGGTTCGGGTCAGCAAGGCCCAGACACCCAAAAGCATCACCATACAGGTCAGGATCACCGAAATCTTATACCCGGAATAGCCAAACCACGGGAAGCTGACACGAAAATCAAACGGGGCTGCGACCGGGCGTGCATCGGGCCCATACAGCGTCAGGGCCCCCTGCTGGATAATATACAGCAACCCTATCGTGGCGACGATTGTCGCCTCCGGATCATACTTCAGGCGCTTCAAGATCAGGCGATCTGCGACAGCCGCCAGCCCCCCGACGATCAGGGGGGCAAAAATCAGCGCCGCCAGAAACCCAAACAGCGGCGTGCCGGTCAACAGACTGGAAATCCACCAGGCCAGCACAGCGCCTAACATAAAGAACTCGCCATGGGCGACATTCACCACGCGCATGACACCAAACACCAGCGACAGGCCCAGGGCTGTCAGTGCCAAAACCGCTGCCTGAACAGCCCCTTCCAGCGAGGCGAGAAGCAAATAGGGTCCAAAATCCATGGAATCAAATTGTCCTTGCCGGATAGAATTCCGGAGCTTCATCTCTGAAGTTCCTCTCTCCCAAGGTGGGAGAGAGGAAACCGCACCATGTCCCGTCATTCCGCGCAGTCAGGACTCCAGAGCAACCCGGACATTTCCTGCCATTCGCACTGGGCCCCGGATCACGTCCGGGGCGACGGGGTCTTTCCAAGGTCCCTAGAATGCCATCTTCGTATAGTCGACTTCCGGCTCATACAGGCTGTCTTCGATGGAGGTACGGTGTACCACCTTTAATTTCCCATCGGTGACCTGACTGATATTCTGAATGCCGAAGACTTGGTGGGTCTGACCATTAAACATCTTCGCACCTTGCGGATGTTCCGGACCTTCTGGGAAGTCCGTGAAGCTCTCAACCGCTTCGATCAATTTGGCGCGATCCGCCGGACCTTTATAGTCTGCCGCTTCCATACCCTGCTTAATGATATACAGGGTCTCCCAGCACCCAAACATATGGGCATAGGTGGAAATATCCTTCGGATCGCTCAGGCTGGCCCCATTTGCATCAACGCCGACCTTTTCCCGATAGAAGGCATCATGCGGATTAGCCCCGTCATTCTGGGCATAGCGCGGGAAGCCTTCCCAGAAATAGGTGCCTTCCAGTGCTTCCAGACCCGGATTGGCCAGATCAACCGCTTCCAGACTGTCGATAAAGCCGAAGATTTGCGGACGGTCGCTGCCAAAGAATTCGCCCAATTCCTTCACAAAGGTCAAAACACCCGGCCCGACCATGACATGGTACAGGACCTCGGTTTCCTTGGGGATGCGGGGGAAGTATTTGAAGAAGGACTGCTCCGTCGGTGGAATTGCAATCTTCTCAATCACCTCACCACCCTGCGCTGCAATGGCCGCAGAGAAATAGTCGCGGTGGTCATGGCCAAAGGCAAAGTCCGGGAAGATCATCGTGACTTTCTTACCCAGATTGCTGCCAACCCAGGGTGCCATGGATTGAACCTGGCTTTTCACATCCGTAATGCCGGGCTGCAGGACATAGCGGTTCAGCTTGCCACTGGCGACATGGTGTCCCTCGCTGACCACAAAATACGGGATCTTCAATTCGCCTGCGCGCGGGGCGGACCCGATCACGACATGGCTGAACAAGGTGCCAAATACGATATCGGTCTTGTGCTGAATGGCAAATTTTTCGACCACTTCCGCGCCGCGCTTGGGATCCGTGCCATCATCTTCTGTCACGATTTCAATAGGGCGACCATTGATCCCGCCCGCGTCATTGATCAACTGCGCCGCCGCCATTGTGGTGCGCTCGTACCAGCGACCATAGGAAGCTCCAATGCCGGTGCGGTGGGCCTGGAACCCGATCTTAATCGGCACGCTGCTCTGTGCCTGGGCATATCGACCCGACAGCGGCATCAGTTGAGACCCGGCGGCCAAGCCAGCCGCAGCCCCTAGTGTTTTCAGCGTGTCCCGACGCGTAAAGTGCTTGGTCTTGGTGCTGTTTGTCTTCTGTTCAGTCATCGCGAAGTCTCCTGTTCAGACTTGATGTTTGTAGACTCGTCTACCGGCTTTACCCAAGCATGCGACGGTCTTTGGAAAAATCGTACGCATACAAATGAATTTGTGTCTAGTGTCTGTGATCGATTTTGCCACTTTATCCCCCTGTGGGAGAGGATAGAAGCCACAATCCAAACAAAGTATACCCCACCATCAGCATACCAAGAGGGATTTGCCCGATCAGATGCCTTGACGCCCGACCACCGGCCAGACGATGACTCAGCCCATGAGCCAGGATGACCGCCCAGATATGACCAATGGTAATTGCGGCAACTTGAGCCTGCCAGATTCTCTCTACGGTATCTGGCATGTTCAGAAAGGATGTCGTCACCCGAAAGCCCTGTAAGCCAAACAGGTTCGCGCCAGTGGCAAGCGGATCATTCAGCGCGATCAGCACCCATTGCCCGTTTACCAGAAAATAGGTCAGGTAGTGAGAGAAATGGTATGCTAAAGAGATCGGCAGGATCGACAACACCATCAGGCCCAATGCAGGTCTTGCATCCTGGACACCGCGCAGCCTCTCCCCCGTCCAGACTGCCGCACAATACAGACAGGCAAGTCCAGTCCAGGCCAATACCAATCCAACCGTGTTGATCCCTGTCACCGCAGAGCGTCCGGGAAATTCAAGCGGATTGATATCATTCAGGCCCAACCACCAGAATGTCATACTAAGACCATCAAAACTGACCGTTGCCAGACTGAGCAGCAGAAACAGCATGAAGGGCACGGTCGGAGGCTCTGCCTCAAGCACCCGCCTGCCCGGTTTAGACAAGAGCAGGACCCGCTGCCCCCCCTCCTTCGTCTCCACAGAGAATGGTGCCAACAGCGATAGATAGCGAAACAGGACAGAAAGCGGTTCGCCTGAACGCAACCAGACGGCCTCTCCAAAGATCAGACAGCCGATGAATCCAATGACCCAATAGACCGAAACCCAAAAGGCCAGAAGGTCGGGATCCTCTGGTGATAAAGACACCAATTCATACCAGGCGATCCCCATCAACAGTACTATAGCGGGCCATCCCTTAACCCAATCAGGCAGGGCGACTGGTCCCTTTCCTTCTGGCGCAGCGCCTGCAAGTCGACGCAGCACCCGGACCGGAAATCGCCAGGGGTTCAACACCGACCAGAAATTTCCAAACACCGCATGGGCAACCGTCACACCGACCCATCCCACAGACCATATCACCATGGGCAATGGATTTGTCAGGGGATCGCGCGCGCCCTCAACACCGCAATACAACAATCCGGCAAACAGAAAGAACCCGACCGCAGATAACACGGTGTCGAACACCCCCGCTGGAATCCAAGGCAGCGACAGGTGGCCCTGATACCCCGCAACCACGGCTTTCGGGGCTGTTAGCGACAGGATCAGAAAAGACAAGGCAACCGACAGCGTACCGCCCAGCAGATAATATTCGGTGGGCAATAACAGGATATAGCCGCTTTCTGACGTATGGGCGAAAGCCGATGGGACGAGCCCCAGAATGGCGATACAGGGCAGAACTGCCCAGAGAATCGTCCTGATCCGCATACAACGCCCCCAATACCCAACCGATAGAATCCCAAAGACACCGGAATTGAGCGTGAACTGGCGCAGTCATGCAAGGGGAAATCCCCCGGCACTAGGGCAGACCCGGATGAAACTGATGTGACCTGCTCGACAAATTCTTCGAATCGCGCGCTGCTGATGTAAACAGAGGATGGGGCGTCAATGAACTATATATTCTTCGCCATGGTCGCTATCTCATTTGTGGTCGCGGCCTATCAACAGGTGACCTGGGTAACCCCGATTGTGGCCGCAGGCGAAGAAGCCGCCAAGGCCCCGATGGAGCATTTGGGCCTGTCGATGATCAGCACGGCGGAAGCTTCCGTCACCCTGGCTTTGGGCCTCATCGGCGTCATGGCGCTGTTCCTGGGATTGATGAAGGTGGCGGAGGCTGGCGGCCTGTTGCGCATCATCGCGAAACTGCTGCGCCCCTTGATGGTGCGCCTGTTCCCCGACGTTCCCGCCGACCATCCGGCCATGGGGGCGATGATCATGAATATCTCCGCCAATGCCCTGGGCCTGGGCAATGCAGCCACCCCGTTTGGCATTCGCGCAATGCAGGAACTGGATCGCCTGAACCCCCATAAGGGGACCGCCACCAATGCCATGGCGCTGTTCCTGGCGATCAACACATCCTCCGTCACGCTGCTGCCCACCGGCGTGATTGCGATCCGTGCCGCCTCTGGCTCCAACGATCCGGCCGGTATCGTCTCCACCACCCTGATTGCAACAATCTGTTCCACCACAATTGCCATTATCACCGCAAAACTGCTGCAGGGTCGTTTCAAAACCCCCGCACACGATGCGCTGACTCAGCCAGAAGACCCGACCGAGCCACAAGAAGCCCTGCCCGCAGATGCCAGCGCGGCCTATCCACTTTGGGCCTCTGCCCTGGCTTTGGGCGCGTTGATCGGTTTCGTCCCCCTGACGATCTTCTATGGTCCCGCCATTGCCCCCTGGATTATTCCCGGCCTGATGATCGCCTTTCTCAGCTTCGGCATGCTGCGCGGCGTGCCGATCTATGAAAGCTTTGTGGAGGGCGCAAAAGACGGCTTTGGCGTTGCGATCAAGATCATCCCCTATCTGGTCGCCATCCTGGTGGCGGTTGGCATGTTCCGGGCGTCTGGCGCGATGGCGCTGTTGATAGAACCCATCGGCCTGATCACCGCCCCCTTTGGCCTGCCTGCAGAAGCCTTGCCCATGGCCCTGATGCGCCCGCTCAGCGGCTCTGGCGCCTATGGCATCATGGTCGCCATAATCACTGACCCGACGGTCGGGCCCGACAGCTATACAGGCTATCTGGTCACGACATTGCAGGGATCGACCGAAACGACATTCTATGTCCTGGCAGTCTATTTCGGGGCGGTCCAAATCCGTCGCGTCCGGCATGCCCTGTTTGCCGCGCTCGCCGCAGATGCCGCCGGGATCGCCGCCGCAGTCGGGGCCTGCCTGCTGCTTTTCGGTCATCTGCAATAGGAATCCCGCGTCGTGGGGTTGCCCTGAAGGGGTCGCACCGCTACCTAATGGCCCAGACATTCACGCTGGTAAGAGGAGCTTCTGGCTCATGGGACTTCAATATCTCCACACGATGGTGCGCGTCTCCAACCTGGAGGAAAGCCTGGATTTCTATTGCAACAAGCTGGGCATGCAGGAACACAGCCGCACGGAAAGCGAAAAAGGCCGCTTCACCCTGGTCATGCTGTGTGCACCAGACGACAAGGCCAATGCCGATGCCCAGCGCGCGCCCTTGCTGGAATTGACCTATAACTGGGATCCGGAAGACTATCAGGGCGGTCGCAATTTTGGCCATCTGGCCTTCCGCGTCGATAACATTTACGAGACCTGCCAAAGCCTGATGCATCAGGGTGTCACCATTAACCGCCCGCCCCGCGACGGCTACATGGCTTTCATCCGCTCCCCCGACGGCATCTCCATCGAATTGCTGCAACGGGGCGAAAAACTGGCCGTCGAAGAACCCTGGGGCTCCATGCCCAATACGGGGTCATGGTAAGGCCGGGCCGGCAAAAACTGACACTTGGTAAGCCAATCCGACCTGTGCTATAGCCCCGGTCGCGTGTCCTCGTAGCTCAGTAGGATAGAGCGTAGGATTCCTAATCCTAAGGCCACAGGTTCGATTCCTGTCGGGGACACCATTTTTTCTTAATTTCCCACTATTGCGAGAACACCTGAGAAATTCAGCGTGATATGTGGCGTTGCGCGCGTTTTTGCATATTCATATATATGCAAAATTAGATAGTTATAGTATCTATAAGTTGGCAAAAAATTTATTTTGCATATATTTAGATATGCAAATCATTTAAACATAACCCATGGAACCCTTTTCAATGGATGTAAAATCGACAGCAAGACGGCAGTATATCCGCGCTGCAGATACAGCAGCGGCAGCCGCCAGTGGGATCAAGCAGCCATCAGAGGGGTGGTTGACCACGATCCGGAAAGCACTTGGGATGTCCGGTGCGGATGTTGCCGCACGCCTGGGCCAGGGCCGCAATACGGTCTACCAAGCCGAACGCAATGAACGCAACAATGTGATCACCCTTGCCCAGATGGAGAAGCTTGCCACGGCAATGGGGTGTCACTTTGTCTATGCCATCGTCCCAGACGGGCGCATTGAGGATGTGATTCGTAAACAAGCGCTGCAGAAAGCAGAGGCACGGATCAGGCGGGTCAGCGGCCATATGGCCCTGGAGCAACAATCCTTGCCCGAACCCCAGATTCAGGCACGGATTGAGGACCTGGCAGAGGAGTTGGTCCGAACAATGCCTCCCGATTTTTGGGACCCACAATGAATCTCACTGAGCCAGAGGGGGCGACGCCGCTGGACCCGGACGAATGCGAGGGGCTGAAATTCCGGCATATCACCACCCGTGAAGAACTGGACGAGTTGGAACAAGCCAATATCGAACAGGGACTCGCCTGGCTGTCCAGGCGTCGAAAAGTCGATATCTTCGATGACATGTTTATTCGAACCCTACACAAACAACTGTTTGGTGACGTTTGGCGATGGGCCGGGCAATACCGGCTGACAGAAAAGAATATTGGTATTGATCCCATTCAAATTTCTATGCAATTGCGCATGTTTCTGGGGGATGCCCAACTTTGGGCAGAACAAGATATCTTCCCCCCCTTAGAGGCCGCCGCGCGTTTTCACCATCGTATGGTTCTGATACATCCTTTCCCAAACGGAAATGGGCGCCATGCGCGTATTGCCACAGATATCCTGCTGGATGTGGCCTATAAGCACCCCCCCATTGCCTGGGCCAGCGGGTACAATCTTCAGGCCGATAACGCGCGCCGAAGGGACTACATAGCCGCATTGCGCGCCGCCGATGCTGGTGATTTTGACCCGCTTTTTATATTTGTTGGTGCCAGATAGGGAGAGGAACCACTGGATAAAAATCGCTCCCCCTACCGTATTCCCGCACGCATGAAGCTTTGGACGAATTGGCGTTGGAACAATAGGAAGGCGATCAGCAGGGGGCCGGAGGTCATCAGGGTGGCGGCGTTGATGATGGACCAGTCTACGCCCTGATCGACCGACGAGAAGATCGACAGGCCCACGGTCACCGGGCGTGTTTCCACCGAATTGGTGACGATCAGCGGCCAGAGGAAATTATTCCAATGGTGGCTGACCGAAACCAGGCCATAGGCCAGATAGGTTGGTTTAGCCAGTGGCACATAGACCCGCCACAGAACCGTCAGCGGGCCGGCCCCTTCGATCCGAGCGGCTTCTTCCAATTCCTTGGGCACGGTCTTGAAGGTCTGGCGCAGCAGGAAAATGCCAAAGCCCGACGCAATATAGGGCAGGCCAATGGCAGCGATCGTATCGACCAGCCCCAGCTTCCGCATCGTCGCATAATTCTCCACAATCAGAATATCGGGCATGACCAGAAGCTGCAGCAGGACCAGCGCGAACAGAATTCCGCGCCCCGGAAAGGTGAAGCGCACAAAGGCATAGGCCGCCAGCGTGCACAGCACAAACTGTCCAATCAGGATGAAGGTCACCAGCAGAAAGCTGTTCAGGAAATATCGCGCAAACGGGGCCGCGTTCCAGGCATTGGAGAAATTCTCCAATGTCAGCGGCGCGAAAAGCTCAAACCGGGTTGCATAGGCACCGGGATGAATGGCAGTCCAGACCGCATAGATCAGCGGCAGAAACCATATCAGCGCCAAGGTCCAGGCACCCAGCGTATTCAACCAGCGATCAAACCGTGTCGCCATCATCGGTAATGCACCCGCTTGTCGAGGAGGAGAAACTGACCCAGCGCAATGACCGACAACAGAACCAGCAACACAACGGTCAGGGTCGAGGCATAGGCGGTATCCCAGAACTTAAAGGCTGTTTCGTATATATAAAACAGCAACAGCGAACTGGCATTATTCGGGCCCCCTTCGGTCATCACAAACACATGATCCACCATACGGAAGGAATTGATCACGGCATTGACCGAAACAAACAGCGTTGTTGGCATCAACAAGGGAAAGGTGACGCGCCGGAAAAAGGTCCAGCGGCTGGCCCCTTCTATGGCGGCGGCTTCGCGCAGGACCGGCGGGATGGATTGCAGGGCGGCCAGGTAAAAGATCATAAAGAACCCCGCCTCCTTCCAGATCGACACCACCATGATGGAGCCCAGCGCGAGCTCTGGATTGCCCAGCCAGTTGACGCTGGGATACCCCAAAGCCCCACTGATCTGATCGATCAGGCCAAAGCCCGGCGTGTAGAAGAACATCCAGATATTGGCGACCGCAATCAGCGGCAGGACGGTGGGTGCAAAATAGGCGAGCCGCACAAAGCTGCGGCCCGACAGTTT
The DNA here is from genome assembly GCA_002696645.1 of Rhodospirillales bacterium. GTDB lineage: Bacteria > Pseudomonadota > Alphaproteobacteria > UBA8366 > Aestuariispiraceae > Pacificispira. Next base: position 49,047 of record NZSA01000032.1, on the reverse strand, counting down.
TCCATCCACCCATATCGCCATCAGCAAGGCCAGGGCGACCGAAACGGGGATGGTGACAACCGCATACCAGATACTGTTGGAAAGAACCTGCCAGAAAGTCTCATCCATCAGCAGCTTTTCGTAATTCCCCAGGCCGACAAATTTGGACGGGCGAATGCCGCGCGGGGTAGAAAAGAAACTGTCCCATATTGTGGAAATCGCGGGGATATGGGTAAACGCGAACAGCAATACCAGCGCAGGGCTGAGCAGCAGCCAGGCATAGATCCATTCGCGTCTGTGGGTCATGATCGATATCCAGCAAAAAAGGGCTGCCGGTCAGCCCTGGGACCGACCGGCAGCGGGTATGCTTAGCGATAGTCTTTCAGGATTGCCTCAGCCTGAGCCTGAGCTTCCTTCAAGGCATCGGCTGGGGTCTTCGTCCCGGTGATGGCTGCTTCCAGGGCATCGTTGAAGATCGTCGTGATGCGCTGGTTCTGATAGGTCGCCAATTCAGCAACCGCGTATTCCAACTGATCCCGGGCAACAAGCGCCTGGGGGAAACCAGCGACATAGTCTTTCATCGCAGGTGTTTCCCAGGTATCGGCACGGGGGGCAACATAGCCCGTTGCAATCGTCCATTTAGCCGATTGTTCCGGGGCCGTAATCCATTTGATGAAATCAAAGGACGCAGCCTTTTGTTCGTCGGTGGAGTCCTTGAAGATATAGAAGTTACCGCCACCGGTCGGGGCACCCCGACGCTTGTTGGCAGGCAGCATGGCGACACCAAAATCAAACGGTGCGTTATCGCGAACATTGGTCAGGTTGCCCGTCGTGGTCCAGATCATCGCGGCCTGGCCTTCAAAGAAGGCCTTGGGCGTGCTGCCCCATTCAACGATACCGGGCTGCATGACCTTGTGTTTCACCGACAGATCGACCAGGAACTGCAGGGCCTCGGCCACTTTCGGATCATCGAAATTGGTCTTGTTACCGGCATCATTGGCCAGGATCACATCATTCTGAGTCGTCAGACCCTGGAACAGCCAATAGGGGAAACCGGAGCTTGGGATCCGCACACCCCACTGGGTGACATTGCCATTGCTGTCGGTCTTGGTCAGCTTCTTACCGAATTCGACCATTTCTTCCCAGGTGGCCGGCGGCGTATTGGGGTCCAGACCGGCTTCCTTAAAAGCTTCCTTGTTCCAATACAGCACAGGGGTGGAGCGCTGGAACGGAATGCCATAGGTCTTGCCACCGGTCATGCTGTTATCCATGAAAGCCGGATAGAAAGAGGTCAACCAGGCCTTGTCTTCATCGGTCTTTGCCAGACCATCGAAGGGGATGATCGCGTCTTCTTCGATCAGGGTGAACATATCCACCGACAGAATCACGGAAAGCTGGGGCGGGGTGCCGCCCTTTGCCGCCGTCAGGGTCTTGGTGATCGTGTCCTGATAGCTGCCGGCATAAACCGCGTCGATTTTAACATCGGGATGGGCGGCAGCATATTCGTCGGTCAGGGCCTGAATCGTGTCAGCGGCTTTACCCCCGACGGCGACGGGAAAGAAAAACTGAAGATCAACCGCCAGGGCTGATCCCGCCGTCGACGCCAACAGTGCGGCGGCACTTAACGTCGTTGTCATTGTCTTAAGAAAGGTCATGTCAACTTACTCCTGGTTAGAGAACTTGAATGGAGGAAGGGGCCTTGTGCCCATATGGCGTGGCCCTCTTGTGTCACGGATCGGAAACTCCGGTTTCCGTGGATGTTGATAGGGAAATGCCCTCATGCGCGTCGATGCGCGCACCGGTATCCCCGTTGAACAGGTGTTGGCGCTGTTTTGGCCAGGTGAGGTGCACCGACTCTCCCGGTCGCACCGCATCCTGGGTTGAGGCACGCATCACCAACGGTTGCCCGGCGATACGACAATCGACCAGCAGGTCAGACCCCAGATATTCGACCTGCTCTACCGTTGCCGACACGCCGCCGGTTTCAGAAATGGAAATGTCTTCCGGCCGGACGCCCAATTGGTAAAAGGACGCCCCTTTCTGATCGCCCGCGACCAGGGCGGTTGCATCCCCAGCGATCGCCAAGCCGCCCGGACAAGGCGCAAGGGTCAGAATATTCATCGGGGGCGTGCCAATGAAACGCGCAACGAAAACACTGGCTGGGCAATCATAAAGGCTGCGAGGATCGGCACATTGTTCAATCCGCCCCCCGTTCAAGACCACGATGCGATCCGCCATTGCGATGGCTTCCACCTGATCATGGGTGACATAAACCATCGTGATACCCAGCTTACGTTGAAGCGATTTCAACTCGATCCGCATTTCATGGCGAAGTTTGGCGTCCAGATTGGACAGCGGTTCGTCCATCAGGCAGATTGGTTTTTCTGCAATGATCGCACGCCCCAGGGCCACACGCTGTTGCTGGCCACCCGATATCTGACTGGGGCGGCGGTCCAATAATGTGTCCAATCCCAATAGGGCCGCCGTGCGCTGCAATCGTTCCGCCCGTTCTGCGGCAGGAACGCGGCGCACTTTCAGGCCAAAAAGAATGTTTTCAGCGACATTCAGATGGGGAAACAGGGCATAGGACTGGAACACCATCGCGATCTGGCGTTCATTCGGGGCTTTATTCGTGACCGTTTCGCCGCCAATCATCACAGTGCCGGATGTCGCATCTTCCAGCCCTGCAATCAGCCGCAATGTGGTTGATTTCCCACAGCCAGAGGGTCCCAAAAGCACCGTGAATTCCCCGGCTGGCGCGGTAAAGCTGATATCATCAACCGCCGCCTGATCGCCCCAGGCCTTGCGTAAGTCCCGCACTTCAATCGCGGCATTTTGGGTTATGGCGGTCATGGCGCGCCGCCCTCTGAACACAGCACCACTTCATGGCCGGCCGCCTCTATCGCCTGGCGAATTTGTGCGGGGGGATCCCGATCACAAAACACAACATCGGCATCGCTGATCCAGCCACCCCGAACATGGGCGGCACGACCGAATTTGCTGGCATCCAGGACCAGAAAAGACCGACGGCAATTGCGGCGAATGATTTCGCGTACCTGAACTTCATCCCGGCTGAAGTCCAGAAGCTCGCCCTGATCATCAACGCCTCCGACACCATAAAGGCCGATATCCACCTTGAAGCTTTCAAAAAAAGCCTCGACTTCCGGCCCCAGAATATCGCGTGCTTCCGGGCGCACGGCACCGCCTGGAACATGAACCTCAACAGCGGGCAAGGAGCACGCATTCAGGGCCGCCATCAGATTGTTGGTGACGATGGTCAGACCGCGCAAATCTGACAGTTGATGCACCGTTAATGCGGGCGTGGTGCCAATGCTGATCGCGATACTGGCCCCATGCGGAATATGGGATTTAACGACGCGCGCAATCTGCTGTTTGGCCGCGAAGTTCAGGGTCTGGCGTTCTTCAAAGCCGATATTATCTGTCGGAATGGGCAATTCCACGCCGCCGTGGCGTCGACGCAGTGCACCGGCTTCACTCAGTTCATTGATATCCCGACGGATGGTCTGGGTTGTGACACCAAAATGCTGGGCAAGATCCGTGACGGACTGAAAACCACTCTGGCGAACCCGCTCCGCAATCTCCGCCTGACGCTCCGTCGTCACATACATACACACCCCCGCCAGCCGTCATTGGCATCGTCAGTGACTGTTCAATGCGAGAAGAGGTACCCGACAGGTATGACAACCACGTCATAATTGTGTGACGTTCAAATGAACATTCATTCGAACATTCGTATTATCTGCAAAAAAGCAGGTATGCGGAAAAACTTTTAAGGATGATCCTGATCGCCATATCCCAGAGCGTCCACCAGGGGGCAAATGGTCTTATTGATACATGCATTCACATAATTCATAAGATTCTTTATTAATCGAAATATCGTATACAAAATTCATGAATTGTTGCGGCACATTTTTTATCGCAATCAGTTAGGTGCGTTCATATTCATCTGTTAAAAAGAATCAGGGTATTATCGTGATATTGATTACGCTATGGACCAAACTATAATTTTTGATTCCATCCAACTGGGCCCCGTCTTTTTATAGGGTATTAATGAAAAACCTGTTTCCCCCAGTCACGATAGCGGCTTTTTTGTGTTTTGGGATTATTGCGATTCAATTGCTGTGGCAGAAGCCTGAACCCCGCCAGGTAGATGAGCGATTTTATCTGGTTCTGGCCCATGATCTGTATGAATTTGGCGTTTTCACCTCCGCCACAGCACGGGGGACGGGGCAGTCTGGCGAAGTGCCACAACCTGATAACTATATCGTCCCTGCCTATCCAGCTTTGTTGGCGGCGATTGCTGTTTTTGATCCTGAAATGCGCAAACAAATGCGGTGTGCCGTCGGTCCGATCGGTGATTGCATGGCCACCATCCCACTGAGTTTGATTTTAATTCAGGCTGTTTTGCTGGCCGGTGCAACGCTATTTACGTTTAATGCGTATCGCCATCTAAATCCACGCCCGGCTTTTGCCTATACCGCGCTGGTCTGCCTGCTGGCCGTCGGGCTGCAGGCGCGGCTGGCAACCAGTATTCTGCCCGATGGCCTGTCCCTTGCCGCCTTTATGGTCCTTGCGGGTTGCCTGGTCACCGCATTGCGATCAAAGGGCGCACAATCGTGGTTGGCCGTTGGGGCTGTGATTGGGCTGGGGGCTCTGATCCGACCCAGCACTTTCTATCTGGTCTTCATGATGATTCCGGTTGTGCTGTTCGCAACGCGCAGTGTGCGGGGGTCGATTGCCATGCTGATCGGTTTCACTATCGTGCTTACACCCTGGATCCTGCGCAATGTTCTGATTGTGGACAGCTTATCCTTCACGGGCAGTTACGGGGGTATTACCCTGGCTCAGCGCGTTGCCTATAACGCCATGACGCCTGTGGAATGGGGCGTGGCTTTGATCTATTGGCTGCCGGATTTTGGGGACAGCCTAGCGGCATCCCTATTTCCAATTGAAGCCTATCAACGCCTTGATTTTTCTACACAGAACGGATTTTACCGGATCGGGAACACCGCCCTGATGGCCGAAGCACTGTCCCGCGCAGGTGGGCCACAGGGGCTGACCGGGGTCCTGATCAAGGATTGGATTCTAGCCCATCCCCTGACCCATATTGCAACCACAATACCGATCTTCTTGCGTGGCCTATGGGTGGCGAAATATGTTGGGTTGGCGGCGATATTGTTACTCATCCCCGTTGTGACCGGGCTGTGGCGACAGGGGCGCGCCAAAAACTTCTTGATATTAGCATCACCTTTTTTCCTGATGGCCGGCTTCCATGCCGGCATTTCGATAAACATTCCCCGCTATAATTACAGTCTCGTCATCATTTATGCTGCACTTTTCGCCTATGCAGGGTTTTATATCTGGGATCGAGTAAACCGCGCGCCTACTTCAACAGCAATCAACCAGGACTGAAGGAGACCGATGGCACCAAAATCCGGGACAGCACAAGATATTAACAGTGCAAAGGGAAACGCCGACAAAATTGCCGTTGTTATCCCCTGTTATCGGGAAACAAGGTTGATTGCCGATGTCCTATCGGCAGTGCCAGCCTGTGTTGATCAGATCTATTGCATTGATGACGGCTGTCCGGACAAGACCGGTGAATATGTGGAACGCACTGCGACGGACCCACGGATTACAGTACTGCGTCACGAAGACAACCAGGGCGTTGGGGCGGCGACCCTTACCGGGTATCGGCAGGCTATGGCAGATGGGGCAAGAATTATCGTCAAGATTGACGGCGACGGACAAATGGATCCGACCCTGATTCCCCGCTTTATAGAACCAATTCAACTGGGGCTGGCGGACTACACCAAAGGGAACCGATTCTTCCAACCCGACTCCGTTCGCGCCATGCCCGCAGGGCGCCTTATCGGGAATGCCGTGCTTTCCTTTCTGAACAAGTTTTCATCTGGATATTGGCATATTTTTGATCCGACCAACGGATATTGCGCAATTCACAGTTCCCTATTGCAATTGATGCCGATGGAAAAACTGGACAGATCCTATCTGTTTGAAACAGAGATGCTATATCGCTTGGGCACCCTGAGGGCCGTCGTGGTCGATATTCCCCACATGTCAATTTATGGCGATGAACAAAGCCATCTTGTCCCAAGCAGAATGATCTGGCCCCTATTGTCGCGTCATACCAGCAACTTTTTCAGACGCATTTTCTATAATTACTTTCTGCGCGATTTTTCAGTGGCCTCCCTGGAATGGGTTCTGGGACCGATTTTAATGCTTTTTGGCGTTATTTTCGGTGTTCTCAGTTGGGTAAATGCCACCAGCCAGGGCGTTGCCGCAACCGCAGGGACCGTCATGATCGCGGCACTCCCTATCGTTATTGGACTGAACCTGTTCTTATCCGCCCTGAATTTCGACATTGCCAACCAACCCCGAACCGCCCTGCACCCCAAACTTCCGAAAGCGCCCGATGCGCCCTGATTTCCAGGTAGGTTTGCGCCAGAACCGCGGGGCCTGGATCCTGGCCACACTGGGCAGCGCATTCCTGCTGGCGCTGGTTCTTCGACAGGTCGACCTGGATGTGCTGCAAGATACGCTGGCGCAATGCAGCACGACACTGATCGCCCTGAGTATCGCACTTCTATGCTTGGAAGGGGTCTTTGCCAGTCTTCGATTGCATCTGTTTGCCTCCATTCCAAGGCGCGTCATGCCCCCTATCGAGGCCGCATTTCGCGTGAATGCTTGGTATGTGCTGGCGATTGCCCTGTTACCCGCACGATTGGGTGAAGTTGCCGGTGCTATCCTGATGCACCGCATTCTGAACATGCGCGGTGGACATGCGGCAATGGCGATATTCTCTCAACGACTGTTTGATCTGGCCGTCCTCGCAGGTCTGGTGCTGCCGGTCGCTGGCATTGCCGTGCTGTATTCTACGCTGGGATCAATGATAGTATCTGCTTTCGGGGCCGCGCTGATCGGGGGCGCATTGCTGGTCCTGGCCCTTTCCTGGATCCTGTTGATGCGCCCTGACGTCCTGCTGACACCGATCCTTGCCTTTGCTCACAGGGCGTGCCTGTTCCGGGGGCGATTGCAGCGCGTTTTTCAGATGTTACTGCAAGCCAGATCCTGGTCACGCCATCATTACCCACAGATGAACCAGCGCGGCGCGGTGCTGACAACACTTGGGAAATGGTTAGCGAATATTCTTGGTCTATGGGCACTGATCGCTGCCTTTGGCATTGAACGGGACGCCCCGGTTCTGTGGGTGGTCGCGGTGTTCTATAATTTCCTGTTGGCGGTCCCCATCCCCACCCTTGGCAGTATTGGGTTGAGCGAAATTGGCCTGGCCGCCTTGCTGACATTGATTGGTGTTCCAGTGGCATCTGCTGCTGCCATAAGCGTGGTTGCCCGGGTGGTTTTACTGCTGTTACCTGTGCTTTATGGTGGCCTGACCTGGGTCGGTCTGGTCGTGCTGCGCAAGGTTCCCCCAACATCCTTACCCCGAAGTTAGCCCCATGACGTCACACCCTTCCAACGATAAGCCCTCCTTTCACGCGGACCGGGACGTAGATGGCCTGTATCAATCCATGCGGGCCCGGTTCGGGGGACAAAATCCGGGGGCGAATGGATATCGCAGCACAGGCTTTTTCCGCCGGGAACAACTGATCGTCTTTCAGGCCTTGTCCCAGGATATCATGACTCTGCCGTCAGATCTGACACGGGCACCCGTGATCGACATCGCCTGCGGATCCGGCCTGATGCTGACCCCATGGCCCGGCGCATCGGAAAGGCTGGTATTTGGCGTGGACTATAATCAGCAGGCCTGTGACGATGCCCGCCAGAATGGCGTTGCGATACTGCGAGGGGATGCCTTTAACCTGCCCTTCGCCAATGACAGTGTGTTCCAGATGGTCAACTGTCAGTTCCTGAATCAACAACAGGAAAGTGCCCGCCGTCCCTTCCTGGTGGAAATACATCGATGCCTGAAGCCGGGCGGTCGGTTTGTGTTGTTATGGCGTCATGCAGACAGCCTGTTGCATAAAACAGCCCATGCAATCCTGTCTCGATTGGATCATCTGCGCGGCCTGCCGCAATTTCCGCAGATACGCCACCCCCTGGCCCAGATCATTGACCAGGCAGAACGGGTGGGATTTGACGTCAAACGGTCGGGCGTGACGCTTCCCTTTTCTCTTGGAACACAACAGCGTCCGAAAATCCTGAAATCAGAAAATCCACTATCGGATATCCTTGGCGCATCCAATTTTCTGTTGTTGGAAAAACGGAGGGGGGTGTGAAGATTGAAGCAATCGAAACCTGTCCCACTGACGCCTGGGATGCCTTTGTCAGGGATCACCCAGACAGCACCCCCTTTCACACAAGCGCCTGGCATCGAGTGCTGCGTCATGGATACGGCTTTCCAAACAAAAGTCTGATCGCCACACAGGATGGAGACATCACCGGTATTCTGCCCTTGTATCTGGTTCGTCAGCCACTGGGCGGGCGCGTCCTGATTTCAGCACCACAAGCCGTTTACGGGGGCGCTTTGGCCAAGGATGTAATGGTGCAATCGGCTTTGGAGGAACAAGCCCGCGCCATTGCCGCGCAAGCAGGGGTCGCCTATCTGGAAATTCGGGGAGCCGGTAGTGTTGGTGAGTGGCACAGCCTGTCCCACTATGCCACCTTCCGAAAGACGCTGCCGCGTCAGACCTGCGAGGTTCTGGGCAGCATCCCCCGCAAACAACGCGCTGAGGTTCGGAAAGGCGAGAAGCTGGGCCTGACCGTTGAGGTTGATACAACACTAGATCGTTTCTATCCGATTTACGCGACAAGCGTCCATCGCCTGGGCAGCCCGGTTTTCCCGAGGCGCTATGCAGAAGGGCTGATGCGGGAATTTGGTGAGGATTGCGAAATCCTGACTGTCACAAAAAATTATGAGGCAATCGCCAGTCTTCTGTCCTTGCGCCATAAGGGTTGGGCCATGCCCTATCACGCGGGTGGCACCAACAAGGCAATGGCGCTGTCCGCCTTTCCAGTCCTGTATGCCGCAGCCATGGAACGCGCAGTGCAGCGCGAGGATCATGGATTTGATTTTGGCCGCAGCATCACAGGAACCGGGGCCTTCGATTTCAAAAGGAACTTCGGGTTTGAGCCGACCCCCCTGACCTACCGCGTAGCCTTGATCCGCGCCACCCAGCCGCCCGATATGCGCCCGGACAATCCCCGCCTGAAACCCATTGTCGCCGCATGGAAAATGCTGCCCGCCCTGATTGCCAATCGATTGGGTCCCTGGGTATCAAGACAGGTGGTTTGATACAGGCTGTTCCGTGCAAGGATTAAGCGGCAGAGGCGGGGCCGCTTCAAACTCACCCGCCGCCAATCGCACCCCTAAAGGGTTGCCAACGGGCAGGCCAGCGCCTCCTTCCAAAAGCCATTCTAGCTTCGCCAATGCGGGCCGACGGTTGGCCCATAACAATATGCTCATCCATAGGGGCGCACCATGCGGGCGACAGAACGGTTCCGCAGCGTCGATGTCATAGGGGTGCAGATAGCTCCACAAAGCCGTTTGATCCTGCCTATCGCGCAAGGCACGCCGAATTAGAGACCGTGGCAGATATCGAAAATAAATGCCCCCCAGAAAGGGCACAGTCAGCGGCCCCACTTTCGTGATCGGGGATGGCAGTTCCAGCAAACCCGACGGCCATCTAAACGGTGTCTTTGGCAGGCCCGGATAGCCATAAAGCGGGCTTCCGGCAGGCAATGTGCTGGACGAATACCCAAACCCCAATTGGGGCAGAATATCGGTCACCCAGTGTGTCTGGGCTGTCAGCGAAAAACTGGGCGCGCGATACCCAATGACCGCAGCAGAAATACAATCCTCCAGCCGGGCCTTTGCGCGGTGGGTCTGCTCCTGAAACTCCGTCAGAGTATGGGCCCTTAACGGTTTGTGATTGAAGGAGTGCAGGCCAATTTCATGACCAGCTTCTGAGATTTGCCGCAACAAGTCCGCATCGGTCTCAATCAAATCTCCGACTACGAAAAACGTTCCCTGCACTCTATACCGTGCCAGCAGGTCCAGCAGCTCACGCGTGCAGACCGCATGACGCTTTGGACCAGGGGCATCGCCACGATGATCTTCGATATCCAGCGTGATGGTTAGGCAAGAATCTTTCGACATCCCTAAACCGTCGTGTACTTGGCTTGAAAATAATTTTCAAAAACGAGCCGGGGAAGCCAACGCATGGCATTATTGCGGGCGAACTCAATCGTCCCCCTTTGCGGCACATACCATTTCACGGCATCCCGCGTAGCCTTTTGCATCGCATCTATTTTCGACTTCTGAGCCCCCTGATAGGAGGCGAAGGCTTGCATTGGATCATGGATATAAATAACCAATTCCTTTGCCAAATGAGCGGCACCAACCATCGCCGCCGCCGCCCCCCGACCAGAAAACAGGGTCAGGCAATGGGCTGCATCCCCAACCAGGGAAACCCTGCCCTGATACCAATTTGTCAATTCGATCTGGCTGAGCCGATCCATATAAAAGGCGCGATCCTGTGGGCAGTGTTCTAAGGCGGCCTGCGATTGCGGCGAACTGTCCTGGAACGCATTTTTTAACAGAGATGCCCGGCCCGGCCCGTCGGCAGGCGGGGCCTGAGCCCTTTCCGCCCAAACGAAGACACATCCGATCTGATCTGGTGCGGTGGAAAACGTCGCCATATACCGGTGGCGCTCCATATATGTGCGGAATTCTCTATTTAGATTCAGACGATTGTCACAGCGATAGGCAGCGCAGAACAGACCCAGATCGTGATTGCGAATATCCGAAGGCGCAAAGGCCAGTTTGCGTGTAATGGAGTGCACCCCATCCGCACCGATGACCGCCGTAAAGCGATCCTGACGGCCATCGCTGAAAGTGACATCAACCCCCTCGCCGTCTTGAGACAGGGCCACAATAGATGCGTTCAATTGGATGTCAGCATGGGCCGTCGCTATATCTGACAGGCACTGCGCGACATCATTGCGCATGGGCTGAATGACCGCGACCTGCCCGAAAAGCCTATCATATTCCAATGCCAATAACCGCGTACCGGTTCGATCATGATAACTGGACCGTTCGATCCGGTGCACCATTTGCTGAAGCGGTGTCAGAATGCCCAGCTCTTGGGCGACCTGATAGGCGGCATCGGACAAGGATACCAGAAATCCACCGCCACGCATTTCCGCATCACGCTCTACCACCGTCACGGCGATTCCAGATTTCCCCAAAATGATCGCAGCGGTAAGCCCCGCGATTCCCGCACCCACGATCAGAATTTTTGCATTTTTTCTATCGGACAAAGAATTTCCAATTCCCAAAGCAGCTTATTGCACAAGACATATCACGAAAAATCCCCTCCCGCACAGTAACGCGATCGATATCTGGATCAAACGGGAAAGCCTGGTTTATGATCCGAAATGCTGTCTTTTTGCGTCAGCCATTGCCGTTGCACGGCTCGTTTCCAACTGCAACCAGGTTGTGAACAGGTCAACATCTGACGGATTGGCCCGTGGATTTATTGCCAGAAAATAACCGTCTTTGGTGGGGGCCGTCATCGCGTGGGCCTGCACCAAATCCCCGGCGGCCAGGCTGGGGGCAGCCAACAGCGCGCTGGTCACGCCAACACCCAGGCCAGCACGGGCAAAATCAATAACCAGACCGTGGGAATCGGCCATCAAATCCGGCTCCGGCAGGGTGGATATACGACAATGCTGGGCCCAGCGCTTCCAGTTATCGCTGGTCCCAACAGCCTGTATCAATCGCTGCTGGCGCAACGCCTCTGTGGACATAACAGGACGGCCCGTGCGGGCGACCAGATGCGGCGCAGCGACAACGATCAATTCATCCGGTCCCAACCGTTCAGCCCCCTTCCCCATATGGGACTCGGTTCCAAAACGCACTTCCACATCCGCTGAAGACCGACTGAACTCATCAGGCCACACGGTCGTGATCACACGCAGGGACAGGGTAGGATTGGGGTCCATTAGGCGCGCCAGTCCGGGCACGAAATACCATTGCGCGAAGCTGACACTGGCCGCGACAGTCAACAGACCGGACTCCGATGCGCCCTCAAATATACCCGCGGCATTGCTCAGGCTGCCCATGGCGGCCGTCACATCGGGCAACAGCCTGCGCCCGGCATCGGTCAGCGCCAATCCACGGGGTTTGCGTTCAAACAGGATTGTGGAGAACCGAACTTCCAAAGACCGCACATTCTGACTGATGGCCGATTGGGTCAGCCCCAATTCCTCCGCAGCCGCCGTGAAGCTCAAATGGCGGGCGGCACTTTCAAAAGCCCTGAACCAAGCCACAGGCGGCAATGCGCGTGCCATCAGCATAAACCTAACCATTAATGATACTAATGTCTATGACGTCAAAAGCATCATTTGTCAAATTCAGCCCAGGGTCGGACACTCGCCGATAACAATAAAGGGATAGACAGAATGAAGCCGGAAATTCGCAAAATAGTGACCTTCGAGGAAGAAACACTGATCGAAGGGTTCAAGGCCACCGAGACGCCCTGGCGGCTGTATGCGGTTGCAGCCGTTGTGCGCAACCCCTGGGCTGGTCGATATGTTGAGGACCTGAAACCGGAAATACAGGCCTATGGGCCGATCCTGGGGACCATGCTGACCGAACGCATTCTGGCCATGGCAGGCGGCGGCGACGCTGTTGAAGCCTATGGCAAGGCCGCCGTCGTGGGGCTGGATGGAGAGATCGAACACGCATCGGGCCTTATCCACACATTGCGATTTGGCAATCATTACCGAGAGGCGGTCGGGGCGAAATCCTACCTGTCCTTCACCAATACGCGCGGCGGTGCGAATGCCCCAATCAGTGTGCCCTTGATGGACAAGAATGATGCGGGCCGCCGGTCCCATTATCTGACAATCCAATTCGCCATTCCCGATGCGCCCCGTGCCGATGAGATTGTCGTCGTGCTGGGCGGTGCCAGCGGGGGACGGCCCCATCATCGCATTGGGGATCGCTATCAGGACTTAAAGGATCTGGGACATGACCTGGACAACCCTGCCGCGGTCAAATAGCGCCACTGGCCTGGCCTGGCACCAGCGCGGATCGGGACCTGCCGTTATCCTGATCCACGGGGTTGGCCTGCGCGCCGAAAGCTGGGGCGGTATTCTGCCGGGCCTGGCAACACAACACACTGTCTATGCCCTGGATTTACCGGGACATGGCGACAGCCCTATGATCGATAAGGCTGATCCAACAGTTTCAGACTATACCGATCAAATCGCTTCCAGCCTGCAGGAGCTTCCTGGGCCCGTTTGTGTTGCAGGGCATTCCTTGGGGGCACTGATATCGCTGGACCTGGCTGCGCGGTATCCAGAAATGGTTCAGGCGGTCGCAGCGCTGAACAGCATCTATCGCCGCAGTCCGGCTTCTGCACAGGCGGTCCGCGTCCGCGCGACATCCCTGGCCCAGGCACAGTCCGGTCAGGATGCGGATCCACAGCCGACGCTGACGCGTTGGTTCGGTAATCCGCCAGCCCCGGCCAATCAAGCCGCAAATGATGCCTGCCGGGACTGGCTGATCCATGGGTCCCTGACTGGATATGCGGCGGCCTATCATGCCTTTGCCTTTTCGGATGGGCCAGAGGATACGGCTTTGGAGCAGATTGCCTGTCCAGCGCTTCTGTTGACCGCATCCGGTGACCCGAATTCCACCCCGGCAATGTCTGAGGCTCTGGCCCGGATCATCCCAAATGGTCGCGCCCATATCATTAGCGGGGCTGCCCATATGGCCCCGATGACCCATGCCACGATGATCGCAAAAATCCTGGCAGAATTTTTCACAATGGCCGGAGGGGATGCGTGATATGACCTTGGATCCGATTGCCCTGCGCACTGCCTTTGGCAGCTATATGACGGGCGTCACCGTCGTCACAGCGATGAGCCCGGACTCCGTTCCCGTCGGCTTCACGGCAAATTCCTTCACCTCGGTCTCCCTGGATCCACCCTTGTTGCTGATCTGTCCTGCAAAGCGTTTGAGCAGCTATGACCTGTTTCACACCTGCACCCACTTTGCCGTCAACATTCTGGCCGATGATCAATCTGCGATTTCCACCCTGTTTGCCAGTCGCACAGAAGATCGCTTTGGCAAGGTGAACTGGCGTCGCGATAGCTGGGGCAGTCCGTTGATTGGGGGGGCGACCGCACGGTTTTCCTGCCGCGTCCATAATCGCGTAGAAGCGGGTGACCACGATATTCTGATCGGGGAAGTTCTGGATTTCGATATCAGTGACAAGCCGGGCCTGGGCTATGCCAGTGGTGGATATTTCAGTCGCACCCTGGAGCATAAGGCCCAGACCGGTGTCGCAACGGAAATGGAGAAACGCTTTGTCGGCGGCATAATTTCATACAAGGATCAGCTTCTACTGACACCCACAGAAACCGGGCTGCGTTTACCCCATTTCCGGGTCCCCGCCCGCACAAGCGCCCTGGATACCCTGACCCATGCGCTTGACGGAACAGGCATCGAAATCGGTGCCGTCTATTCAATTTATACCGATACCAAGGCCAATCGCAGTTATACCTTCTATCGCGCTGTCGCCCCCTCATTAAAGGTTGCGAATCTGGGGCACTTCATACCCCTGGAAACTGTGCCACAGGCGCTGACCGGCCCCATGGCAGAGCGGACCATCATCGAGAGATACATCCTGGAAAGTCAGAACCAGCAATTCGGGTTGTATGTCGGGGATGATGAATATGGCGACCTGCACCCCGTGCATCCCGTTCAAAAAGGAAATTGAGTATGGAATTTTCATTATTCGCCCATATGGAACGGCTGACCGCAGACCAACCCCATGATGTTCTGTATCAGGAATTCCTGGATTTATGCCAGATGGCCGATGAAGGCGGGATGCGCGCGGTCTGGACCGGGGAGCATCACGGCATGGAATTCACCATCGCCCCCAACCCCTTCATCACACTGACCGATGTCGCGCGCCACACAAAGAACCTGCGCCTTGGAACCGGCACCGTTGTCGCACCATTCTGGCACCCGATCAAACTGGCGGGAGAAGCCGCGATGACCGATCTGGTCACCGGTGGACGCCTGGAGCTGGGGATCGCGCGCGGGGCCTATAGTTATGAATATGAACGCCTGCATCCTGGCCTGGATGCCTGGCAGGCGGGCCAGCGACTCAGGGAAATAGCACCCTTGCTGCCGAAACTGTGGGCGGGGGATTGCGCCCATGAGGGGGAGTTTTTTCAATTCCCCAGCACGACCGCCTCTCCCAAACCTTTGCAGCCAAAGGGACCGCCCATCTGGGTCGCGGCCCGCGATCCCAACAGCCATGAATTCGCCGTGCATAACGGCTTTAATGTGCAAGTAACGCCACTGTGGCAGGGGTCAGCGGAAATCGAAAGCCTGATGCAGCGCTTCAACGCGGCCTGTGCCAGCCATACCGGCCCCAGACCCAAGGTCATGTTGCTGCACCATACCTATGTTGCGGCGGATGAAGACGACGCCCAGGAAGCCGCCACTATCTTCAGCCGCTTCTATTGCTACTTTGGGGCCTGGTTCCAGAATAAGAAGCCGGTCTCCCAAGGCCTGATCGAAACGCTGGACGAGTCAGAAATTGCGGGCAATGCCATGATGGCCCCGGAAAATATGCGTCGCGACCTGACCATGGGAACCGCGCAGGAAGTGATTGATCGCCTGAAACGCATCGAGGATCTGGGCTATGATGAATTCTCCTTCTGGATCGACAGCGGCATGACGGCGGAACGGAAACACGCCTCCCTGTCCCGCTTCATCGATGAAGTAATGCCCGCCTTCAGCTAAAGGAATTGCCATGACCAACCTCCCCCACTTTCAAATGTTCATCGACGGCACCTGGTGCGAGGGCGCATCCGGGCAAGTGATGGAAAGCCGCAACCCTGCCACGGGGCAGGTCTGGTCCACCTTCGCCTGCGCCGCGCCGCAGGATATCGACCGCGCCGTCGNCGCCGCAGTCCGGGTTCTGGATGANCCCGCCTGGCGGGACATACCCCAGACACAGCGTGGCAAATTGCTATATCGCCTAGCCGATCTGATTGAAGAGAATGCAGAAGAATTGGGCCGGCTGGAGACCACCGACAGCGGGAAGCTGGCGACGGAAACCGTCGGGCAGACCCGCTATGTCGCCGATTATTATCGTTACTTTGCAGGCCTGACCGACAAGATCGAAGGCGCGGTTCTGCCCATCGATAAGCCGGATATGCATGTCTATACCCAGCGCGCGCCCATCGGCGTCGTCGCGGCCATCGTCCCCTGGAATGCACAGATGTTCCTGACCGCGACAAAGCTGGGGCCCGCTTTGGCGGCAGGTTGTGCCATTGTGCTGAAGGCCTCTGAAATCGCCCCAGCCCCTATGCTGCATTTTGCCAAACTGATCGAACAGGCAGGTTTCCCGGCGGGCGTCGTTTCCGTCATCACCGGGGTTGCAGAAGGCTGTGCCATCCCCTTAACCCGGCATCCAAAGGTGGATCGCATTGCCTTTACTGGCGGCCCTGAAACCGCGCGCCATGTGGTGCGCAATTCCGCAGAAAATTTTGCGGTCACTACCCTGGAACTGGGCGGGAAATCCCCTATTCTGGTCTTTGAAGATGCAGACCCGGACAGCGCCGCCAATGGCTTGATCGCAGGCAATTTCGGGGCCTCGGGACAGTCCTGTGTGGCCGGGTCACGGGGCTATGTTCACCGCTCCCTCTATGAAAAGATCGCTGCCCTGGTGCAGCAGAAGTGCCAGGACCTGATCGTGGGTGACCCACAGGACCCGAAGACACATATTGGTCCGTTATGCACCATGGCCCAGATCTCCCGCATTGAGGAAACCCTGCAAAAGGTCACGGACCAGGGAGGGAAAATTCAGTTTGGGGGCGCGCGCAAGCCTGGGACGGAGGGCAACTATTTCATGCCCACACTGGTCACCCATGACCAGCCCGACCTGGAAACCCTGAAAGTGGAAATGTTCGGGCCTGTCATGACCCTGATCCCATTCGATACGGAAGAAGAGGCCATCACCCTGGCCAATGACAGCGACTATGGCCTGGGTTCTGGTGTTTTCACGCAATCCCTGGCCCGGGCACACCGGGTTTCATCGCGCCTGCGGGCCGGGATCTGCTGGGTCAACACCTACCGCGCCATATCCCCCATCGCACCGTTTGGCGGATTCAATCAGTCGGGCTATGGTCGAGAGGCCGGCATGGAGTCCATCCTGGACTACACCCGTACGCGTACAACCTGGATCAACATCTCCGACGCGCCCATGTCCAACCCGTTTGTCATGCGCTGATTTGAATAGGGCCCAAGGGGCGCTTGACTCTCGAAATTATCGCCAGAGCATGGTACAGCACGTCGCAATGCAGAACCATCTTAGCTAAATTCGGAGTTAATGCGTCGTGACCCCTGTCACCGAGTCCCGTACCCAGACACATCCAGCCCCCATTATCGTGGCGGCATTGTATAAGTTCATGGCCTTGCCGAACTTTGACGCGCTGCGCCAGCCCATTCTTCAGGCCTGCCAATCGGTGGATGTCTGCGGCACTCTGTTGCTGGCACCAGAAGGGATCAATGGAACCATCGCGGGCAGCCGTGCGGGTATCGATGCCGCCCTGAACAGCATTCGGGAATTGCTGAACTGCACCGATCTGGAGCACAAAGAATCCCACGCCGTGGAAACCCCATTCTATCGCATGAAGGTGAAGCTGAAGAAGGAAATCGTCACCATGGGTGTGCCGGGGATCGACCCGACGCAGACGGTTGGCACCTATGTCGCGCCCGAAGATTGGAATACGCTGATCAGTGATCCCGATGTCATCGTCATCGATACCCGCAATGATTATGAGGTTGGAATCGGCACGTTCCAAGGCGCAATTGATCCAAAGACGGAGACATTCCGTGATTTCCCGTCCTGGTTCGCGTCACAACCAGACCTGAGACCAGATGCCCTGGCGGGCAAAAAGGTGGCGATGTTCTGTACCGGGGGCATTCGGTGTGAAAAAGCGACCGCCTTTGTCAAACAACAGGGGATCGCCGATGTCTTTCACCTGAAGGGTGGCATTCTGAAATATCTGGAGACTGTGCCTGCTGAAGACTCCCTATGGCAGGGGGAATGTTTCGTATTCGACCAGCGTGTGTCGGTAAAACATAATCTGGAATTGGGCAGTTATCAGGTTTGCCATGCCTGTCGCCAACCTGTCGATTCAGTCGCGATGCAGTCCTGGAAATATGTGATCGGCGTCAGTTGCCCCGCCTGTTATGACGCCCATGACGAGGACCGCAAAGAACGCTTTCGGGAAAGACAGCGCCAGATCGAACTGGCCCAGGCAAAGGGCAGAATGCATATTGGCGATCAGTCTCGCGCGCCTGGCACCAAACCAGCCGCTAAGAAAAGCCATGCCTGATACTCTGCCTGTCCTCTACAGCTTCCGGCGCTGCCCCTATGCCATGCGGGCGCGCCTTGCGCTCAGCATCAGTCGCCAGCACTGTGCCTTGCGCGAAGTCGTTTTGCGCGACAAGCCCGCGGAGATGATTGAGATTTCCCCCAAGGCAACGGTCCCGGTGCTGCAACTGCCCCAGGGCAACGTGCTGGAAGAAAGCCTGGATATCATGCTGTGGGCGCTGAACCAGAACGACCCCGATCACTGGCTATCCCCACAACACGGCACTCTGTCCGAGATGACAACCCTGATCGACCGAAATGACGGTCCCTTCAAACATCATCTGGATCGATACAAATATCCCCACCGATATGACGATGTGACCGATGCGACCGAACATCGGCAGGCGGGGTTTCACATCCTGACCGAATTGAACGACCAACTGGCGAAGACGGACCAGCTCTTTGGTGACAGAATCAGTTTGGCCGATGCCGCCCTGGTCCCTTTCATCCGTCAATTCGCCAATACTGACCGGGACTGGTTTGACGCCCAGCCCCTGGCGGATCTGCAACGCTGGCTGGCGGGTCACCTTGCCTCCCCCCTGTTTGAGGGGATCATGACAAAGTACCCCGCCTGGCAGGCTGGCGATGAAGAACCCGTTTTTCCCCTGCCTGCCTGATCAGTATCCCTTTTTTGGATCGACGATGTTTTGCAGTTTCTCTCCCATCAACCAGCGATCCAGATTATCGCAAAAGGCGCGCGCATTGTTCACGTGCCAGTCTTTCACCGAATCGGCCATATGCGGTGTAACAATAACATTTTCATGCTCCCATAGGGGATGATCTTTGGGCAGGGGTTCCTGTTGGAACACATCCAGAATGGCCGTTTTCACCTTTCCGCTGTCCAGCGCCCGCAACAGGGCGT
This sequence comes from Rhodospirillales bacterium, assembly GCA_002696645.1. Taxonomy (GTDB): domain Bacteria; phylum Pseudomonadota; class Alphaproteobacteria; order UBA8366; family Aestuariispiraceae; genus Pacificispira. The sequence goes on along the minus strand of NZSA01000032.1, from coordinate 29,736 downwards.
CTTCATCCACCACTGCCCCGCGTGAGGCATTCAAGAAGATCGCCCCATCTGCCATCGCCGCGAAGGCATCGTCGCTGATCATGCCTTTGGTTTCCGGTGTCAGCGCCGTATGGACCGACACAAATTCAGCCCCCGTCAATGCCCGCATGATATTGTCTGAATCATAGACCTCATCAACATTGGGCGTCGGGCGGGCGGTGCCGCGGGTACCTACAATGCGCAGATTCAGCGCCTTTGCATACCCGGCAACAGCCTGTCCGATATTGCCCAGCCCGATGATACAGAATCGCCGGTCATCAAACGGTTGCCATTCTTCCATGCGCCACAGCTTCTGGCGCTGTTGCCGCGCATAAAGGGGCATGCCGATATTCGCCGACATATGAGCCGCAATGGCATATTGCGCCAAGAAGGGTGCATTTACGCCCGATGCGTTGGTGACGATTTTCTCTTTGGGGTTCCATTGCCCCATATGTTCAACACCGGCACCACTGTTGGAAATCCATTGCACGGAAGGATGATTGATCATGACCGGAAACTTGGATTTTGGAACCGGTTCCCCTGGATAGGCAAAAATCACCGTCGGGTTGAATTCTGCCAGAGTTGCGTCCAGCGTATCTGCATCGCTGAGGAATCGTATTGTTAAATCCGGGAAGCGCTCTTTGAAAAGGGGCGCCAGAGCCTCGGGCTTGTCATTGGTGATCAGCACTCTGTGGTCATGTTCCATTGTTTTCATTTTCTCCCATGCAACAATTTTATCCTGGAACGCTAGCCTACTGATCCGAATTCTAAAAGCATGTATCGACAGGAAAAAAGCGGAACAGAGGTTACAAGACTTTCCCAAACCCGCGAGTCGCCCCATAAGCCTGATCAAGCGCCACAAAACTTTCTTTTAAAAAGTCTTTGCGCCGCGAAACCCCCTATGGCAATCTAGGTCTTGTGTGGTGAAGCGTTGATCTCACCAGATATCGCATACATATCTATATATAGATGCGATGCCTGGAACACTCTGGAGAGAGGTGGAGAGATGCGTGGATCGCGGCACGGTGGATGGTGAATCCGTCCGGTTTTGATCGTTATGCCCATGCATACGGTGCAAGATCGGCACCCGCCCCCGCCGGGCCTTCGAAGGGGAGAGAACCCATGACCAGCTTGCAGGTCGATCATTCCAGTCAGCTCGCCAACCCGCTCGATATCCTTGAAGCAATGTTTCAAGCCAACGAATGGCCATTTGAACGTTCAGACGATGAAGAATTGATCGTCGAAACGACAGGTGGCTGGTGCGATTACCGCATGCTGTTCGTTTGGCGCGAAGACATGCACGCCTTTTACTACACCTGCACCTTTGATTTGAAGATCCCGGGGGACCGTCGTAAGGGCGTGGTCGAACTGTTGGCCTTGATCAATGAAAAAATGTGGATGGGTCATTTCGATCTGTGTTCAGAAAGCGGATCTCCCACCTATCGCCATACCATCCCGACGCGCGGCATGGGCGGTTTTTCGGTCGAGCAATTGGAAGATTTAATGGACATCGCCTTGGCAGAGTGCGAGCGCTTTTATCCAGCGTTTCAATTCCTGCTGTGGGGTGGATACAAACCAGAAGAAGCCGTGCAGGCGGCCTTGCTGGATTGTCAGGGGGAGGCATAACGCGGGATCATACCCATCACCATCATGGGATATTCCGTCCTGGAAGAAATGTTTTCCTGTGATCAGGTTTGACATCCCTTAAGTGCTGTGGCGAATACCCTTTAGCGTGGGCCTGACATGCCAAGACGGCCCGACTGCATAGAGGGTCGACCATGATTGTTTTTGATAAACTGAGCTTGAGACAAAAGACCGTCCTGTTGGCGCTGGCCAAACGGATGATGATCGCTGATTCAAAAGTTGTCATCGAAGAAGATGCCTTATTTGGCATGCTGCATGCTGAATTGGGCACGAATATTTCGACACCGACTCAAGACGTCTTCGGCGAAATTGATGTTTCTGTCTTTGACGATGCGCATTCTCAGGTCGTCTTAATCCTCACCCTGGCGACCATGGCCTTCGTTGACGACAACTTCCATCCCAATGAATCCTCCGTGCTGATGAAAGTAACTGAGCAGGTCAATTTCTCGGCCTCTGATATTGCCGCCGTTATGGACCTGGCCGAACGCCAGGGACGGTTGATAAAAGACACAGAAAGCCTGTTCACGCGCATGAGCACCCGTTAAGCCAAAATCCACTGGAAACAAGAGGACCAAAATGACCGACACACTATCAAGACCGCTACTCCTCATTGGATGCGGGAAAATGGGTGGCGCGATGCTGGACGGATGGTTGAAGTCCGGGATTGTGGCTGGGGGGGTCACTGTTGTGGATCCGGTTGGCGGCGACGCCTTTAAGAATCGCGCAGGCGTCACTGTTGTTGCCGGTGCCAATGAAGTGCCTGACGACCTGAACCCGGAAGTCATTATCTTGGCGGTCAAACCCCAGCAGATGGATGCATTGCTGGCGGATTATCGGCGCTTTGCCGGACCCGATTGTCTGTTCCTGTCGATCGCGGCGGGCAAGACGATATCCTATTTTGAAACGCATCTGGGCGACCGGGCTGCAATCATTCGCGCCATGCCCAACACACCCGCCGCCATCGGTCAGGGCATTACGGTAGCCTGCCCGAATACGATTGCCAGCGATGCCCAGTCGTCGCAGGCAGAAGCCCTGCTGCGTGCGGTGGGAGAGGCCGCAACGGTTCAGGACGAAGCGCTGATCGATGCCGTAACCGCGCTGAGCGGCGGCGGGCCTGCCTACACCTTCCTGTTGATGGAATGCATGGCGAAAGCGGGCATTGCCGCCGGTTTACCAGAAGACCTGTCTGCCCGATTGGCCCTGGTCACCGTCGCTGGTGCCGGACAATTGGCCCTGGCCAGCGGCGATACGCCCCCATCGACCCTGCGAGAAAATGTGACCAGTCCAGGCGGAACGACCCTGGAAGCATTGAAAGTTCTGATGCGTGAGGAAGATGGTCTGGGGCCATTAATGGTTGAGGCCATTGCCGCCGCCACCCGTCGATCCAAGGAATTGGGCGCGACGTCGTGACTGACGCTTCAGTCTCCGAAAAATCATCGCATCTTTCCAAGAACGGCCTGGGCATCGCCACGATGTGCCTGTCTGTCCTTTTATTTGCTTTCATGGACACGACTGTAAAATGGTTGGGCGATGGCTACCCAACATCGCAAATTGTCTTCTTCCGCTGTGGCGTTGCGCTTGTACCGATATTCATCTTAGTAATGATGAATGGTGGCCTTGTGACGCTCAAGACGCAACGGCCATTAGTCCATCTGATGCGCTCGACGATCAGCATCGTCACCATGAGCCTGATCTTCTGGTCTTTCAGTCAAATGCGGCTGGCAGATGCCATAGCAATTTTGTTTGCCGCCCCACTCCTAATGACCGCCTTATCCGTTCCCTTGCTGGGTGAGCGCGTGGGGATTCGCCGATGGATTGCGGTTTGCGTTGGATTTGTCGGTGTGTTGATCGTCGTCAATCCTGGCAGCAGCGTGTTTGATTGGGCTTCTATGGCTGCGCTCTTGGCAGCCGCAGGCATGGCGTTGGCAATGATCATTACCCGCAAACTATCCGCTACCGAAACCGCCCTTACCATCACCTTCTGGCTTACCCTTTCGGGTGCTATCGTGGGCGCGATATGGGTTTATCTGGATGGCTGGGTGATGCCGATGGCAACGTTGGATTGGGCCTTATTGATCGGTGTCGGCTTGATCGGCGCGATTGCACAATTGACAATGACGATCGCCTTTCGCCATGCAGAAGTCGCCATTCTGGCCCCCTTGGATTATCTCGCTATCATATGGACCACATTATTGGCCTATTGGATTTGGGGAGAAATTCCAGTATTGCGTGTCTTCATTGGCGCTGCCATCGTTATTGCCAGCGGGATCTATATTGTCCACCGCGAAACCCGCGTGGCGAAAGTCCGCCCCGTGAAAACGCCAAAACTGCGCGGGCGCGTCTGAGTAACGCCAGATTGAGATTACGCCGAAACGACAGGTTCCCGCAGCCAGCCGTCTTCGAAACGAAGGGTCGACAGGCCACCGAAGTTTTTTTGTCGGTCCAATTCCCCTTCCAGGCGCCTCATGCGGCCCTTTCCAAAACTGATCCCGGGTTCCGGCCAGACGGCTGTGATTTGCAAGGAGTCAGCGGGTCGATCCGCCTTCATATCAATGCGGCCGATCAGGCGATCCCCTTCCAATATGGGAAAGACATAATAGCCATAGGTCCGCTGAGGGGCTGGCACAAAAACTTCGATGCGATAGGAAAATCCAAACAGGCCCTGCAGCCGTTTGCGATCCCGCAAGACAGGATCAAAAGGGTTTAGAATGCGCAGGCCCGGCGGCGGCGATTCAACTTGGTTCAAAGCAGCTTCCAAGTCTGGTCTGGCATAGAGCAACCGGGGTCGTCCCGTCGTCTGATCCACACTGGCCTGAATAACAGCCCTGCCCAGATTCGCCTCACACCAGGCCTTCGCCTCATCCGCCGTGATATGATCCCAGAAACCAGCGATCTCTCCGGGTGTCCCGAACCCTAACCTCTCCAGCGCACTGCGACAGGACCAGTCGACCAGATCCGCATGCTCCGCCGGGGTTTCCCGGTGTGGTTCAGGAATGACACGGTGGGTCAGGTCATAGACCTTCTGAAATCCTTCCCGTCTCGCCACCGCCAAGGCCCCCGTCCGCCAGAGATACTCCAGGGCTGTCTTTGAGGGATGCCAATTCCACCAGGCACCCGGACCTTTGCGTTCATCGGGTGACAGATCACGCGACAGAATTGGGCCATTCGCTTCGATATGTGCGATGACACTTTCCGTCTCGTTCAGGAATTCCGGGCCATGCCAACGGCTGTATCGATCCGCCAAAGCCGCTCGGCGATTCTCAAATCGTCGCATCCAATAGGGAAAGAAGTCAGACGGGATAATTGCGGCATCATGGGTCCAGTTCTCAAACAAAGCCCCCTGTTTTTCCAACAGACGCTGTAATTGTTTGGGTCGATACCCCGTCGCACGCGACGACAGGATCATCTGATGCGCCCGCTCCAGCATATTGATGCTGTCGACCTGAACAAATCCCATCTGTCGGATCAGGTCCATCAAGTCCCCATCTGACAAGCGTCTGCGATGGGATTGCCCCAGACCTTGCAAGTTCAGGATAAGCGCGCGCGCATCCTTGGTGGTGACAGGAAGAGGCAGGCCCATGGATGGTCTATCCAGTGCTGCTCGACGGGGGCGCGCGACGCCGCCGGGGGCGCAGATCACTTTCCGAAACACGACCAGACGCGATGCGCCGCTGCTTCAAGTCCAAAACGATCTCATAGCGACGCTCATTCGAGGCGCGGGACCATTCCGCAATCTCCCCAATTGTGCGCATGCAGCCCTGACACAGGCTGGTGGTCGGATGCATCACGCAGACGCCGACACAGGGTGATGGAATATTCGGCAATTGCGCCATGGTTATACCTGGTCCCCAAAAGATCGCACAGTCATCCTTTGAGCTAAGACGGCACGAATGGGAATGCAAGTATGATTCATTAATTCGATAATTCTAGAAATATGGTTGACTCCTTCTTGAATTCATCGTATGGGTACGCTCATGAGCGATCTTGATGAGACAGCAGCCTGTTTAGAGGCATTGGGAAACCCGACCCGCCTGGCGATGTTCCGCCTGTTGGTTCGCGCAGGGGATGTTGGCAAAAGTGTCGGTGAAATTCAGGCCAGCCTGTCTATCCCCGCCTCTACCCTGTCGCATCACCTAAAGCATCTGGAATTGGTCGGCCTGGTTTCGCGTCATCGCGAAGGCACGACCCATACATGCCGTGCCGACTATGGCACCATGAATTGGCTGTTGACCTTCCTGACAGAAGAATGCTGTGCGGACAGTAGCACCGCACCAACCGTCCCACACCGCGCCCATAAGCTAAGCGCCTAACCTTCGAAAAGGATATCAGAAATGGTTGATCAAAGCCTGGACCCGATTTCCCCTAAATTCGATATTTCTAGTAATATCGTTTCATGGTTAAAATCCCTGCCTAAGGACCGCGTCCTTTGGACCATCCTGGTCCTGTTGCTGACAACTGCGCTGCTTACGGGGGCTGGCCAAGCTCTGGATTTTGCCGCAACGATGGGGGGCAGCCTGGTTCATACCGGGATTTTCATCATCATCAGCGTTTTGATCGCCGCCTATATCAAGGCCAGTGGGGCGGACCAGTTGATTGCGCGGGCTCTGTCGGGCCGCCAGGAAAAAGCCGTCCTGACCGCCGCTGTCTTTGGCGCCTTATCGCCCTTCTGCTCCTGCGGCGTTGTGCCGTTGATTGCGGCCCTGTTGGCAGCAGGCGTTCCTTTGGCCCCGGTCATGGCGTTCTGGCTCGCCTCCCCCGTGATTGATCCAGAAATGATGGTTCTGACCTGGGGGGTGTTGGGATTGGAAATGGCCGTCGCCAAGACAATCTCAGCCATTGCCATCGGCCTGTTGGGCGGGGGCGCGGTGATGCTGTTACAGCGCGCTGGATATCTGAAAGATGTCTTGCTGGCCCGGGCAAAGCCAGCATGTGGCACATCCTCCTGTGGGCCATCAAAACTGCCTGAAACCAAACCTGTATGGGCCTTCTGGCAGGAGTCGCAGCGCCGCGGGACCTTTATGGGCGAGATTGGCACCATGGGCTGGTTCTTGACCCGGTGGCTCAGCCTCGCCTTCCTGCTGGAGGCGATGATGGTATCCTGGGTGCCGCTGGATCAAGTTGCCGCGCAATTGTCCACCTTGGGGCCCTGGTCCGTGCCCGCCGCCGCCGCAGTCGGTGTGCCTGCCTATCTGAATGGCTATGCTGCCATCCCGCTGGTGCGTGGCCTGATGGATATCGGGCTGCAACCGGGCGCCGCCTTGGCCTTTATGGTGGCAGGCGGTGTGACCTGCATCCCCGCCGCGATTGCAGTCAAGGCGCTGGTCAACACCCAGACATTCCTGCTGTATCTGACCATCGCGATGGTAGGGTCAATCAGCGTTGGCTTGCTGTATGCCGGTTATGTCACCCTATAGCCTCACCCTATAACCAGACCTATCCTTTGGATGGATATCCGATCTTGCTGAGACTTTCGGATATTTCATCCAGGATCGCCGGATCATCAATCGTTGCGGGCGCCTTCGTCTCCAGCCCATCGGCCAAAGAGGACATGGATCGACGTAAAATCTTGCCAGATCGGGTCTTAGGCAGACGTTTCACAACGGTTGCCGTCTTAAAGGCGGCAACCGGTCCGATCTGATCCCGAACCATCGCAATGACGTCTTTGATGATCTCGTCCTCGCTGCGGGTCACGCCGGATTTCAAAACCAGAAAACCAACCGGCAACTGACCCTTCAGGGCATCAGCCGCACCGATAACGGCACATTCGGCAACGTCTGGATGACAGGATAAAATCTCCTCCATAGCCCCCGTGGACAGGCGGTGCCCCGCGACATTGATGACATCATCAATGCGCGACATGATGTACAGATACCCGTCCTCATCCATATATCCTGCATCGCCGGTCTTATAGAATCCGGGGTAATCAACCAGATAACTGTCCAGATAGCGTTGATCCGCATTCCACAGCGTCGGCAGGCAGCCCGGTGGCAGCGGCAGCTTGATGCAAATCGCCCCCATCTCTCCGCGTGGAAGTTCTTTCAGCGCATCATCAATGACCTGGACATTATACCCAGCCACGGCGCGAGTCGGCGATCCTGGCTTGACCGGCAACGGGGTCAGACCCATGCAGTTTGCCGCAACAGGCCAGCCTGTTTCTGTCTGCCACCAATGGTCAATCACAGGCACTTTCAGTTTTTCCTGCGCCCAGGCCAGCGTATCGGTATCGCACCGCTCCCCCGCCAAAAACAATGTGCGGAATTTGGACAGGTCATACTTGCCGATCAATTCCCCTTTCGGATCTTCTTTCTTGATCGCACGGAAGGCAGTCGGGGCGGTGAAAAAGGTTGTCACCCCATGGTCTGCAATCACCCGCCAGAAGGTTCCTGCATCGGGCGTGCCCACGGGCTTTCCTTCAAACAGAACCGTGGTGCAACCATGCAACAGCGGTGCATAGACAATATAGGAATGCCCCACGACCCAGCCGACATCGGACCCGGCCCAGAAAACTTCCCCCGGATCAACACCATAAATGGCCTTCATCGACCATTTCAGGGCGACCATGTGACCACCGTTATCGCGCACGACCCCCTTGGGCTGACCCGTCGTCCCGGAAGTATAGAGAATATACAGCGGATCGGTTGCCTCAACGGGCACACAGTCTGCCGGTGCCGCCGCCGCAAGGGCTTCGTCCCAGTCATGATCGCGACCGCTCTTCAGATCCCAGGGGGCCTCTTCCCGCTTAAAGACCAGGACTGATTCCACAATATCGGGCGCCAGGGCCAAAGCCCCTTCAATCAGCTTCTGATAGGCCACAATCCGACCCGGCTCCAGGCCGCAACTGGCGGTCAGAATAGCCTTGGGGCGACAATCCTTGATGCGCGTCGCAAGCTCATTGGACGCAAACCCGCCAAATACCACCGAATGCACCGCGCCAATCCGGGCGCAGGCCAGCATCGCCACCACGGCCTCAACAATCATCGGCATATAGATGATGACCCGGTCGCCCTTTGTGACGCCCAAGGCGGTCATAGCCCCGGCGCATCGCGCGACCTGTTCCTTTAATTCAGAATAGGTAACCGTCTTCTTACGGCCGGTGATGGGACTGTCATAGATAATCGCCGCCTGATTCCCACGCCCGCCATCGGCGTGACGATCCACGGCATTGTAACACGTGTTGCATTGGGCCCCCGCAAACCATCGATAAAAATTCGGTGCGCGGCTGCGATCCAGAACACTGGACCACGGCTTTATCCAATCAATGTCCGACGCAACCTCCGCCCAGAAGGCTTCAGGTTCCTCTAGACTGCGGCGATAAATTTCGTCCAATTGGCTCATGATGCGTTTCCCTGTGCATTTTTCTCATATCTTTCAACAAAGTTTCTTGGAAACAAGGCCACAGGACAAGGAACATTTTACCGCAGTGTCACGCGGGTCCGCAAAAAGTTGTGGGCTGTGGGCAATCCTATGCTTTCAAAATGTGATCACATTTGGTAATTTGAGTCGAAACACATACCAAAGCCTCTCGCCGCCTTCAGAAGGATTCCTGTAAATGACTGAGATCAGACGTAATTTAGACGTAGATGAATTGGTTCGGCTGGATACGGCCCATCATCTGCACCCGTTCACCGACCATAAATCCCTGGCGGCCGAAGGGGGATCGCGGATCATTTCGCGGGCGGAAGGCGTCTATCTTTATGATTCCAGCAACAACAAGATTCTAGACGGCATGGCGGGCCTGTGGTGCGTGAATGTCGGCTATGGGCGCGATGAACTGGCCGATGTCGCCTATCGCCAAATGAAGGAACTGCCATTTTACAACACATTCTTTAAAACCGCCCATGCCCCTTCTATCGAATTGGCAACCAAGGTCGCGTCGATCCTGCCACAGGGTTTCAATCATGTAACCTTTGCCAATTCCGGATCAGAAGCGAACGATACCCAATTGCGGATGGTCCATCATTACTGGCAATGCGCAGGTCGGCCTGATAAGCGCTTTATAATTGCGCGCGACAATGCCTATCACGGATCCACTGTTGCCGGGGCCGGTCTGGGCGGCATGGGCCCGATGCACAAACAGGGTGGCAAGCTGATCCCGACAATTCACCATGTCATGCAACCCTACTGGTATAAGCTGGGCGGGGAAATGACGCGTGAAGAATTTGGTCTGGCCGCAGCAAAATCGCTGGAAGACAAAATCCTGGAACTGGGTCCAGATAATGTTGCCGCCTTCATCGGGGAACCGATCCAGGGCGCAGGCGGGGAGCTCATTCCCCCATCAACCTATTGGCCGGAAATCAATCGGATTTGTAAACAGTACGACATTCTGTTGATCGCCGACGAGGTGATCTGTGGCTTTGGTCGTACCGGGGAATGGTTCGGCACCAATACGTTTGGCATCGAACCGGACCTGATCACCATGGCGAAAGGCCTGTCATCGGGATATCTGCCGATCGCCGCAACTGGGGTTTCGGATCGCGTCGCCAACATGATTATCGATAATGGCGGTGAATTCTATCACGGCTATACCTATTCCGGCCATCCGGTCGCCGCTGCGGTCGCACTGCGCAACATCGAAATCATCGAGCGTGAAAACCTGGTGCAGAAAACGAAGACGGAAACCGGACCATATCTGGCCAAAAAACTGGAAGAAATTAAAGATCACCCCCTGGTAGGTGAAGTTCGCTGTATCGGTCTGATCGGTGGTATTGAATTGACCAAGAACAAACAGACCCGTGAAGGGTTTGCCCCTGCAGGACGCGTCGGCACCATGTGTCGTGATCATTTTTTCAAACGCAATGCGATCATGCGCGCCTGTGGGGACACTATGGTCCTGTCCCCGCCATTGATCATCCAGCCGGCTGAAATAGATGAACTTGTCGGTGTTTTGCGACAATGCCTGGATGCAACCGCAAAAGACCTGGGAATTCTGTAACTTTAGATACCACAATGCGTGAACCAGATTGACAGACCGCATTGGAAAATGTCCTGATTTGGGGAGGAAGACATTGTCGCCTGAAAATGGCAATGCGGGACACAAATAGCTCGACAGATAAGGCTGAGAACAGTCACTGTTCGGGTTAAAGTCGATCAAACAAGGAGAACAGGGAATGACAGATCAAAAACGTAAGGGCCTGACCCGTCGCAGCATGCTGCAATCAACAATTGCCGGCGCAGGTGCTGCCTGGGCTGGCATCAGCTTTGGTCCAAAAGCCTTTGCCGCTGCGCATGGGGAAGAACCAAAGGTCAATTTCTACAATTGGGACACCTATATCGGCGAAACCACGCTCAGCGACTTTAATGACCTGACTGGCATTGAAGCCAATATGTCCTTGTTTGCGGATAATGATGAATTGTTCGCCAAACTGCGCGAAGGCAATCCGGGATTTGACGTGATTGTGCCGTCCGATACCTATGTTGCCCGTATGATTGCGGCCGACATGCTGGAGCCGCTGGATTACGCGCTGCTGCCCAATTCAAAGAATATCGCGCCCGCCTTCCGGGATGCCGCCTATGACCCCGGTCATAAGCATTCTGTGAATTATATGTGGGGCACGATGGGCCTGGGCGTTCGGAAAAGCAAAACCCCGGATGGCGTCACCAGCTGGGGCGATATTTTCGAAAGCGACAAATATGCCGGGCGTATTGCGATCCTGTCGGAAAGCTCAGCCATGATCGGCATGGCATCGATGTATCTGGGCACCGGCATGAACCCCGATACATCGGAAAAAATCAATGCCGCCGTCGATCTGTTGATTAAACAGAAATCCGCCTTCAAAACCATCGCTGAAGATAACGGTCAGGATTTGCTGTTGTCGGGTGAAGTTGACATCACCATTGAATGGTCCGGCGATATCGGTCAGGTCATGCTTGAAGATGACGACATCGACTACGTCATCCCCAAGGAAGGCTCCCTGATCTGGGCGGATAACCTGTGCATTCCAAAGGATGCGCCGCATCCGATGAATGCGCATAAATTTATCAACTATATTCTGGACCCACAGGTTGGGGCCCTGATCGCCGACTATATTCAATACGCAACGCCAAACCAGGCGGCTCGGGCCTTGTTGAATGACAGCTACAACAAGAATCCCTCCGTCTTTCCGCCGGAAGAAGTTCTCGCCAAATGTGAATGGCAACGCTATCCCGGTGAAGAAATCGCCCGCATTCGCGACGAAGCCTGGACCCGTTTCCTGGCTGCCTGATCGCATGCAGTAAGTGCCTACCCGTCGCGCCGAGTCCCATTTGGGTTGGCGCGGCGGGATTAGGGTTTCTGATGGGGGGCATCCGGCATGGAATCGTGGCGCAAATTTAAGCAGGTTTTCTGGGCTGTTGGCATTCCGCCGACTTTCTGGCTCGTCTTATTTTTTCTTGTTCCTTTAGCCTTGATTTGGGTGTTCAGCTTTGGCGAAAAGCAGGGGGTTGTCGGCATCGACATCACCTGGACCTTGGACAATTACATACGTGTTTTTAACCCCGATATCTTAAAAATCTTCTGGAAGTCTTTGGGCGTTGCAGGTCTGGCGACGATAATCTGTCTGTTCGTCGGATTGCCGGTCGCACTGGGCATTGTTTATGCCCCAAACCGGTATAAGGGCCTGTTGTTGCTGTTGATCATGCTGCCCTTCTGGACAAATTTGCTGATCCGGACCTACGCCTTGATCGCGGTTTTGCGTCAGCGGGGATTTCTGAATTTCACACTGGAATGGTTCGATCAAAAAATCCGGTTTATGTTTGATCTGGTCGGACTGGGTGGGCTTGGCGCAGCCGTTCTGGGCGAACAATTCCAGGCTTTGGAACTGCTGTATAATGATAAGGCTGTCATTCTGGGGCTGGTTTATGTGCATCTGCCCTTCATGATCCTGCCCCTGTATGCCGCATTAGAGCGGTTGGACCGATCCTATCTGGAGGCCAGTCTGGACCTGGGGGCGGGGCATTTGCGCACCATATGGAATGTCGTTGTGCCGCTGGCCCTGCCCGGCATCATTTCCGGCATTATTATTACCTTCATCCCGGCCCTTGGCAGCTTCCTGACGCCAGATCTGTTGGGTGGGCCCGACAGTGCGATGATCGCCAATATCATCGAACGGCAGTTTAAATCTGCCAATGACTGGCCCTTTGGCTCCGCCCTGTCATTCCTGTTGATGTATATCACCTTCGGGGCCTTGGCTTTACGGGCGGTCCTGGCGCGCAACAGCAAGGATGGGATCTGACACGATGGCAAAGAAATCTCTCTTTGGGTTAGAACCCGCCGGTCCTTTGGACTATCTGCGCAAATGGCCGTTGCTGACGATCATGGCGTTGACCTTTATCTTCCTGTATGTGCCGCTGCTGACCTTGATGGCATTCAGCTTCAACAACAGTCGGCGCAACATCGTCTGGAACGGTTTCTCGCTGAAATATTATGAAAAGCTGTTCCAAAATGACGATTTGATGATCGCGTTCGGGAATTCGCTGACCATCGCATTTGTGTCCACCATCATATCGCTGATCCTGGGCGCAATGGTTGCGATCCTGTTGTGGCGGTTTCGCTTCAGCTTCAAGCCGGTGTATGAAGGGGCGATGGCCCTGCCCATTGTTATTCCCGAAATCTGTATGGGGGTCGCGATGTTGGCCTTTTTCGCGCGGATCGGCTGGCCCAATGACCTTCCCTGGCCGCTCAGCCTAGCCAATATTACGATCGCCCATATCAGTTTCACCTTCCCCTTCGTCGCGGTCATCGTGCGCGCCCGCCTTGCCGGATTTAATATGGAGGAGGAGGAAGCCGCCCGGGACCTGGGCGCAGGCGATTGGGAAGTTTATCGCGATGTTATCATTCCCCATATGAAGCCTGGATTGGTGGCAGGCGCATTGCTGGCCTTCACCCTGTCGCTGGACGACTTTGTCATCACCTTCTTCACATCCGGACCGGAGACCGTAACCTTCCCGGTGAAAGTTTATTCCATGGTGCGCTTCTCTGTGACACCAGAGGTCAACGCGGCCTCTACAGTTTTGATTGTGATCACTGTGTTTTTGACGGCAACGGCCATGTGGCTGCAGAACAAAGGGGCCAAAAAGAAATGACCGATACCAGAAAAACCATCATCGGCATTAACGGTATCACCAAGAGATTTGGGTCCGATGTGATAGCCGTCGATAATGTTTCAATCGACATCAAGGAGGGCGAATTCTTTGCCCTGCTGGGTCCCAGCGGCTGTGGCAAGACTACGCTGTTGCGCATGATTGCGGGCTTTGAAATGCCCAGCGAGGGTCAATTGTTGGTCGATGGGCAGGATATGGAAGGCGTGTCCCCGAACAAGCGCCCGGTTAACATGGTGTTCCAGTCCTATGCCGTATTCCCACATATGTCTGTTGCCGACAATGTCGCCTATGGCCTGAAAATGGAAGGTGTCGCCAGCAAAGAGATTGCCGGGCGGGTGGAGGAAGCCCTGGGTCTGGTGCAATTGCCTGGCTATGGTGCGCGCATGCCAGACCAACTCTCCGGCGGTCAGCGTCAGCGTGTCGCCCTGGCCCGTGCCCTGGTGAAGCGTCCAAAGGTACTATTGCTGGACGAGCCGCTATCGGCCCTGGACGCCAAACTGCGCGAAGCCATGCAGCTGGAACTGCGCAACCTGCAGGCCAGTGTTGGTATCACCTTTGTCATGGTGACCCATGATCAGGATGAGGCGCTGAGCATGGCCGACCGGGTTGCCGTAATGGAATCCGGCTGCGTCCGGCAACTGGCTGCACCGCGCGATCTGTACGAATACCCGACCAGCCGTTTCGTGGCAGACTTTATCGGAAAAATGAACCTGTTCCAGGCCCAGGTAAAATCCTGTGGTGGCGGCGAGGTTTCTGTTTCTGTGGAAGGGATCGGTGACCTGCGCCTGCCCCATGATGGCGAGGCCAGCGGCGAAATCGGCATTGCGGTGCGCCCTGAAAAGACCACGGTCAGTCCGGACAAGCCCACCGATACGGAATGTGTCGCGCTGGAGGGAACCGTCCTACAGGTTGCGTATCATGGGGATGAGAACCATGTTCATGTGAAGACAGATGGAGGGCTGACACTTTCAGTCACCCTTCCCAACCACGAACGGACCCTGGTCGCCCCGGCAAAGCCCGGCGACCGGCGCTGGATCAGCTGGCGTCAAAAGGACACGCTGGTTCTGGCAGATTGATGACGGGACACAATGAGTAAAGCCTTCACAAAGGAATCGGAGTCCGAGGACGACGAGGACCTGCCCGACGACGCCCCCGCCCTGCCGCGTGGTGCGAAGAACTATATGACACCCGCAGGCCATAAGCGCCTGCAGGCGGAGCAGCGCCACCTGATCCGCGATGAACGCCCGAAGATTGTCGACATTGTCTCCTGGGCGGCGGGCAATGGGGATCGTTCGGAAAATGGCGATTACATTTATGGCAAAAAGCGCCTGCGGGAAATTGATCGCCGGCTGCGGTTTTTGGGCAAGCGTCTGGAAATCGCCGAAGTCGTCGATCAGCGATTGCAGACCAATCGCGACCAGATATTCTTTGGGGCCACCGTCACCTATGTGAACCAGCGGGATGAGGAAATCACAATACGCATTGTCGGCGTTGATGAGGCGCGGCTGGAACTGGGCGAAATCAGTTGGATATCCCCCGTCGCACGGGCCTTGCTGAAGGCCTATGAGGGCGATGTCGTGAAGGTCCAGACCCCCAATGGTGTCGACGAATTGGAAGTCATCAAGATCGCCTATCTGGGCGACACAGAAGACTGATCACGCAATAAATTCTACCAACGCGTCGCGAACCTGATCTGGAACGCGCACTGTTGCCCGCGTCTTGCGATCCACATAGACATGCACGAAATGCCCGATGGCGGCGGGACTGTCTTCGTCATCCCGGAAAAGGGCGATCTCATAGGTGACAGAGGAATTGCCCAGTTTCACCACCCGCATGCCCGCATGAACAGTCTGGGGGAAGGAGATTTCCTTCATGAACTGGCATTTACTTTCAACGACCAGCCCGATGACCGGCGTATTGACGACATCCAGGCCAGCCTTGCGGATCAGATGGTCATTCACCACCGTATCGAAATAGGAATAATATTCGACATTGTTCACATGACCATAAGGGTCCTGATCCATCCACCGGGTGAGAATCGCCAATAGTGTGGAGAAATCAGCACGGCTGGGCAGGCTGTCTGTCATGCGGCCTGGACCCGTTCTAACAAGGCCATCAGCGCCGAACAGCTATCGGTCGGTGATTCTACCGTCATCATATGGCCAATCGCGGGCAGCACCGTCACTTGAGCATCTGCAACCGCATTAATCAGGGGTTGGGCCGCCTTCAAGGGGGTCATTTTATCACTCTGACCCAGCAAGAACTGCGTTGGGCAGGATACTTTGGCGGCGGCATCCATCGCCCCCTTATATTCATTGCAGGCCTTCAGATCGGTATACAGCACGCCCGGACCCGTGCGATTAATCAGGGTCACCGCCTGGCTGAGCATCCATACGCCATGGGTGGGATTGCCCCCCCGATGCGCACGGCTGCCATGGCCCCAACTGGCGATAAACTGGGCGGCGGTTAATTCGTTCCGCTGGGCCGCCCCCAACAGGTCAGGATGCACCGGCATTTGCCCCGCAACACCGCACAGCCCTAAACCCGCACAATCCTTGCCCAAGCGCGCGGCCGCTTCCAGCGAGGCCAATGCCCCCATGGAATGACCAATCAGGATGGGGGTTTCAACCTTTGCCGCCGCGATAAAAGCGATCAGAAAGTCGGCCAGGCCTGAGATGCTATCGATCGCCTTACCACCGCTGCGCCCGTGGGCGGGTAGATCAATTGCCAGAACGGATGCGCCGTGGTGGGCCAGATATCGGTTCTGGCCGCCCCAGATGGAATGATCCCCCCCTGCCCCATGGACCAGAATGGCGGTTGGTTTGGCTGGGTCAAAGGCCGCCCCACCGGTATTGGCGAAAACCGGACCATGGTCCATATCGATAATCATAACGCGTGCCCCCTTTATTCCGCAGCGGCGACTTTATAGGCCCGCCGAAGGGCTTGTTTCAGATCTGCCAGCAAATCGCTTGGGTCTTCCAGGCCGACAGAAACGCGGATCAGATCATCCCCGATCCCAGCGGCGGCCAGTTGTTCTTTCGTCATCTGTTGATGCGTTGTCGATGCCGGATGGAGGACCAAAGATTTGGCATCCCCGACATTGGCCAGATGGCTGAACAATTCCACCGATTCTATAAACTTGGCCCCAGCGGCCCGACCGCCCTTAACACCAAAGGCCAGCATGCTGCCCTGCCCTTTTGGCAGATATTTCTGGGCAATCTTGTGATCTGGATGGCTTTCAAGGCCTGGATAATTCACCCATTCCACCGCTTCATGTCCAGCCAGGAAATCTGCCACAATACGAGCATTGGCGACATGCTTCTCCATACGCAACGGCAGGGTTTCAATCCCCTGCAACAGATAGAACGCGCTGGACGGGCTCAACACCGCGCCGAAGTCTCGCAACCCTTCCGCCCTGGCGCGGGTAATGAATCCAGCCGGGCCATATTCTTCCGCAAAGACAATGCCATGATAGGCGGCGTAAGGCTCGGTCAGGGTCGGAAATTTCTCCGCCTGGGCGAACCAATCGAAGCGCCCGGCATCAACCAGGGCCCCCCCCATCGCAACACCATGCCCCCCCAGCCATTTCGTTGCCGAATGCATGATGATATCCGCACCATGATCAATAGCACGGCACAGATAGGGCGTGTTGAACGTGCCATCGATCATCAGTGGCAGGCATGGCGATGGGCGACATCGGCCACGGCCTCAATATCCAGAACCTCTAGATTGGGATTGCCCAGAATTTCTGCAAAAACCAAACGGGTTTCAGGCCGGATCGCGGCTTCAAATTCCTCCGGCTTGCGCGGATCGACAAGGGTCGCCGTGATCCCGAACCGGGGCAATGTGTGCAGGAACATGTTGATCGATCCGCCATACAGCGATTTCGATGCAACGATGTGACCGCCCTGGCCCATCAGGGTTGATATTGCCAGAAACAGAGCCGCATGACCGCTGGCCGTTGCAACCGCGCCAACACCACCGTCCAGGGCTGCGATGCGTTCCTCCAGCACCGCAACGGTGGGATTGGATATGCGCGAATAGATATGACCGGGGCGTTCCAGATTGAACAAAGCTGCGGCATGATCGGTGCTGTCAAAAACATAGGACGTCGTCTGATAGATCGGCACCGCCCGCGCGCCGGTCACCGGGTCGGGCTGTTGCCCAGCATGCAGGCTCAACGTGTCAAATTTCAGGAAATCCGGTTTCATCCGTATTCCTCCCCCATTGATGGACTGTTGTTACATGCCACAGTAATGCGTTCAGCAAAGACTGGAAAGCATAGGCTGATCGCTCAGATATCACCCCTGATACAGGCAGCAGTAGCCAATACAAAAGAAGGCTGCCGGTGCCCCGACAGCCTTCTTTTGAAATCCCAGCACCCGTGTCGGATTGTTCCGATCTCCCGGTGCCCCCTGTTCAACTTGCCTCACTGGGAAAGGACGGTAGCGGTCCTATTCCATCTGGTCAACAGTCTTATGCGTCAAACGAGGGACAGCGTTTAATTTTTTATACCAAACCGAGAAGAATTCGGGAAAACACCCTTTCAAGGTCCTGGAAAGACTATCTTATCGTGCCGTCCAACCGCCATCGACCGACAGGGAAATCCCGGTGATCTGATCCGCGGAAGGGGAACACAGGAAAACCAGCACACCGCCCAGTTGCTCTGGCGTCACGAAATCCATGGAGGGCTGCTTTTCCGCCAGCATATCCGCGGCCGCCTGTTCAACAGTGCAGCCCTTGTCTTTTGCCGTAGCCTCAATCTGGCGTTCAACCAGTTCTGTGCGCACCCAACCCGGATTGATCGCGTTGCAGGTGATCCCTGCCCCCGCCGTCTCCAGCGCGGTTACCTTGGTAAAGCCTACAATGCCATGCTTGGCCGCGACATAGGCGGATTTGAAGGGACTGGCGACCAGACCATGGGCTGAGGCCGTGTTGACGATCCGACCCCAGCCAGATTTGCGCATATGGGGCAGCGCGGCCTTTGTCGTGTGAAATGCCGAGGTCAGATTGATGGCAATGATCGCATCCCATTTTGCGGTCGGGAAATCCTCAATCTTGCTGACATGCTGGATACCGGCATTGTTGACCAGAATATCGATGCTGCCGAACGTCTTTACGGTCTGTTCAACCGCATCAACAATCTCGTCCTCCTTCATCATATTGGCGCCGTGATAGCCGATTTCCTGGCCGGTTTCCTGGGCCAAGTCGGCGCGGGTCTTCTCGATCTCATCCGCGTCGCCCAGCCCGTTCAGCATCACATTGACCCCGGACTGCGCCAGCGCCCGGGCCATCGCCAAGCCAATGCCACTGGTAGACCCGGTCACAAGAGCCACTTTTCCATTCAACATGAGAGACATCCTTTTGTTTGAGAGCTGTTTGTCTGAGTCAAAACCTAATCATTCCCGGTCAGATAACAAGCAACAGAAAATACTGCCGGTCGAAACGCCACAGGCCAGCGTTCCGGCCAGTCCAACGTCACGATCCCGTCCTAATTTCTTGCAGCCACCCCATTCGCAAAGAGTTAATGTGGTGCATTATCATATTTATACGATTTTTGTTCTTTTTATAGTTGACACAAAGGCAAGGGTGTTTTATAGAAAAAACAATCATGCATTTCAGCCTTCGGTCAAGTCGCTTCTCAAGGATGAGTGAAAGAGAGGCTTCAGGCTAGAAAGACTGCCGAAGGACGCATGAGAGGTTTGGGGGTGATTTTGGCAAGGCGTATTTTAACCGGACATCATAGTCCGGTTTTATAAACCCTACCAAAAGAACAAATAGGGGGTAAATTAAATGACGCGATTTCCTTATGACCCACCAGAACAGCTTGGGTCTAATTTCTTTACGAAGCGCCGGTCGCTGGAAGACGCCGCGAGCAGGATGGGGCCTGCCCGCACCGCGCTCGCGACCGGCGCGCATGGGGGGACGCCATTACGGCCCAAAGAGCCGCAATTGACCGACGTTCAACAACCATTCACATTGAATGAACATATGCGCGTCCGGATTGAGGCCCGCCGCAAGGCTGCGGCTGATCTGAAGGCACCCCGCGCGCCACAACCAGACCCTGCCGATTCCCATGAGTCAGAAAGAGACCGCGTCGATGGCTACATCAAATCACTGATGCAGCGCGACGACTATTGGCAGACAGGCCCCGCCGCAACCACCTTGAAAGACACAGTCCAAAAACTCTGGCAAACCGCCTATCCAAACCCGGCCCGAACAGACGCGACCGGACGCCCCATTCAGGATGAGGAGCCAGCATTATCCTTGGAGCATCTGCTCACCAAGGTTCAAGTTCCTGATACCCAATCCAGCCTGAAACACATGCAAAAGCGCCCAACGGGCAATCGCATTTTAGATCTTCTCATCTCCCCACAGTATCCAGGCGCCCAAAGCCGCAGACCTGGACAGCCGCCGGACTGGGAGCATATTTTCGGACGGCATGAGCCGAATGCACGCGATGGAAAGGCATGGTCTGATTCCAATCAGGAGATTAGAAGCCCACGCGACATTGATCCTGGTATGTACGTTGATCCTGGCCCGTCGACAGCCGTTCCCATGCCAGACGCATCGAATGGCAAGCCGGGCACAGGAGTCTCTCTTGCTCCTCGCTGGCCTTATCGATTTGGCCGATCAGTCATCAACACCAACGACCCCTCTGCTTCTGAGGGGAGCATGCCCGGCATTGGACACAATTCTGGCGACCAACCTACGCCTACCGGGGCACCCGAAGGCGGTGGAGGTGATTTACCCGAACGATCCGACCAGGAGGACCGATCAGACAAAGGGGCTCAGGGTAGAACCGCGAATCCACACCCTGACGATACATCAATCTCTCCGCCAGAAGCAGATCAATCCGGCGTGCATAGGCAAGATGGCGAAAGTGATGAGGACTATCGAACGCGCCTGTATGAACAGATATTGGAAAATCTGGAAGATCCTAATGCCGTCAAACAGATCGCTGATGCCTATCAGAATGACTTCTACTCAGACAAAAACTGGTTTCTGAAATTACAGAATATCGGTGCGGATCAAATCTCCAATCTCAAGCCACTGGCAGATACTGGAACAGCCGAGAACATCCGCAATGAATTACGCATGCCGAATGGCGAATACCAAACGCCCGACAGCGGTTCGGGTATTGCGCGGAACTATGTGATCAACCAGGACGGCACCATATATCACAGACCGCCCCCAGATACGAAAGCGCATGCTGATGCAGCAGCCCTGAATGCTTTTCAACAATTCGGCCTCGCAGCAGAAAACAATAGCGGCGATTTCCGAAAAGCAACCGAAATGGCAATCGCCGCAGGCGCGGGCTTTGGTGGTATCGGTAACAAAAAAGGGCGGCAGAAATCAGGGAGCCCAAATCAGACTCAACCGGTCGTTAAGGGTAAGACAAGACCCCAGATCCCATCGGTATCCAAAACAGAAAATCCAATGGAAAAAAGAGAGTACGATTCCCTACCGGAAAATGGCAAAGTCGATCCCAAACGTATTCGAACAACGCAGGATACAATTTCAAGGAGATTCCGGGATGGGAAATCATTAGAAGAAACACGCGACGACTTTGCGGCTGGAAAGGCGGATGATATCCCACCAATACGGATATATGAGCGAGATGGCAAAATCTCGACCCTGGACCACCGCCGCCTGATCGCCGCCCGAGAAGCTGGAACAGACATTCGATACCGAAAGGCTACGCCCAGCGAAGTATCAGAAGACTTTCCAACTAAAAATACGACACTTGATGACGGGCGATCTGTGCAAATCATCAACAACAATTACATCTACCGACGCAACAAGCGGAGTTCAAAAAATGAATGAAGAAGATCGTTTGGCATTAAGTTCCAAATTCCAAAAGCAGCAAGAAGCCGTATCCAATCATGAGGAACTCTCAGACTTCCTTGCGGATCTTTTAGAAGCCTATGATGAAGGGTTTTTTGAAGAGCAGAGCGTAACGGACTATCTGGGTGGGATGGTCGCGCTATTGGCGGCGATGAACAGCTGGGCTAGGAATGTAGGTTACGGACCTGGGGCTCCAGAGCAGCCCGATTGGCGTTGGATGGCCCGTCTCTTAAGAGCCGCATTTCACCACAGTTGAGGTGAGCCGATAGGTACTGCGAAAAATTGAGAAATGATAAAACCTGAAGAAGATATATTTTATTCAAAATAGAGACTTCGGGCAATTCATTCTAGCGCGCCTCTCTCCACATTAGAATAAATTGGCGGTTTCATAAATGAAGGCCCTGGCTCATCGCCGCCCGAGAAGCTGGAAAAGACCTACGATACCGAAAGGCAACTGCAGCGGAGGTAGAGGACAATCGTTGGAAAACACGAACAAAAAATCACGGTATGAATATTCGGATCAGGGCAAACGACCCTTTAGATTATTAATAGAAAGGAGCATCTTATGAGCAACACAGATGCGACCCCTAATCAAAAAATCGCAAGGGATGCTGAGTTGGTTACTTCACATGAAGATTTGGCGGATTGTATTAATAAGCTGTTAGATGCTTATAACCGCGGCCTTTTTGAAGAGCAGGGCGTCATTGATTATCTGGAGGGAATGGAGGGAGTGACCCGCGCCTTAGACAGTTGGGCGCGTAACGTTGGGTACGGTTCAGGTGCGCCCGAACAGCCCGACTGGCGATGGGTCGCGCGTCTGCTCCATGCTGCGTTCTATAATAGCTAAGATGAAATAGCGGGCATCAGCCAGAATCGGGAAATCATGATACCAGCAAACAGTATTTTTCATACCCAAAACAGGGACTTTGGGTGCTCGTGCATAAAGATGATGAAATTGTTGATACCAGTAAAACCAGCGATAATTTCCGGTTAATTCACTAAAGTGTTCAACAGCTAGAGCCTTTGTCCATCCAAATATCAATTCTGTTTTCTAGATGGAGGTCATTCCCGTACAGATCCAAAGGGGATAGATTCATTTTCGCTGTCCTTAACTGGCTCTCTACATCGATCCCCAATGCCTCTGCGACCCTGTACCAAATATAAGCGTTTTCCCATCCACCAGGAACGCCGTCTAGGCCTTCTTTAAAACTGATTTCAGCCATGGTCATGACTGCTGGCAGAAAGTGGCATCTTGCTGGCCGCATAAGCATATAATCGGCATCCCTGCGCGCCTCTTCCCCAAAACGCCCAGCGTATAGCAAAATTCCATATCGATACTGTATCTCATAATTTTTGACCGATAACACTGAAAACCATTTTGACGCAATCTTTGGTCGGGACCCCAGCAAGCGACCGTCTGGCAGGATCAAAGCCCCGTCCAGCAAATGGTATGCAAACAGGACTTTCTTCTCTTCTGTATCAACCTGCCGGGCAAACCAACCATCCCACTCGCGCACATAGTCTGGTACTTGGCGGCCGTTCAGAAACTGCGTCCATGCCGTGGTCACACTGGTTTGGTAGGGCGTGAAGGCCAGCATTGCCTCATCAATCAGGGCTTTGGCCCGTTCAATATCAGCGTCAACGCCATAGCCATACCAATATCGCCACCCCAACAACAGGGTTGCGCGCGGATCCTTCTGATCGTGACCCGCTTCAATCAATCGGAGAGAGAGTTCTGGGTCATAGGGCAGGCACAGCCCCCGCTCCAGCAACTCAATCGCCAACCGCCGCTTCTTCGGCTCCATTGTCGCAGACAGCGAATCTTCGGGGATAGCTTCCAGCAAGGGACCGCAATCCCCCCAATAGGCCTTTTGCAGCGCAATGGCATCTTCGGTGGTACCAGCAATGAATTTCGTGTATTCCGACTGTTCTGGAAGACGCGGCATTTCATCCGCCAAGATCGGGGTCGCGATCGTGCTCAAAAGGAAAGCACCCAAGGCGATAAATCTATTTAAACCCCTCATATCCATCACATCCACCCCTCAAGCACCACCACAACCATAGTATGTGTTCTTGTGGCGTTTTCACAACAGTTTCGTTGGTTGGAGAAAGATGAAATTCGTTACGTTGGATCGGCTTTCACTCCCTAAATCCGCACCACCTGTTTGCCAAAATTCTGGGATGTCAGGAGGTTCAGGAAGGCCTGGGGCATGGCGTCTATGCCATCCCGGATATCGGTCTTGAAGGTCAGCTTGCCCGCCTTCTCCCATGCCGCCAATTGTTCGCGGGCCGCGTCGAATTTGTCCAGATGGTCGAAGATCAGGAAACCCTCCATCCGGGCACGGGCGACCAGTATTTTGCGCAGGAACCGCTCGCCCATATCCGGCTGTTCGAACTGACCGGCCAGGCTGATGGTACCACAGATAATGATCCGCGCGTTCTGGGCCAGATTGTTCATTACCGCATCGTGGATCGGCCCCGCTGTATTGTCGAAAAAGACATCCACCCCTTTGGGGCAGGCCTGTTTTATTGCGGCGGCCAAGTCATCCTCTGTGCGATAGTTGATGCCGGCGTCAAAACCCAGCTTAGCGCACCAGTCCAGCTTTTCCTGACTGCTGGCAACGGCGATGGCGCGCGCGCCCCGGATCTTCGCAATCTGGCCGACGACCTGCCCCACCGCGCCGGATGCCGCAGAGACCAGAACCGTCTCTCCGGGTTTCACATCCCCGATCAAATCCAGGGCAATCAATGCGGTCACGCCTGGCATACCGAGGTAACTGAGATAGGCATGTTCGGGCCCCAGGGACGGATCAACGCGGGTCAAGCCATCGCCAGGGACGGCGGCATATTCCCGCCAGCCGAATTTGATGGTTTCGAACAGATCGCCGGGCTTCCAATCGGGGTGATTGCTTTCCACCACTTCGGCAACGGCAGCGCCATGCATTGCCTCCCCAATGGCGACACCCCCTGCGTAATTCGCCTGGGCAGAAATACGCCCGCGCATATAGGGGTCCACCGACAGCCAGCGCGCCTTGCCCAAAACTTCACCCTCTGCTGCTCTGGGGATGTCGTTTGTCTCCATTCGGAACGTGTCCAGCGTGGGCATGCCGTCCGGGTGGTGATCCAGAATCCAGGTCTTGTTGTTAGTGGTCATGAAGGCCTCTCTTTACGCATCATTGGCGGTGAATTTTAACGCTTTCCAAAAGGTTTAACCGCAAAGGGCGCAAAGTTCACGCGAAGCACGCCAAGGGGTTTCTCTAAAGCCAAACTCATTATCTCCGCGCCCTTAGCGCCTCCTTTGCGTCCTTGGCGGTTTCACACCTCTTAAGATTTAAAGAAGCTTTCCGCAGCGCCGCGGGCTGACTTCTTCGCATCAATTTTTGTCCGCACCCGCGCAATTTCCGTTTCCAGTTCAGCGATGTAATCCCCCAAAGCCTCGATACTCATCATATCCAGGTCCAGGGGTTGGATGCCTTTGGGCTTTGGTTTCTCTTCTTCGTCAAACATCTTTACAGGCTCCCTTGCAGCGTCTTACGACGACTGTCAGTATTGCGGTCACACGCGTCCACAGCAACCCCCCGAAAGGAGTTCTCATGTCCCTTCCCGCCCATATGCAGGCTGTCGAAATCACCACCCATGGCGGGCCAGAGGTTCTGAAACTGGCGGAAGTTGAAACGCCACAACCGCGCGCCGGAGAAGTTCTGATAAGAGTGCGTGCGGCGGGGGTGAACCGTCCAGATGTGTCCCAGCGGCCGGGCGCATACCCGCCGCCGCCCGATGCGTCCCCTCTGCCCGGCCTGGAAATCGCCGGAGAGATCGTGGCCTTGGGTGAGGGCGTCACGGCCTGGAGCATTGGCGACGAAATCTGTGCCCTGACACCCGGTGGCGGCTATGCGCAATATTGCCGTGTGCCCGCCGGGCATTGCCTGCGTTTACCCCAGGGCTATGATATGATCCGCGCCGCCGCCCTGCCGGAAACCTTCTTCACCGTCTATTACAACATCTTCATGCGCGCCAAACTGACCGCGGGCGAACGCCTGTTGGTGCACGGCGGGTCCAGCGGGATCGGCACGACCGCCATTCAATTGGCCAAGGCCTATGGTGCCCAGGTTGCGATCACTGCAGGCAGCAATGAGAAATGCCAGACCTGCCTGGAACTGGGGGCCGATCTGGCGATCAATTACAAAGAAGGTGATTGGGCCGAACAGGCCGCCGCCTGGACCAAGGATATGACCGGCGGCCCCGGCCTGGATGTCATTTTGGATATGGTGGGCGGCCCCTATATCAATCCCGGCCTGAAACTGCTGCGACGCGACGGGCGATACAATTTCATCGCCTTCCTGAAAGGACCAAAGGCGGAGGTTGATTTCTCCAAAATCCTGATGAACCGCCTGACCGTTCTGGGGGCGACATTGCGGCCCCAAACCATTGCTGAAAAGACCACGATTGCCGAAAATCTGGCCCGGGATGTTTGGCCCCTGTTGGATTCCGGTAAAGTGGCCCCTGTGATCCACAAGACTTTCCCCCTGAAAGACGCCGCTGAGGCCCACAGGCTGATGGAAACCTCCAGCCATATCGGCAAGATCATGATGGAGGTGGATTGATACGGATAAAATTTATAGAACGATCATTCCAGAAAACGGGCCGCTCATAAACCATCCCCGTCTTATTCTATCGCATGGGATTGGAATATCGGGTTACAGCCATTTCTTATATTTGAAGAAAAGATAGGGCAGGATGGCCGACAGCACCATTGCGCCAAAGGCGATGGGATAGCCAAAGGGTGAGTCCAGCTCTGGCATATATTTGAAGTTCATCCCATAGAAGGAGGCGATCAGAGTTGGCGGCAGGAACACGACGGACGCCACCGATAGAATCTTTATAATGCCATTCTGCTCTATATTAATCATCCCCAGTGTCGCATCCAACAGGAAGGTAATCTTCTGGGACATAAAGCCTGAGTAATCTGCCAGGGAACGAATATCCCTGGATAAGGTTTTAACCCGTTCCTTAAGCTCCTTCGTGACCTTTCGCTGCCCCAATGCATGTCCCAAAAACCCCACAAGCCGCTCCATCGTCGCCAGACAGTCCCGAATATCCGACGTCAGATCACCAGACAGTCCGATTTCTCGCAGCAAATGCTGGAAATCCTTGCTTCTTAAAGGGGAGCGGCGATCCTGTTGCAGGATATCACGCGAAATTTTATCCAGATCGCGCGCGCCATGTTCAAGAATATCGGCCAGGCGATCCACCACCGCTTCCAGCAACGCGATAAGGGCAGACTCACCCGATGTGCAGCCCATGGCGGCTTTCTCGGCATGAATCGCGAAGGTGAAGAAAGAGCGCGGCTCATGATAGCGCACCGTCACGAGACGATGGTCCAACAAGATAAAGGTGACTGGCGCCAGAATTGGATTATCGCCTTCCACCTGAGACGGAAGCGTTGCGGTCATAAAAGCCGCATTGTCCTCGAAATACAGGCGAGAGGATATTTCGATTTCCTCCATATCCTCTCGCGTTGGCAATGTAATTCCCAGGCGACGCCCCAGCATCAGCTCTTCATCCAGGGTCGGGTGCAACAGATCAAACCAGATCACCTGGTCCATGTGATCCATTGGGGAGTCGATACTGACTAATCGACCCTTCTCGCTGACATACCCTTTGATCATGCCCGCCCCCTCCCAAAGAACAGCCTAAAACGTCGCCTCAAGCTCGTCGATGAAGCCTTCGATTACACTCAGTCCCAGTTTCCAGAAATTGGGATCGCTGGCATCCAGACCAAATGGCGCCAGAAGCTCCTTGTGACCCAGTGTTCCACCGGCAGACAGCATATCCATGTATTTCTGCTGGAAGCCATCTGGTTCTGCCTCATATTTTGCATACAGCGCATTCACCAGACAATCCCCAAAGGCGTACGCGTACACATAGAAGGGCGAGTGGATAAAGTGTGGGATATAGGCCCAATAGTGCCGATAATGCTCATCGAACCGGAACACATCGCCCAGACTGTCATGGGTGACTTGCATCCACAATTCGCCCAAGCGTTCTGCGGTTAACTCGCCTTCTTTCCGCTCGTCATGAACCAGGCGTTCAAACTCACAAAATGCGATTTGGCGCACGACCGTGTTGATCATATCTTCAATTTTAGAGGCCAGAACCGCACGGCGGGCCATCGGATCCTTGGTTGCTGCCAGCATGCTCTTGAAGGTCAGCATTTCCCCAAATACCGATGCCGTTTCCGCCAGAGTCAGGGGCGTGTCGGCCAAAAGATGCCCCTGCTTGCCCGCCAGGACCTGATGCACACCATGCCCAAGCTCATGGGCCAGGGTCATGATATCGCGGGACTTGCCTTGAAAATTCAACAGCAGATAGGGATGCGCAGAGGGCACAGTCGGATGGGCAAAGGCCCCACCCGATTTCCCCTGGCGTGGGGGAACATCAATCCAGGCATTATCAAAAAACTTCTGTCCCACGCCGGCCATATCGGGCGAGAAACTGCCATAGGCCTCCATCACGATATGTTTGGCATCCTCCCAGGAGAAGGTGCGATCATCATCGGCAGGCGGCGGGGCCATGCGGTCCCAATAGTCCAGCGTTTCCTGGCCCAGCCATTTGGCCTTCAACCGGTAATAGCGATGGGACAGGTCTGGATACTTCTCCCGTACCGCCTGAATCAGCGCATCCACCACCGTGTCTTCGACATGGTTAGACAAATTGCGCGAAGAGATGGGGCGATCAAAGCCGCGCCATTTATCTTCAACCGCCTTATCTTTTGCCAGGGTATTGGTGATCAGCGAGAAGGTGGAAATATTCTCCGACAGCACCCGGCCCATGGATTGGCTGGCCTCTTTTCGAGTTTTGCTATCGCGGTCCTGCATTTTGTGCAGGATTTCCGTCATGGTCAGTGATTGGTCCCGAAAGGGGAAGCGCAGGCTGGCCATTGTCTCGTCAAACAACCGCATCCAGGCTGCCGATCCAGCAACGCTTTTATCCAATAACAGACGTTCAAGTTCATCTGATAACTGATAGGGACGATAGAGGCGAACCGACTCCAGCCACGGCTTATACCGGGTCAGGGACGTGCTTTCGGACAGCTTTTTAGCGAATCCTTCATCATCCAACTTATTCAGTTCCAGAGTGAAAAACAGCAGATGGCTGTTAATCTCCGTCGCCTTTTCCCGCATTGTCTGAGAGAATTTGCCGATTTCCGGATCACTGACATCGCCTGCATGCAACAATTGCGAATAGCTGAGAATACGGGACAGGATTTCATCAATGGCCTCAAACTCAACCACCGCCTGGGCCAGTCCATCACCCGATAAGTTGTTGAGAGCGCCGGAATATTGCGTTTCAAACGCTTGCGCCCGGTTCAAGGCATCGGATAAGTCCTGTTTCAACGCGCCGGAATCAGGCGCTGAATAAAGGTCACTTAAATCCCAAACCGGCAAGTCGGATGAAATATGCGTATCTGGCATGATGCTTGTCTCCTTTGATTTCATCCGTATCTATGTCTGTAGGGTCGTTTGAACAAGGCGATATGATAATTCGTCCCAGACCCAATTGAATAAGCCCACTTGAAACAGGGAACGCTAAAACAGGGGATTGCAAGGCGATGCTGGCGTATGAGTCCATACCAAACCTACCAACATTATTTTTCGAACGCGCGTCAAAATTTAAAGACACTCCCTTTCTGTGGGCAAAATCTGACGGTCGATGGCGTCCCTCCACCTGGAAACAGGTCGCAGAGAGGGTAACAAAATTCGCCTATGGTCTGAAGCAATTGGGCGTGAAACCAGGCGACCGGGTCCTGATCGTATCCGAAAACCGTCCCGAATGGATGATTACGGATCTGGCCATAATGGCAATCGGGGCGGTCGCTGTTCCCGCCTATACAACAAACACGGTCAGCAATCACCGGCATATCATTCAGGATTCCGGCGCAACCCTTGCCATTTGTTCCCTGGCCCCCCTGTCGCAACGCGTCATGCAGGCAGCGGAAGGGTCGGACCTGAAGACCCTGATCACCATGGAATGGCCGGGGTCCCTGCCCCAAGGCCTGAAACTGCATGGCTGGGACGATGTACTGGGCATGGCAGAACGTGCCAAGGGGATTACGCCCACCGCCCTGGCTGAGGAGTAAAAGGCCAT
>NZSA01000031.1 GCA_002696645.1 Rhodospirillales bacterium | reverse complement strand
CTGATCATGCGCCTGTTACTGTTGAGTCTGTTATTCGTGCTGGTCGGGTTGACCGACCCGATATTTGCTGTTTTTGGGGAAGAGTTTTCCTGGCGTGACATCATACTGATTGCGGGCGGATTGTTCCTGGTCTGGAAGGCCACCACGGAAATTCACCATTCCGTTGACCCGGATGTGGAAGAAGAAATCGACCCCAAACGCGCTGTTGTGATGAATTTCGGCCTTACCATTGTCCAGATTCTGGCCTTGGATTTGGTTTTCTCCCTGGACAGTATCCTGACCGCCGTGGGGATGACTCCACATTTGCCCATCATGATCTGTGCTGTGATTGTGTCGGTCATTCTGATGCTGGTCGCCAGTGGTCCCCTGGCGCGGTTTATTGAGCAGAATCCCACAGTTGTGATGTTGGCGCTGGGCTTCCTGCTGATGATTGGGATGTTGTTGATTGCAGATGGCTTTGGCGTCCATGTTCCAAAAGGGTATGTCTATGCGGCGATGGCATTTTCTGGCGGTGTTGAGGCTTTGAATATGCTGGCCAGGCGCACCCGAAAGCGAAAGGGACAGATGCACTAGTCTTGGCAGAGTTTCGAAATTGCCGATAGCAGCCCTTGCATCTGGCTGATTGGCGCAGCATAACGTCTTTTATGAACCCGATTATCGCCATTGCGGCGGGGGGCGCTGTTGGTGCGCTGGCCCGTCACTATTTCGCCGCCCAGGTTATGCGCTGGACCGGGGATGGGTTCCCGTGGGGAATTTTCGTCACGAATGTTCTGGGATCCTTTCTGATGGGCGTGCTGGTTCAGGTCTTTATGCATCTGGCGGAACCGATGCCAAATCTGCGCGCCTTTCTGGCGGTGGGTGTTCTGGGTGCCTTTACGACATTTTCGACATTCTCGCTGGAGATTGTCTCCCTGTTGAACCGGGGGCATCTTGGAATGGCGGCGCTTTACACTCTGGGGTCGGTTTGCCTTGCTGTGCTGGGCCTTTATGCCGGCATGATGCTGGCGCGCGCAATTCTGGGCTGATGCCTTATAATTTCTAGGAGAGACTGTGGTGCAAGGTGTTCAAACACTGGAAGTGCGCGATGATGAAGACGGCATGCGACTGGATCGTTGGATCAAGTTGAAGTTTCCAGACATGCCCCACAGTCGCCTGCAAAAGGCGATGCGCAAGGGGGAACTGCGGATCGATGGCGGGCGCGTGAAAAGCGATGCCCGCGTCGGTGCCGGTCAAACCGTGCGTGTACCACCCTATGAACCTGCCTCCACGGCCCCCCATAAACGCCCCCCCAAGCCGGTTGATCCAAAAGATGAAGCCTTTGCCAAGAAGCTGGTGATTTTCCGCAATGACGCCGTTCTGGCGATTGATAAGCCGCCGGGCCTGGCGGTCCAGGGTGGCAGCAAGACAGAGCGGCATGTCGATGCCATGCTGGAATTCCTGCATTTCGAGGAAATTGACCGGCCCCGCCTGGTGCACCGCCTGGATAAGGATACCAGCGGCGTGATGTTGTTGGCGCGGAACCGGAATTCCGCTGCGGCTCTTGGGCAGGCGCTAAAAGGGCGAGAGGTCAAAAAGATTTACTGGGCCATCACCGTTGGTGTTCCGACCCCCCACGAAGGATCAATCCATTTACCGCTGTCGAAGCTCGGTGGACCCGGGGGCGAGAAAGTCGTACCGGACGAGGAAAATGGCGATGTCGCCATCACCGAATTTAAGGTGCTGGACCAGGCAGCCCAGAAGATGGCGCTGGTGGCGCTGTGGCCGAGGACTGGGCGCACCCATCAGATTCGCGCCCATCTGGCCGCCCTGGGCACGCCAATTCTGGGTGACGGGAAATATGGCGGCAAGGCGGCCTTTCCAGACGGGGATGAATTGCCCAAGGGGATGCATCTGCATGCGCGCTCCATCGTTCTGCCGCCCGGCATTTCTGGGGCGGGCACGTTGATCAAGGCGGCCCCGCCTTCCCATTTCCGGCGTACACTTGCGCTGTTTGAATTTGATACATCGGGTCCCGATATAGAAGATCCCTTCGCCGAACTTGAACAGTAAGACTGCGGGTGAGATGACCAATGAGTGAGCCGACACCCCGCCTGATCGTTTTTGATTGCGACGGAACCCTGGTTGATAGCGGGCATATCATTGTCGATACCATGACCCTGGTTTGGCAAGGGGCGGGATTGGTCCCGCCGACGCCCGACCAGATACGCCATCAGATCGGGACATCTCTGGATCACGCGATCGGGGCCCTGCATCCGGATGGGGACCCCGAAATTCTACAGCAATTGACTTTGGCCTGCCGCAAGGCCTTTGTCAGTGATCGCGCGGCTGGAAAGTATGAAGAACCGCTCTATGATTGCTGTAGTGGTGTCTTAGAGGCGCTGTCTGAGGTTGATCATTATGTTCTGGGTGTTGCGACCGGCAAGGGGCGACGCGGCCTGAACCACACTTTGCAGCGTCACGGCATTGCGCATCATTTCAGCATTCTGAAGACAAGTGAGGATGGACCCGGAAAGCCGCATCCTGAAATCTTAATAAATGCGATGGCGGAAATGGGTGTTTCCCCATGGCAAACCGTCGTGATTGGCGATACCATCTTTGATGTGACGATGGCGGTGCGCGCCGGGGCCAAGGCAATCGGTGTTTCCTGGGGATATCATGCCCCGGAGATGTTGAAAGAGGCCGGGGCCAGTGTGGTTGCCAACCATTTCACCGAATTGCCCGGCTTAATTGAAAACCTATGGAGCACGGAATAATGCGACGTTTTATTAAAATTCTAGGCGGATTTCTGGCGGTTCTGGTCGTCGTATCGGTCGGCGCCATCGTCTATATCCTGAATATTGATTTGAATGATTGGAAACCTGAAATCCAAAGCGCCGTCAAGGATGCGACCGGCCGCACATTGGTGATTGAGGGGCCGATTGAATTCGAATTGGGCACCGATACCCGGTTGAAGGCGACGGGCATTGCGCTCAGTAACGCCGATTGGGGGTCTCGCCCAAATATGGTGGAAGTGGATTCTGTTGAGGTCAGCCTGAAGCTGTTCTCTCTGTTGGGATCCACCCCGGATATCACGCTGGCCCATGTGGATGGCGTCCGTGCGATACTCGAAAAGAATGAACAAGGCGTCAGCAATACGCAGTTCCAGACGGCGGGCGCCAGCGACGCTGACATGAAATCCGATGCGGGTGAAAGCCATAGCGGTGGCGGATATAGTGGTGGTGGCGATCTGGTGTTACCGATTCTGCGCGACGTTCGCATTGCGGATGTCGAAGTGGTCATGAAAGACCCGGCCCTGGGTCCGGACCGGGTGTTTACCCTGACGGAACTAACCTTGGGCAGCCAATCGGAAACCGATCCATTGAAGCTTAATCTGGATGCCGCTTTTGATGATCTGGATCTGGTCATGTCTGGCGAAATGGGCTCCTTGCAAACAATGACGGATTCCGGTCAGCCAACGCCGATTGATTTTGTCGGTAATCTGGCGGGAATCGACGTCGCAATTCAGGGCCAGATTCAAGATCTGGCCGGGCAGGAAGGCATTGATGTTAAGGTATCTGCCTTGGGCGAAGAATTGGCTAATGTCGCCCAGATTGCGGGTATCGATGTGCCACGGCTGGGTGGTTTCAAGGTTGATGCGACGCTGAAAGGCGACGGGGATAACCTGTCAGTCAACCCGCTTGTGGTTGATATGGGATCTCCCGATGTCATCCATGTGACGGTGAATGGGACAATTGAAAACGCGGTCGCGACCGAAGGTGTCGATCTGGCCGTTATGGTGAAAAGCAATCAGGTGGGCAATCTGTCACCCATTGCGCAGAAGTTTTCCGGTCAGAAAGTCCCGGCTTTAGGTCCATTGGATGTTTCATTGAATGTGCGCGGTGATTTGGCAGATGAACTGTCCGTCGAAGACCTATCGCTCAATCTTGGCACCCAGGAGATGGTCACGCTTGCCGTTAGCGGTGGTATCAAGGATATCATGAAGCAGAATGGCATCGCGTTGGATATTACGGCCGATTCACCAGAGCTTGGAAATCTGTCTCCAATTGCCAAGGAATTCTCTGGTCAAAGCATTCCCAACATGGGTCCGATGTCGATGACGGCGAAAGTCAATGGCGGCATGGAGGCTGGCCTGGGTCTGACAGATTTGGCGGTGGACTTTGGCAAGCCTGAAACCATTCAGGTTCAGGTCAATGGCGGTATAGAGGATTTGTTGGCGCAAAAGGGAGTTGATCTGTCGGTCAAGGCCGTGTCGCCGGAAGTTGGCAATCTGTCTCCGTTGGTTAAGGCATTCTCCAATGCATCCGTTCCCGCATTGGGCCCGCTGAATTTGAATTTGAAGGTCGCAGGGGATGCACAGGATGTGCTGACGCTCAGCCAGCTTGACCTTAACCTTGGCACGGAAAAAACGCTGCTGGTCGAAGCCAAGGGCACGGTGACCGATTTGGTCAAACTGTCAGGGGCGGATGTCGCGTTTAAGGTGATCTCCCCCAATCTGTCGGTCCTGTCTGATCTAGCCCCGGGCATTCCACCGATTGGGCCGGTTGATGTGTCGGGCAGTTTGAAGGGGGATAATGGCAAGCCCATAACCCTGGACCCCTTCACAGCGAAAATTGGAGGCAGCGATATCGCCGGGACCGCGACCATTGATGCGACAGGCGACGTCCCCAGCATTGTGGCGCGGCTGTCTTCAACCCGGTTCGACATCAATGATGTCAATCCACCCGCCAAGGGGGGTGCCTCTAAGGCCTCAACATCTGGCGGAACAACGGGCGGGGGCACCTCTAGCGCTTCGTCTGATGGGCGCTTGATCCCGAATGATCCGCTGCCGTTGGATGTGATGAAGTCTGTGAATGCGGATATCGAATACAAGGCAGCAACCTTCGTTGCAGCGGTTGCGGAATTGACAGATTTTGAAATCAAAATCGTGCTTGAGGATGGTAAGCTGGATGTCAGCCCGTTTAAAGCGGGTGTCGGCGCAGGCACCCTGGATGGTGCGCTCTCGCTGGATGGCAGCCAGGACAACCCATCTGTCTCTGTGTCCATAGAGGGTAAGAAAATGGGCCTGGAGTCGCTGTTGGCCGGGGCCGGTATGCGGGACAAGATCGTTGGACCTTTGGATGTGAATATCGATTTGAAAGGGGCCGGGGCCTCGCCGCGTGCCATTGCAGGCTCTCTGACAGGCAATACCCTGGTCAGCCTGTATGACAGTCGCGTCTTGAAGAAGGCTTTTGAGGATGCGATGGGCGATACTCTGGCAGGTTTATTGGCGACCGAGAATGGCTGGGTCGTGATGGATTGCACCGTGTTGGACTATGATCTGAAAGATGGCCTGATGGAAACCAAGGCGGGTTATACAGCCTCTGGTCCAATCACAGTCATTACAGAAGGTAATATCAATCTTAAGACGGAAGAGCTGAACCTGACTGCAAAGCCTGCTGGTGGGGGTGGTTTGACCAGTGTTCCATTGTCAATTACAGGGACCTTTGCCAATCCATCCGTTATTCCGGATCCAAAGGCGATTGGTTTGGGAATTGTTACGGGCCTGTTGACGGGCGGTATTGCACCCGCCCTGCTGGCAGTGGTTGGTGACCTTCCGGCGGATCATCCGTGTAAGAAAGAGGTCGAGGAAAGCAAAGAACAGGTTGAGAATGCCCCAGCGCAGCAACAGTCTGCCCCGGCCGATGTTCTCAAGGATCCTGGCAAGGCCATCGAAGAAGGTGTTGGCGGTGCGCTGAAAGGCCTGTTTGGTAACTAAAGCGGGCTCTGGTTAGTTTGGGGTGGGCGTGGCTGCACGAACGCAGTTACGCCCATCATGCTTGGCCTTGTACAGCGCCCGATCTGCACGATCCACCAATGCCTCTGGCTGTTCGTTTCCAGACAATGTGGCAACACCGAAGCTGGCTGTTTGTTTCAGGGCCTTCAAGGTGTTGACGGGTGTGCTTTCGCTGAGTTTCCGGCGCAGTGAATCGGCGGCTTCAAGGGCGGCTTCCTGAGAGCAGTTTTCCATTAGGAGTACAAATTCCTCACCCCCCCATCGGGCCAGGATATCCGATGTGCGGACGGAGGCTTTCAGCAGGTTTGCAGAAGACTTCAGCACCTCATCCCCGGTCAGATGCCCGTGGCGATCATTGATCAGTTTAAAATGATCCAGGTCGATAATGATAATTGACAGCGGCTGTTTAGTCCGTTTGGCTCGTTCGACGGCGTGGCGCAAGGCAATGTCAAAAACCTGGCGATTGTTCAGCCCCGTCAGGGGGTCTGTCGTCGCCATTTCTTCCAATCGGTTTTGGAACCGCGCAATCGCCAGGAATATGGCCAGCCCCGTTACAAGAATCGCAACCAGGCCAATAATGACATTTAAGGTGATGCCGCGCCCCGCCGCTTTTGTGGCGTCCGACTCGCTTTGTTCCACCATCAGGATCCATTCAAGCTCTGGAATATAGCGCGTGTTCAGCAAAATTGTTTCGTCGTCCCGCTGAAACTCAAAGTTTTCTCCAGGATTTTTCAGGATGGTATTGGCAATGTCGCTTATGCCCGGAATGGCGGTGATGCTCTTTTTATAGCTGATCTCTCGATTGGGATGCAGTGTGACATTGCCGGTTTGATCAATGAAATAGACGGTGCGGCTGAAATCACTGCGATAGCGGTTAATAATCTGCCCCATCGTGTCCAGATCCATGCCGACACCGGTCACACCAATGAAACGGTTCTGGTAGTCATAAACACGATAATTAATGAAGATTGTGGTTTTGTCGTCTTGCTGTTGATTGGGGTCGACGTTGATTTCATAATCCGATGTCATCCCCCGTACCCGAAAGAACCATTCATCGCGGGGATCGTTTTCATCGACTGCTTTGGTAACGCCACTAAAGTGGTAATAGTGCCTGGAAAATTCAGAAACGAAAAAAGCAGTGAAAAATCCATATTTCGACCGCACCGACTCCAGATAGCGTGTAACAGCCTCGGGGTCTGTCTCGCCGGACAAAATCCAATCCCGCAAAAAAGTGTCATTGGCCATTTGCGAGGAAATAAAGATCGGCTGGACCAGGTCGGCCTGAATTTCAGAATAGATCGTATCGCCCGTCAGCGGCAGCTCTGTCTCTACAACGCTCTGTTTCAGGGCATCCCGGGTTACGTGATAACTGGTCGCTGTTGTGCCGATAAACGCCACTGCCAAAACCAAAGCAACAATTGAGAGCAATCGCCCTCGCATTGATCCAAATCCTATCACCCTATAAAATCCTATACCGTTTACTTAGGCGCACCTATCTGGCATGCACACAAGCGATTTCATCTGTAAGACCAAAACTTAATAATCTGACCATATGGGATAAAGTTTAAGAAAACCCAAAGATTTGGAGTAAATATGAAGCGATTTTATAAATCTGCTGCGGCCGTGCAAACGGAAAGCGGGTACATGGTTAATTTGGATGGTCGCCCCGTGCGCACGCCGGCCCGCGCACCGCTTGTTTTGCCAGGTTTGGCTCTTGGGGAAGCCGTGGCGGCGGAATGGAATGCTCAGGGGGATAAAATCATCCCTGATACAATGCCCTTGATGTCTTTTGCTTCCACCGCGATTGATCGGGTTTCCGGGGCAATGGAGGCCGTTGCGGCGGAAGCGTCGGGTTTTGCGGCGTCGGACTTGCTGTGTTACCGCGCCGATCAACCAATCGAACTGGCGCAGCGTCAGGCAGACGCGTGGGATCCGCTCCTGGATTGGGCCAGGACCCGCTATGATGTCACTTTTTCAGTTACGACAGGGATCATGCCGGTTGAACAACCTGCTGAGAACAAGGCCCGGTTCACCGCAGTCGCTCTGGCTTTTGATCCCCATACCCTGACAGGGCTGCATGTTATGACCACGGCCTATGGATCCTTCCTTCTGGCGCTTGCCGTGGTGGAGGGACGCCTGACAGCCCCGGAGGCCCTTGCGATCTCTCGTGTGGATGAGACATTTCAGGCTGAGTTATGGGGCACGGATGAAGAGGCGGAAAAACGGCATCAGCGATTATTGCGCGAAGTGACATCCGCGCAGCATTTCATCGAATTGCTTCGCTTAGAGCAAACCCCGAACAAACTGAATCATTTGTGACGACGTATTTTATTAAAAAACAAGTGGTTAGAGTATCCTGCCTGCGCTTATGCGAGCGCATGATGCTCTAGGCTGAGGCGGCGACCTTCGCGCTTTCAACTATCATCGGCACCTGAACCCCTGGCAGCAGAACAGTCGGATCCCAAGCCTTGCGGGCGAAGACCTGACGCACCATGGGTTCAAAATGTGACAGCGGTGCACTTTTATAGCCGGGATCAAAGCAGTTTTCGTCCCAGCGCTCACAAAAAGTCACACAGGACTCATAATTCGGATCATCGATATATTTGGCGCGGCTTTCCGGATCGGCGCCGATCTTGGCCCCATAATATTTCAACTGAAAAATGCCATGGTGTTTCAGGACCCAGGTGCATTCTTCCCGGACATAGGGGGCCAGGACAGCAGCGGCCATGGAATCATGGTTCATCGGGGACAGCGTGTCGCCCATATCGTGCAGCAGCGCCGTGACGATCCAATCAATATCCGCGCCATCGGCTTGGGCCCGTGTCGCTGATTGCAGGGAATGTTCAAAGCGGCTGATCTGATAGCCGCCCAGGGACCCGTCCAGCATTTTCAAATGGTCCAGCACGCGATCAGCCAGGCCATTGATAAATTCCTGCTCATAATGATGCAGCAGATCATAATCGGCTTGGGTGCCATCTCTCATGCGGGTGAAGGAAACCGTGCTCATCACTCTTCTCCTCAAATTACAATCGATCCCGTTTATTGGGATTATGCAGCGGCCGTCTGGGCGTCCTGTGCCTGCCTTAGATGACGGCTTAACGTGCGATATTGGCTCTCGGGCCCATCATGGTCGATATAGCAGCCCTGAAGAAAGCGAAATCCGTCTTCGGCAAAGGCTGTCCTGCCATGCAGGGTGCGGTGATTGTCCATCATCAGGCAATCCCCCGTCTTTAACTTAAAGGAAAAGACGAAGCGGGGCTCCGCCGCAAGGCGGGCCAAATGCCGGCGCCCGGCATAGAAGGTTTTCAGGATTTCCGGATCAACGGCGGGGGCAAAATCCAGACGGGTCGACAGGCGCAATTGGCGCAGATTGCCAAACGAATCCAATCGGATCATCGGCGCAGTTTCCCGGTCATTCACATCCTTGGACAGATATCGGAATGAAATCGGCAGGCTGCTTAGAACATCATATTCCGCCGGCGATTCTTGTTTCAGCGCGGTGCAGATCGACAATCCATCGACAATCGTGCTTTCACCGCCCGTGGCGTCATTGGCCAGACAGTGCAGGAACTGAATCCCCGGCACTGACCGGCGATAGGGGTTGTCCGTATGGGCGGTCAGCGCCAGCCCGGTATAGGCCAGATCCGTTGCCACGGCTTCAGTTCGGACATTGAACAGCCGCCCCCAATTGGTTTCGCGGATGGGGCCAAAGACCTGCGCGATATCCAACAGGCTGTCTTCCGTGCTGGGCGTGTCGCGCAACAGGGCAAATCCATATTGGAAGAATCCCTCCAGAACCTGAAGCCGGGTCCAGGAGTCATGGCGGTTTTCCCAGTGCAGGGTTGGCGGCACCAGTGTGTCTATGGTCCAGGGGGTCGGTTGCGGCAGGTCGTCAGGATGGGTCTGTAACCCGGCCTCTATCATCATCCGCTCCAGCGGGTAGAAATGCCGGTGACCATCGGAAAACAGAAGGTCGACTCCCTGATCATTCGCCATCGCCTCCACAATTGCCAGGTCGATGGGCAATTGGGTTGGATCATAGAAACGCTGATAGCTGTTGTGATCAATCTGGTCTGGCGCATCGCTCAATTGCCGCAGCCATTCTGCTGTCAGGGGGATGACCTGACCCTGATGGTGCAATTCCAGAAACCCGGACTCCCAGTTCATTTGAAAACCAGCCACGGTACGCCCTTTCGCCATTATCTACTGTGGTGGAAAATTCAATAATTCGTGTCGCAAAAAAACCCATAAAATGGCAATGCCTATCATAACATAAAGTTATGAAAGAAATTCGACACAGCCTGCCTTCGTTGAATGCGCTGGCGGTCTTTGAGGCCGCCGGGCGTCTGGGGGGATTCACCAAGGCGGCAGAAGAGTTAAGGATCAGCCAGCCTGCGGTCACCCGTCATATTCGGGGGCTTGAGGAGTCGCTGGGGCGTCCATTATTCGTGCGCAGTCATAACCGCATCGCCCTGACAGAGGCCGGTCTTCGGCTGTGGCATGCGGTCAATACCGGGTTCGGGGATATCGCCCAGGTCGTAGAGGCATTGCGTCGGCAGGAGGAGGCGCGGTCCCTGACATTTGCAACGCATTCAGGGTTTGGACAGGAATGGCTGATGCCGCGCCTGAATGATTTGCGCGCGGATCTGGGCGGGCGCACGATCAACCTGGCGATTGTTGACAGTTCATCAGATTTTGACCGGACCGATTTTGACGTTGCGGTGCGCCATGGGCGGGGCGATTGGCCGGGTATGGAAGGGGTGCTGCTGCGCCCGGAAACAGTCTTACCCCTGATCAGTGCCGGACTGGCGGCAAAACGCCCAGAACTTTTGGTGGCGACTCCAGAAGACCTGATGACAGAACGCCTGATCCATATGGACGAGGGGGATCGACCCTGGATGAGCTGGGCAGTGTGGTTCCGTTTGGCCGGGGTCCATCGCACACCCCCGCCTGCAAACATTAGACTGAACAATTATCCATTGGTCATCCGGGAAATTCTGGTGGGAAATGGCGTTGGCCTGGGCTGGCGACCCCTGGTGGATGANATGATANTGGCGGGGACGCTGGTGCCTGTTGGTCCGGAAGTGGTGCGGGAAGAATATGGCTGGTGGCTGGTCTGGCGCGACGGCGTGCGGGACCCCAGCTTTGATCAGATCCGGCGCTGGATACAGATTCAGTTAATCGACCCACCTTAAGCATTCCATCTGGCTGGGTCTTTTCGTCGCTGGTAAAGCAGAAAATGACGCGCTAAAACGGACGCCAAGGTTTAAAAACAGGGGGAAGCCCATGCAAGATATTCTTCAACGCCTTGAAGATATGCGCGAAGATGCGCGGCAAGGCGGCGGTGCCAAGCGAATTGAAGCCCAGCACAGCAAGGGAAAGCTGACCGCGCGGGAGCGGCTGGATCTGCTGCTGGATCCAGGCTCTTTTGAAGAATGGGACATGTTTGTCGAACATGACTGCACCGATTTCGGGATGCAGGATCAGAAAATCCGCGGCGATGGCGTCGTNACGGGGCATGGTCTGGTCAATGGTCGACGGGTTTTCGTTTTTTCTCAGGACTTCACTGTGTTTGGCGGGTCATTGTCTGCCGCCCATGCCCGCAAGATCTGTAAAATCATGGATCAGGCGATGAAGGTTGGCGTCCCGGTGATCGGCCTCAACGATTCCGGCGGCGCGCGCATTCAGGAAGGGGTTGCCTCTCTGGCAGGCTATGCCGATGTGTTTCAGCGCAATGTGATGGCGTCGGGTGTGGTGCCGCAGATTTCCATGATCATGGGCCCCTGTGCCGGGGGCGCTGTCTATTCACCCGCCATGACCGACTTCATCTTCATGGTCAAAGACTCCTCTTATATGTTCGTCACTGGGCCGGAAGTGGTGAAAACAGTCACCAATGAGACCGTGACCGCTGAAGAACTGGGCGGGGCGACAAGCCATACCAGCAAATCGGGTGTCGCTGACCTGGCCTTCGAAAATGATGTGGAGGCACTGCTGCAACTGCGCCGCTTCCTGGGTTTCCTGCCGTTGAATAATAAAGAACAGCCGCCCCACCGCCCGACCGACGATCCCCATGACCGGCTGGACATGTCGCTGGACACATTGGTCCCGCCCAATCCCAACAAGCCGTATGATATCAAGGAATTGATACACAAGATCGCTGATGAGGAAGATTTCTTTGAAATCCAGCCCAATAATGCAGGCAACATCGTAGTTGGCTTTGCGCGGATCGAAGGCCACCCGGTCGGCATCGTCGCCAATCAGCCCATGGTTCTGGCGGGCTGTCTGGACATTGCCAGTTCCATCAAGGCGGGTCGTTTCGTGCGCTTCTGCGATGCCTTTAACATTCCCATCGTGACCCTGGTCGATGTGCCAGGCTTCCTGCCCGGCACGGCCCAGGAATATGGTGGCATCATTAAACACGGCGCGAAGCTGCTCTATGCCTATGCCGAAGCGACGGTGCCCAAGGTCACCGTGATCACCCGCAAGGCCTATGGTGGGGCCTATGATGTGATGTCGTCCAAGCATCTGCGGGGTGATGTGAATTATGCCTGGCCGTCAGCGGAAATCGCCGTCATGGGCCCAAAGGGCGCGGTGGAAATTATCTTCCGCGGGGATCGTGATGATCCCGCGAAATTGGCGGAAAAGGAAGCGGAATACCGCGATAAATTCGCAAATCCCTTCGTGGCGGGCCAGCACGGTTTCATCGATGACGTCATCATGCCCCACAGCACACGCCGCCGCATCTCCCGCGCGCTCAGCATGCTGCGCACGAAAGACATCAAGAACCCGTGGAAAAAGCACGGCAATATTCCGCTGTAAGCCCTCCTTCGAGACGACGCTGTCGCGTCTCCTCAGGATGAGAATGGTGAGGGTGGAGAAAGTTGAGAGTGCACATTGGTAAATCCCGCGTCGTGAGGGCCGCAAGTTGAACGGATGATCACGGGCCTTCCTTCGAGACGACGCTGACGCGTCTCCTCAGGATGAGAGTTGTGATGGTGGAGAAAGTTGAGAGTGCGCATTGGTAAATCCCGCGTCGTGAGGGTCGCAGGTTGAACGGATCATCACGGGCCTTCCTTCGAGACGACGCCGACGCCTCTCTTTAGGATGAGAGTCGTGATGGTGGAGAGAATTGAGAGTGCACAATAGTAAATCCCTCATCCTGAGGAGCGGCAACGCCGCGTCTCGAAGGATGGGGGATGGCAGGAAAGTGAGGCAAGTTGGATTTCTGGGTCTATATGCTCCGATGCTCAGATGGAAGTTACTATGTCGGATCGGCTCGCGGGTCTTTGGATCGGCGCGTACAAGAGCATCAGCAGGGTGCCTATCCCGGATATACAACATCAAGACGCCCTGTTGCCCTTGTCTTTAGTGAGCGGTTTGTGCGTGTTGAAGATGCGATAGCTTCAGAGCAGCAGTTAAAAGGGTGGTCTCGGGCCAAGAAGGAAGCGTTGGTTTCTGGGGATTGGAAGAGGATAAGTGCTTTGGGAAAACGAGGTGCCTCGCGGGCCCTCCTTCGAGACGACGCTGACGCGTCTCCTCAGGATGAGAAGTGTGATGGTGGAGAAAAGTGAGGTTGAATAACTGTGGTCCCCTCATCCTAAGGAGCCGCAGTAAAAAAAGGGTAGTCGCTCTCTCTTTTGATACGACGCAGGAGTTTCTCCTCAGGATGAGAATGATGATGGTGGAGAGAACTGAGGGTTCACAATAGTAAATCCCTCATCCTGAGGAGCGGCAACGCCGCGTCTCGAAGGATGGGGGACGGGCAAAGAGGCAGCCCAAAGGTTTAACAAAACGGGGTGTTGGTTAACATGTTTAAGAAAATCCTAATTGCCAATCGCGGGGAAATTGCCTGTCGGGTGATGCGCACGGCCCATAAGATGGGGATCGTGCCGGTCGCGGTGTATTCTGAGGCGGATGCGCAGGCGCTGCATGTGAAGACGGCCCTGGCGCTGGGTGGCGAAGCGGTGCTGGTCGGACCGGCGGCGTCTTCTGAAAGCTATCTGGTGATCGATAACATCGTTAAGGCCTGTAAGGAGACGGGCGCAGAGGCTGTGCATCCTGGCTATGGCTTCCTGTCGGAAAACAAGCGCTTTGCAGAGCGGCTGGAGAAAGAGGGCATTGCCTTCATCGGCCCGCCGGTCGGCGCGATTGAGGCGATGGGCGACAAGATCGAATCCAAGAAGCTGGCTTTGGCCGCGGGCGTCAGCACTGTGCCGGGATTCCTGGAGGCGATTACCGACCCCGAAGAGGCGGTGCGGATTTCTAACGACATCGGCTATCCGGTGATGCTGAAGGCGTCTGCCGGTGGTGGCGGTAAGGGCATGCGCCTGGCCTGGAATGATAAAGAGGCCCGG
Source organism: Rhodospirillales bacterium (assembly GCA_002696645.1). GTDB lineage: Bacteria > Pseudomonadota > Alphaproteobacteria > UBA8366 > Aestuariispiraceae > Pacificispira. The sequence goes on along the minus strand of NZSA01000031.1, from coordinate 106,319 downwards.
GAGGGTCTGGTATCGGCCATGAATGAAGGGCGCAGCAGCTTTGGCGACGACCGTGTCTTCATTGAAAAATTCATTGAAGAACCCCGCCATATCGAAATTCAGGTTCTGGCCGATGGACAGGGCACCTGCCTGTATCTGGGGGAGCGGGAATGTTCCATCCAGCGACGCCATCAGAAGGTGATCGAAGAAGCCCCATCCCCGTTCCTGGATGAGGCAACCCGCAAGGCGATGGGCGAACAGGCGGTCGCGCTGGCCCAACAGGTGAAATATCGCACGGCCGGGACGGTGGAATTCATCGTCGATAAGGATCGCAATTTCTATTTCCTGGAAATGAACACCCGCCTGCAGGTGGAACATCCGGTCACGGAACTGGTTACCGGCTATGATCTGGTTGAATGGATGATCCGCGTTGCCTATGGCGAGAAGCTGCCGATGAAGCAGTCTGACATCAAATTGACAGGCTGGGCGATTGAGGCCCGGCTATATGCAGAAGATGCAGAGCGTGGCTTCCTGCCTTCGACAGGCCGCCTGAGCCGCTATATTGAGCCGCAGGCGGTGGAAGGAAAGGTGCGGGTCGATAGCGGTTGCTATGATGGCGCTGAAATCTCCATGTTCTATGACCCGATGATCTCCAAACTGGTTGTCGGGGGCAAGGACCGGGCATCGGCCATCGCGGAATTGCGCCGGGCGATTGATGGCTATGTCGTGCGCGGCCTGAGCCATAACATGCCCTTCCTGGCCAATCTGGCGAAGCATCCCCGCTTTGCCGAAGGCCGGATCACCACCAATTTTATTGCAGAAGAATATCCAGATGGCCTGACAGAAGCGCATTTGAAGCCGGATGATCCAGACCTATTCGCGGCGATTGCAGCGGTCATCCAGGACCGGATTGAACAGCGGGAGCGGCGCATTTCTGGCCAGGAACAGGGCCGCGAGCCGGACCTGCCATCGGATTACACAGTATTTCTGGGCGATAAGGATGCGCAGGAAATCTCCCTGCATCTGGAACGGGGAGAGGATGGCGATCGCCTGACTCTGGGAGACCGAACGCTGTTCATTGAAAGCGGATGGCGGCCGGGCATGATCATTTTCCGCGCCACGGTGGATGATGAATTGCGTCTGTTCCAGGTGGATCGGGACGGCGCTGGGTTTGTATTGAGCCATGATGGCGCGCGCATTCGGGCGCTGGTGCTGGAAGCCCGCCATGCCGGTCTGCGCCGGTTGATGCCCTACAAGCCGCCACCAGACATGTCGAAATTCCTGCTGTCCCCCATGCCGGGCTTGTTGGTGCGGCTCAGTGTCTCACCCGGTGATGCGGTGGAGGCTGGACAGGAACTGGCGGTTGTTGAGGCGATGAAGATGGAAAATGTTCTGCGCGCCGTCAGCAATGGCACAGTCAAGACCGCCCACGCTGCCCAGGGGGATGGCCTTGCGGTGGATCAGATGATCCTGGAATTCGAATGATCTTGTCCGTGTGAGTGATTGACGGGGAACAAGCGTTGGGGTCTAACCCATTTCCATGAGCCGCGCGATCTATCTAGACAGTCGGATATGGTGCCTTGGGATTGCCGAAACCCTGGTTTGGGCAGGGATGTATTATCTTTTCCCGGCCCTGTTGGTGCATTGGGAATCCGATCTGGGGTGGTCCAAGACGGAGCTGACCCTGGCGGCAACCTGTGCCTTGCTGGTTTCTGCGGTGGTTGCGCCAAAGATCGGGGGATTGATTGATCAGGATGCAGGGCGCTGGATTCTGACAGGGTGTGCGGCTTTGGGCGGTGTGTTGCTGTTGCTGTTGACCCAGGTCCAGTCCTATCCTGTCTTTTTCGCCCTCTGGATCGGTATCGGCATCGCCATGGGGGGATGCCTGTATGAGCCGTGTTTCGCCTTCCTGACACACCGTCGCGGGGTTCAGGCCAGAAGCGCGATTACCATGATCACCCTGATGGCTGGATTTGCGGGAACCGTCGCTTTCCCGCTGTGTAACTGGATTGCAGTATCGGCCAATTGGCAGGCGGCAAGTGGCACGATGGCCGTTCTGATCCTGGCCGTTGCGGTGCCCTTGTTCTGGTTTGGCACCCGATTGAGGGCCGGGGATGTCGCGTTTGACAGTTCCGCGCATCACTCCAGTCAGGGCGACGTTACAAAATTGCGCAAATCAGCGCTGCGCCAGACATTATCGCGCCCGACTTACTGGTTGCTGGCTGCCAGTTTTGCGGTTCTGGGTCTAAACCATGCCATTGTTGTCACGCATTTACTGCCCCTGTTGGACGAACGGGGCATATCATTGGCATCTGCCGTCCTGGCGATTTCCCTGTTGGGACCAATGCAGGTGGTCGGGCGTATCGTTATGCTGTTGACGGAACGGTGGATAGGGGTGATCACACTGTGTGGTGTAATCTTTGTATCCATCGCGGTTGGCGGCGTCTTTTTGGGGCTGGCGGCGGTGATTCCGGTGCTGATTTATCTGTTCGTGTTGTTGCAAGGTGCCAGCCATGGGGTCGTCAGCATTCTGCGTCCGCTTGTCACGGCGCATCTGCTGGGGCGGACCGGGTTTGGCACCATTTCCGGTGCGGTGGCTGTGCCTTTTGTTGCCGCGACGGCATTGGGCCCCAGCGCGGGTAGTCTGATTTGGCGTTGGGGCGGCTATGATTTGGTCGTATGGGCCTTGATCGCTTTGGCGCTGATCGGGCTGTGTTGTTTTGGTCTGGCGGTCAGGATATCCGCCCGCCATCCGGTTTAAGTAGGTTTGAAAGGATACTGATTGTGCCGATTGAATTCGATTTCGCCTTTTTATTGCCGTTTGCCTTGGCCTTGCTGGCGACGGGGGCTTTTGCGGGTACCCTGGCCGGATTGCTGGGGGTTGGCGGTGGAATCGTGATCGTGCCAATCCTGTATATGCTGTTGCCGGCCTTTGGTGTGCCGGAGGAGTTGCGCATGCATTTGGCGGTCGGAACGTCTTTGGCGACAATCGTACCGACCGGCCTTGTGTCGGCACAGTCGCACTGGAAACGCGGCGGTGTTGATGTTGATCTGTTGAAGAAATTGGGCATCTTTGTGGTTCTGGGCGTTGCCGTCGGCATTGTCATTGGCACCCGTGCCGGTGGGGAAACCCTGAAGATCATCTTTGCGTCTGTCGCTTTGCTGGTTGCCGTGCATATGGGACTGGGCAAGCAGGAATGGTGCCTCAGCAAATCCTTACCATCCTGGCCGGGTCGCGCCGTGATTGGGATGTTTATCGGTGGTTTCAGTGTCGTCATGGGGATCGGCGGAGGAACGCTGGGGGTCCCAACGCTCAGCCTGTTCAATGTCCCGATACGGCGAGCGGTGGGAACCGCGGCGGCGCTGGGGCCGGTGATCGCATTGCCTGGCGTGATCGGTTTTATCATCAGTGGTTTTGGCGAACCGGGCCTGCCACCCTTCAGCCTGGGCTATGCCAATCTGCTGGCTTTTGCGGTTATCGTGCCGTCAACGATTGCTTTCGCACCTTTGGGGGCAAAGCTGGCCCATACCATCTCTCCGCCTCTGTTGCGCAAGGCCTTTGCTGTGTTTCTGTTGATCACGGCATGTCGCATGGCCTGGGCGGTTTTTGGATCTTGATGTGCGGATATCCGGTCGATAGTCAGGCAATGCTTATTCGACCGGACCCTGCCCTTCGCGGCTGTTGTTGGGTGTAAACACAGCATTCATTTCCGTATGGCGAATGGCACGTTCCACCAGATTCAGGATGGTGTAAATTGGCACGGCGGTATTTGTGACAGTACCGTCGGTCAACGGGACATTGGTCGCACTGTTCAGGCCAATCACTTGCAGGCCGGACTTGGTGCGAATTGCGATGGGCGCGCCGGAATCGCCGCTGACGATTTCGCAACTGTGGCTTAACAATTCACCATGCCCCAGAAAGCCCAGGATACGGCAGGCATTGTCGACGGAAATTACATGGGCACGGTCCTTGGGATAGCCAGCCAAAGAGAAATACTGTTTTGTATCGATCATCTGCTTCAGGGTTTCTGCATCCAAGGCCTGAAAGCCCAGATACCCGGCTTTGCGGCCAATTGGATCTTTTAGAATCACGATCGCCCAGTCGTGTTCCATATTGGATGGATCTGCCCAAAGCTCCCCATTAAAATTGGGGGAGGGGATGATCTGAATGGCTGTTGAATGGGCAACATATTTTTCGCGCTGATAGCCTGCAACAAAGTTAATAAGCTGTGGTGCGGCATAGCGTTTTGTCGGGCGAAAATACAGGCAATGAGCGGCCGTCAGGACGATACGCTCCCCGATCAATGACCCTGTGCAATGGGACCTTGAACTGACGCCACTGATATTGACCCGTCCAACCGCGCTCCAAGGATACTGTGAGGCATCAACCACCGTGCGCGCCAGGGTCGAGGGGGCATTGGCAATCGATTCCGCATATCCGCTGCGAAAAGGCAGGCCAATGGCTAATCCAATCGCCCACAAGATCATGATCACGTGACAGTGACGAACGAACACGTGGGGTAACAGACTTGAAGAAAGACGCATATCATCAGTACCTACTGTTATCGCATTCGACTTTAGCATACTGTATGTACGTTGCGATCATATGTTTCTGACCAATTTGTTAGCACTTTTTTAGCGTTTCCTGGTTACGCTGCGAAGCTATTCTGAGTTCCAGACCGTGTTGGTCACAGATAGAAAGTTGTTTTGTTGAAGCCGGTTTTAAAATCTAGTTCTATCGGGTCGAATGCAAGCTGGTGGAGCGCAATGGCGTTGTCCATTGGAACCGCCGGACTTGTTGCCGTCTCAAGTTTAATTTTGTCTGGACTGTGGTTCTTCCGCAACCCGGAAGCATATTTCAGTGCAATTGATAGCGCGCCAACATATCCAGGTACAGCGGTCAGTCTGTTCGGCTTGTCGCTGGCTTTGCTTTTGCAGAATTTCCCCTTCAATCCGGGCTGGTATCGCGGTGGGGCGGTCTCTGCGTATCTGGGGCGGTGGCTTGCCGCGGGCCTGACAGTTCTTGCTCTGATCATATGTGTCTTGGCGCTGGGGCAGGACGTTTTCCGGCAGAATATTGGAAATGATCGCTTTTTTGTGTCTTCAATGACCACTGAAAATGTCCCCGTGATACAGCGCATGTCGCTGATCACGACGGCGTGCATCATTCTTCTGTGCGTCGCAGTGATTGCCACGTTTTTTGCGGGTCGCCTGTCTCTTATTATTCGTGGTGCGGTTAGTGTCTTTCTGGTTCCTGCGGGATTCAGTGGTGTCGCCGCCTGGATTTTCAGCACTAATTCTGGGACGCGGCTGGATCAACATTCGGATGTTGGCGTTTTCACATCCGCTAGCCTGATCTTCCTTGGAATAGCGGTTCTGGGTAATGTTTACCTGGCATTGCGTGTCTCAGGCATGCAAAGCCGCATAATAGGCAATGCCGCCAGCGTTGTGATTGGCCTGATTTTGAGCCTGATCGCCTGGCAGTTGGCCACGGAAAATCAGAAAGACGCTGAATCGCGAGAGTTACAGCTTGAAGCGAAAGCCGTTGCGGATGCGGTGTCCGGAATCGTGATTCGCCGCGCCAATGGGATTGAGCGTATGGCGGGTCGCTGGAACGCAAGCACCCCCCAGTTCGAAACCTTCTGGCGACGCGATGCTAGTGAATTGGTGCGGGATTTCCCAGGGATCCTGTCGATTGAACACACGGATCAGAATGGCATCATCAAGTGGATTGAACCCATTCGGGGAAATGCGGCGGCGATTGGTATGTCGGTATTTGAGTCACCCAGGGTTGGGGAGAGTTTCCGACACGCCATGCGCACTGGCAAGATGGCTTATTCAGGGTTCTTCAAACTGTTAACCGGAAATTTGGGATTTGTGGTTGTTGCTCCGCCCAATCGAAGCGTTCTTTTTTTCGGCCAGACTTTTGGCGTGTTTGACCTGCCGACATTGTTGACCGATGACCAGGAACTCCCATTTTCGGATGATCTGTCGATATTGCTGCAGGACAATACCGGAAAGGCATTTCATTTCGGCGCAGATCTAGAAGAAAGTGCGCCGCTGACAATTTCCATGCCGCTGGATCGGATTAATCGGGATTGGCGTATCACGGTCGGTCATGCCGCCCGCAGTGGGTTGATGAGCTGGTTTCCGGAATTGATCCTATTGATCGGGCTGACCGCGACGGTGTTGGTGTATCGGATGAGTGTTCTTTCGGGCATCGCGGCACAACGACAGCAGGATGCAGAGGCCGCATTGGCAACCTCACAATCCTCTCTGCGTGCTCAAAAGCGAGCAGAGCAGCAAATGAGTATCGCCCTGGAATCCTTAAGCGAGGGTTTCATGCTGTATGACACGGATGATCGCCTGCAAGTGTTCAATTCTCGATACGCGGATTTTTATGCCCTGACCAAGCCCGCGTTAAAAATTGGCAATACATTTGAGGAAATCATTCGGTATGGCGCGCAACACGGCCAATATTCGAATATTGCCACAGATCCCGCCTCTGTAGAGGCTTTTGTTCAGGAACGACTGGCGATGCACCAGAATCCCGGTGAGCCTGTTTTGCAGAATCTGGACGATGGTCGGTGGTTGCGTATTGAGGAGCGCCGCACACCCGATGGCGGAATTGTCGGTTTCCGTGTCGATGTCACTGAACTGGTGCAGCGGGAAAAAGAGCTGGAAAATGCGCTTGTGGCTCAGGCGCGCGCGGAAATGGTCCTGAAAACAGCTGTGGAATCGATTTCTGCAGGGTTTGTGATTTTCGACTCTGAAGATCGATTGGTGATGTGCAATACGCAATATCGAACCATGCATCCACTGGTTTCCGATAAATTTGTCCCTGGCGCCCGTTATGAAGATTTGTTGTGGGATGGTCTGGAAGCAGGCGTGTTCCAGATCGAACGAGAAGAGTGGGAAGATTTTATAAGAATGCGATTGGAAGCGCATAAATCTTCTCAAAGCTCCTTTATTCAGAAGAATGCAGACGGCACCTACACGCGTGTTGAGGAGCGCGCGTTGGATGATGGGGGGGTGGTAGGCCTGCGTATTGATGTCACTGAGGTTGTTGAGCGCGAGACCCGAATGGCCCAGGCTTCCGCCCGCGTCGAAGAGGCCCAGACCTTGGCACGGCTGGGTGATTTCTCCTATTCCCTGGAACAGGGACGCTTCACCCATCTGTCCGACCAGGCCTGCGCCTTGTTTGGCCTTCAGTCGCTGGGTGAAAATGTCGTTGATTATGACACTCTGGCTAACTTGGTGAGTGAAAGGGATGCCCAGCGAATTCGCAATCGGGCGGCTTCCGCAACGGCGACGCTGGAAGATTATGCAGACGAATACAAGATCACATTGCCCAGCGGGGAATGGCGCCATGTTCAGGAACGTGGTCGCCTCGCATTTGACGAGGCGGGAACCTGTATCGGTTTTGATGGCACTTTTCAGGACATTACGGATCGGAAACAGGCTGAATTAGAGCTGCAGCGCATTGTTGCAGAACAAAAGCTCGCCCAGCAGCGCCTTGAACGGCAAAGTGCGGAACTGGTGTCGATGACGGAAGACATCGCAGTCGCCCGTGATCAGGCAGAGGCGGCAACCCGGGCCAAGTCCGAGTTCCTGGCGGCGATGAGCCATGAAATCCGCACGCCGATGAATGGCATTCTGGGCATGACGGGCCTGTTGCTGGATACCGAAATGACGGAAGAACAGCGCCGGTTTACCGAGATTGCCCGTCAATCCGCATCCGACTTGTTGATCATCCTGAACGACATTCTGGATTTCTCCAAGTTGGAGGCGAAGAAAATTGAGATCGAACAGGAAGCCTTCCGCTTAGGCGATGTCTTGCAAAGCGTCGTGCAATTGCTGCGCCCCCAGGCAGAGCAGAAATCAGTATCGCTGGTAACGCAGGGGGATTCTGATGCAATTCAGAACCTGTTAGGGGATGCCACCAGAATACGGCAGATATTGTTCAATCTGGTGGGTAATGCGATCAAATTCACAAAGGAAGGTGAGGTGATTTTGCGTGTCGCGACCCAATCAGAAGGGACCGGAGACGCAGAAAGCATTCATATTCGATTTGAAGTCCAGGACAGCGGTGTGGGCATCAAGGAAGAAGCGCAAGGGCGCCTGTTTAACAGCTTTACGCAGGCGGACAGTTCCACGTCCCGGCAATATGGTGGCACCGGGCTTGGATTGGCGATCTGTAAGCAATTGGTTGAATTGATGGGCGGGCGGATTGGTTTTGACAGCCAGGAAGGCGTCGGTTCGACATTCTGGTTCGAATTGGAATGCAAGCCAGGCCCGGCATCTGTTCCGTTGGAGTCGGATTCCGTTCAGGTCATATCGGATGAAACCCGTCGCCTGCGTCTGTTGCTGGTGGAAGACAACCATGTCAACCAGATCGTTATCGGCACCATGTTACAGAAGCTGGGTCATCATGTAGATACCGTATCCAATGGAGCCGAAGCGCTGCATACCTTACGGCTGGTTCCCTATGACTTGGTCTTCATGGATGTGCAAATGCCTGTTATGGATGGACCGACAGCAGCACAATGGATTCGGGCCAGCGATGAACGATGGGCCGATATCCCAATCGTGGCCTTGACGGCGAATGCGCTGGAAGGCCAACGGGAACATTATATTGATAGCGGTATGTCCGATTACGTATCCAAACCGGTCCAGATGGAGGAATTGGCGGCGGCAATCCAGCGCCAGACAGGGGCGTCAGCGGCTATTGTCGCAAAGGACACGGATAGTCAGGACACACAAGAGACACTTAGCGCCGATGNTCAGGCGGCTCTGTCCGATCTACTTTCCTCAATCAAAGGGCTGGGCGATTAGGCTTCCTTACTGTGGGGGCGGGTCAAAGACTCCGTCAAAAGCACTGATGTAGAAGCCCAAATATCCCTGGATGGATGTCATGCCCTGGATTGGATTTTCATAACTCCAGGCGATGGGATCAATACCCTGACCATCGGCCAACGTTGCCTTCCAATGGGTCGCATCCCCTTTATAGGGACAATGCGTCACCTTTGATGCTTGTTCCAGCAGGTCCTTTGGAAGGGTTGATTTCGGGATGTAATAGGTGGGTGGATACCGCCCCTCCCGCAGGATCAGGGCATCGGCGGTTTCAGCCAGTTTCGTTCCTTTGGCGGAAAGCGTCACGCGACCGGGCGCGCGCTCCACTGTGATGGGATGGTCCGGCGTTCCGGCCTGTTCCAGGATGTCTTGGGGCATTCCGCATTCTCCTCAGGCCGAAAGGCGTTTCGCGTGCCAGGCGATGTGATCGCCGATGAAGCTGGCAACGAAGTAATAGCTGTGATCGTAACCTGGCTGCAGGAGATGCTCCAAGGGTACATTCGCATCCCGGCAGGCCTCTATCAGAAGCTGGGGCCGCAGCTGGTTTTCCAGGAAATTATCAGCATCCCCCTGATCTACCAATATGTCACCGGACCAGCCCTGTTGGGCGATCAACGCACAGGCGTCATGGGCCGCCCAGGTGGCGCGATCATCCCCCAGATATCGCCCAAGTGCCTTCTCGCCCCAGGGAACCTGGCTGGGGGCGACAATGGGGGAAAAGGCGGAAACACTGCTGTACTGATCCGGATTTCTGAGGGCCAGGGTCAATGCCCCATGGCCCCCCATGGAATGACCGGAAATGCCGCGCGCCGAAACCGGATTGCTGAGATGTGGCTCAATCACTGTGGGAAGCTCGCCGACCACATAGTCATACATATGATAGTGTTTCGACCAGGGTTGCTGGGTCGCATTGACGTAAAATCCGGCACCCTTGCCGAAATCATACTCGTCCGCAGCATCCGGTACGGTATCTCCGCGCGGACTGGTATCAGGACAGACGATGACGATGTTATGGGCGGCGGCATAGCGCTGCGCGCCCGCCTTGGTCACAAAATTCTCCCAATTGCAGGTCAGACCCGACAACCAGTACAGAACAGGGCGCGGGGCATCGCTGCTTTTTGCCGGTTCAAATACGGCAAATTCCATCCGCGTCCCGGTCGCCTTACTGTCATGCGCGTAAACAGATTGAGTTCCACCAAAGCATTTCCATTGATTAAGCGTCTCTAAGGGCATCGTTTTCCTGACTGGCTGAGATTGTTTGTATCGCTGTCTAGAATGTGGCCGGGCCGAACCAAATCTGCAAGGCCAAGCCGGTTTTCTGTTCCCATATTCGCTTTTTTAGCGCGAATTACTTAACCAATGTATTTTGGCACAAACTTTGCTGATCCATTGCGGGTTATCATGAGGGAGTAAAGTCAATGGATATAGATTTCAGTGCCAAGATGTATTCTGATCCGACAATGCGGCCGCATTTAAAAAAGCTGTATGACTCGCAATATGCAGCATTCTATGAACGTATTGATGCAATGCCTGAGACACCAACGACGGTGTCAATGACAATGCCCGATGGGCAGTCGGTCGAGTTACATGAGTTAAGTGCCGAACAATACCGTGCCGCCGTCCCCAGTTTTGACAAATGGCTGGAACTGCAAAGCAGGATAATGTCAGACACAGGTGACATCCCAGGCAGTCTGCAAAGTGTCGAACGGGCGCGACAGCATGTGCAAAATCTGGAGCAGAATGATCCTGGCTCGCCTTCCGGCGTTCGGACGGTATTCGCAACAGGATCTGAAATTCTGGGTTACATCAATATGGATGGCAGTGTGGCGACTCATGCCGGCGGCAGTGTCCTGCAAGATATTGCGAAAAAAGCCGATGCGATGGGCCTGAGCGGAGAGGCGAAAATTGCCTACCTTCAGGATGAAGGGAAAAAAGCTCTGTCGGCGCGATATGGAAACCTGCAGGTTTCCAATTACAACACGTCAAATATGCTAAATAAAACCGAATTTGCGAATCGATGGTATCCGCATCATGATACTTATGAGAGTTATCAAAGCGCGTTGGCGAGTGCGAGAGCGCATCTGGAAGAAACGGAGCAGCTGTATCAGCAACAAATGGAGCGTCGAAATGCGATGCAGGCTTTCCTGCTGCAAAGCATAGAGGACTCGCAATCCAGCCCGATGATTCAGGCGGAGGACGAAAACCCCCTGATGGCCCTATCTCAATCGACCACTTAGGGGTTAACGTATGAATTGATTGATAGTGCTGGCGGCGGCGGGAGGCAGTGCTTCTTCCGCCAAAGCCGCATCGATCGCCGCCGACAATCGGTCTTCTGCAGATTTGCAAAGTTCTTGAGCAGCAGAATCAGGATCGCCCGATAGACTGGCGCGCAGGTTCGACCAGAGGGTCTCAATCACCTCTATTTCCCCCTGCGTATTTTCCGCAGGGGGCTGCGCATCAAGATCACGCACCTGATCGCATAATTGCTCTGCAAGTGTCGTTCTGGCCTTTGACTTGGCGCGCATATCAGCTGCGTCGCTGACCCCCTCCATGTCAGCGGCCCACGACCAGGCTCTAGCACTATCTCTGGCCGCTTTTATCACATCATTGATCGCAGCAATTTCCGGCGGGATTAGTAGAGACATTTGATTTCCTCGCGGTATCAATTGGACCGTTCGGCAGGGGCAAAGATTGTCAGACTTTGAGGGCGAATTGTAATGTTAATCGGCGTATGCGCCACGATCTCTCCATCAACGTTTACTTTTTTGGCGCGCCCGGATGCGGTTTCAATCGTAACTTTCCGGGCGGTACCAGTATGGGCACCGTCCCCGTCTTTCAAGGTGCCACGCCACAGGCCAGGCAGAAACCACAGCCAATGTAGGGCATTGCGCGGTGCTACATAATATAGGTGCAGCATGCCATCGTTCAATTGCGCCTGTTCGTCCAGGGTCAGCCCGCCGCCATAGTGACGCCCGCATCCGACAGCCAATAATGAGCATCGCGCGCGTCGGCTCTTGCCATCCGTTGAGATCTTCAGTTTCAGGGGGCGATGCTTGTGCCATGCTTCGGCCCAGCGAATGGGGTAGGCGAACCGGCCCAGCAGTTTCTTGGCACGATCTTCGTGCAGACTGGCGATTTCAACACTGATCCCAAGGCTTGCGACATTCAGGAAGGGGCGGTCCGCAACCAGTCCGGTATCAACAGACAGGCGGTGCCCTTCGGATATGACCTTCGCGGCAGCTTGCGGCGTGGTTGGAATGCCGGCCCCACGGGCAAAGTCATTCGCGGTGCCCAGCGGCAGGATACCAATCGTTTCGCGCCGTTCCAGCAAGGCGGGCAGCAGCCCGCTGACCGTCCCATCGCCTCCACCGACCAGGATGGCGTCGGTTTCGGGCAGGTTGGCAATATCGTCCAGGGCCTGTTCACAGGACGACATCCAATGAACGGTGACGTCAATTCCAGCCTGTTCCAAAGCCTCAATGAACGTTTCGGCCATTTCCTGAGCGGCGCGCGCATTCGGATTGATGAAACAATCCACCTTGGTCGGGGGATGACCTCCGGATGTGGATTCAGGGGGGGCGGATTGAGACACCTAGTGAATCCGCCCCTGCCTATCAGTCAAAGACAACAACAGATCGGATGCTGTCACCACTGTGCATCAGGTCAAAAGCCTTGTTGATATCGTTTAAGGGCATGGTGTGGGTGATCATCGGGTCGATGTCGATTTTGCCATCCATGTACCAGTCGACGATTTTGGGCACATCTGTGCGACCCCGGGCGCCGCCAAAGGCCGTGCCGCGCCAGGATCTGCCCGTCACCAGTTGGAAGGGACGGGTGGAGATTTCCTGACCCGCACCGGCAACGCCAATGATGATGCTTTCGCCCCAGCCTTTGTGACAGCATTCCAGGGCCTGGCGCATTGTGTCGGTGCGCCCGATGCATTCGAAACTGTAATCCGCGCCGCCCTTGGTCAGATCCACCAGATAGGGGACCAGATCGCCTTCGACCTCTTTCGGATTAACGAAATGGGTCATGCCAAACCGTTCTGCCATTTCCTTTTTCGCAGGGTTCAAATCAACCCCGACAATCATATTTGCGCCCGCCAGTCGGGCACCCTGAATGACATTCAGGCCGATCCCGCCCAGTCCAAAGACCACGACATTTGAGCCGATCTCAACCTTTGCCGTGTTGATAACCGCACCAATCCCCGTCGTCACGCCACAGCCGATGTAGCAAATCTTATCAAACGGGGCGTCTTCCCGCACTTTTGCCAGGGCGATTTCCGGCACAACCGTGTGATTGGCGAAGGTCGAAGTGCCCATATAATGCAGGATCGGCTCGCCATTCAGAGAGAAGCGAGAAGAGCCATCAGGCATCAGGCCCTGACCCTGGGTGGTGCGGATCGCCTGACACAGATTTGTCTTTGGGTTCAGGCAGTATTCGCAGACACGGCATTCCGGCGTGTACAGGGGGATAACATGATCGCCCTTCTTCAGGGTGGTCACACCCGGTCCGACATCGACCACGATACCAGCCCCTTCATGGCCCAGAATCGCTGGAAATGCGCCTTCAGGGTCGTCCCCGCTGCGGGTGAATTCGTCCGTGTGGCAAACGCCGGTCGCCTTGATTTCCACCAATACCTCGCCTGCACGCGGTCCTTCCAGATCGACCTCTTCAATGCTCAGTGGTTTTCCAGCCTGAAAGGCAACAGCGGCACGGGTTTTCATTGGTGGTTTCTCCCTAAACTTGGAACAATTTTTCGGGCCAGAGACTGCCAGCCCTCTTCCGGTGGTGCAAGTATCTATGTCCTTACTTTTCCTGAGCAGCCTGGACACAGGCGGCGGCGGCCTGACCCAGAAAGGCGATGTCGGCGGCAATAGTGACAAAGCGGAAGCCCCAGGCGCGGCAGGCCCGCGCCATGGCGGCGTCGGAACAATGAATGCCCGCCAGCTTGCCATTGGCCTTGGCAATGTCGGCAATGCGGGTCAGGGCGGCGATAAAGTCCTTATCGGTCGGCATCGCCGGTTGCCAATTGCCCATGGCCAGGCTCAGGTCATTGGGTCCCACAAACAACGCATCCAGACCCGGCGTGGCGGCGATCTCTTCCAGATTCTCATAGCCGTCTTTGGTTTCGATCATGGCGGCCACGAACAGGGTGTCATTGGCCGCCTTGGTATAGCCAACCCCATCATCCATGCCTGCGCGGACAGGGCCCCAACTGCGTTCTCCCATCGGGGGATAGCGGCAGGCCCGAACCAGGGCCTCAGCCTCTTGGCGATTGCCGACCATGGGCGCGATGATGCCAGCCGCGCCACCATCCAGCGCCCGCATTGCGTCCGCCATCGTGTTCCAGGGCACCCGAACCCAGGGGCAGGCCTTGCCAATGCGCCCGATGGCGGCCATCTGCTGCCACAGGGTCGCGTCGTCAATCAGGCCGTGCTGACGATCCAGACATAAAAAATCGAAGCCTGATCGCGCCGCCACTTCTGCAGTCAGCATGCTGTCGGTCATGATCATGGTTCCGATGGCAAAATCCCCATCGCGCAAGCGGTCAAATGCGGTCATCTGAAAATTTCCTATTCAACAGTTATGGTGATTTTGTCGGACGTGATCATCGGCTCAAACGGTACATGGTCGCCATCGCCCAGGACCATCATCAGCGTGTAGGTGCCGGGATCCAGGTTCAGTTCCACCTCTGTCTGACCGCCACCGAAATGCAGGTGGCGCTCATCCTGGGGAATGGAATATCCCTTATCTTCGGCGGTCAGTTCCGTATTGATCAGCAGATGGTGATGACCGGTGCCGGGGATGTTGATTCCTGCACGGGTGATTTTTACCCCTTCTGCGCCGAACTTAACCAGAAACGGGCTTTTGACGACCGCGCCATCCTGAAGATTGGCAAAGAAAACCTGTGCGCCTGGCGGCGGTGGGCTTTGTGCCCATACGCTGGGCGCCAACAGCACAATTGCCCCGACAAGCACGCTGCACAAAAGTCTCATCTTCAAGCCTTTCAAATCGTTTCTATGCGCATTGAACGTTATCATGGGTCCCTAGGCTTACCCAGGGTCATTGCCCAGTAATGCAGTGATTTTATGCGCCCTGGATCGAATGGGGCAAAGACATATCCTATACCAAGTTCGGTGACATCAGGGTTAAGCATGGCTTCCCGGTGGCCTTCTTTTGAGGCGATCCAGGCATTAACGACATCACGGGGGGTGGACTGGCCCGCTGCGATGTTTTCCAGCACCAGGGACCATTTGTACCCGGCCTTGGTTGCGCGTTCACCCGGCCCGACATTATCCGGGTTCGTATGGCTGAAAAAATCCCGCGCCAGCATATCCCGCGCCTGGGCCATACCGGCCCGGTTCAGAAAAGCGTTAGGCTGCAACGGTGGCAATTGATAAGTGGCGCGAAACTGGTTGACCAGTTGCAAGATCTGCTGTGCCCAATCTGAATCGGCGGGCCTGGCTGGGGCGGCAATTACAACAGTCCAGATGCTGGGTTCGATATCCGGCACCAGGGACCCTTCGCTGCTTAGATAGGCCACACCGATTTCTGTCGCAGTCTTGTTGGTCAGAATGCTCTGTTGACCGCCATCCTCCAGCCATTCAGTGACCATTTTCTCGACGGAATCCGAATTGATGGCATAGCGCCCCCCATACAATGTGTATGGGTACCCTTTTGATTTTAACAGGGTCTCCAACCCATCGGTCAGGGCGTCCAGTTTCTGACCTTGATAGATTGCCTGGGCCATCTGGCGGGCGATTTGCGTCAGACGGGGTTCATAACGCAGGGGGGCACGATTGCGCTCCGCCCGGGCCCGATTGATCACTTCAATCAGGCGGGGTTCTTTTTCATCCGCCTGCGCGCCTGCTGGACCTGTGGTCGAAATCTGCAAGGGCGCGATCAGAAGGGTCATCAGGATGACGGCGCGAGTGCCGCGTGCAATTCCCCTGATGATCCGTTGACCCGTCATGATCGCGCCCGGGGCTTATTCTGTTGTGAACAGGGGGGCCGCGCGCCCCGCACCTGGCCCATCCAATGCGGTTTGGATTTTCTCAGCAATCGCCAGATAGGCCTTGGCATGGGGGCTTTCAGGATCGGATACGACGATGGGATTGCCGCCATCGGCGGTCAGGCGGATTTCAATCTCCAGCGGGATTTCTCCCAGGAACGGCGTGCCCAGCTTCTCCGCCTCTTTCTTTGCGCCGCCATGGCCAAAGATATGGGCTTCGTGGCCGCAATTGGGGCAGATATACATCGACATGTTTTCAATAATACCCAATACGGGCACATCGACCTTGCGGAACATGTTCAGGCCCTTGCGGGCATCCAGCAGGGCAATGTCCTGTGGCGTGGATACAATCACGGCACCGGCCAAAGGCACCTTTTGCGACATCGTCAATTGGGCATCCCCAGTACCGGGCGGCATATCGACGATCAGGATATCCAATTCACCCCAGATGACATCGTCCAGCATTTGTTGCAGCGCGCCCATAACCATCGGGCCGCGCCAGACAACGGGCTGATCTTCGGGGACCAGAAAGCCGATCGACATGACTTTGATGCCATAGCTTTCCAAGGGTTCCAGCGTCTTCCCATCGGGTGAATTGGGGCGGCTGCCGGAAATGCCCAGCATGCGCGGCTGCGACGGGCCAAAGATGTCGGCGTCCAGCATGCCCACCCGCAGGCCCAGTTGCTTTAAGGCCAGTGCGATATTGACCGCCGTGGTGGATTTCCCAACGCCGCCCTTGCCGCTGGCGACGGCGACGATATGGCGGATCTTGCCAGCGCCTTTCTCTATGCCCCCTTGATCTGATGCCGGTTTTGCCGATGTGGTGCTGCCGGAACCCTTTTCGGCAGTCAGCACAGCGGTTGCCGACAAGACATCGGGCATTGCGCCAACGACCTTTTCAACATCGCGCCGGGTTGGCTCATAACTTTCAGCCTTGGACGGGTCGCCGATTTCCAGGGAAATCTGGACCATGCGATCCCGGATGGCGATGCCTGATACCAGACCGGAACTGACGATATCGCCGCCGCCTGGCGCACGAATGCCCGCCAAAGCTTTTCGGACTGCGACCTCAGTAATATCGGACATAATTCAGAAACTCCTGTCATGAACGGGTGTGTGGTGAAAATTTGTTCAGAAATCTCGAAAAATCAACGCCACATGGTTGGGAACTTGTCTTGTCGTACATATATGAACAGGAAGCATGGCGCAAAGACCGCATATGATAAAACATGCGTGCAGGGTTGTTTGACCCGCAAAAATCAAGTGTTATGCGCCCGTCGCAGTCTGGATGGGCGTGCGAGGCTGAATTTGACGCGACCTGCAGCCGATAAGGGTAACAGGATCGATCGTGACAATTAGTGTATTAACGGCGGACGGATCGGAACAGGATGCCTTGGGAAAATAATGGTGGCGGCCCTTGGGGCGGCCAGGGCGGCGGCGGAAATCGCGGCGGTGGAAATCGTGGTGGCGGCAATGGCGGCGGCCCGAACAGCCCTTGGAGACGCCCGGGTGGCGGCGGCGGCGGGCGTGGTCCCGGCGGCCAGCCCCCTGATGTTGAGGAAATGGTGCGCAAGGGGCAGGAGAAGCTCCGCTCCATGATCCCCGGTGGCTTTGGTGTTAAGGGCGGGATCGCAGTGGGTCTTTTGCTGATCCTGATCTGGCTGGGAACCGGCTTTTATCGCGTTGAGGCCGACCAACAGGGCGTTGAACTGGTCTTTGGCAAGCTGACATCTGTTACCGGACCGGGTTTGAATTATAATGTTCCCGCCCCGCTGGGAGAGGTTCTGTTGCCGCGCGTGACGGCGGTCAATACGGTAGAGATCGGGTTTAACGGCAGCGCCGGACGTACCTCGGCCTCTGAATTGCGGGCGGAAAGTCTGATGCTGACGGGCGATGAAAATATCATCGACATTCAGTTCTCGGTCTTCTGGAAAATTCGCGATGCGGGGGAATTCCTGTTTAATGTACGCAATCCAGAGCAAAGCGTGAAGAACGCTGCTGAGGCGGCAATGCGGGAAATCGTCGGTAAAAGCGCATTTGAATATATCCGGACGCGCGGGCGGAATGCCGTGGCGCAGGATGCTCATCAACGCATTCAGCAAATTCTGGACAGCTATGGCGCGGGAATTGAAATCACTCAGGTGAACCCTCAGAAATTTGATCCGCCCAATCAGGTGATCGATGCCTTCCGCGATGTGCAGGCTGCGCAGGCGGATAAGGAAAAGAAAATCAACGAAGCAACGGGTCAGTTCAACGAAGTCACCCAGCGGGCAGAAGGTGAAGCGCAACAGATCCTGCGGGAGGCGGAAGCCTATCGTCAGGAACGCGTCAACCAGGCACAGGGGGACACTCAGCGGTTCCTGGCGATCCTGACGGAATACAAGCAGGCGCCCGACATCACCAAACGACGCATCTATCTTCAAACCATGGAAGATGTGCTCTCTAAAATGAACAAGGTTCTGATTGAACCAGGGGCAGAAGGCAGTGGGGTTGTTCCTTATCTGCCACTGGATCAACTGAAGACGGGAGCCGCCAAATGAAACGCAGTTCTCTCATAATTCTTGGCCTCCTGGTTGTGATCTTCATCACCGGGATCAGTGCCGCCTTTACCGTGCGGGAAACCGAACAGGTTCTTGTCATGCGCTTCGGGGAACCGCAGCGTGAAATCACGGAACCGGGCCTGCATTTTAAAGTACCCTTTGTCGACACAGCCCGTTTCTTTGACAAGCGCGTGTTGGACTATGACGCAGACCAACAGGAAATCCCGACGGCAGATCAGAAGCAATTGGTTGTGAACGCCTTTGCGCGCTATCGCATCACTGATCCTCTGCGGTTCTTCCAGACGGTTGGTACGGAACGCGGCATAGAGCAGCGGTTTAACTCATTGATCAACGCATCGCTTCGGGAAGTCATCGGGGAGGTAAACCTTTCTGTTGTCTTGACGCCGGAACGCGCCCGCCTGATGGAAGATTTCACCCGCATCGTTGCGCGTGAAGCGGCAACCTTTGGGATTGAAGTGGTTGATGTGCGCATCAAGCGTATTGATTTGCCGGAAGACAACAGCGAGGCAATCTTTCAGCGCATGACCACACAGCGCCAGCAGGAAGCACGTCTGGCGCGGGCCGAAGGGGATAAGGAAGCCCAGCGAATCCGCGCCGAAGGGGACAAGCGCCAGCGCGTGATTGTGTCCGAAGCCAGACGGGAAGCAGAAATCCTGCGTGGTAAGGGCGATGCGGAAGCCCAGGGCCTGTATAACAGTGCCTATGGTCAGAATGTTGCGTTCTTTGACTTCTGGCGGTCTATGCAGGCAATGCAGAAGGGGCTGGGGGGTGACACGACGACCTTTGTCGGTGCGCCCAACAGCGATTTCTTCCGCTATTTCCAGAACGAGACAGGTGCGGCACCAATTTCGCAGTAGCCTGTTGGATAATCAGTGCGGAAAAGCCCCGGTCCGAGACATCCTCTCAGGCCGGGGTTTTTTTTATCGGTGTTTTTCAGTTTCGCGGTGCACAACTTAGCGTTATATGAAATCTGCTGATACGCTACACCAACAAGGACTGTGCCATGGGCCCGGAAATCGCTTACATGATCCAAGAGTCGCTTTCTAGCATCATCGCCTTGATCCTTGTGGTCTTTGCATTGGTTCTGATCTCCAAGGGGGTCAAGGTTGTCTCTCAAAGTGAAGTTTATGTGGTTGAGCGGTTCGGAAAATATACAAAAACTCTGCCGGCGGGCCTGAACTTTATTGTCCCCTTTCTGGATCGTGTCGCGCATCGGGTCTCCATATTGGAACGGCAATTGCCGGAATTTGATATTTCTGTCATCACCCGCGACAATGTTGAGGTGCGGTTGGAAGCAACCGTGTTTTATCGCATCACCGATGCTGCCGCGTCGGTTTATCGTATTCGGGATATCAACCAGGCAATCTATACTGCGGCGACGTCCATTGTGCGCTCGGCAGCAGGTAAGCTGGAACTGGATGATCTGCAATCGTCGCGCGAATCGATGAATGAGGAAATTGCCCGCAATCTGCAACAGGCCGCCGAGGTCTGGGGGATTGAGATCACCCGCACGGAAATCACGGATGTCATTGTCGATGAACAGACCAAGGATGCTCAGCGCCAGCAATTGAACGCAGAACGGCAGCGCCGGGCCGCGATTGCCACGGCAGAAGGGGAGAAGCGCGCCGTCGAACTGGCTGCTGACGCCAGATTGTATGAGGCCCAGCGCCATGCAGAGGCCGTGCGGGTTCAGGCGGATGCGGATGCCTATTCCGTAAAGGTCGCCGCAGAAGCAGATGCGGAGCAGACGAAACTGATTTCTCAGGCGATTGCTGCGAATGGTCAGCCTGCGATTGATTTTGAAATCATGAAACGACAGGTGGAAGCCCTGGGGGCGGTGGCGTCTTCGTCCAACACCAAAACCATCATCGTGCCAACGGATATAACCGGAGCCATCGGGTCGCTGCATACATTGGCGGAAAGCCTGGCTGGATCACGGAAGGGGGCGTAAGCGATGTCGATTACCTATTGGCTGTTTCAGGCGGAAGTCTGGTTGATCCTGGCGCTGATCCTGATCATTGCCGACATCGTTGTTGGACTGGATTTCTTTGTGTTGCCCGTGGGTATTGCTGCTGCCGTGGTGTCCGCGATGTTGTTCGCGGAAAGCCGCTTCTGGTTCAGCGATACGATCCTGCTGGAAAGCTGGCGCGAGGTCCTGATCGCCTTTGCCATCCTCTCAGTCGCTGCCATCTTTCTGATCCGCAAGCTGTTCCAGCGACGCAACATCGATACGCCCGATATCAATCAGTATTGAACGTCATTGCGCGTCCAGACGCGCTTGCAGTTGCGGGCTGGTTCTAATCTTTCGGCCCATCGATCAGCAGATCCCGGTCCTGCAGGGGTTCGCGGACTTCATGTTCTACGGGTTCCAGCTCCGGGACTTCGCCATAGTTGTCGCCGATGGACAGTTCGGTCATCTTGCGGGCCTGGGGCAGGACGCGACCTTCCAGGCTGGCGACGAAGGCATTGTGTTTGCCGACATGGGCGTTCAGGGATTTTGTCATGCCGGCAACGTCATTGCCCAGTTTCACCAGCCGTTTATATAGCTCAATGCCCGCCTCATGCACCTTTTGCGCATCCTTTGAGGCCTTTTCCTGACGCCAGCCATAGGCGATGGCCTTTGCCAGGCCCAGCAATGTGGTGGGGGAGCAGATGATGACCTTCTTTTCCCAGGCGGTGTCGAACAGGCCGGGATCGCGGGCCATGGCGGCGCTGTACATCGGTTCGCCGGGCACGAACATGACGACGAAATCCACCGTATCCGACGGCAGGGTCTTCCAGTAATCCTTGCGACCCAATTGTTCCATATGGGTGCGGATCTGGCGGGCATGTTCGACCAGTTTCGCCTCTCGCGCTTCTTCAGTATCGGCCTCCATCGCCTCCAGATAGGCCGATAGAGAGGTTTTCGCATCAATCACCAGTGTGCGCCCGCCTGGCATTTTCAGGATCACGTCGGGCCGTCTGGCGCCGTCTTCGGTCTCGAAATGCTTTTCCGTCTCGAAATCCACATATTCGGCCATCCCAGCCATTTCCAACAGGGTGCGCAATTGCTGCTCCCCCCAACGGCCACGGGTTTTGGGGGCGCTGCGCAGGGCATTGACCAGGCTGACAGTGGTGTCGTTCAGCTTGGTATGGCTGTTGGCGATATGCTGAATCTGTTGTGTCAGCGCGCCTTCATCCTGTTTGCGCTTGGTTTCCATCTCGTTGACCTGTTGCTGGAATTTATCCAGCGCCTCCTTCATCGGGCCAACCATGGATTTCATGCCGGTCTCACCCTTTTCCTGCTGCGCCTTCAGAACTTCGTTGGCGCGCTCCAGGAACTTGCTTGAAGACGTGTCCAGCAATCCATTCATCAGGACCTGCAAATCCTTTTCAATCTGGCCCCTGACATTGCTCAATTCCTGCAGCTTTTCGCCATGGGCCTTCTTTTCTGAGGACAGGGTGGTTTGCAGGTTTTCGATTTCCACGCGGCGGTTGGACAGGTCTGACTGCAACGCCTCCACCTTCTGGCGCAATTCATCCCGATCCGTTCGCAATTCACTGCGCGCTTCTTCCAGGGCCTTTTGATTGGCCAGGGCACCGGAAAGTTCAGATCTGATATCTTCAATGGTTTGCGACAGTTCGCGTTCCCGCGTCTGCAGGGCTTGCAGCTGCTCCTCTTTCCCTCGGACCATAAAGACCCAGGCCAGAAACAACCCGACCGACAACCCTCCGCCGGTTAGGGCAGCAATCGTTGCGATATCGATCAGCATGGCGGGTGCTCCTGTCATGATAGTGGGGCGGTCACGGGACCATCCTCAGAAAGCCTGATTCTCTGAGCAAGTGAAAGGAGGAAGCAGTGACTCCAAAGGATGATTAGGCACTTACCAGAAACAATAATATTCCAAATGGGCTGATTATTCTTTTGGTGTGCCGGGCTTACGTTTCGGGTGAAGAACAATCGCCCTTACAGGGGTTGGGCGGCCCGGAACAGTGAAAGGATTTTCAATATGTCTGATGCATCCCAAAAAGGTGACAAGGCGCTAAAGGTTTTACGCGTTGATTCCAGTGCGCGCGCGGAGAATTCGACAACGCGGAAGCTGACAGACTCGCTTCTGTCGCATCTGTCAGAAAGCCATGACCTGGACATCACCCTGCGGAATGTTGCGGAAGGCCTGCCTTTCGTATCGCCCGATTGGGTCGGTGCGAATTTCACCGATCCCGCAGAGCGGAATACGGAACAAAAGAAGGCTCTGGCGCAATCTGACGCCCTGATCGCAGAAGTGCGTGCGGCGGATATTCTGGTGATTGGCGTGCCGGTCTATAATTTTGGCGTTCCTGCGGCCTTGAAAGCCTGGATCGATATGATCGCCCGGGCGCGTGAGACTTTCAAATATACCGAAAACGGCCCCGTTGGTCTGTTGAGTGGCAAGAAGGCCTATCTTGTTGTTGCCTCTGGCGGCACCGAAGTGGAGTCGGGGATTGATTATGCGACGCCTTACATGAAGCACGTTCTTGGCTTTATTGGTGTTACCGACGTAACCGTGATTGCTGCTGGTCAACAAATGATGGACGAAAAAGCCTCAGAAAAGGCCGAAAAATCGATTGAAGCTCTGGCCGCCTGACCGTTGCGGTGATCGCGCGCCAGGCCAATTGATCCGGCGCTTTCACACCAATGTGAGTCGACTTGATTCTTGCGCCGCCGCATTCCGGTGTACCGATACTGACAGATCGGTATTCAGGGATGCGGCGGTTTTTGCTCGTGTCCCAACCGGTTCTGATACCAACAACAATAGGAACAGCGAGATCATGAGCTTCAAGACACATCTTCTTTCAACGACGATTGCCTCCCTGATGGCCGGGGCGGCATTTGCGGCAGGTGCCCAGGCCTCTTCGGTTGGCGTAGCGGGCGCCGTTTCAGCGACACCTCTGATGGTCGACGCCCAGCCACAGGAAACCCCGCTTCAAGGCGGCGGTTCGTGCAATCCCTGCAACCCTTGTGCGGCCAAGGCTTGTAACCCCTGTAATCCTTGTGCAGCAAAGAATGCCTGTAACCCGTGCAACCCTTGCGCGGCCAAGAATGCCTGTAACCCGTGCAATCCCTGTGCTGCGAAGAAAAACCCATGTGGCAGTGGTGCAGATAACCCCGATGCCAGCCAAGCATCCATGGATCTGGTGAATATGGATGCAATCCCTGCCTGACGCCCCGGCGTCTTGCCCGGATTTGAGGCGTCGCATCCCCTGCGACGCCTCAGTCTTGTGTGAAGCGGCGGGGAATGAAACACTTTGCGGATGGATGGTGGATTTGCCCGAGGGACATAGAGTGACACCCGATATTTCTGACCCGATGGATGCGACACAAAACCTTGATGCGGCCTTGTCGATGCTATCAAAGGCCAGCCTGCGGCGCATGTTGGCGGCGGGGGAAGAGGTGCTGACCTGTCAGCGTGTGCTGCGCAAAACGTCCAGCAATGTCGTAGCGGAACTATTGCGCCACCAGGGCACATTCTATGAATGGAACCATTTCCCCGCGGGCGATGCCATCGATTGGGAAACGCATTCGCAATACTATTATCATGCCCACCCCAAGGGGGAACGTCCGGGAGAGCACGGACATTTTCATACCTTCCTGCGTTATACCGGCATGCCAAAGGGTGTGGCTCCGGCGCCGCTGGTGCATCCTCAGGCTCCTAACGACAATCGGATCGGGGCGCATATCATTGCCGTATCGATGGATAAAAAGGGTTATGGGATCAAGATGTTCACGGTCAATCGCTGGGTTACGGACGAAACCTGGTATGCTGCGCCAGATGTCGCGCGCATGATCGACAAGTTTGAAATCGATCACACCTTTCCGTCCTGGGCCAGCAATCGCTGGCTGTCGCATATGCTGATCCTGTTCAAACCCCAGATTCTGTCCTTGCTGGAGCAGCGCGATGCCCGCATCACGACCTGGACGGCTCGCAATCCCGGCCTGGATGTGTTTGAGGATCGCGCCCTGGAAGTCACATCGGAATGCAAGATCGATGTGGACAAGCAGATCAAGGCGATCCAGGCGGCGCTGGCATCTTAGGAGCTAAATCAAAAGCGCCGACCCGGCCTGTGACCTGATCGGCGCTTTTGAAATTGGTGGAGTCGAGGAGGATCGAACTCCCGACCTTCGCATTGCGAACGCGACGCTCTCCCAGCTGAGCTACGACCCCATAAATCTGGCCTGAATACCTGTCCAGACGGGCGGAATATCGGTCTGAGGGGCGTTTGTGTCAAGGTGTGAAATTGTTGGGGTTGTACCGCTTTCTGGGATCATGACTTGCGCCGGAAGGTCTTGCGCCTTATCTCTGTTTTTACGGAAATGCAGAGGGGGGTCTCTCCGCACAGTGACAACGGCATGGTGGAAGCGGGTCGATGGATATTTTGCTTAACGCCTTGATACAGGTCGTCTTGGTGGCGCTGTCTCTTTATACATGGCTGATCATCGCGTCGGCGATTTTAAGCTGGTTGGTGGCCTTTAATGTGGTCAATACCAGCAACCGTGTCGTCTATATGATCGGCGATTTTCTGTACCGCCTGACCGAACCAGCCTTGCGCCCGATCCGGCGTATTTTGCCGAATATGGGGCCAATCGACATCTCACCCATCGTGCTGCTCCTGATCCTGTTCTTCCTGCAGAAAGTACTGACCGACGTGGCCTATCGCATCTGATGCCGTTCCGATGGGACGCCGGGCGGGATGTGATGCTGTTGGCCGTCCGCCTGACCCCCAAAGCCTCTGCGGATCGCCTGCAAGCCATCGCCCAGGATGCCCAGGGTGCACGCCATCTGAAAATCCAGGTGACGGCGGTTCCCGAAGACGGCAAAGCCAACAAGGCGCTGATAAAGCTGTTGTCGAAGGCGTTGAAATGTCCAAAAACGTCGCTGAGTATCGTATCGGGCACAACGGATCGCACTAAGGTCATTGCGCTGTCAGGGGAAAGAGCGCGGCTGGAAGACAGCCTTCGCGCGGTCCTTGAGCGGCTTTAAGACACAAAGACACAATCGGGGGAGCATAGCGCATGGCGGAAGCACAGATCATCGATGGTAAGGCATTTGCAGCAGGCCTGCGCGAACGGGTTACAGCCGCGGTCGCCGCCTTGAAGGCCGATCATGGCAAAACGCCTGGCCTAGCGGTCGTGCTGGTCGGGGAAGATCCTGCCAGTCAGGTTTATGTCCGCAGCAAGGGCAAACAAACCGTCGAAGCAGGCATGGAAAGCTTCGAGTTCAAGATGGATACCAGCACCGATCAGGAAACCCTGTTGGCAAAAGTTCGGCAATTGAATGAAGACCCAACGGTCAATGGCATTCTGGTGCAACTGCCCCTGCCCAAGCAGATTGATGAACAGGCGGTGCTGACCGAAATTAACCCGGATAAGGATGTCGATGGGTTTCATGTGGTCAATGTCGGGCGGTTGAATACGGGAAATCCCAGCGCCTTGGTCCCCTGTACGCCTTTGGGCTGTGTGCTGCTGCTGCGCGACCATTTCAAGGGCTCTTTAGCGGGCAAGAAAGCCATCGTGCTGGGGCGGTCCAACATCGTTGGAAAGCCGATGACGACCCTGTTGGTGCAGGAAAGCTGTACCGTGACCGTTGCGCATTCCCGCACGGTGGATTTGCCCGCAGAAGTCGCTCAGGCTGATATTGTCATTGCTGCTGTTGGAAAGCCCGAAATGGTGCAGGGGTCCTGGCTAAAGCCCGGTGCGGTGGTGATCGATGTTGGCATTAACCGGATCGACAAGCCCGATGGTGGTACGCGCCTGGTTGGGGATGTGGATTTCGCTTCAGCCAGTCC
The DNA here is from genome assembly GCA_002696645.1 of Rhodospirillales bacterium. Lineage (GTDB taxonomy): Bacteria > Pseudomonadota > Alphaproteobacteria > UBA8366 > Aestuariispiraceae > Pacificispira. The sequence continues at coordinate 80,108 of NZSA01000031.1, read as the reverse complement.
GGTGGCGTCCGCCATTACGCCGGTACCAGGCGGTGTTGGCCCGATGACCATTGCCTGTCTGTTGCGCAACACGGTCACCGCCTTCTGCCGTCAGAATGGGTATCCGGAACCGGACATGTAATCCCAGACAAGAACGCATAGAAAAACGGGCGGAGACATTTCTCCGCCCGTTTCTATTTGATCCGTCTACCGCTTAATCTGCGATGATCGTCATTTCCTGTTGTGCTGGCTCTGAGCTTGCAGGGGCTTCCACAGCGGCACCGTCTTCCGAACTGGCAGATTTGCGCGGGGCGCGACGCGGGCGTCCTCGTGGGGCTTTTGGGGCCTCATCCGTATTGGCCGCCGGGGCTGCTGCTGGGGTGCTGGCCGGCTCTTTGGGTGCCGGATCTGCATCATTATTGGCGGGTTGGTTCTTGGTTTGAGTATCGGCAGAATTTGACGCCGGGGTTTCGCTGCCCTCCGCCGTATTCTGTTGCGGGCGACGCCCACGGCCGCGACCGCCATTGTTACGCGGGTTATTTCGGCCCCCGTTATTGCCCTGGCCGCCATTGCCCTGGCCGCCATTGCCCTGGCCGCCATTGCCCTGATTGCCGCCGCCTTGGCCGTTGTTACCCTGACTGTTGTTACCCTGGCCATTGTTGCCATGGCCGCTATTGGCATTGCGATTGCCGTTATAGCCGCCGGTATTACCGTCGGCATCGTTGCTGTCGTCGCCATCGTCTTCGTAATTGGTGTCATCAAAGCTGTTCTGCTGATCTGATGCAGACTCGTCATGGCTTTGGCGCGGGCGGTCCCCCGTGTTGTTTTCATTCAGGATGCGGTAATAATGCTCCGCATGCTGCAACATGGTTTCTGCCATCACGCGGTCCCCGGACCCTTGCGAGTCACGCGCCAGTTGGATGTATTTTTCATACACCTGCGTAGCATTTCCACGAATACGAACGCCCGGTCCGTTAGAATCAAAATTCTGACGGGAAGGGTTACTACGCCGGGCATTGTTGCGATGCCGTCCGCGATTTTGTTTTGGATTATTCACGCGTTACCTCTTGAGGTGCGATTGAATCAAACGAGAGACAAGCTGAACCGTATCGTTGCAGCACCCGGTCAAAATGGGTCGATAAAGTCTTCTCTCTCGGAAAGTCGGTTTCGGAATGCCCATAATTACAGGCCGTCCCCCACGAAACGCGACGCACTGCAACCTAGCCCTTTGCCCGGTCCTTTCCAAGTGTTTTTTTTAAGGCTGTCGTGTCTGGTTTCTGCCCCAGCACGACACGGTCCCGCCCGGCAGTGTCTTGATGACACGATATGCGTAAAAAACCGGCCTTATTCAGCAGATTTGGGACAGTTTGACCCTGATCCCAGCCAATTTCCAGGGCAATCCAGCCGCCGGGGCGCAACACTTTTGGCGCCGTTTCAATAATCGCGCGATAGGCATCCAAACCATCTGTGCCGCCATCCAGGGCTAGAATGGGATCATGATCCCGCACAGCAGGGTCCAGATGCTGAATTTCCCCCTGAACGATGTAAGGCGGGTTGGAGACCAGGATATCGATCGATTGTGGCTGTAGAGCCGACAGCCAGTCACTTTCAACAAGGCGAACGCGACCGGAAAGACCCAGGGCGTCCGCATTGGATTGCGCTGTTTTCAGCGCCTCAATGGAAATGTCCAGGCCTGTGCCTGTTGCCAAAGGGCGGTCATGCAGCAATGCCAGTATCAGGCAGCCGGTTCCGGTTCCTATATCAGCAATGTCGCATGTCTGATCCGTCGGTATAAGCGCCAGTGCCTCTTTTACCAGAACCTCACTATCCATGCGCGGATCCAGCGTTGCGGGGGTGACATGAAATTCCAGTCCCCAAAAATTGCGGCGCCCGGTGATCCGGCTCATCGGAACCCCTGACGCACGTAAGGCGACCCAATCCTGATATTGGGTGATATGATGCACAGGAAGGTCGGGATAAGCGATTATGTCGGTGGGCGTAATCCCTTCCAGATCACATAAGAGATGGCGGGCTTCCCATAACGGTGAGGGGATATCAGCGGCCTGCAATTGGGCCACTGCGGCGCGCAACGCGGTCTGGCGCGCCGTGTCTGGGCTCACACCGCTTCCCCTAATTCCGCCAACAGAGAGGACTGGTCTTCCAGGATCAACGCATCCAGGATTTCATCCAGCGCTTCCCCCAGCATCATCCTGTCCAGTTTGTACAGGGTCAGGTTGATGCGGTGGTCCGTGACGCGACCCTGGGGAAAATTATAGGTCCGGATGCGTTCGGACCGGTCCCCGCTGCCAACCATGGATTTGCGATCCGCAGCCCGTTCCGACGCCTGGCGTTCCCGTTCCTGATCATACAGACGCGCGCGCAGAACCTTCATCGCCTTGGCGCGATTCTTGTGCTGGGACTTTTCATCCTGACAGGTCACGACAAGGCCGGTCGGCAAATGGGTGATGCGGATCGCGCTGTCGGTGGTGTTGACATGCTGACCGCCCGCCCCTTGAGAGCGATAGGTATCCACCCGCAGGTCGCCTTCGTTGATTTCAATATCGACTTCCTGTGCTTCAGGCAGAACCGCGACTGTCGCGGCTGAGGTGTGGATGCGTCCACCGCTTTCGGTCGTTGGCACGCGCTGGACACGATGCACGCCGGATTCAAATTTTAGTTTCCCATAGGCGCCTGCCCCATTGATGGAGACTGTCACCTGGGCGATGCCGCCGACTTCATTCTCGCTGATATCGATCACTTCAAACGGCCAGCTATGATTCTGGCAATAGCGCTGATACATGCGCAAAAGGTCGCCTGCGAACAGGCCGGCCTCGTCCCCGCCGGTGCCTGCGCGGATTTCCATGATACAGGCGCGCCGGTCGGCCTCGTCCTTTGGCAGCAGCAACAGTTTCAGGTCCTGTTCAAGCTCTGGCAGGCGCTCGTCCAGGCTTTCCAATTCCTCGCGGGCCAGGCTGCGCATTTCCTTATCGCTGCTGTGATCCTCGATCATCGCCACCAGGTCTGTGCGTTCCGCCTCTGCCGCCCGAAATGTCTGGGCAGCCTCCACAATGGGTGTCAGTTCGGCATATTCCATGGAAACAGCCTGGAACTCTTCTGCAGGCAATGTGCCTGTAGACATGCGATCAGACAGTTCCATATGGCGTCTGATGACGCGGTCAATATTATCGGTCCAACTCATTCTGTATCGCTTCTTTCATCCTGAATGCGCAGCGCGAACAGGCGCTCCAGCACGCGGTTTACTGTAATTGTGTCACGCAGGTCTGCTGCCCCGCCTTCGCTGGCGATGGCGCGCAGGGTTTCGCTGGGTTCATGCAAAATGCGGTTGACCAGAAGGCGGGTCGCCTCTGCTGCATCGGCACTGGGATGGCGGTTTAGCACATCTTCACGCAGGCGGTCGAATTGTTCTCTCAAGGCGATCAGGCCGGGGACGCCTTCCCGCTCTGCCTGGCTGCGCCGCCAATCGATCAGCGCGCTGTCGACCATAGCGGCGGCTTCCGCAGCCTCTGCCTTGCGGTCTAACTGGCCCTTTTCTGCCAGCCGTTCAATATCTTCCATCGTATACAGGAAGGCATCGGGCAGAGTGTCCACGGCTGGATCGATATCCAGCGGAATCCCGGCATCAATCAGCAGGATCGGTTTTGATCGGCGGGCTTCTAATGCTTTGGTGACACTATCGCTGTCCAACAGATATCGGCCCCGACCGGCAGCGGTGATCACGATGTCAGAATGCGCCAGGGCGCGGTCCAGCTTTTCATAATCCTGATAGGTCAGCCCGCGCCGCGCTGCTTCCCGCTCTGTCCGGCGTGATGGACCGGTTAAATCCAGCACCCCGATCCCCGCACGCTGAAACTGTTCTGCGATCAGTCCGCCGGTCTCTCCCAACCCGATCAGCAAGGCGCGGCATCGGGCCATCGTGCCGTGCAGGTCCTGGGCGACCTTTACCGCGGCGGCGGCGGCGGAAACGGCCCCTTCTCCAATTCGGGTGGTGCTGCGGACCCGCTTTGCTAATGCGAAGCTGGTTTGCATCAACCGGTCCAGTTCTCCCTGGATCATTCCGGCATCGCTTGCAACCTGCACAGCGTCCTTCAATTGACCCAGAATTTGGGACTCCCCGATCATCTGGCTGTCCAGGGCGCTGGCGATGCGAAAGACATGGGCGACGGCATCCACATCATACAAGCGGTAGAAGGTGGATTCGGGGACGCTCATTCCCTCCAACCGACTGCGCAAGCGCCGTTCTGCTGTGCCACTGGCCCGTTCAGGGTCGGTGGATGTGCCAATCAACTCTACCCGGTCACAGGTCGACAGTGACACCAATTGCGTCAGTCCCGCATCGCGACAGGCTGCCAGGAATTCAGGCTGGGCAGGCGGTTCAACAAACAGGCGGTCCCGGATCCGCGCGTCGGCCGTGCGAAAGCTGGCCCCCACGATGTAAGGTCTATCCATTGGGGCCGGGCCAGCGCCATCGACACTTGTCCCAGCGGTTGTCCCAGCGGATATCCCGGTCATGGTCTACCCCCGATCTTCAACCCGCATCACAGTCAAGGTTGCCGCCAGGTCGGTCATCGCCACTTCTTTCTGTTCGCCATCATCCAGGGTTTTGACCTGGGCCACGCCCTTGGACAATTCCTCATCCCCCAAAATAATCGCCGCCCAGGCATTGACCTTGTTGGCGTGCTTCATGCGCTTCTTCATATTGCCGGAAAAGGCGAATTCGGTGCGCAGGCTGCTGCCGCGCAAGGTCTTTGCAATGACCAGAGCCTGTGCTTCCGCTGCGTCCCCCATTGGGACGATGACCAGCGGGCGGTCCACAGGCGGAGCTTCAGCCGATAACATTGCCAGGCGTTCTATGCCAGCGGCCCAGCCAACGCCCGGCGTTTCCTGTCCGCCCAACATGCCAATCAACCCGTCATAGCGGCCGCCTGCCATCACCGCACTTTGCGCGCCCAGCGCATCGGTGGTGAATTCAAAGGCGGTATGGCAATAGTAATCCAGACCCCGCACCAAACGGGGGTTCAGCGTGTATTTGATGCCTAGCGCATCCAGGCCGGTTTTGACCGCGGCGAAAAACTCGACGCTCTCCGTGTTCAGATAATCTGAAAAAATCGGGGCATCGGCGACGATCTTTCGGTCGTCCTCATCCTTGCTGTCCAGGATACGCATCGGGTTGCGGGTCAGGCGGTCTTTTGATTCAACAGACAATTTCTCCAGATGACCTTGGAAATATTCAACCAAGGCCTCGCGATAGGCGGCGCGGCTTTCCGTGTCGCCCAATGTGTTGAGTTCCAGCACGGTCTTATCGACAATGCCCAGATCGGACAGGATGGCGTGGCCACAAGCAATCGCCTCCACATCGGCCAGGGGCTGTGCGGCCCCGATCAGTTCGATGCCGATCTGGTGGAACTGGCGCAGACGACCTTTCTGGGGGCGTTCATGGCGGAACATGGGGCCGGAATAGAAGTATTTCACCGGGGTATGCTGCGCCAAGCCATTGGAGATGAAAGCCCGACACACGCCCGCTGTATTTTCCGGGCGCAGGGTCAGCATGTCGCCGCCCTTGTCTTCGAATGTGTACATTTCCTTGGTCACGACATCAGAGGTATCGCCCAAGGTGCGCGCGAAGACGTTGGTGAATTCAAAGATCGGTGTGGCGATCTCGTCAAAGCCATGCAAGGCGGCTGTACCCCGCGCTGTATCGCTGACATGGCGATGCGCGCGCATGTCATCGGGCAGGAGGTCATGGGTGCCGCGTACCGGCTGTAAATCTGCCATGGGTCAGAATCCTTAACGTCTACAAATTGTGGAGAATGGGTCGCTATTCCGCCGCGATGGTGGCGGTTTCGGGTTTCTCAGCCTCAATTTCCGCCGCCTTCTGTTCCACCAGTTCAACCAGATGGTCAACGATGGATTGGTCTTTCAGGCGATGATGGGGCATCCCTGCAATGTAAACCTGATGGGTGCCTTTGCCGCCACCAGTAAAGCCAATATCGGTTTCACGCGCTTCGCCAGGGCCATTAACGACACAGCCGATCACACTGACAGTCATCGGCGTGGTAATATGGGCCAGCCGCTCTTCCAGCACTTTTACTGTTTCGATTACATTGAATTGCTGCCGGGCACAGGATGGGCAGGAAATCACATTCACGCCGCGATGCCGCAGATTCAAGGCTTTCAGCATGTCAAAGCCGACTTTTACTTCCTCTTCAGGCTCTGCAGACAGGCTGACGCGGATCGTATCGCCAATGCCAGCCCAAAGTAGGGAGCCCATGCCGATGGAAGATTTGATCGTGCCGGATCGCAATCCGCCCGCTTCGGTAATTCCCAGATGCAGGGGGTAATCGCAGGCTTCGGCCAATCCATGATAGGCCGCGACTGCCAGGAAGACATCGGATGCCTTCACACTGATCTTGAATTCGGTGAAATCGGCATCTTCCAGAATGCGGGCATGCTCCAGGCCGCTTTCCACCATCGCTTCGGGGCAGGGTTCGCCATATTTTTCCAGCAGATGCTTTTCCAGTGATCCGGCATTCACCCCAATCCGCATGGAACAGCCGTGATCCTTTGCGGCCTGAACCACGTCTTTCACGCGCTGGGCGGACCCGATATTGCCCGGATTGATCCGCAGACAGGCAGCCCCCGCTTTGGCGGCTTCTATCGCACGTTTGTAATGGAAATGGATGTCCGCGACGACCGGCACCGTGACTTCGGGAATAATTTTGGCCAGGGCGGCGGTGGAGTCTTCGTCAGGGCAGGACACCCGAATGATATCCACCCCAGCAATTTCACAGCGACGGATCTGATCAATTGTTGCCTGTACGTCCGATGTTAGGGTGTTTGTCATCGTCTGCACGGTGATTGGTGCATCGCCCCCCACGGCGACCGGGCCAACCATGATCTTGCGCGACGGTCGGCGGTGTATTTCGCGATAGGGTCTAACGCTCATGATCATTCTCTTTCAGGGTCGGCGGTGACCACCAGAAAATGCGCGCTTTCGTCCCGAAGATCAAGGTTGCCCTGAACTTTTAACACAAGCTTGATGAAGACGGATACTCTAAGGCAGTAAATTCTCTGGCGTCAATGGAATGTCCCGGCGGACTTCGCCCAATGTCCCAAGCGTTGGGGCCATGGTGCCGTTCACAATCAGCTTCAGCGCACCGATATTGCCGGAACTGAGCGTCAGGCCGGGACGGTCCGGCACGCGGTAGATTTCCCCCATCAGCATCAGCTTTTCAATCAGCACCTGACCCTGAGCATTCTTCACCTGGATCCAGGATTCCTGGGTTGCCTGAATGATGATGCGGGAATCAGACGGGGAGGCAGCCGTTTGGGAGTCGTTTGTGTTTTGTGTCACAGCGGGGGGGGGTGGCGTTGTCGGCGCTGGATCTGTCACAGGCCCCTGCACGGTTTCAGGCTGTGCCGGATCCGTTGAATTTTCAGGTGGTGCAGGCTGTGGCGGAGGTGCCAGATCCTGTGTCGTGATCGCCGAACTTTCTGACTGGGGCGCGTTTGACGCGGCGCCCGTATCAGCGGTTGGTGATTCTTGCGCTGAGTTGGGTTCAGGCTGGCTGGGTTGAGTCGGGCTGGGTTGAGGTGGCGGCGCAGGTACTTCTGGTTCCGGCAGGGCATCTACACGCTGTTGTTCTGTCGATGCACTCTCTGCCGCGCCGGATTGCGTTTCCGCTTGTGTTGATGCGGTGGCCGCGTTTTGTGTCGCAGCCTCAGTCTCCGCGCCATCAGAACTTGCTGTTGCCTGGGGTGCCGCTGCACTGGGTGTTTCTGCACTGGGTGTTTCTGTGCTGGTTGGTGCTTCGGAACTTGGTACCTCAGATGGGGCGGTTTCTGCTGGCGTTGTTTCAGTGGACGGCAGTGTCGGTGTCGCCGCTGTATCCGAAGTGGCCGGTGCGATCACGTCCGCAGTATTGGCAGTATCTGTCTCACCTGTTGACGTTTCCGGCGCGGGCACGGCGTTGGAAGCGTCGGTTTCCGATGGTGTGACGGACGGTTTAGACTCTGTTTCCGCACCGTCTGCGAAAGGGGTATCGCTGTTTTCAGGGGCGCTGGGGGTGTCCACAGCGGTTTCAACTGGCGCCGATGTGTCCGGTGTCGATTCCTGTTCAACCAACGCCATCAACCGGGCTGGCACAGCTTCGACAGCTTCAACAATGGTCATATTCTGGGAGGAACTGTAAAGCCAGACACCATAAACCCCGCCTGCCAACAGCAATACAATTAGCAGCAGGGCCGCACCCGGTACCCGATTGCCGGGCAGGGGTTCCGGGAACTGCAATTGGGTTCGATGGCTGATGCCACGCGCTTCAACTTTGAACCGGTCGACGATTTCGGCGCTGTCCAGGTCCAGATAGCTGGCATAGGCGCGGACAAAACCGATACCATAGGTCACACCGGGCAGGTCTTCTATGGCCCCGGATTCAAGGGCTTGAAGATAGGGTAGGCGAATGCGCAGCGCTGCAGCCACTTCGCGCAGGTCCTCATCGCGCGCCAGTCGCGCTCCACGTAAGATCGCCCCAACACCGGCACCCGGATTTTCGGGATTGACGCCCTTACGCGCCTGTTCCTGATCTTCAGACGCTTTCATATACCCCAACCATAACAAAATTGCCCACGCCCATTCTGTTTTCTCAGCATGGGCAATCGACGAAAAACGTTCCTGTCTCAATACTATGGCGCGATTGGTGCCGGATTGCAAAGACCCAAAACGACGCTGGTAACAGGTCTTGTTCCTAAACTGTTATGCCATGGTCGCGGGCAAAGTTGGCCATTGCACCGCGCAGGGACCGATCCGGTCGATGGGTCAGGGCTTCTGTAAAGTCAGACAAGGCGGAAACAGTGCAGGCCCGAACCGTATCACGCAGCGGGCCGATATTGGCCGGAGACATCGATAATGTGCGGATTCCAAGCCCGATCAGGGCCAGGGCTTCCAGCGGCTGTCCGGCCATTTCGCCACAGACGGACAGTTCCAGGCCATTCTGCTGGGCGCGGTGCACGACTTCTTTCACGACATTCAGGACCGGTGCGGACAATGCGTCATATCGACCGTCCATGCGGGGATTGCCGCGGTCGCTGGCAAACAGAAATTGCAACAGGTCATTGCTGCCGATGGAGATAAAATCCGCCTTTTTTGCCAGGGCGTCCAATTGGAATATCAAGGACGGCACTTCCAGCATTGCGCCGATTTTCAATTCTGACGGCAGCGGCAAACCGCGCCGGGTTGCGCGCGACAATTCCTTATCCAACATGGCGCGCGCCTGTACAAATTCATCGGCATTCGCGACCATTGGGAACATCACCCGCAAGGGGCGACCATTGCTGGCCTGGATCAGGGCGCGCAATTGCCCGCGCATCAGCCCCGGCCGGTCAATCGCAATGCGAATGGCGCGCCAGCCCATCGCCGGGTTTTCTTCCTGCATCTCGTGAAAATAGGGCAGAACCTTGTCGCCGCCTATATCCAGGGTGCGAAAGGTAACAGGCTTGCCTTCTGCCTGGTCCAGAATGGCGCTGTACAGTTCGGCCTGGGTCGCCGTGTCGGGAAAGTCAGATCGCACCATAAAGGGTACTTCGGTGCGATACAGGCCGATGCCCGCAGCGCCGGAATCTTGCAGATGTCCCATATCGATCAACAGGCCGGCATTCATCATCAGAGAGATTTCGACGCCATCTTTCGTGATCGACGGTAAATCCTTTGCGGCCCGATAATGGGCGCGCTTTTCTTCAAACATCCGCATCGATGCTTTAAAAGCAGACCGTACTTCATCGCCGGGGCGGATGTAACATAGTCCATTCCCGCCATCGACCAGGATTGGATCCATCGGTTCGACGCGGTCCAGAATGCCTTTTACGCGCCCGATCACTGGTATTTGCAGGGCCCGCGCGACAATCGCGACATGGGATGTTGATGATCCTTCTTCCAGGATCAGCGCTTTCAGATTGCTGCGGTTATAATCCAGCAGGTCCGCCGGTCCCATATTGCGGGCGACCAGGATGGTCTCTTCCGGCAGCATATGGGCGCGGGTGCCATCCGCATCCCCGGTCAGGTGCTGCAACAGACGAAAGGCCAGATCTTCCAGGTCCAGCAACCGTTCCCTCAGATAGGCGTCATCGACCTTTTTCATCCGTGCGCGTGTATCATCCTGTACGCGTACGACGGCGCCTTCTGCGGTCAGGCCATTGTCGATATTCTCCACAATGCGCCGGATCCAACCCTTATCTTCTGCGAACATCCGATAGGTTTTCAGGATGTCAATGTGATCGCCGGGCCCTTCCGCATCCGCTTGGGCCAGCAATTCATCCAGCCTTTTATGCATGCTGGCCAGGGCTTCTTTCAGCCGCAGCTTTTCAGTTTCGGAATCCTCAGCGACGGTACGCCCGACAGGGATGGCGGGTCGGTGCAAAACCGCATGACCCATGGCAAGGCCGCCATTCAGCTTGATCCCGTCCAGGCGCAAAGGGGCAATTCCAATGCCATCGGCAGGACGCTGTTCTGAGGTTTCGATCAATTCCCCGCTGGCAACCATTTCCGCGACGACCATGGAGACGGTTTCCATCGTCTCCACTTCCTCATCGGTATAGTCACGCTGCGTCCGGTTCTGAATTGCCAGAACGCCCAGCATACGGCCACCGCGCAGGATCGGCACCCCCATCATGGAGGTATAGATTTCTTCCCCGGTTTCCGGGCGATAGGCGAAGCTGGGATGCTTGCGGGCCTCTGCCAGAGCCATTGGGCGGCTGTCAGCGGCAACGGCCCCGACAATCCCTTCACCAATGCGCAGGCGGGTATTATGGACGGCTTCCGGCTTCAGGCCCTGGGTGGCAAACAGTTCCAATACATCCCCGGCGCGCCTGACATAGATGGAGCACACTTCAGCGACCATATCCCCGGCGATCAGCTTGGCAATGCGATCCAGGCGGTCCTGGGCATCACCAGGACCGGCCATGACATCGCGCAGCCGCCGCAGCAATTTGCGAGGCCCTGCCCAAGCTGTCGGGGATGGTGCCGTTTCTCTGACCATTCGCCCAGTCGTCTCCCATCATCATGCCCGTTATGACTGTTCAGAACGGGTTCTGCCTGTTCAAACCGGATAGAGCCGAATCCTGATCGCGATCCAGCCCCGCCAAACCGGGTTTTCTTGTTCCTGCCCCAGAGCATCATGCGCTCGCAAGAGCTCACACAGGATGCTCTTATCTCTCTTTTCAGCAAATACGTCGTCGCAAACGTCCTCGTTTGCGAAGGCTTTGCCCTAGGCGGCGTCGAGGCCATAGGCGGTATGAAGCGCCCGGATCGCCAGTTCAGCGTATTCTTCTGCAACCAGAGTGGATATTTTTATCTCACTGGTTGAGATGACCTGGATGTTGATCCCCTTCTCAGCGAGGGTTTTAAACATCGTTTGAGCGACCCCGGCATGGCTGCGCATGCCAACCCCGATGACGGAGATCTTAGCAACGGCGCCATCCGATAGCAGCGTTTCATACCCGATCTTATCGTGATTCCCTTTCAGCACGGAAATTGCGCGATCAATGTCCGCGCGGGCCACTGTGAAGGTCATATCGGTGCGTTCCCCATCGGGAGAGACGGATTGCACAATCATATCAACATTGATCGATGCATCGGTCAGCGGGCCAAAGATATGGGCTGCAACGCCTGGTTTGTCGGCAACCTTCACCAGCGTGATCTTGGCCTCATCCCGGCTATAGGCGATGCCGCTTACGACTTGCTTTTCCACGATCTCATCCTCATCGACAACCAGTGTGCCCGGCTTATCTTCAAAGGAAGACAAGACCTGAAGGCGCACGCCATGGTTCATGGCAATTTCCACACAACGGGTTTGTAACACTTTGGCACCCAGAGACGCCATTTCCAGCATTTCTTCATGGGCGATACGATCAATTTTTCGCGCCTTCGGCACAATGCGCGGGTCGGTGGTATAGACCCCGTCAACATCGGTATAGATATCGCAGCGATCCGCCTTCAGCGCGGCCGCCAGCGCAACTGCCGTCGTATCCGACCCGCCCCGCCCCAGGGTTGCAATGCGATTGCGGGGTGTCACCCCCTGGAATCCTGCAACGACGGCGACCTGATTCTCCGAAAAGCGTTTAACGATCTCAGAGGTGTCGATATCGTCAATGCGGGCCTTTCCATGCATTTCATTGGTGGTAATCGGGATTTGCCAACCCAGCCAGGAGCGGGCTGATATCCCCATTTCCTGAAGGCGCAGCGCCATCAGACCTGCGGTGACCTGCTCGCCAGAGGCAACAATGGAATCATATTCGCGCACATCATAAATGCGCGATGTTTCCTGAACATAACCGACCAGCTGATTGGTGACTCCGGACATGGCGGAAACCACGACGGCCACTTCATTGCCTGCATCCACTTCACGCTTCACACGTTGGGCTGCATTGGCGATGCGATTTATGTCAGCGACGGAGGTTCCGCCAAACTTCATAACAATACGCGCCATCTCTTCGGGATCGCCTTCTTCAAGAATAACCAGAAAAACCTTGGCTGTTGCGGCATGCGACCGCTTGCCCCGCGCGGGCGGCGTATCCATACTCGCTACAGGTTTCGCGTGCAAGAATTACCAACCTGAATCGGAAATTCCCTATGACTGAACGTGCTGCATCAACAGTTGATCCGAAAGAGATCGAAAAATTTGCCGCCATTGCAGACCAATGGTGGGACCCGGATGGGGAATTCAAACCGCTGCACATGTTAAACCCCGTGCGTATCGGCTATATCCGTGATCGCCTGTGTGCCCGGTTCGGGCGCGATCCCCTGGGGCCAAAGCCGCTATCTGGTCTTACGATATGCGATATCGGTTGTGGCGGTGGGTTGATTTGTGAACCCCTGAGCCGCCTTGGCGCAACCGTGACGGGGGTGGACGCCACCGGCCAGTCTATTGATGTCGCCTATAACCATGCCCAACGCATGGGGTTAGACATCCGCTATCGCCACACAACCGCCGATGATCTGGTGGCGCAAGGCGAACAGTTCGATGCCGTCGTGAATATGGAAGTGGTCGAACATGTGTCCGATTTGCAGGCCTTCATTGATGATGCCGCGGCATTGGTTCGACCGGGCGGCGCGATGGCGCTGTCGACATTCAACCGGACGGCAAAATCCTTTGCCTTGGGTGTCGTGGGGGCCGAATACGTGCTGCGCTGGTTGCCGCGCGGCACCCATGATTGGCGAAAATTTGTAAAACCAAGCGAATTGGCTGCTGCGTTGCGCCCGGCCGGGATGATCGTCAGTGATATCTGTGGGATGGCGTATAATCCGATTCAGGATGACTTCCATCTGGCCCCACGTGATATAGACGTGAATTATCTGGCCTTTGCTGTGAAAGGATAGTTGTGGGTTTTCTGATAACGCTGAAATACGCCATAGGCGAAGTTTTCAAGATACGGGCCCTGGCGACGATTCCTGGTGTCATTGCCATTTCGATCTGGCTGTTTTCGATGCTCCTTCTGTACCTGGATCGCACGCTGCAGCCGCATCTGCCGGATTTTTTGCAGGCGGGTTGGTTCTGGGTCGCAAAGGATACAGCGGAAAGTGTTCTGTCGGTTATCTCTGGTGCGGCCATCACGACTTTGGGTCTGGTTTACTCACTGGTCCTGATTGTATTCACACTGGCGGCAGGAAACATTGGGCCGCGCCTGTTGCAGCGTTTTACCGGTGATCGTGTCAATCAGATTACTGCGGGACTATTGGGCGCGACATTTCTGGTTTCCTTGACGGTGCTGCACCAGACATCAGAAACCAACGTCCCGGTCCTGTCGGTCAATTTTTCGTTCCTGCTGGCGGTTTTGTCGGTTTTGCAGCTGATCTACTTTGTTCAATCCGTGTCGCGCAGCGTGATGATTGACGAAGAAGTCGCGGAAATTTCACGACGCTTGGAAGATAAACTGTCCCAGATCGTGAAAAGTGTTGAGAAACAGGCCGACAAGACCAGCAAGTCTCTCAAAGAGAAAGACTGTATCCCCCTCAAAAGCGTTGAAAACGGGTATCTGACCATGGTGGAACAGGAAACCCTGTATTCACTGGCCTGTGAGCATGACCTGGAAGTAAAATTGCTGAAAAAGATCGGCACCTTCGTGTTGAAAGACCAGCAGTTTATTACTGTAACCGCCGACAGAAAGCTGGACGATGAGACCCGCGAGTCAATCCATGAGCAGATAATCAATTGTGTGTATCTGACCAAATCTCGCAGTTCCGTTGATGACATCGAATATGCAATCAATGTTCTGATCGAGATCGCGTTGCGTGCGCTGTCGCCCGGTGTGAATGACACTTTTACCGCAATCAGTTGCATTGACCGGCTGACCGGTGCGCTGAACAGCAGCGTCCAATGTGGCCTGACAGAACAAAGTATTGTCGATGATGATGGCTGTGTGCGGGTTTTAATCCCGGGTTACACTGCCGATAGCCTGATCGATGCCGTATTTCATCCGCTGCGTCGGTCTTCCTCGGACAATTTGCTGATGTTGGTGACACTGGCAAATGCCCTGTCCCGTTTAAGCGAAATAGCCCATCCCAAGCTGGGCGATTTGCTGCGGGTCCATGGTCAGTTGGTCTATGACAGTTATGCCAGCAGCAATCCCCTGCCTGAAGATCTGGCGCATTTGAAGACACGACTGGATTTTGTGGATATCAAGCAATAGCATTAAAGCTGGCTTTAAATGCAAAAACGCCCTCGAACCTGGGGCTCAAGAGCGTTTCCACTGTAACGATCAACCGATCCTTTGCAGGGTCGGTGACAGGTCCGTTAATCTAGAACCCTTCACGCTCCAGGCGCTTCCGTAAGAGTTTACGGTGGCGCCGCTGCGCTTCTGCCTTTTCACGGGCTTTCTTTTCCGACGGCTTTTCAAAATGCCGACGAAGCTTCATTTCCCGGAAGACGCCTTCACGCTGCAACTTTTTCTTGAGCGCACGAAGAGCCTGATCGACGTTATTATCGCGTACGATGACCTGCACTTGCTTTCACCCGCCTTTCAAGCGATTGAAGTTTAATCCATAGACACCGAGAGCGTATCCCTCGGAGATGAGGGCGGCGTATAGCACTTCATTAGGGGTTTGTGAACCCTTAAAGACAGCCAGACAGGGAAAGGGCTTAATTATGGCAATTCTTAAGATCGCGCGTATGGGTCATCCGGTCCTGCGACAGGTCGCACAGCCAATATCTGATCCCGCTTCGCCAGACATTAAACGCCTGCTGGCGGATATGATCGAGACAATGGAAGATGCCGAAGGGACAGGGCTGGCGGCCCCCCAGGTATACGCGCCGCTGCGAGCGGTTGTCTATTACGTGTCAGCAGGCCGGGCCGGGAAGGATAAACCCGCCGTGCCCTTGACCTGTTTGATCAACCCGATCATCACGCCAATCGGGGAAGAAATCGCCTATGATTGGGAAGGGTGCCTGTCTGTGCCCGATATGGTGGGGGTCGTCCCGCGCCCGACCCGCATTCGCCTGCAGGCGGAAACCCGGGATGGGGGTTTGATTGATGAACACTATGACGGATTTCATGCCCGGGTGTTGCAACATGAATGTGACCATCTTGATGGAATCCTCTACCCTCAGCGTATGGATGATCTAAGTTTATTGATCTTTCGGGAAGAGTTGCGCCATGGTGTGCCCGAGAAAGCCCAGCGTTTGCTGTCGGCACAGGCGTCTGTGCCAAAAGACTAGGCAAAGCAGAAGGAGAGATGCAGCAATGGTAAAAATCCCTGACGCCGATCAATCGGATATCAGAGCCCAGCGCGATCAATTGATCACAGCCGTTGTGACGCATGTCCCATTTGACGGCTGGACCCGTGCGGCATTGCTGCGCGGGGCGGAAGATATCGGCCTGGATAAGTCAGACGCCCAAGCGCTGTTTCCAGGCGATGCCCGCGATATGATCGCCTGGCACAGTCAGATGGCCGACCGGCGCATGATGGTCGCATTGGAGAAGGCAAATCTGGACAGTCTGAAAATTCGCGAAAGGATTGCCACCGCCGTGATGACGCGGCTGGAGCAGAATGCCCAAGACCGCGAAGCCATTCGACGGGGGCTGGCCATCCTGTCAAAACCCCAGAATGCCGGTCTGGCCCTGCAACTGCTGTATCGGACGGTTGACGATATGTGGTTCGCGGCGGGGGATCGGTCGACGGATTGGAATTTCTATTCCAAGCGGATGTTGTTAAGCGGGGTTTACTCTTCGACCCTGATGGTCTGGTTGAATGATCAGACGGAGGATTTTTCCGAAACACGCGCGTTTCTGGATCGTCGGATCGAAAACGTGATGCAAATCCCGAAATTGAAAAGCCGCGTTTCTGCTGTGGCGCAACGCTTGCCGTTGAATGTTCCAGGTCGTGTGGCGGCCCGGATGAAGGCCTTTCGGTCGTTCGGGCGCGGCGGTATGCGCGGCACTTGGTAAGCCTGCCCAATGCTGATCAAGCATCTGCGGGAGGAATTGCAAGACGCGAAGGCCAAGGGATGGCGGGAAGAGGCGCAATTGGTCTCTCGCAATGCCATTGTTATTGCCGCAGCGGCCTTGTGTCCCCTGGGCGTGCTGATGGCTGTTGTGGTGATGATTCTATGGGATTCATTGGGCAAGATGCCCTGGGGAATGGCGGATGCGGCGATTTACTATCCGGTCAGCGGTTTAACCCTGATCGGGTTGGCTGTTCTGTTGCATAGCCGGAAAATTTATACATTGTCGATGTTGTTTGCGCTGGCTCCGTTCCTGTGGATACCGGTCTTCATTGGCTCTGGGATTTACTGGGCCGTGCGGTGATGGCTGGGCTGTGAAGCGTCGTCACATGGCCCATTTTGCGGCCAGGGCGGCTTTCGGCCTTGCCATACAGATGCAGCCGCGCGCCGGGCTGTGCCAGAATTTCACGCCAATCATTGACTTCATCGCCAATCAGGTTGCGCATTTCACAATCGCTGATCCGCGTCGTATCGCCCAAGGGCAGGCCGCAAATGGCGCGCACTGTTTGTTCAAACTGACAGGTCGCGGCACCGTCTATCGACCAATGCCCGGAATTATGGGGCCGGGGAGCCATTTCATTGACCAGCACGCGCCCATCGCGACAGACAAACATTTCCACCGCCAGCAAGCCGATGTAATCCAGCGCCTCAATCGTCTGGGTTGCGATCTGGGTCGCGCGCTGGGCGACGGTCGCATCAATGCGCGCCGGGACAAGGGTTCTGTGCAGAATGTGATCGCGATGAATATTCTCTACCGGCTCAAAACAGGCGATAGATCCATCCAGACCGCGCGCAGCAAGGACGGAAATTTCCAGCGCAAAATCGACAAACCCTTCCAGGACACAGGGCACGGACCCCAGTTTCTCATGCGCGCCCATCGCATCCGTTGCGCTCTGCAGGGTTGCCTGCCCTTTGCCATCATAGCCCAGGCGGGCCGTTTTCAGAACGCCGGGCAGACCGATGTTCTGCAAGGCAGCATCCAAATCTGATTGTGACTGGACTGCGGCCCAGGGGGCGGTTTCGATTCCGGCCTTATTCAGGAAGGATTTCTCTGTCACCCGGTCCTGCGCGATGGCCAGGGCAGTGGCCCCCGGGCGGACCGGCACGGTTTTAACCAAACGCTGAACCGCAGCAATCGGGACATTTTCAAATTCCAGGGTGACAACATCAACCGATTGGGCAAAGGCATCCAGGGCGGCGGTATCATCATATCCAGCGGCGGTATGCTGGGCGACATGGCTGGCCGGGCAATCGATCTGGGGTTCAAAAATATGACAGCGATAGCCCAGACGTGCAGCAGCGATTGCCAGCATGCGGCCCAATTGCCCACCACCCAGAATGCCAATCGTGCTGCCGGGGGGAAGCGTGCCATCATTCATCACGGTTGGGTTCCTCAGCAATGGCTGCAGTTTGTGTCGCGCGATACGTGTCCAGGGCAGCAGCGACCTTTGGATCGTTCAGGGCGATCACGGATCCTGCCAGCAGGCCGGCATTCACCGCGCCGGAACGCCCGATGGCCAGCGTCCCGACAGGAATGCCCGCTGGCATCTGGACGATGGATAACAGGCTGTCCTGGCCCTTCATGACAGTGGATTCTACCGGGACACCAAAAACCGGCAGCGGGGTCATAGAGGCGATCATACCCGGCAGATGGGCGGCCCCCCCGGCCCCGGCGATGATAACCTTTAACCCGCGGTCCCGCGCGGTTTCGGCATAGCTGACCATGCGTTTTGGCGTGCGGTGGGCGGAAACGATTTTGACTTCATGGGCGATTCCCAGAGTCTCCAGAACGGCGGCGGCGTGTTTCATCGTTGGCCAGTCAGACTGACTGCCCATAACAATGCCGACCAGGGGCACAATGCCGATCAGGGGCGCATCGCTCATCGTCTTTCCTCACCTTTGTGCTAGTATGTAATAGCCCGGTAAGTGACCGGGAAGGGCGCGAGTATAAGGACGCGGCGCGCGGGCGCAAGTGGTGTATGGTGACAGCATGAAGACAGACGAAACCAACCTTGTGAAGCATGAAATTCCGTTCGTTCAGCGCAGCGGTGTCTCTGCATATGCGGGCATCACATCGACCCATTTAAAATCACCAGCGGAGCGGGAGCGGGATGCCCTGGACGCATGGCGGGACCGACAGGCGGAAGGGAGGGCTGAAGAAGATCCGATTGAGATTCATCAATTGGATCTGGACTCCACAGAGCCCAATGCACGAGCCGCGCTGCAGGCCTTTACCGATACACTAAAGCAGTTACAGGATGCCTTGCAGGCGGCGGATCGACGGGTGGCCTGGCTGGAAGATGAGCGGCATCATGACCCCGACACGCGGCTGTTGCGTCATGATACCTTGCTGGCGGAAATCCGGCATTTGGAAATGCTGGACCGTCAGGAAGGGCGCGCCAGTGAAATCGCCTTATTGCGGGTGACCGGCTTTGCCCGGTTTCGCGATAAGGTCGGTCGATCTGGGGCGGAAAAAACCATGATTGCCCTGGGCAAGGCCCTGCGGGCAGCGCTGGAAGACAGTGAACCTGCGGGTAGAATTGGGGATGGGGAGTTCCTGGTTCTGCTGACCGGTCTTGCTGGTACCGCAGCGGAAGAACGCGTCCTGGCCCTGGCCCAGGCAATAACGGCCGAAATCGATTCCAATTCGGATGCGGTGGAATTGCGACCGGGGGAAGTTGCGATTGGTCAGGCAGTTCTGGGGCCACGGGAAGATCCGATGGCGGCCCTGGCCCGCGCGGATAAGGATGCGCGTTAGAACATCCGTTTTAATTCAGCCGGATATCCTAACGATGCATGCGCCATAGATCATACAGGTGGGCGGCAAAACTGCCCGCCAGACAGGCCAGCAGCGCCAGCCAATGGGCCCCCCCTAAAGCCAGGCGCAGGGCCAGAACCAGAAAGGCGCCTGAAATCAGATTTGGCAGAAACCGTGCCAAAGCCGGTCCCCCCCTGGTGGCGCGATGAGTCAGAAACAGCGCTTCTGCTGCGATGATAAGTAAAATCGCATCTGCGATATGGACCAGGGGGAAGGGGGGCATCATCCGCCAAAAGGCCCATTCAGGCGCACGACGCCACAATTCAAATGCGACGCATAGCCGACCCACAGCAGGTATGGGATCAATATCAGCATCGCACGCCGCGAATAGGGAGCAACCACCCACATCATCCAGGCGACCGACAGCCACAGAAAGACGACCTCAATCCGACCCCAATCCGGTCGTTGCAGAGTAAAGAACAGCCCACTCCATCCCGCATTCAACACACCGTTCAGGATAAAGGCGGCTATAATGCGGCGGCGCTGTCGGGCGGNTTTACTGTCGCGCCAGGCCCAGACACCGGCAATGGCAGTCAGCGTGAAGATAAGGGTCCAGGCGGGACCGAACGCCCAATCGGGGGGCTGCCCCACCGGCTTTGTCAGATCGTGATACCAGGGGCCAATCGTGGTCAGGGCCCCGCCGACCCCGGCAGTGACAACAGCCCAGGCCGCCGCCGCCAGGGTTGGTTTCCAGGGGCGGAAACTCTGCAAACGCATCATATGCCTAAGCTTTGGAGGATACGAACCCGCATAAATGGGTCATATCTTTAAAGAAGATTTTGATATGGGCCATGGGGTCCCGCCGGGTCAGTTTCTTGTTCATATACGATTCCCAAGTCAGTCGCTGCACATCCGCATCGTTGCACATGGAAACAAACCGTTCCCGGCGTTTGTCGCTGCTGTACCAGAATTTCTGCATGATTCCCAGAATCCAGAAGACACGCCCATGGTCTTTCATAAACCGTTTGCGACAGCGCGCCAGAGCTTTCACATCGCCGGTCGCCAGCAATTCCTCAACCGCCTCAGCCGCAAAGCGACCACAGATCATGGCGTAATATATCCCCTCACCCGATGCCGGCGCGACAACCCCCGCCGCATCGCCCGCCAATAGGACATCCTTGCCATTATCCCAGCATTTGCGTGGGCGCATCGGGATTGGCGCGCCTTCCCGCCTTACGGTTTCCAGCCCAGCCATGCCGTTCTGTTCCCGCAAGGTGGCCACCGCACCACGCAGGGAAAACCCCTTATTGGCGCTGCCGGTGCCGATGCTGGCCGTGTCGCCATGCGGGAAGACCCAGGCATAAAAATCAGGGGACAGCCCGCCCTGATAATAGACATCACAGCGTTGACCATCATACCGCGCAGGGGTGCCGCTGTCATTGGCAGGCGCGCGGACAATTTCATGATAGGCGAAGACGCAGGGGACATGTTCTTCCCGCAACGCCTGTTTGGCGACCACGGAACGCGCGCCATCGGCCCCGATGACGGTGCGACAGCGCACCGTTTCCAGCGGTCCGTCTTTTCCCATGCGATAGCAGATGATCGCGGTCCCATCGGTGTCGCGCTCCAGACGCTCAAACGTGCCCGTCGCCCGCATCGCCCCGGACAGACCCGCCCGGCGGCGCAGATATTCGTCGAAATGCTCCCGGTCCACCATCGCGACATAGCCATCATCAATGGGCATATCAACCAGTCGGTCGCTGGGGGAGATGATGCGCGCGCCCCGCACTTTGGTGACCAGTTGCCGTTCGTCGATATTAAAATCTCTCACCAGCCGCGGGGGAATTGCACCGCCACAGGGTTTGATCCGGCCCGCCCTGTCCAGCAACAGGACTGAGCGTCCAGCCCGCGCGAGATCCTCAGCAGCAGTCGCGCCACACGGGCCACCACCGATCACCACAACATCATAAATGTGTAACGAGTTCATTGATCAAACTCCCCTACGGGCCGCCTATTCTGCGGGGGCGGCCATAAAACGCTGTGCCGGACGATCCGGACTNNCAATGCGCGNGGCCAAGATGGCCGAGATAAGAAACAGCACTCCCTCAAAAGCGAAAACACTGCCATAGGCAAGGGCCGGATCTCGAAACACGGCCTGTGTGATATCAACCAGTATCGTTCCCATGAATCCGCCGATCCCAAAGGCAAGCGCCTGGGCTGCGCCCCAGACCCCCATGCGAATTCCTTCGCGCCCCGGACGTCCATACCCGGCCAGTTTCATCATCGATCCGATGGCGGCAACGGCGAAGGCCCCATTTGCCAGCCCTAATAGAAATACAGTGATTTGCAGGGGGAATTCCGGGCCCACGATCCCTGCCAGCGACAGGCTGGCCATCATCACGCCAGACCCGATGCATCCCCAGACGGTCCATCCCTTCAAAGACCCGATCCAGCGGCGCAAGGGGCTGCTGCCCGCCAGCGCCACCAGGATCATCCCTAGAAAAACGCCGCCATGCTGCACGCCGGTCAGTTGTGTTGATTCGCCAGGCGTCATGCCAAAGACCAGCCCCGCGAAAGGCTCAAGGATCAGATCCTGGGTGTTATAGGCCAGCATGGAAACAAAGACGAAAATTGAAAACCGGCGGGCCTCTGGTTCGGCCCATACTTCGGCAAAGACCTGCCGGAAGGGGGGCTTCTGGGATGGTTCTGATTGGTCTGCGGGAAATGAATTGGATCGTTCCAGCCGCCATGTCGCCAACAGGGTGACCAGTAAGGCGATGCCTGCGATGCTGGCGGCAACCGCGATCAGGCGTTCCGGGCTGAACGGGTCCAGCATTTTCCCTGCAATTGTGGCAGTGACCGCAATGCCTAGAATCATCATCAACCAGGTTATTGTGGCGGCCGCGGCCCGTCTGGCGGGGTCCACCTGTGTTGCCAGCAAGGCCAGCAGGGATGTTCCCGCCGCCCCGACACCGGCCCCGATCAACACGAAGCTGAACACGGCCAGCACCATGCCTGCCGTTGCGGCTGTTTGCATCCAGCCGGTTGCGATGGCAGCCAGCACGGCCCCGATGCCTAAAACCGCAACACCGCCGATAATCCAGTTTGTGCGCCTGGCCCCCATGTCAGAGCCATAGCCCCAGCGGGGGCGCGATAATTGAATGGCGTAATGCAACGCGACCAGGGCCCCTGGCACCATGGCGGGCAGGGCCAGTTCCACGACCATGACGCGGTTATAGGTAGAGGTGGTTAAGACGACGATGGCCCCAAGCGCGGTCTGCACAAGGCCACACCGCAGAATATCAATCCATCCCATGCCGGATGATCGGGCCGTGCTCATCTACAGCCCTCCGTCCAACAGGTTTTGCAGGGCAAAGGCAGAGGCCATCATGCCGCTGACATACAGGCTGATGCCGGTTGCATTATACCAGGGGGCCTTTTCCCGGGGAGATTCCAACAGCTGGAACATCAGATAAATCTGAACCGTCAGCACAGCGGCGACCAACGCGCCAAACAGCGGCACACCCCAGTAAATTAGCAGGCCGATGACAACAACCTGCGGCACGCCCATGACCCAGCAGGCCAACCGGGCTGCCTTGTCCGTTCCCAGCATGGCGGGCAGGGACTTCAAGCCCATCTGGCGATCCCCATCGATGGATTTGAAATCATTCAGGGTCATGATGCCATGCGCCCCGATGCTGTATAGCGCGGCGATCAGGATGATCTTGGTATCGGGCAGGGTTGCGGCCATGACAGCCGCACCGGTGAACCAGGGCAACCCTTCATAACAGGCCCCCACGGCGGAATTTCCCCACCAGCCATTGCGCTTTAACCGGAACGGGGGAGCGCTATAGGCCCAGGCCAGCGCCATGCCGATGCCGGCAGCGGAAAACACCCAAATCCCAAGACTGTAGGCGACGACCAGCGACAGCACCGTCCAGACCAGCGCCATATACAGGCCCCAGCGTCCGGGAACACGACCGGATGGGATTGGACGTCCGGGTTCATTGATGGCATCGACATGACGGTCGAACCAGTCATTTACAACCTGACTGGTGCCACAAACCAGAGGGCCTGCCAGCAATATGCCCAGCAAGATGACGTCCCACCGGTCCATGAAAGAGACAGGGGAAGAAACAGCGCCACAGGCAAAGGCCCACATTGGCGGAAACCAGGTGATTGGCTTCAGCAATTCCAACAACGCGCCGGGCGTTGGCAGGGATGATTGTGCTTTCAAGGCAATCTGTTCTGTCATGCAATCAGCCTAGGGCTGAGACAGAATTATGTCAATCTAAGTTGACAATAAAATGTAAATTTAAAATGACACACAGGGTAAGGATTTCGGCGATAATGATAGCGCTTTTCAGCCCTTAATCCCGTTGGCTCAGGCCATGCCGGCGCAGCTTCACATACAAGCTTTGGCGGCTCAATCCCAGCATTTCCGCAGCAGAGGCACGATTGTCACCGGTTAGTTCCAGGGCCGCCTCAATGCACATGCTTTCGATAATGTCCGTCGATTCCTGTACCAGGTCTTTCAGCGGCACTCGTCCGACCAGTTTGGACAATTGCTCAACCGACCGGGGGCCTGTTCCAGCTCGGGTTTCCGGCAAGGTGACGCGCCCTTCCAGATTGCGAATGATAAAGCCGATACAGGGAATTTCACCCTCTTCAACTGAAACGGCAGAAATTTCGATATCGACTGAACTGCCAAATTCATTCCGCAATACGGTGGCGAAGAACCGGACAGAACCATGCTCTTTCAAATTCGCCATCAGGACATTCAGGTCAACGGAGGACCGACCGATCCATCGATTGATCGCACGTCCCTTGATCTGTTCTTCCGTGCCGACCTGGGCCATATCCAGAAAGGCGTCATTTGCCTTCAGGATTTCCCCATTCATATCGGTGACGACAAACCCTTCCGGCAGCGTTTCCATCACATTCTGAACGACATTGCTGCTATGGGACGATGCCTCGCCCGCTGACGTCGCATCCTTTGAAACCAGTCGGATCAGAAAGAATGAATTGCCATCCTGACGGAAGAACGATCCGGCCAGTGTCAGGTCGGCATGGCTTTCCGCCGTCACAGCCGATATTGTTTCACCCGTCGCACCGTCGCGAATCTTGGTAACAA
The DNA here is from genome assembly GCA_002696645.1 of Rhodospirillales bacterium. Classification (GTDB taxonomy): domain Bacteria; phylum Pseudomonadota; class Alphaproteobacteria; order UBA8366; family Aestuariispiraceae; genus Pacificispira. Next base: position 55,729 of record NZSA01000031.1, on the reverse strand, counting down.
AATCCTGCACCCGGCCTCGGCTTTCGCTGTCAAAAGCGGAGGCGACGGAACTGCCGACCAGCCGCTTTTCCTCACGCGATAACAGTTTGCATGCTGCGGGATTGGCTTCGACAATTTTATTGGTCGTGGCATCCAGAATAAGAATTGCTTCGGATGCCAATTGGAATAGCAGGCGATAGCGGGTTTCGGCCCGGCGCATGCGCGCATATTCCCGTTCCATCGACATCTGGGCTTCGACCAGACGTTGCTGCATTTCCGCCATGGCCTGCATGTTGCGGCCAATTGCCAGAACCCGACCATCCCCCAGCGAGATGGTGGCATACCGGACGGGAATTTCCGTACCATTGTCTGTCTTATGGGTGATTTGTCGCCATCTCAGTGCCGCAGCATTTGCAGCGCTTTCCAGCATATCCTTCAGTTTTGGTTTGCTTTCAATAGTGACAACATCAAACCAAGATTTGCCCAGCCATTGATCAAAACCAAATTGTGTAAGGTCTTCTGAGCCGCCTGCCAGATCGCGAATCGTGCCATCGCTGTCCATCACCAATGTAATATCGGCCGCAGCGGCGACAACGGACCCGGCTTGTTGTGGGTTAAGGCTTAGCAGCATGGGTTTGGCGGAGGGGGTTCCGCCATTCATGCTGCTGTCTGCTCGCGTGTCCATCCTCAACCCTTTTCTTGTGATGGCTTTCGCCACCATTACCCTCGCATTGCTACGCCACAAAGTGCATTTGCGATTGAGACGGCTTCCCGACCGTCAGAAGCAGTTCCATCTGCGCCAATTCTCTCCACCAAGACCGGGTCATCGCGGAAACAACGGCCACCAACAAGTATTCGAACATCTCTATTCTTGGAAACCCTATAAAGACTACGGACATCCGATGCAAGTTGATCCAACAAATCGTCTCGTCCGGTGGAAAAGCCAATAATGGAGAATTCTTCCATAGAGGCCAGCTCCAGTAATTCTTCTGACGATTCCAAAACGCATGTCACGACGTCCCAGCCACCGCGGCGGAAAAATTCCTCCACCATAAAGACACCGAATGTATGCTGGTCTCCCGGTACCGATGCCAATAAGGCGCGGTGCCCAACCGATAGCTCATCCAGTGTGGTGTCTGTGCTTGGGCTCAACTCTCTTAGAATCTGTTGCAGGCGGGACAGCCCAACCGTCACATCCGCAAAATTGACTGTATCTTCTTCCCACATTGTCCCCAGATTTCTTGCCGCCGGGGCCAGTAAATCCAGGAAAACCGATTCCAGCTTCATCCCCTGGCTCTGTATCGCCTCTATGTAAGAGAAGGCGATGGGGACCTCTTGTTTCAAGATCAATTGACAAAAGTCTTTTATCTCTGCGTCGTCCAGAGTGGCCGCCACTGGCGGATCCTGATAGGCCTCCACGCCAACCGATACACTATGCGCGACCATCAGGCGCGGAATGATTTCTGCTTCAATGACAAGATCTAGGCGTGATTTCTGTGCACCATTATTTGATGTCGTCACCCGTCGTCTATCGCGGTTTACCGCGATCCCCCCAAGGCCAAATCGGCCTTCTACTCGATCGTCTTGTGCGATCGTGCTACGCAGCATTAGGCTCGCCATTTCTGACCTCCCGTATAGTTGGAATCGCGCCCCGGGAGCGGGAACATGGTCTGCCAATCACTGCTGTTTGAATTGGTCGGGTTGTATTTTTCCTGGGTCAGCCTGATTTTTTCGGGGCTGTTTTCCAGGAATTGCCTGTGTCAGGCAACCTCTTTCCCAATCCGCGTTCGTTTCCAGTAATTAGTTAACCACACTTTATGGTGAATGCAGAAGCAGGATTTTCCTGAATCGTCATCCGTGACGAAAATTTCTGGTGGCGCGCCTTCTTAGACTTCCTAACAAGCCGTCCTATAACGTCATCCAGCCAAAATTAATGCCGTCAGTCCTACCAAAACGCGATACGGGCGCCTCCCTTTGGCGCTGTCTGTCGACTGTACACCAATAAAATTCAGAATGTAAGTTTTCTTTTACGTCAACTTTAATTGACACTCGCGCCTATTCCGATTTAGACTTGTCGGTAATAAGGCGACATGCAGGAGAAGCAGGCCGATGAAAACAGGCTATAAGCCAAATAGGGTGGTGCGGGAGCTTTACACGCCAGAACAGCGCAAACGTCGTGATGCGTCGGTTTGGACGCTGGTCCAAGGTGTTCTGGCGCCAGCGCAATTCGTTATCTTCCTGGTCAGCCTGTATTTTGTTCTCGCCTATCTTGCGACGGGGCAGGGCTATGAGATCGCTACCGCGTCCGTCGTGGTCAAGACTTTCGCGCTATACACAATCATGATTACCGGATCGATCTGGGAAAAGGTCGTGTTCGGTGAATGGCTTTTTGCCAAGGCTTTCTTCTGGGAAGATGTGTTCAGCATGTTGGTGCTGGCGTTGCACACTGCCTATCTGGCAATGGTGTTTTTTGGTCTGGCAACGCCTTTTGAGCTGATGCTTCTGGCTTTGGCGGCCTATGCGACCTACGTCATCAACGCCGCGCAATTCATCTGGAAATTGCGGGCCGCGCGCCTTCAGCATGCAAGACTTCAGGCGCAACCGGCACGCACTGAAACAGACACGAATAAGGCTTTCCCCAATCAGTTGAGGATAGCCTTATGACCAGTTCTGTTCTGGACCAACCAATCGCCTGCACCACGGCACCCGCACTTCGGCAGGATTCAGAAAAGCCTGTGATCCGGGAGCGGGGTCAGCGGGAAGTCTTCTGTGGACTGACCGGAATTGTCTGGCTGCATCGTAAAATCCAGGACGCTTTCTTTCTGGTGGTTGGGTCGCGAACCTGTGCGCATCTGATCCAATCAGCCGCCGGCGTGATGATCTTTGCGGAACCCCGGTTTGGTACGGCGATCATTGACGAGCGGGATTTGGCCGGTCTGGCCGATATGAATGAAGAATTGGACCGGGTGGTAACGCGCCTGTTGCAGCGACGCCCGGATATCAAACTGCTGTTCCTTGTCGGATCCTGTCCTTCAGAAGTGATCAAGCTGGACCTGTCCCGCGCGGCGCAACGGTTGTCGCGCCAATATATGCCAGATGTCCGAATCCTGAATTATTCTGGCAGTGGGATCGAAACCACGTTCACTCAGGGGGAAGACGCCTGTCTGGCCTCTCTGGTTCCGGAATTGCCGATGGAAGACGCCGATGCGCCCGCCTCGTTGATGATCGTGGGGTCGTTGGCGGATGTGGTGGAAGATCAATTCCGTCGTTTGTTCGAAGAATTGGGGATTGGTCCTGTTTATTTTCTGCCGCCGCGCAACAGCCGCTCTCTGCCGCCGGTTGGCCCCAATACCCGATATCTTCTGGCCCAGCCCTTTTTGGGCGATACCGGTCGGATATTGGAAGATCGCGGCGCCAAACGACTTTCAGCGCCATTCCCTTTGGGCGCGGAAGGAACAACGCGGTGGCTGAAAGCTGCGGCACAGGCATTTGCTGTCGATCCGGAGCATTTCCAGAAAGTTGTCGCACCGGGGCAGGAACGGGCCCGGGTTGCTGTTGACCGCCAGAAGAAAACGCTGGGCGGGAAGAGTGTTTTCTTTTTCCCGGATTCCCAATTGGAGCCGCCGCTGGCCCGATTCCTAGCCCGTGAATTGGACATGAAACTGATCGAAGTCGGTACCCCCTTCCTGCATCGCCAGCACCTGGAACAGGAACTTGATCTGTTGCCGGAGGGTGTGCAGTTGAGCGAAGGGCAGGATGTTGAGAAGCAATTGGACCGATGCCGCGACAGCAATCCGGACCTGATCGTCTGTGGTCTTGGTCTGGCCAACCCGTTAGAGGCGGAAGGCCGCGCTACGAAATGGTCCATCGAACTGGTCTTTACGCCGATCCAGGGCTTTGAGCAGGCGGGCGATCTGGCAGAACTTTTCGCGCGCCCCCTGGTGCGCCGCACCCGGCTGGAGGTCTGACGCGATGCAACTGACCGTCTGGACATATGAAGGCCCCCCTCATGTTGGGGCAATGCGGATTGCGACTGCAATGCAGGATGTACATTATGTCTTGCACGCGCCGCAGGGGGATACCTATGCGGATCTGTTGTTCACGATGATTGAGCGCCGCCAAAAACGCCCGCCGGTCACCTATACGACGTTCCAGGCCCGCGATTTGGGAACGGACACGGCGGAATTGTTCAAATCTGCTATGGCCGAAGCCTATGAACGGTTCAAGCCAGCGGCCATGCTGGTTGGGTCTTCCTGCACCGCTGAGTTAATTCAGGACGACCCTGCGGGCCTTGCAAAGGCTCTGAACCTTCCGATTCCCGTTGTTCCCCTGGAACTGCCGTCCTATCAGCGTAAGGAAAACTGGGGCGCGTCGGAAACCTTTTATCATCTGGTGCGCGGCCTTGCCGGGGCGAAGGCTCCGGAAGCCGGTTGGCAGCGCCCCGCGCGCCCACAGGGACAGCGCCCACGCTGTAACCTGCTGGGCCCAACGGCATTGGGTTTCCGTCACCGCGATGACATAACCGAAATCACGCGGCTGCTGACATCATTGGGGGTAGAGGTTGCATGCGTCGCGCCAATGGATGCGACTGCGGCAGATATTCAGAATTTGGGTGATGCGGATTTCAACGTCGTACTGTATCCGGAAATCGCTGAAACAGCAGCAAAATGGCTGCACCGCACCTTCAAGCAACCCTATACACGGACGGTGCCGATTGGCGTTGGCGCAACACGCGATTTCATCGCGGAAGTCGCAGAAATAGCCGATATCGACCCAAGTGAGGTTTTGGCCCAATCCCCGACACGGCTGCCGTGGTATTCCCGGTCTGTGGATTCGAATTACCTGACCGGCAAGCGGGTTTTCATCTTCGGTGATGCGACCCATGCCATTGCTGCTGCTCGTATCGCAGATAAGGAATTCGGCTTTAACGTTGTGGGTCTGGGCACCTATAGCCGGGAGCAGGCGCGCGATGTCCGTGATGCCGCGAAACTATACGGTCTGGAAGCACTTATCAGCGACGATTATCTGGAAGTCGAAGCTGCCATCGAAGCGCTGGAGCCGGAAATGGTTCTGGGGTCCCAGATGGAGCGCCATATTGCCAAGCGGTTGGGGATTGGCTGTGCGGTGATTTCCGCCCCGGTTCATGTTCAGGATTTCCCGGCGCGTTACTCCCCTCAGATGGGATTTGAAGGCGCGAATGTCATTTTTGATAGCTGGGTGCATCCCCTGATGATGGGGCTGGAAGAACATCTGCTGGGCATGTTCCGGGAAGATTTCGAATTTCATGGCGATGCGCAGGCGTCGCATCTGGGACATGGCGCGGTGAAAGAGCGCCCGGAAACCCAGGACCCGATTTCCCCCTCTCCAGCAGGCGACAGTACGGCGACCCTTACAGAATGGACCGCAGACTGGCTGCCGGATGCAGAAGCAGAGTTGAAGAAAATACCCTTTTTCGTGCGGGGCAAGGCACGGAAGAACACAGAGCTTTACGCGCGGGAAAAGGGCATTTCCCCGATCACTTTAGAGACATTGTATGATGCAAAAGCGCATTTCGGACGGTAACGCCGTCCCGATCAATGTTGTGATTATCGGCCTCGACAGCGTGTTGCGCGGGGCGATGGACCGCGCCCGTCCGGTCCTTGAGCAAGAATTGCCCGGCCTTAACCTGAAATTCCATGCCGCCGTTGATTGGGACAAATCCGAAAAGGCCTTGGCATCCTGCCGGGCGGATATCGTGACGGGTGATATCATTCTGGTGGCGATGCTGTTTGTTGAAAACCAGATCCAGGCCGTTATGCCTGATCTGATGGCCCGCCGGGAAAATTGTGATGCGATGATTGCCTGCATGTCTGCGGCAGAAATCGTGAAGCTGACACGCCTGGGCCGGTTCGACATGCAGGCAAAGCCCTCAGCTGCAATCAATCTGTTGAAAAAGCTGAAAGGGTCCGGTGGCCAGAAAGACCGGAAATGCAATCAGCCGATCCCCTGTAAGTCGCAACAGGCCTGTCGTGGGTTGTGCAATTCCGGCGAAAACCGGATGGCAATGCTGCGTCGGCTGCCTGCCATTTTGAAATATATTCCAGGTTCCGCCCAGGATGTGCGGGCCTACTTCATGGTCATGCAATACTGGCTGGCCTGCAGTGATGTGAATCTGGCCAGCCTGGTTCGCTTCCTGATCCAGACCTGCGCGGCGGGGGATCGGTTACCCTTGCGCAGCATGGTTCAGGCGGCCCCGCCTATCGATTATCCAGACGTTGGTCTGTATCACCCCAGATTGGGCGCGCGCACTGTCACGGAAGTTGCAGATCTGCCGGAAATGGCCGTGCCCGAAAAAGGCCGCGTCGGTTTGATCCTGTTGCGCTCCTACGTGCTGGCAGGCGATGCCGGCCATTATGACGGCGTGATTACGGCGCTGGAACGGCGCGGTCTGCGGGCGATCCCTGCTTTTGCCAATGGTCTGGATTCGCGCCCGGCGGTGGAGAAGTTCTTCCAAAAGGATGGCACGGCGACGGTGGATGCGATGATCTGCCTGACCGGGTTCTCTCTGGTTGGTGGGCCAGCCTATAATGACTCCGTCGCCGCATCGAAAATGCTGGATGGATTAAATGTACCCTGCCTGTCGGGCCATGCGCTGGAATTCCAGACCCTGGATCAGTGGCGTGGGTCGGATCAGGGATTGATGCCATTTGAGGCAACGATCATGGTCGCGATCCCTGAACTGGATGGTGTGATCGCGCCCAGTGTCTATGGCGGGCGCCGCGGTGGAGAAGTGGAAGGCGGCAGTTCCATGGTCGCTGATCCGGTCCAGGTCGATGTCATGGTCCGCCGGGTCGAAAAGATCGTATCCCTGCGCCAGACCGAACGGGCGAAGAAGAAAATCGCGGTTGTTCTGTTCAATTTCCCCCCAAATTCCGGGGCGACGGGAACCGCAGCCTTCCTGTCTGTATTCGAATCCCTGTTCAACACGCTGACGGAAATGAAGGCCCAGGGATACACAGTGGGCGATCTGCCTCAGGATGCCGACGCCCTGCGCGCACTGGTTCTCAGCGGGAACAGCGACAGATACGGAACCGATGCCAATGTCCATGCGACGATATCGGTCGATGATCATGTCCGCAATGACCCCTATCTGAAACAGATCGAAGCCTGTTGGGGGCCCGCGCCGGGTCGGCAATTGACCGATGGTCGGTCCCTTTTCGTGCTGGGCATGCAGTTCGGCAATGTCCTGGTCGCGGTTCAGCCGGGTTTTGGCTATGAAGGGGATCCGATGCGGATGCTCTTTGAAAAAGACTTCGCCCCGACCCATGCCTTTTCCGCCTTCTATCGCTATCTGCGGGAAGAGTTCCAGGCCGATGCGGCGCTGCATTTTGGCACCCATGGTGCCTTGGAATTCATGCCGGGCAAACAGGCGGGCATGTCGGCAACCTGCTGGCCGGAACGGCTGATCGGGTCCATGCCGAATTTCTATCTGTATGCCGCAAACAACCCGTCAGAAGGGACGATTGCCAAGCGTCGGTCTGCTGCGACGTTGATCAGCTATATGACCCCGCCGGTACATAAGGCAGGTCTGTATAAAGGACTGATCGATTTGAAGGCCTCGCTGGATCGGTGGCGGTCGTCACATCCAGATGACGTCGAATCGCGCATGGGTCTGGCTGAAATCATTCAAAGTCAGGCTGTCGCCCTGGACTTGGCGGAAGACAACCCACAGTGGGGCGTTTCCTCCGAACCGGAAATCTTTGAATTACAGACCCGGTTGCGGGAATTGGAAGCGACCCTGATCCCGGATGGTCTGCATATTGTCGGTCAGGGCATGTCACAAGACGCCCGCATAGATCTGTTGGAATTGATGAGCCAGTCGGCCTATGACCAGGCCCTGCCGCGCAGTGCCATTCAGGCGATTGTTGCCGGGGCGGATGCCAAGGCGGCGGCGAAAATGGCCGGATTGTCTGGATCCGCTGAAGAAATGGCGGCTTTGGCAGGCTTGGTTCGGTCAAATGCTCTGCTGGCAAAAGATCATGAACTGGGTGCCCTGATCCATGCCCTGGACGGCGGCTATGTGCGGCCTGTTCCGGGGGGCGATATCCTGCGCACGCCTGAAATCATACCAACCGGGCGGAATCTTCATGGCTTCGACCCCTTCCGCCTGCCCAGTGCCTTTGCGGTTGAAGATGGGGCGCGGCAAGCAACACGCTTGATCGAACGCCATGTGGCTGACGGCAATGGCTTCCCGGAATCGGTCGCCATGGTTCTGTGGGGCACCGACAATCTGAAAAGCGAAGGCGGGCCGATTGGTCAGGCCCTGGCATTGTTTGGGGCTAAACCCCGCTTTGACAGTTTCGGGCGTTTGGTTGGGGCCTCTTTGATCCCGCTGGAAGAGCTTGGGCGTCCCCGGATTGATGTTGTTATGACCCTGTCTGGCATCTTCCGGGATCTGTTGCCCTTGCAGACCAAGTTGTTGGCGCAAGCAGCACTTATGGCATCCAAGGCGGATGAACCGCTGGATATGAATTTCGTGCGCAAGCATTCGCTGGCCTATCAGGTGGAAAAGGGCTGCGACATGGACACGGCAGCCCTGCGCGTGTTCAGCAATTCCGATGGCAATTATGGCTCCAACGTCAATGGTCTGGTCGGCAGCGGCCAATGGCAGGACGAAGGCGAACTGGGCGCCATGTTCACGGAACATAAAAGCTTCGCCTATGGCGTGAATGGCAGCCCGCAGCCGCAAAAGGCATTGATGAATACGATGCTGGCCGGTGTGCAACTGGCCTATCAAAATCTGGAATCGGTGGAAGTGGGTGTGACCACCATCGATCATTACTTTGATACGCTGGGCGGCATTACCAGGGCCGCAAAAACCGCCTCCGGCGGCGTGGGCATTCCCGTCTATATCGGGGATCAGACCAGCAATGACGGCAAAATCCGTACATTGACGGAACAGGTTTCCCTGGAAGCGCGCACCCGCATGCTGAACCCGACCTGGTATGAAGGCATGCTGAAGCATGGCTATGAAGGCGTGCGCGAGATTGAAGCCTGCGTCACCAACACACTGGGCTGGTCGGCGACGACCGGTCAAGTCACCCCCTGGGTCTTTAAACAGATCACAGAAACATACGTCCTGGATCCAGACATGCGTCGCCGGATGGCGGAGCTTAATCCAAAGGCATCGGCGCGCGTCGCCAACCGTCTGCTGGAAGCGCATGAGCGCAATTACTGGACACCAGATCCCGAAACGCTCGCTGCCCTTCAGGCAGCGGGAGACGAGTTGGAAGACCGGCTCGAAGGCATTAACGCGGAGGCAGCGGCATGAGTTTTGTACTCGACACAATGAAGCGCGACGGATCGACCCTAGCGAAATCGACGGTGGCCAAGCCTCAAGGATTGCGCCGTGGCATGGATGGCGATGGCAGCGTTCAGGTGCATCTGGACCCGGCCATGCAGATTGACACGGCCAAGGTCTTTTCCGTCTATGGCAAGGGGGGGATTGGGAAATCAACGACATCTTCCAACCTGTCGGTTGCTTTTTCAAAGCTGGGCCTGCGGGTGCTGCAGATCGGCTGTGATCCCAAGCATGACTCCACCTTCACCCTGACCAAAAAACTGCAACCCACCGTGATTGATGCGCTGGAGCAGGTTGATTTCCATGCCGAAGAGCTGCGCATCGAAGATTTCGTTTTCGAAGGCTATAACGGTGTGATGTGTGTGGAGGCCGGTGGCCCGCCCGCTGGCACCGGCTGTGGCGGCTATGTCGTCGGCCAGACCGTAAAACTGCTGAAGGAACATCATCTGCTGGAAGATACCGATGTGGTGATCTTCGATGTGTTGGGTGATGTGGTTTGCGGCGGATTTGCCGCGCCGCTGCAGCATGCCGAACGCGCGGTGATCGTGACTGCGAATGACTTTGACTCGATCTTTGCGATGAACCGCATTGTCCAGGCGATCAATGCCAAGGCCAAGAATTATGATGTTCGCGTCGGCGGCGTCATCGCCAATCGCAGCGATGCCACCGATGAGATAGACCGCTTCAACGCGGCCGTGGGCCTGAAGACCCTGGCCCATTTCCCACAATTGGATGTCATTCGTCGCAGCCGATTGAAGAAAAGTGTGCTGTTTGAAATGGAACCATCGCCGGAACTTGAGGCGGTTCAGAACGAGTATATGAAGCTGGCTGCTACTTTGTATGCCGGGGTGGAACCGCTGGATGCGATCCCGATGAAGGACCGCGATATTTTTGACTTTCTGGGCTTTGATTGAGAAAGGCCGGACCAATGGAAACCGGAACCTATATTGCACGCCGGGGTCAGTTAGAGACCTATTTTGATCGCACTGCGGTTGAAGCCTGGGCGAAGCTGACCACCGATGCCCCGGTCAGCAAGATCCGCGCGACCGTTCGGGCTGGTCGGGATCAGATTCGCAATGCCCTGCTGTCCTGGTTGCCACAAGATTTGACTGGTGTGACAATCCTGGATGCAGGCTGTGGCACCGGTGCTCTGTCGATAGAGGCGGCCAGACGGGGCGCGGATGTGACGGCAATTGATCTGTCCCCGACCCTGGTGGAATTGGCGCGGGAGCGCGCACCGACGGATCTGGCGGGCACCGTGGCCTGGTTGTCTGGCGATATGCTGTCCCCTGATCTGGGGTCATTTGATCATGTCGTCGGGATGGACAGTATGATCCATTATAAGGCCGCAGATATGGCAGCGATGCTGGCTGGTTTGGCCAAGCGCACACGCAAGTCGATCCTGTTCACCCATGCGCCGCGCACCCCGATGCTGACAGTGATGCATGCGGTCGGGCGGATGTTTCCGCAAGGCAACCGCGCACCCTTCATTGAGCCGATCAGCAACACCAAAATCCGTCAGTTATTCCTGGCCCGTCCTGAAATTCAGGGATGGAGCACTGGGCGTGATTTGCGGGTTACGACCGGATTTTACATGTCCCACGCACAGGAGCTTGTGGTGCGATGAAACGCAGCCGGGTCAAAAAGATTCAGCGGTTCTGGTCTCAGTTAGGACCAAAATATCTGCCTTTCGCGGATGCCGCCTCAACGGAACTACCACTGGGTCGCCTGTTGCGCTTATCCCTGTTTCAGATCAGCGTTGGATTGGCAGCCGTGCTGCTGACCGGGACATTGAACCGCGTAATGATCGTTGAATTAAATGTGCCGGCCTGGGTTGTGGCGGTGATGGTCTCCCTGCCCCTATTGGTGGCCCCGTTCCGGGCTTTGATCGGGTTTAAGTCCGATACCTATAAATCCTATCTGGGCGTTCGGCGCCTGCCTTATATCTGGTACGGGTCGCTGTTGCAGTTTGGCGGCTTGGCGATCATGCCCTTCGCACTGTTGGTTCTGTCGGGTGATGTGCGCGGCGGGCCGCAGGAGCTTGGCGTCGTTGGCGCAGCCCTGGCCTTCCTGATGGTTGGCCTGGGCATGCATACGACCCAGACTGCCGGTCTGGCGCTGGCGACAGACATTTCCCCGGAAGACAAGCGCCCCCGCGTCGTGGCGCTGCTATATGTCATGCTGTTGGTCGGCATGGTCGGGGCGTCTCTGGTCTATGGCTTTCTGTTGCAGAATTATAATCCAAAACTGCTGATCCAACTGGTTCAGGGCGCAGCGGCGGTGACCGTCGTCTTAAACCTGATCGCGGTCTGGAAACAGGAAACCCGCGACCCGGCACAAACCGCCCCTGATCTGGAACGCCCCAGTTTTAAGGAAAGCTGGAACGAATTTCTGGCGGCGGGTCGGGTGAAGCGTCTGTTGATTGCGGTTGGTTTGGGAACCGCCGCCTTTAGTATGCAAGATATTCTGTTAGAGCCCTATGGCGGGGAAATCCTGGGCCTCAGCGTCAGTGCAACCACCTTGTTGACGGCATTGCTGGCGGGGGGGACCCTGTTGGGTCTGGCTTATTCGGCACGCAAATTGGGCCAGGGCGGTGACGTGCATCGGCTGGCTGGGTTCGGTGCGGTAATAGGTGTTTTTGCCTTTTCCGCTGTAATTTTCTCTGCNCCGTTTCATTCGCCGACTTTGTTCCGCATCGGCACGTTTATGATTGGTGTGGGCGGCGGGCTGTTTGTCACGGGAACATTAACGGCAGCGATGGCCCTTGCACGGGATGGCTACAGCGGTCTGGCGCTGGGGGCTTGGGGCGCGGTGACCGCGACCGCAACCGGTGTCGCCGCCTTCCTGGGCGGGGCATTGCGGGACTTTGTCGGCACATTGTCTGCCAAGGGTGCTTTGGGTGTGGCCCTGACCGATCCGTCGGTGGGGTATTCGGTCGTCTATCATTTAGAAATTTTGCTGTTGTTTGCCACGCTGGCGGCGATCGGGCCGTTGGTCAATTACCGGTCTGAAAAGTCCGTACCTGTTGGAACAAAATTTGGCCTGGTTCAATTTCCGGGCTAGCCGAGAGCGGCTTAGACCATAAAGAAAGGGAGGTTTCCCATGGAAGTCGGAGCGATAACAGGATACATTGATGCAGCGCAGATCGTGCTGTATGTATTCTGGGTATTCTTTGCATTTTTGGTTCTCCATCTGCATCAGGAAAGCAAGCGGGAAGGGTATCCGCTGCAGAATGATCTGACGGAGCGCAATCCCCGCGCGTCCAGTCGGGGTTATCCCGATGTACCATCCCCCAAGACCTTCCGCATGGCGGATGGGTCTACGGTGATGGCCCCCAATGGCCTGTCTGATGATCGCCCGATAGCAGCCAAGCCGTCGGCCGGTCATCCTGGTGCACCCCTGGTTCCCACCGGCAATCCGATGGTCGACGGGGTTGGTCCCGCTGCCTATGCGCAGCGTCAGGATATTCCAGACGCCGCGATCGACGGGTCTCCAAAACTGAAGCCGATGCGGATCGCGGGCAGCTTCCATGTGGATGAAGATGATCCTGATCCCCGTGGCATGGATGTTGTCGGGGCCGATGGCGTTGTTGGTGGCACGGTTGCCGATATCTGGGTCGATACCGGCGAATACATCATTCGCTATCTGGAAGTCGATGTCCCAGGTGCGGGCATGCGTCTGTTGCCGATGACCCTGTCGCGGGTCGATGCCAAGCGCCGGCAGATCAAGGTCAAATCGATCCTGGGTGGACATTTCGTTCAGGTTCCCGCGACTAAGAATCCAGATGTGGTGACACGCCTGGAAGAAGATAAGATCTGTGGCTTCTATGGCGGCGGCACCCTGTATGCAACGCCGTCCCGGTCGGAGCCGTTGCTATGAAATCGGCCCCTGTCATTGGCGAGCACGAGTTTGAACCCGTAGAGGGCCTGCCGGAAGCCCCGCCGGAGGATGAGCGCATCCTGTGGCGGGGCAAACCGAGCTGGACCGGGCTTGCCTATCGCGTCTTTCATGTTCGAAAGGTTGCGATCTATTTCGCCATCCTGCTGGCCTGGGGCGCGGCCTCTGGGTATCATGATGGGCAGACATTGGCAGATGTCGGCAGGACTTTTGCGATGATGGCCCCCATCGCGGCGGTGACGGTTGGCGTTCTGTGTTTGCTGGCATGGTTCTATGCCCGCACCACGGTCTATACCATCACGTCTAAGCGACTGGTGATGCGGTTCGGCATGGCCCTGACACTGACGGTCAATTTGCCATTCTCTCTCGTTAAATCTGCAGATATGCGAATTTGCGGGGATGGGACAGGGGATCTGCCTCTGGATTTCGGGGGACAGCATCGGGTTGGCTATATTCACATGTGGCCCTTTGTTCGTCCGATGAAATTTGCCCGTCCGCAGCCAATGCTGCGTGCAGTGAAGAATCCAGAAAAAGTGGCACAGCTATTGGCAGACGCGATTGCTGGCAACCCTGTCACCTTCATGGAAGAGAAGACAGAAGCCCAGCATGCGCCAGGCATGATGCCGGAACCAGCGGAGTAGAGCTTGATGACTCCGCGTCACGCTAAAGGAACGATCCGATGAAGCCAGTTCATCATCATCATGACACCGCCGTCCCGCGGCCCTTGTTGATCGCAGTCGCGGTGATGGTGGCTTTGACACTCATCCTATCGGCCTGGTCCAGCTATCAGAAGCATCAAACCACTGCCCAGCGTGACGCGGATATTCAAGAAATCATCCAGGCGGGTGAAACCCGTATCCGCGCCATTGGATTTGCGGATCAACCCAATGGCGCGATTGCTGTTCTGGATGGTGAAACCTCTGCCATCATTACCGCCGTGGAGCCAAAGGAAGATGGCTTCGTGCGAGGTGTCTTGCGGGGATTTGCCAGAGAGCGCCGGTCGATGGGAATTGGCCCGACGCCCCCGTTTCACCTGATCCTGACGGCAGATGGCGCCTTGATCTTGTCGGACCCACAGACCAATCGGGAAGTGTTCCTGAACGCTTTCGGGCCAACAAATGCACAAGCGTTCAGCCGCCTGTTTTTTGCCCACGCGTCATAAGGATGAGACTGAGATGAGCCCTGATTTAGACCCTCAACCCGCTGCAAACCCGCACTTCTTTAAGCGCCTTGTGTCAGAAGTGCCCTGTGTNGTGGATGTCGAAAACACATTTGATGGTGTCTATGCCCATGTCGATTTGAAGGCGAATGTGCCCGTCGGTCCAGGGGATACGGTGCGTGTTCTGGGGGACAAGATCGTTGCCCCTTACGGGTCCAAATTCACTCTGTTTCGGACAGCGGAAGTACAACGGGCCGGACGGTTGGAGCGCGCCTGGACCAAGCTTACAGGACGTCTTGAATGCCTGGAGCTTTTGGAAGTCAGCTTTTCAGCAGGAGATGCATAATGACCATCACCAGCATGTCGATCACGACTGATGACACGTTAAACATCGCTAAGGAATCAACGGTGTTGAGCCCGCGCTTTTACACCACGGATTTCGATGCTCTGGACAAGATGGATGTCACCCCAGTGCGCAAGGAATGGGATGCGCTGATCGCGGAAATGCGCAGCGACCCGAACCGCCTGCATTTCAAGAAGGACGAAAACTGGGAAGCGCCCAGTCTGGACGATCTGCCGCCAGCCTTGCGCAAAGAGTTCGTCGATTTCCTGGTCAGTTCCATGACGTCGGAATTTTCGGGCTGCATCCTGTATGCGGAAATGCGCAAGCGTGGTTCCAATCCGGATATGTGCGAATTGTTCAAACTGATGGCGCGGGACGAAAGCCGCCATGCCGGTTTCATCAATGACGCGCTGAAAGAATATAATATCGGGATTGATCTGGGCTTCCTGACCAAGGCGAAGAAATACACCTATTTCCGGCCCAAATTCATCTTCTATGCCACCTATCTGTCAGAGAAGATCGGTTATGCCCGTTACATCGTGATCTTCCGCCAGTTTGAACGGCATCCGGAACTGCGCTTCCATCCGATCTTCAAATGGTTTGAGCGCTGGTGTAATGACGAATTCCGCCATGGGGAGGCTTTTGCCCTGTTGATGCGTTCCCAACCGGAATTGTTGAAAGGCCATAACAAGTTGTGGATCCGGTTCTTCCTGATGGCGGTCTACGCGACCATGTATGTCCGCGACCACAACCGCCCGGAATTCCATAAGGCGGCGCAACTTGACCCAACCGAGTATGACTACAAAGTCTTCAATATCTGCTCTGAAATCACCAAGCAGGTTTTCCCCTTCACACTGGACACGGACAATCCGAAACTTCGGGCAGGGTTTGAGCGTCTGCGGGTGCTGAATGACCGGATGAAGGGGGCTGGACGGATTAAGAAGGCAGCATTGACCCTGGCAGCGGCTGCGACCTTTGCGCGGCTGTATCTGTTGCCGACGATCAGCAACGAAATCCCGGAAACCAGCCGCATGCAGCCGGCCTGGTAGGAGGTTACAGACAGGATGGACACATATCTGATCCCTCTGTTTTTTGCGGTCTTCATCTGGTGGTTTTCCACTGGACTGGTCTTTATGACCGATGGTCGCGCGCCCAAGGCACGGGGTTGGATTCTGATCGGTGTTACCGTCCTTCTGTTTGCAAGCCTTCTCGGTGTCTGGTTCACCCGCGACATGGCAACGGTTACTGGGGCTTATCTGGCCTTTGGCTGTGGTCTGGGAATCTGGGCCTGGAACGAGGTTATGTTCCTTCTGGGCTATGTCACTGGTCCGGTTCAACATGCATTGCCAAAGGGTACTGGTGCGGGGAAGAAATTCCTGTTGGCGGCGGGGACGGTGCTGTACCACGAGTTGGCCATTCTGGTCTCCGGGCTGGTCATCATTCTATTGTCAGAGAATGGTACCAATCGCGTTGCATGGTGGACATTTGGCGTTTTGTGGATCATGCGGCTCAGTGCGAAACTGAATGTCTTTTTTGGCGTTGCCAATTTGGCCGCTGATCTTTTGCCACCGCATCTGGCTTACCTGAAAAGTTACTTTGGGACCCGGCGTATCTCTGCTTTCTTTGCCCTGTCTGTCACAGCGGGAACAGTGTTGGCCGCGTTGATCTATCATGGTGCTCATGGCAGTGCGTTTCAGATCACAGCCGCGATGCTGGTCGGCACCATGATGGCGCTGGCCTTGCTGGAACATTGGTTGCTGGTGCTGCCCATTCAGGACGCAGCCCTTTGGAAATGGGCAATTTCGCCCAAATCAGAAACCCGGCCGGTGGAACCGGCTCCCGACACTGTGAAACGCAACGCCACTGTTGCGGGAACGCCGTAGAGGGATAACACAGGCCAGATAAGGCCCAAGAACCCGAGTGGGAGGTTGAACCATGGATTATGAAGGCTATTTCCAGGATGCCTTGAGCGGTTTGCGCGAAGAGGGGAACTATCGGATCTTTGCCGATCTGGAACGCCAACGTGGGAACTTTCCCCGGGCCACGCATCATGCCGAAGACGGAGAGCGCGACGTCACGGTGTGGTGCTCCAACGACTATCTGGGTATGGGCCAGAATCAGACGGTTCTGAATGCCATGCATGAGGCGATGGACAAATGCGGCGCGGGTGCGGGGGGCACCCGGAACATTTCCGGCACCAATCACTATCACGTATTGTTGGAGCAGGAATTGGCCGATCTGCATGGCAAGGAATCCGCCCTGCTGTTCACATCGGGCTTTGTCTCAAACTGGGCGACCCTGTCGACGCTGGCCTCAAAAATTCCGGGCTGCATCGTGATTTCCGACGAAAAGAACCATTCGTCGATGATCGAAGGCATCCGCCATTCCCGCGCAGATAAGGTCGTCTTCAAACATAATGATGTGGCGGATCTGGAACGGGTGCTGAAATCCCTGCCAGCGGATCGTCCCAAACTGATCGCCTTTGAAAGTGTCTATTCAATGGATGGCTGTATCGCACCGATCAAGGAAATCTGTGATCTGGCCGATAAATACAATGCCATGACCTATCTGGACGAGGTGCATGCGGTGGGCCTGTACGGTCCGCGCGGCGGCGGCATATCAGAACGGGAAGGCCTGGCCCATCGGTTGACTGTGATCGAAGGTACCCTGGCCAAAGCCTTTGGGGTGATTGGGGGGTATATTGCCGCGTCGGAAGCCCTGTGTGATTTTGTCCGCAGTTTTTCCGCAGGCTTTATCTTCACAACCGCCCTGCCGCCGGCAATCGCCGCTGGTGCGCGCGCCAGTGTGAAGCATTTAAAGGTCAGCCAGATCGAGCGGCACCGCAAGGAAGAGCGTGTCGCCCTGGTGCGCCGTCGCCTTGATGCCGCGGGTCTGCCGCATCTGCCCAATCCCAGCCATATCGTGCCGGTCATGGTGGGGGATCCGGTTCTGTGTAAACAGATCAGCGATCAATTGCTGCATGAACATGGCATTTATGTTCAGCCGATCAATTATCCGACCGTCGCCCGGGGAACGGAGCGTTTGCGCGTTACCCCATCTCCGCTGCATACCAATGAGGATATCGATAAGCTGATCAATGCCCTGTCAGAAATCTGGTCCCAGATGGGCCTGAACCGGGCAACGGCGTGACCTATGTTCCGCCCAAATCAGGCGCTGTGCGCGCATCCGGGATGATCCCCGCGATTGCGGCGGATCAGTCGCTATATCCGATTGAGAAGATGGAGGCCCATCGCTTGGGTGTGTTCCATCAGGCGATTTCGGCCTTTGTCTTCTCTCTATCAGGGGAATTGCTGATCCAGCGGCGGGCAGCGGAAAAGTATCATTGCGGTGGCTTATGGGCGAATACCTGCTGCACCCATCCACATTTCGGGGAAAGCCATGAGGAGTGCGCAGCAAGGCGCATGCGGGAGGAATTGGGCCTGACCCTTCCCCTGGAACGCCGGACAACTGTCGAGTATCGTGCGGATGTGGGCGGCGGCCTGTGGGAGCATGAACAGGTCGTTGTATTTCGTGGGCAGGCGGATCCAAAAAGTATCACCCTTGCTATCAATCCTGATGAAGTCAGCGAGACTCGATGGGTTTCCCTGAATCATCTGTGCGCCGAAGTATTTGCAACACCCCAGGCGTTTACCCCCTGGTTCCGGATATATTTGCGCCGCTGGGAAGAGCTTTCATTATAATCCGGTAATTTCCGTTAAAATCCCCCTCAATTCGCTTGCCGAGTTGTGGCGGGGCGCGTACATCGCGGGGCATGGCAAGACAACTCCTGACACTAGACGATATTCACCTGACATTTGGCGGTCACGCGCTGCTGGATGGGGCCAGCCTGTCCATTGGACCGGGCGAACGCCTGTGCCTGGTCGGGCGCAATGGGTCTGGCAAATCGACCCTGTTGAAAATCGCAGCAGCACAGATTGAGCCCGATTCCGGCAAGCGGTGGGTTCATCCCGGAACGACGGTGCGCTATCTGCCGCAAGAACCAGACTTGTCTGGATATAAGACCGTCCTGGACTATGCCCAGGATGGGCTGGATCTGGACATGGAAGGCTATCGCGTTTCCTATCTGTTGGAGCGTTTGGGCCTGACAGGGGCGGAAGATCCAATGACCCTGTCTGGAGGAGAGGCCCGCCGCGCCGCCCTGGCGCGGGTCCTGGCCGCAGAGCCCGATATCCTGCTGTTGGATGAGCCGACCAATCATCTGGATCTGGAAGCCATCGAATGGTTGGAAGAAGAAATCCTGGGCCTGCGCTCTGCCCTGATCCTGATCAGCCACGATCGGCGCTTTCTGACGCGGTTGTCAAAGGCAACGTTGTGGCTGGATCGGGGTCGCGCCCGGCGTATGGATCGTGGTTTCGAAGCCTTTGAGGCCTGGCGCGATCAGACGCTGGAAGAAGAAGAGCGGGACCGACATAAGCTGGATCGCAAGATTGCAATGGAAGAAGACTGGCTGCGCTATGGCGTCACCGCCCGGCGCAAGCGCAATCAGAAACGCTTGGGCAATCTGGTCAGCATGCGCCAGGACCGGCGTGACTATCGTCGTGCCCAGGGCACGGTAACGCTTGCCGCCGGGGATGCGGGTACCTCTGGTAAGCGGGTGATGGAAACCGAGAATATGTCGAAATCCTTCGGCAGCCGCGCGATTGTCAAAGACCTGTCGCTGCGGGTGCTGCGGGGCGACCGGTTGGGAATCATCGGGCCGAATGGGGCAGGCAAGACAACCCTGTTGAAGCTTTTGACCGGAGAACTGGCCCCCGACAGTGGCACGGCCATTCAGGGCACCGCGCTGGAGATTGCGACATTGGATCAGCGCCGCGCGGAACTGGAACCCGATGTCACCTTGCAAGATGCCCTGACCGGCGGTGACAGCGACAAGGTGATCGTGAACGGTCAATCCCGCCATGTCATCGGCTATATGAAAGACTTTCTGTTCACCCCGGAACAGGCGCGCCAGCCCATTGGGCGGCTGTCAGGGGGAGAGCGGGGGCGATTAATGCTGGCCCGGGCGCTGACGCGGCCGTCCAATCTGTTGATCCTGGACGAACCGACCAATGATCTGGACCTTGAAACCCTGGACCTGTTGCAGGAGTTGCTGAACGACTATCCAGGCACCGTCATTCTGGTCAGCCATGACCGCGATTTCCTGGATCGTGTCGCCACATCGGTTCTGGTTGCCGAAGGGAAGGGCCATTGGCAGGAATATGCGGGCGGCTATAGCGATATGCTGGATCAGCGTGGCAGCGCCATTCGTGATATCAAAGAAAACGCAACGGCTCAGAAATCCACCAAATCAGCGGCGAAATCAATGCTGTCGGCCACCACATCCGATGCCAAGCGCAAGTTTTCGATGAAAGAGCGCGAAGCCCTGAAAACCTTGCCGGGTCAGATTGAAACTCTGCGCACCCAAAAGGCTAAGCTGGAGGCCGTATTGGCTGACCCTAAAGTTTTTACAGAAAAACGGGAATTGGCGGAAAAATCATCAAAGGCGCTGGAAACAACGATATCTGCTTTGGCCGTGGCAGAGGAAAAATGGCTGGAACTGGAAATTCTGCGGGAAGAGATCGAAGGGTAGGAAACATTTCGCTCATGCGACCGCATGATGCGTGGTTTTCTTCTGCTCATGCGACCGCATGATGCGTTATAGCACAGTGATCGTATCGCCCAGCTTGATCGTGCCGCTGCGGACAACCTTCGTATGAATGCCGCAATCAATGTGACCAAAGCCTTTTCGCAGGCTCAGCGGGATGTTCATATCGATGGTGCCGGTCTGTGGATTGACATTGGTTGCCGCACAGCGATCAATGCGCTCCAGAACCTGTAAGACACAGTCCCCGATTTGAATTTGCTTGTCGATCCAGTCGAACTCTCTCCAGGCATCCAGGCCTTCCAGATACAGATTGCCGCGAAACCGCATCGGGTCAACGGGTTCGCGCGTTACACGCTCAATATCCCGGACGCTGGCCATGTTGATGATCGAAACTTTAGCGGCTTCGACATCGGTGAAGGCAACACCTTGCGGGGCCTCGACAACCTTCGGGTTGCCCCGTGGGCCGTCGGGCATAAAGCCTGCCAGGAATGTCTGTAACAGGGTGCGACCCATATGGTCGTCCAGCCTGGCGCGGCTGATCTGCTTTCCCTTGCGCAGAACCGTCAGGGTGCGGGTTTCTTCATCAAAAGCGATATCCAGTTGCGCCAGTTTTTCATCCCGGGCTAGACACAGAAAATTCGCCTTCTTTGCCCAGGTTGGGGCGGCGGGGTCGACCTTGCTGGAGCCATGCACAACCGCCCAATGACGGTCAAAGGGCAGCCCATCGCCCTCTTGCAAGGCGACGCTGTCCAAAGGGTCCGGCCCCATTCCCTTAACGGGAAAACGATAGATTCGATCAAGTGTCACTGTCATGACACCGACAGTATCCGATGCCATCGAACAGACAAGACTTTCTGCACGACCTGGCTGTGTCAAAATATCCGGCTTTTCCAATGTGCTGTAACGGCCTAGCCTGCCAGTGTATCAAGGTGACAGTGATATGTGTTTAGACAGTCTGTTCGGTGGAGGATTTTATGGTCGCGCGCAGTTTGAAAGCCGACAAGGTTGGTATTCCGCGCTTTAAATGGAAGGCGCGCAAGGCGGCGACCTTATTCGATCTTTCCAGCCATGAGCGCGCCCGCGCTGCCCTGGACTTTGGATTGTCGATGCAAACGCCCGGTTTCAATATCTTTGTTCTGGGGCCGGATCGGGCCGGGCGGATGACGGAAACCCTGGCCTATCTGCGTGAATGCAATGCGTCGAAAAAGCCGGCCAGCGACTGGGTCTATCTAAACAATTTTCTGCGCCCACATCGGCCCAAACCCTTCGAACTGCCTGCCGGATCTGGCAGGAAATTGCGACAGTCGATGGAACATTTCATCGCCCAGCTACGCACCGCCCTGAAACAGACATTCGAGGGGGAGACCTATCAGGCGCGTGTTCAGGCCGTAACGCAGCGTTTGACCAAAAAGGCGGAAGCCGCCCTGGCTGGCCTGCGGGAAGAAGCAGCACAGGTTGGTCTGGGCATATTCCAGGGGGAACAGGGCCCGGCCTTTGCCCCCTTGGACCCACAGGGGGCTGCATTGCCCTGGGATAAAGTCCCCGCGGAAGATCGGGAGGCGATGACCGCCAACGCCAAGCAATTGATTGCGAAGTTACAGGCGATCAATGAGGAAATCACTCAGGATCGTGCCGGCCTCATGCAGGCGATTGGCGACATTACACAGGATGTCGCCCGCGATGCCTGCGATATTTTGTTGCGACCTTTGATTGCGCAGTTTTCCGGACAGGGGCTGAATAGATGGTTCGTTGAACTGGAACAGGATATTCTGGATCACCTGCGCAGCTTCGGGCCTGCGGTCGACCCTCAGGGGCAGCCCATTGCGGTGGAAAAGCCAGAACGACGGTATGCGGTTAATCTGTTGGTCGATAATGGCGATACCAAATGCCCGCCGGTCATACTGGAATCGACCCCTGAATATGAGAACTTGTTCGGGGAAATTCAGTATCGGCCCGGCGCATCCCATCTGGAAACGGATTTCACCCTGATCCGGCCGGGCGCATTACATCGGGCCAATGGCGGGGTGCTGGTCTTGCGTGCCGATGCACTGGCGGCGCTGCCTGGCAGTTGGCAGGCGTTGATATCTGCCCTGCGGGATGGATATATCCGCATTGAAGAACGCCACCGCCAGAACGCCATGCCGGTGACAGGCGCGCCCTCGCCAAAGGCCATTCCTTTGTCGTTGAAGGTGGTTATCGTGGGAACGCCTGCACTGTATTATGGTGGATATTCTCCCTCCCCTGATTTTCGCGCTTTGTTTAAGGTGAAGGCGGATATCGCCCAGGATATGCCCGCCAGCGCAGCGAATTTGTCGATCTATGGCACCGTGTTGCAGACGCGGGCCAAGGCCCAGACCGGCCGGGGGCTGAAGGACGGGGCAATTTCTTATTTGCTGGGGCTTGCGGCGCGCATGATCGGCGATCGGACCCGCCTGTCTGCCAGCCTTGAATTGCTGGATGATCTGATATCAGAAGCCGCTGCCCGGACATCGGGGAAGGGGGCCCTGACAGAGGCGGATCTGATCAAGGCGCGTCGGGAACAGGAGCAACGCAATAACCGTGTTGAGGTCAGCAGTCAGGATATGATTGACCGTGGCGTGGTGATGATCGCGACCGAAGGATCGGTGATTGGTCAGATTAACGGCCTTACAGTCCGCGATACCGGTGATCATGCCTTTGGTGGCCCGTCGCGCATCACGGCCCGGGCCAGTGTCGGGCGTCACGGTGTCTTGAATATTGAACGCCAGATCGCGATGAGCGGCCCTATCCAGCAAAAGGGCGCTTTGGTGTTGCAGGGCTATCTTTCCGGCCTGTTCGCCCGCACTGCGCCCCTATCCTTTAATTGCTCCATCACTTTTGAGCAGAATTATGGCGGTGTAGAAGGGGACAGTGCCTCTATGGCGGAACTGATTGCCGTGCTGTCAGATCTGGCGGGTGCCCCCCTGCGACAGGATCTTGCGATTACCGGATCGGTCAATCAACGTGGGGATGCCCAGGCGGTGGGCGGCGTTCATCATAAGGTTGAAGGCTTCTTCAAACTGTGTGCTGCACGCGGCCTGACCGGCAATCAGGGGGTTATTGTGCCGCACTCTGTCGCTGACGGTCTGGTGGTTGATGATGAAGTGCGCGATGCCATTGCCGCAGGTAAATTCCACTTGCATACCGTCCAGACGGTAGAAGAAGCCGCCAGTCTTATGACCGGGCTTAAGATTGGAAAGCCGGGTAAGTCCGGCGACTATCCGTCCGACACGCTGTATGGGCGCGTGCAACGCCAATTGGCCGCTTTTGACGCAGCCCTGTTTCAGCGTGAAGCGGCACTTGTTCGCACGGCAGACGCAGAGTAATCTGCGCGCATGAGCGTTTCTGAGACCTTCTTTGACGATGAATTTGCCGAACATGCCTCTGTCCTGGCGCGGACACATGAGGCATGCCGTGAGGATATGGCGAAGATGCTGTCCGTCTGGGCCAGTTGTATTCGCCGGGGCGGCAAGATTCTGTTTTTTGGCAATGGTGGCAGCGCCGGGGATGCCCAGCATCTGGCGACAGAACTGGCCGTGCGCTATCGCGCGGACCGGTCGCCCATTTCGGCCCTGGCGCTCAGCGTTGATACCTCTGCCCTGACCGCCATTGGCAATGATATGGGCTTCAATCACGTCTTTTCGCGACAGATTGAAGCGATCGGCCGGGCGGGGGATGTGGCCGTTGGCATTACCACATCGGGGCAAAGTCCGAATGTGACCCTTGCCCTGGAAATGGCGCGCCGCAAAGGCCTGACCCCTGCGGCGCTGACCGGGCGCGATGGCGGTAAACTGGTCGGACTGGCAGAACCGATGATCATCGTGCCGTCCAATACAACGGCGCGTATTCAGGAAATGCATATCCTGATCGGTCAGATGCTGTGCGCCGCCCTGGAAATTGACCTGGGTCTGGTCTCCGAATAATTCCATTCCTGCCGGATATGTCGGTGCCTGCCGCTCTTGGACCCCGGATCAAGTCCGGGGTGACGGTGGCGCACAACACAAATCCTGACGTTCCCGCACAGGCAGGTGACCGGGGCGGCCTGCACCACTTTCGCCTGCCGCTGTTGGGGGGCGGTGGTATATAAATCTCGTCATTCCCGCGAAGGCGGGAATCCAGGGCTGCATGCACCAAAAGCACCTGTCGCTGCAGATATCGGATCAAGTCCACGGGTGACAAACAGCAGGCAGCGCAGCGATCTATAGCCCCATAGTTGACGAACCGGGCTGCCAAGCCTAGTTTCCGGCGCGTTTGGCGCATTATGCCCATTATCCTTAACAGAATGAGAAAAAGCGATGACAACAACACTGCGCGACAGAGCCCTCAATGCCCGAGCCTGGCCTTTCGAAGAAGCGCGCAAAGTGTTGAAACGCTATGAGAATAAACAGCCTGAAAAAGGTTATGTTCTGTTTGAAACAGGCTATGGCCCGTCGGGCTTGCCCCATATCGGGACCTTTGGGGAAGTGCTGCGCACGACCATGGTACGCCGCGCCTTTGAATTGATGAGTGATATTCCAACCAAATTGCTGGCCTTTTCCGACGATATGGACGGGCTGCGCAAGGTGCCGACCAATGTGCCCAATCAGGACATGTTGACGGCCGCGTTGAACAAGCGCCTGACCAAAGTGCCCGATCCATTTGGCACCCATGACAGTTTCGGAGCCCATAACAATGCCAGGCTGCGGGATTTTCTGGATGGTTTTGGCTTTGAATATGAATTTGCCAGCTCGACGGAATATTACTTCTCTGGCCGGTTCGATGATGCCCTGATCCGCATGCTGGAATGTTATGAGGCGATCCAGAAGATCATGCTGCCATCCCTGCGCGATGAAAGGCGTGAAACCTATTCCCCCTTTCTGCCGGTCGATCCGGAAACGCATGAAGTTTATCAGGTGCCCGTGCTGCATACGGATGCCAAGGCGGGGACCATCGTCTATCGCCATCCCGATGGGCGCGAGGTGGAAACACCGGTCACGGGCGGGCGTTGCAAACTGCAATGGAAACCGGATTGGGGCATGCGCTGGTATGCGCTGGGCGTTGATTACGAAATGTCTGGAAAGGATTTGATTGACTCTGTCAAGCTGTCCACCCGGATTTGCCAGGCTTTGGGTGCGCCGCCGCCCGAGACCCAGATCAATGAACTTTTCCTGGATGATCAGGGACAGAAGATTTCCAAATCCAAAGGAAACGGCCTGTCGATGGAAGAATGGCTGGCCTATGCGCCCGACGAAAGCCTGGGCCTGTTCATGTTCCAGAAGCCCCGCACGGCCAAGCGTCTGTATTTCGACGTGATCCCCAAGGCCGTGGATGATTACCTGACATTCCGGGCAAAATTTCCTGAGGAAACGCCCGAACAGCAGTTGGAGAATCCCGCGTTTCATATCCACCAGGGGGATGTGCCCAAGGATGTACCGCCGGTCAGTTTCAGCCTTCTGCTGAATTTAGCGGCGGTCTGTAACACAGAAGACAAGGATGTGTTGTGGGGCTTTATCACGCGCTATGCACCACAGGCGTCCCCGGAAAATGATCCGCTTTTGGATCAGTTGGTGGGTTTCGCTATTCGTTATTACCAGGATTTTGTGAAGCCGCATAAGACGTTCAAAGTGCCGGAGGAAAATGATCGAGCTGCCTTAATGGATTTGCGCGACGTTTTGTCTGGCTTTGATGCAACGGCCTCCGCAGAGGAAATTCAGACCCAAGTCTATGAAGTTGGTAAACGCCACGGATATGAAAACCTGCGTGACTGGTTCAAGGCGCAGTATCAGATTCTGCTGGGTCAGGAACAGGGGCCGCGCATTGGCTCGTTCTTTGCGCTGTATGGCCTGCCGGAAACCATCGCCTTGATTGATCAGGCACTGGCGGGGCAGGATATGTTAGCATAGCTTCGGCACGCTGCAGACTTGCCGAAATCAGTTTGTGACAGTAAGGGTATCGGGGTTCAGGCTGTGTGTCTGGACCCCCTTTTCTGTGAAAGGACGACCATGCGCCCTGATTTAAGCCGGATACTGTCGACACTTTTTAAACTGGCGGTGATCAGCTTCATCATTGGATGGCTGTTGGTGCAATTTGATGTCACGCCGGAAGACATTTTTAATAACTTTGGCGAGACCGTCCGTCGGATCTATGACATGGCCAAGGGCGCGATTGAATGGAGCGCCGGTTACATTGTCATCGGGGCCGTCATTGTCATTCCGTTATGGCTGATTTCTGTCCTGTTCAATGTCTTGAAAGGGCGCGGGCGTCGCAATGATTGATCAGGCAGGATAAATGGTTCGGCTTGCGCTGATCTCTGGACTGATAAGCCTGCTGTTGGGCTGTGCCGGAATGCCCGCCAGCTTACCCTATACGCCCCCCACGTATTTCGCCTATCGCTGTCCCGATGGCGCCTTCGAGGTCAAATTGGGAGACGATGAGGCGCGGGTGCTGCATCAGGGGTCACAGGTCGTCTTGCCGCTGGTGCCGTCCGCATCCGGCCAGAAATATCAGGATGAATCCGGAAATCTGCTATTCATGAAAGGCCGGGAGGCCTTGTTTGAAGGCGCCCGAGGTATGACCTTGAAAGACTGCAAGGGGCAGTTGGTCAATACCCCCTGGCGTGGGGCGGCGGTGCGGGGTGTCGATTTTCGCGCCGTCGGCAATGAACCAGGTTGGTTGCTGGAATTAGATCAGGAGCGGGGTGTCTTCATCCTGTTGGATTATGGATCCAGGATTATTCAGACGCCACCCCCGCGCCTGAAAATCTATCCCCTGACGATACAAACACAGGACCATCGCATCACCATCGCCTATCGCGAGGATGGATGCCGCGATCCGATGAGTGGGGAATACTCCCCCCTGACAGTGACGCTGACGGTGGATGACACGACCTATACCGGCTGTGGCCGTCGCCTGCAAAACGTGCCCTAATCGTAGCTTAAGTCCCTCGCTTTGCCGCGAAAAACGTAATACGCGAAGGCGGTGTAAATCAAAATGGCGGGCAGCACGAACAATGTGCCAATCAGAATGATCATCAGGCTTTCCGGCGCGGCGGCGGCTTCGTAAATCGTCAGTTTGTCTGGCACGACATAGGGATAGAAGGAATAGGCCAGCCCCAGGAACCCCAGCACGAAGATGTTGCCGGTCAGAAAAAGCGGCAGCCAGGCATGCCGGTCCTTGTCTTTTGGCAGCTTACGCAGAATCAGAACCAGCCCCAGGAACAGGGCACCCGCCCCCAAAGGCAAGGGCGCCAGGGCCAGTATCTCCGGGAAGGTGAACCATTTGTCAAAAATGCGCGGACTGACCAGCGGGGTTGCCAAGGATATCGTCCCCATACCAAGGGCAGTAAAAATCAGCGTCCGTTTGGCCCAGGTAACGGCCTTTTTCTGCAAGATATCTTCCATCTTATAGATCAACCATGTGGATCCGATGGTCATATAGGCGGCCGCCAGACAACAGGCGATCAGCGCCGCGAAGGCGACATGGGCCAGTGTCCAATCCAGCCCCATCACATACATGCCCAGCATGAAACCCTGCGACAAGGCGGTGACCAGCGACCCCAGAAAGAACAGGAAGTTCCATAGGGGCTTTCTCGGCGGCGATACCTTTGCGCGGAAATCAAACGCGACGCCCCGCAATATCAATCCGATCAGCATCAATGCGACAGGCAGATATAAGGCGGTCAGGATTGTTCCGTGGGCGACGGGGAACGCGACCAGCAACAGACCGACCGCCAGGACCAGCCAGGTTTCATTCGCATCCCAAAAGGGTCCAATAGAGGCAATCATGCGGTCTTTTTCATCATCCTCTGCGACGACCATCAACATGCCAATGCCCAGGTCATACCCATCCAGGACCACATAGATCAGGATCGACAATCCCATTAACCCCGCAAAAACAAGCGGCAGCCAAACAGTCGGATCGGATAAATCGCCCATAATGCCTACTCCGCTGGTGAGGATGAGAAGCCCGGTTGGTACCCTTTATCGGATTGGGCACCAGAGGATTGCCTGGCGGCCTTGTCAGAGACATACATCAGCGTCGCGATATAGGCGATGATCAGCCCTGCATAGACCACAAGATAGGCAATAAATGTGCTGGCGATCATTCCAACGGCAACGTCAGACGCGGCCTGACTGGTCGTTAGAACACCGGTGACCAGCCAGGGTTGGCGCCCAATTTCTGTTGTGTACCAGCCAGCCAGGGTGGCAATCCAACCGGAAAACGCCATCCCGACCAGGATCCAGGCCAACCAGGGCCGCAAATCCCGACCGTTGCGCAGATACCATGTCGCAAACCAGGAAACGGCCAGCATGGCCAGGCCAACGCCGACCATGATCCGGAAGGCGAAAAAGACGGGTGCGACGGGGGGGTGATTGATGGTCCCATCGGCGGTAACGAAATCATTCAGGCCCGGAATAACGCCGTCAGAATCATGTTTCAGGATCAGACTGGCCCCGTTGGGAATTGCGATCTCAAATTTGTTCTCGCGTGTCTCTTGATCTGGAATTGCAAACAGCACCAGCGGCACATTGCTTTGGGTGGTCCAGTTCGCTTCCATCGCCGCGACCTTGGCTGGCTGATGTTCCAGCGTGTTCAAGCCGTGCAGATCGCCTGCATAAATCTGAATGGGGATTAGGATCGCAGCCAATGTGGTGCCGGTTTTCAAGGCGACGCGGTTGCCGGGGCTGCGATCGCTGCGCAACCATCGGAATGCAGATAGGCCGGCAATCAGGAAGGAGACGGTCAAGCCTGAGGCCAGCAGCATATGGACAAGCCGATAGGGCATGGAGGGGTTGAAGACGATGGCAAACCAGTCCGTCGCATGGGCGACGCCGTCGCGCATCTCAAACCCTGTCGGGGTCTGCATCCAGGAATTCAGGGCGATAATCCAGAAGGCAGATACCGTGGTGCCAAAGGCGACCAGGAACGTCGCAATCGTATGGACACGATTGGAAACACGGCTGAACCCAAACAGCATGATTCCCAGGAACACGGCCTCCAGGAAAAAGGCCGTCAAAACCTCATAGGCCAGTAAAGGGCCTGCAATATTGCCGACGCGCTCCATATATCCGGGCCAGTTGGTCCCGAATTGGAAGCTCATCGTGATGCCGGAAACGACACCCATGGCAAAGGACAGTGCGAAAATCTTTACCCAGAAGAAATAGGCATCCATCCATTTGCTGTCGCCGCTGCGCGCATAGGCCATTTTGAAATACAGTAACACCCAACCCAGCGCGATGGTGATCGTCGGAAACAGGATATGGAATGAGATATTCGCACCAAATTGCATGCGGGCGAGTGTTATGGCATCCATTTCAAAATACCCCTAATATTTCACGGGTTTAAAGCCATTCCTCTTATCAATGCATCGTGCAGAGATGTCCACTTGACACCGTGTCGCATTCAGCACTCAGGATGCTTCTGGCGTATCAATCCCTTTGCGCCGCAGGATTTCTCTGACCCGTTGCGCCACGGACAGGGTATCATTTAGGGCGTTAAATTCCCAGTCAACCAATGCGCCTTCAAATTTGCGCGTGGCCCCGGCGTCTTCCATGGCGCGATGAAAGCGTTCAAATTTCGTGGCGCGGCCGGTAATGGGCAGATGAATGACCTGAACCGGACGACCTGTGGCTGCGGCCTCTGATACCATATTTACGGAATCCCCGGTGACAATGATCCGTTCCGCCAATCCCAGATACCCAAAATAGGGGTTTTCTCCATCACCGGACCAGACCACCGCAGGGGCGCCCGCCAGGGCCGTGCGAATGGCAGCAATTGCGGTGGGATCAGTGCGGCGCGATGTCGTGACCATCAGACCTGCGCCGGAAGTTTGGGCCAAACTGGCCAGATCCTGGGCGATTTGCGTGCCGGTTTCTGCATCCAGTCGATAGGCGCTGTTGCTGCCGCCAATAAGGACAGCAATTCTGGGCTGCGGCAGATGCGACAGTCTGGATTGCCAGTGGGTGGCGGCTTCATCCAGTTTCGCGCGGGTCACGCCATGCAGCGATCCCGTCGTCACGGCGATATTTTCCCCTGTGATCCCATCATGGGCTGGCGCAGCGATCAAATCGAAGGCATCGGTATTCATGCGCGGATTTTGGATATGAACAATGCTGGTGCGGCCCTTGCTGCGGCGCTTTATCGCAAGGGATGGACCGATGCTGCGGCGTCCACAGGAAATAATAAGCGCAGGCCAGGGGGGCATCAGCGGGTCGGAAGCTGCAGGGCGGGTCCCCATGTATTTCCCAATCAGACATTTTGGCCAATAGTTGGCGGGCAGCCATTGCCATGGCTTGGCCAGTGTAATGACCTTTTCCACAATCGGCAGGCCCACGGCTTCCGCCAGGCCGCGCGCAGGGGATCGGTTGCCGGCCCGACCATCGGTCAGAACCCAACAACAGGTCGGCGCTTGCGGGCCAAAAGGGGCGTTATCTGTTATCATATCAGCGGTTATGCCCCGCCTGCCATGGCAGGGCAAGTATCTCTGGCTGGATATCTGTTATGAATAAGATAGATAATAATATTGCGCGAACGGGGCAAAAAGGGTAATTCTTGTTATCTTGGTATGCGGTAAAATTCCAATAGGACGGTGCATGAATGCGACGGGCAAAACTGGATAAAATTGATAAGAAAATCCTGCGTGATCTTCAGGCGGATGGTCGGATCACGAATGTTGAATTGGCCCATAATGCTGGAATCTCTGCACCGCCCTGCCTGCGTCGCGTGCGGGCGTTGGAAGAAGCCGGGTTTATCCGGGGCTACCATGCAGATCTTGATGGGGAAATGCTGGGCTTTGACGTTACAGTTTTCGCCTTTGTTGGACTGGTCAGCCAGGCTGAAAGCGACCTGCGCAAATTTGAAGAAATGGCGGCGGATTGGCCCCTGGTTCGGGAATGTCACATGTTACAGGGTGATACGGACTTCTTATTGAAGGTCGTTGCCCGGGACCTGGACAGCTATAATCGCTTTCTGACAAGCCAACTGACCGCCGCCCCGAATGTTGCCAATGTGCGCTCTGCCATCGGGATTCGCACCTCCAAGCGGGAATATGGCGTGCCGGTCGGCCCTGATGTCGATATCGAGGACCTTGTTTAAGGTTCGGCGATTGCGTTTCGCTTTTTGCGTTAAGACCCGGAATCCGGCTGTCGCGTTTGCGGCTTTGCCGTGCACATGTGTGTCATTCGAACGCCAAAGCTAATCTGCCGCTATCGGTTAATTCTCCGGTTCAGACAATCACGAAGCTTTCCTGCCGGTGGGGGGAAAGCGCGCTGGCCAGTGTCTTCAGGTTCATGCGCAGAAAGGCCTTAAAAGAGCTGGAAACAGGACTTAGAAAGCCGGATTTTCGCTCCAACAGGCCGACAATGCGCTCTGCCGATGTGTCGGCAAGATCCAAGGCGCAGATACCCTCTGGCAGGTTCAGGGTGGTCAGCGCTGGCAAAAGGGTGATCCCGACACCGGCCTTCGCCAGGGCGAAAAGGGATGTGACATTCCGGACCACCATCGTCGATTTTTCCGTCAACTGCAGGAACTGTGGGGCCATGATGGCGTCGGATGATCCGTTTTTTATCAGGGCCTGATCCTGAAGATTATGCCATTGCAAAGGCCCCGTGATCGCCGTCAGGTCAGACTCAGCGTTGCAGATCACTTTGAACCGATCCCGGAACAGGGGCGTGAAGGCAACAGGCGCGGATGCCTTTGGTGTGCTGGCAATACCCAAATCCGCCTGTCCGGATTCTACCATGGCACAGACATTACGGCTGTCCAGGTCGAACAATTCGACGGTGATGCCGGGTCGTTCATTGATAAAGCGTGGTAGCAAAAGCGGGATCAGATTAGCCGCAACAGACGGCACAGAGGCAAGCGCCAGATGGCCGATCTTGTCATGGGCAAAGTCCTGTATCATTCGAATGGACTTGTCATAACTCTGGATCTGTTCGCGCCCGGTTTCCAATGTGAATTGACCCAGTGCGGTCAGGCTGTTCTTGCGGTCACTTTCAAATAGCGGATTGCCAAGTTCTTCCTCCAATTGCTTCAAGGTCATGGAGATGGCCGACGCCGTGCGGCCCAATCGGTCAGAGGCGTCCCGAATGTTCCCCAATTCCGCGACGGTAACAAAAACACGCAAAGCTTCTAATTTGATCATGGTGCCGAACTTCAGTTATTTTGAAATAAGTAACAGAAATTTCGGTTTGATTGAAGTTGTTTCTTGCACGATTTTGATTTTCGTATTTTGAAAGGAAGGTCATGGCAGAGACATACAACAATCTGATCGGGGGCGAATGGGTGCCAGGTGCGGACCCTATCGCCAACATCAATCCATCTGATGTGACGGATACAATCGGCCTTTATGCTCAGGCGACTGCCGCGCAACTTGATCATGCGGTTGCGGTTGCCAAGGATGCCCAGCGCGAATGGCAAAAGACAGGTCTGGAACAGCGGCAACAGGTGCTGGATGCAGTCGGTCGGGAGTTAATGGATCGGTCGGAAGAATTAGGTCGCCTGTTAAGTCGGGAAGAGGGAAAGCCGCTGGCGGAAGGTAAGGGCGAGGTTTTTCGTGCCGGACAGTTCTTCTGTTATTATGCCGCCGAAGTCTTGCGACAGATTGGGGAAACAGCGGATTCCGTGCGCCCGGGAATAGAGATTGATATCCGGCGGGAGCCTATGGGCGTCGTTGCGGTGATTTCTCCCTGGAATTTTCCAATTGCAACGGCAAGCTGGAAGATCGCCCCGGCTCTGGCCTATGGCAATGCCGTGATCTGGAAGCCGGCAAACCAAACCCCGGCTTCCGCCTGGGCGTTGGCGGAAATACTGACGCGGGTTGGTTTGCCTATGGGCACGTTTCAATTGCTGATGGGGCCTGGCGCTGCGATTGGGAACGCCCTGGTCGGGCATCGGGATGTGGATGCCGTCACGTTTACAGGATCCTACGCCGTTGGGCGACAGGTAGCCGCTGCCGTGGCGGGAAATCTTGGGAAGTACCAGTTGGAACTGGGCTCTAAGAATGCCCTTCTGGTGATGGATGATGCGGATCTGGATCTTGCCGTTGCCGCTGCCGTTAGCGGGGGCTATTCAGGAACCGGACAGAAATGCACGGCATCGTCCAGATTGTTGGTCCACAGTGCGGTTCATGATGCTTTTGTCGACCGGCTGGCGGACGCCCTAAAATCCATGAAGGTCGGGCCTGCCCTGGCACCACAGACTCAGATGGGACCTGTCGTCAGTGATACGCAATTGGCGGCAAATCTGCGCTGGATGGGCCAGATCAAGCAGTCGGGGGCCAGGATC
This sequence comes from Rhodospirillales bacterium, assembly GCA_002696645.1. Classification (GTDB taxonomy): domain Bacteria; phylum Pseudomonadota; class Alphaproteobacteria; order UBA8366; family Aestuariispiraceae; genus Pacificispira. Next base: position 22,125 of record NZSA01000031.1, on the reverse strand, counting down.
GTTTATGGTGGGGAGCGAATAACCCTGGAACAGGATGGTTTTTATATGACCCCAGCCCTGATCAGCGAATCGACCAATGATATGCCGTTCAATCGCGAAGAAATGTTTGGGCCAATCGCAGCGGTCCAGAGAATTGAGTCCTATGAAGAAGGACTCGCCGTCGCAAATGACACTGATTATGGATTGGTCGCGGGGATCTTTACGGCATCCCTGGCGCGCGCGACCCATTTTCGGAGACATATTCAAACCGGGTGTGTCACTGTGAACCTGCCAACCGCCGGGACGGATTATCATGTTCCTTTTGGAGGCAGAAAGAATTCCAGCTCTGGCCCCAGAGAACAGGGGCGTGCAGCGGCAGAGTTCTATACGCAAGTGAAGACCGCTTATATCCGAGCGGGCGAGCCGGAGTGATGTCTATGCCCTTAAAACCGTCGATGCTGATTGTTGATTGTCTTCAATATTCCAATTGGTCGGAGTCTATTTTCCGCGAAATGCGGGAAGGGGGTGTTAGTGCCGTCCATGTGACGATCGCCTATCACGAGACGTTTCAGGAAATGGTCCAAAAGGTTGCCCATTGGAACCGCTTGTTTGAGCAACACGCTGATCTGATTTTCCTGGGCCGCACAGGCGACGATATAAGGCGCGCGCAGGCAGAGGGGCGCACGGCTATTTTCTTTGGCTTCCAGAATCCCTCCCCCATTGAAAGTGATATCGGTCTGGTGGAAATCTGCCATCAGTTGGGTGTTCGGTTCATGCAGTTGACCTATAATAATCAGTCTCTGCTGGCGACAGGCTGTTATGAAGTGAATGATACCGGTATCACCCGATTTGGCAGGCAAGTGATTGGCGAAATGAACCGGGTTGGTCTGGTGGTGGATATGAGCCATTCAGCGGAACGCTCTACCCTGGAAGCAATCGAAATTTCAACACGCCCCATCGCGATCACCCATGCGAATCCTGCTTGGTGGCATGGGGCTTTGCGCAATAAATCCGATGATGTTCTGAAAGCATTGTCGCAATCAGGCGGCATGTTGGGCTTTTCCCTATATCCCCATCACCTCAGGCAGGGCAGCGATTGCGCCCTGGATGACTTCTGCACCATGGTGGCAGAAGCGGCCAGTCGATATGGTGTCGCAAGTCTGGGGCTGGGATCAGACCTGTGTCAGTCCCAGCCGGATTCCGTTGTGACCTGGATGCGCAATGGGCGATGGTCCAAACAAACTGATTATGGGGAAGGCAGCGCCAAGAGCCCGGGCTTTCCAGATCAACCCAGCTGGTTTTCTGATAATCGTGATTTTCTGAATGTTGCCGAAGGACTGAAAGCTGTCGGGTTTAATGATGGGGAAGTGGCGGGATTGATGGGGGAAAACTGGCTTCGATTCTTTGATCTGTCTTTTGGAAGCGCCGCTTCAGGGAATGCGTCCTTCGAAGATACCCCCATTGGGGTCGCGAGGGGATAATGCATCCATCGCCAGCCCACGTTCCCGTCCAGCAACCAAAGGCCTTGCGCGATCCGGACACTGTGATGCGGTTGGCGCGTATGGGGGCATCCTTTCCAACCCGGTTGAGCTTTATGCGGGCCCTGATACGGCGTATGGCGGCGCAGAAGGTCACGGTTACACGACCGGTTTGGGAGATGAATGCGGCCGGATATGGGCGCGCGGTATATTCGCTTCACCTGTCGGGCCATACATACAGTCTGGTCGCCTTTTCCACCGAACTGGCGGATGAAAATCGAACCGATCGTGTAATCGCACAGGCCTGGGACAGCTCTTATGTTCTGTTTGATGGCACCCCGACTCGGGCAGACCTGGATCGACTGCAGGAGAATGCTCCACGTCAGGAGGCCGGGCGCTTTGAGGAGACGGACCTGGTCTTAAGCCGGGCCAATAAATCTGTCCGACTTTTTAATCATGTCGTGGAGTCTCTGGCGGCTGGACAGCAACCGGCGGCGGACCTGGTGTCGGCAACCGGCTATCTGATGCGGACAACGGCCGTTTATGGGAATGGAAAATTCGGCATTGCGGATCGGGCGGTCATTCAAAATCGACCGGCCCTGGCCGGGCCGTTTCAGGCCGAAATGCTGACAGTCTGGCTGATCCGTGGATTTACCCATGATCTGGTCAGTCACATCGCCGCCTGTCGGGCACCCGATACGGCGGTGTCATTATCCCCTGCCTTCAGGCGGGCCCTGGGTATTGGCAATTCGACAGGTCTTGGCATGGCACCGTTTCTGGTCAGCCATCCAATCCTGATGAACAACTGGATTCTTGCCCGGGAAACCGCCCTGGCGGAGGTTCGAGGGCTGGAATCGACAACAGAAGCGACCCGTGCAGACTGTGTTTCATTGATTGCACGGGTCGCGCGGCACNTGGATCAATGGGTAGTTCCAGATGAACAGCATATGAACCGGATCACGGTTCTGCGTCGGGAATGGCAAGAATTACAGCAAATCGTGACGTTGGATTGGCTGTTGGGAAACGCCTATCCCTGGGACCGATTGATGGCATTGTCGGAAAACTGGGGGCTGGATTGTCAGGAACTGGTTGTGGCCCTGATTCTGGAACCCCACGGTGATCTGGTTGATGGGTATACGGAGTGTATGGACAGCTCCCATACTCCTCGCCTGGACCCCACAATGACGGTGGAAGTGCTGCAAGAGTATGTGCAGACAGGATGCATTTGGGCACTGAAGATTGATTTTCAGGCCCCGGTGTCTACCAGCCAATTCTGGTATGTGTCCGAAGAAAAGCTGGAGCCGCGCCTTGGGCTGCGGGAGGAAGAGCCCGGTGCCGATAGGGAATTGCCGCTGGATATCGCCCGTCAGATACAGGCCCTATACAGAGATTTACAGGCGGCAATACCGGGCCACACTGTGGCGCAGTTTCTGTTAATCCACCCGGAACATCGCTATTGTGTGCGACGGGTTCAGACGATGATGCGCTATCCATATTCTGAAATCCGGGACAATCTGATCGGCCAGGCGTGTCACCCTATCGACATGCTGCGGTGCAAGCTGGCCTTCTTCGGGGCGGCTAAATTCGATCCAAAATCGGATCGGTGGACTCGTATCACCCTGTATCAAGGCGCACCGCTGGCAGAGGATATCCAAACAGGCGTAGCAGCTTGTGATGATTGGTGGCTGCCTGTTCTGGCGCTGAACCCATGACATATTCATTGAATGAGATTTCCAGCCTGATGCTGAAAGCGGCGCGAGGATCCGGACTGCCCATGGGCTTGGCGGAAGACTGCGCCGCAGCAGGAACCTGGTTGATTTGCCATGGTCAGGATGGGGCCGCTGCTGTCTGGGAGGGCCTGGTATCCAGGGGTGTGATTTGGAAGGGGCCGTCGCTTCTGGATCAGGTCATTGCCCGCGGAATTGATAACCCTCAGACTGTTCAGATCATGGATGCCCCCCTGTTGTTTCTGGGCATGGCCGGTGTTGTTTCAGCTCAGACCGGTACGCAGATCCGAATTGAATTCTTAAATGGCTGCCACGCGGTCCTTGACCCTGATGGAATGACCGTTACCGGCATTTTGAGCGGTGGCGGTGATGCTGTTGTAACGATGGTGCGGGGCTCTGGCGCGCCGCCGGGAATTCATCCCCCCCGGACAACGCGTGTGGATATCTCCCCGGCATTAATCCGGTCCCTGACTGAACGTGCGGCCTTAACCTATGTCCCTGCAACGGCTGAATCACGCCAGCGCGGCGCCGGGGCAGGCCTGACCGATAATGATTAGAGTATCGCCATGCATGAATGCGTGGCACGTATTGCCGATTGTTGTAGCGCGAGAGTTCGAGTTCTCGGAATGCGCTGTGGTTTTCAACGGTTGCGGTTTTCAACGGTTGGACAGTGTCACAGGGTGATTTGTCCGGCATTCTCATTATTTCAATAAATCTGAAATTAAAATAAATTATTTCGATTTGTCTGAAATAAATTCATGGGTCATCCTTATTGCAAGCAAACAAGTCTGCTGTTCTGGCGGGCGCATGGGAACAGGTATTGCAAGGGGATTGAGACGATGAAGGGTTTTAAAACGATTTTCGCCGGGGCACTTGTGGCCGCAGCCCTGGGCACGACGACACCGGCTTTTGCAACGGAATGCGGAACCACGGACAAAATTACGATTGCAGAGATGACCTGGCTTTCCGCCAGCACTTTGGCGCATATCACCAATAAGATTCTGGCGGACGGGTATGGCTGCACGACAGAGGTTGTGCCGGGCGATACCGTACCGACCGCAACATCGATGCTGTCAAAAAGTGAGCCTGATATCGCACCGGAACTGTGGGTTTCGACCGCTGCCTCCATCTGGGAACAGATGATGGAAAAAGGCAATGTCTATAAGGCGGGTGACATTTTTGAAAGCGGCGGTGAAGAGGGCTGGTGGATTCCAGATTATGTTGCAAAAGAACATCCTGAAATTCGCTCGGTGATGGATTTGAAAGCAAATGCGAAAGTCTTCGCGGATGTGTCCAATCCGGATATGGGACGGCTGTATGGCTGCCCTCCAGGCTGGGGATGTGAAATCATCACCAACAATCTTTTCAAGGCTTTGGGGCTGGGCGAGACTTTCGAGCTGTTTTCGCCGGGGTCGGGAGCAAATCTGAAAGCCTCCTTTGCGCGCCAGGTTACCCGTGACAAGGCAATAGTCGGCTATTACTGGGGCCCGACCGACGTGATTGGGAAATACAATTTGGTCAAGTTGGAAATGCCTGCCTATGACGCCGACAAATTCAAATGTCTGACGGATATGAATTGTGCGGATCCTCAGGTGTCGGGTTGGGCTGTTGGCGAAGTGGCCGTGGCCGTCGTGACGGAACTGAAAAACAAGGCCCCCAATGTGGCCGAATTCCTGTCCAAGCTGCAGGTTCCGAATGCGGATATCAGTAAGGTCTTGGCCTGGGGCGATGACAACAAGGCCTCCCCGGAAGAAGTCGCGGCATATTTCTTCAAGAATTATGAGCCGATCTGGACCAAATGGGTGCCCGCAGATGTAGCGGATAAAGTGAAAGCCTCCCTGTAACGGTCGCCGAGTATTTCACGCTAAACCAGGTGGACAATGATGTAGAGTATTGAGGCGGGTTTTAACTGAAGCCCGCCTCGATCTTTCGGGCCCCACGTTTTTAGAGGAATAGGATCGTGACCCAGGATTTCCCTGAAATTATTGATACCAGAGCGCTGCGTATCTTCATCGATGACGCTTTTAACCAGGTCGTCATCAATTATGGCGAGGCGCTGGAAATAGCATTCCTGCCGGTCCTGCGCATGCTGTCTGGTATTGAAAGCTTCCTGTTGTGGTTGCCGTGGTATGTCGTGCTGATTTTGTTATGTGGGGCGACCTATTGGGCGGCGCGCAGTTGGGCCGCGACGATGGGCACAGCTGTGATGCTGTTTCTGATCGGCGTGGTGGGGATCTGGGAACCGGCGATGGCAACGATCGCGCTGATGCTGACGGCAACCCTGATGGCAGTCCTGATCGGCATTCCTGTCGGAATCGCCATGTCCAGATCCAATGTGATGCAATCGGTCGCGTTGCCTTTGTTGGACATTATGCAAACGATGCCAATATTTGTGTATTTGATCCCCTTTGTCATGTTGTTCGGTCCAGGTAAAATTCCGGCCCTGCTGGCAACAATCGTTTTTGCCATTCCGCCGGTCATCCGATTGACCAATCTGGGCATACGGCAGGTGGATGCCGAGATTATTGAGGCAGTCAGTGCCTTTGGGGCGACACCGGGCCAGCGATTGCTGACGGCGCAAATTCCACTGGCTTTGCCAACCATCATGGCAGGCATCAACCAGACTACGATGATGGCGCTGTCCATGGTCGTGATCGCGTCGATGATCGGGGCTGGTGGACTGGGATATCAGGTGCTGCAGGGCATTCAGCGACTGGAAGTCAGCCGTGGCCTGTTGTCTGGTCTGGGAATTGTCTTTCTGGCCATCGTGTTTGATCGCATTGCCCAGGCCTATGGCCGTCGGGTTCAACGTCATCTGAAGCTGGAATCATAACGGTCATGACAAAAGACATAAAAATCCAGGTCGACAATATCTATAAGATCTTCGGTCCCGACCCGGCCAGTGTTCTGGAACAGGTCAAGGCCGGAACAATCAGCAAATCGGAACTGTTGGCACAAAGCGATCATGTGATCGGGCTGCGGGACATCAGTTTGCAGATACCGGCGGGGGAAACCTTTGTCATTATGGGTCTTTCCGGTTCTGGGAAGTCCACATTGATCCGCCATTTCAACCGCCTGATTGAACCGACAGCCGGGCGCATTCTGATTGATGGTGTTGATGTCTTGGGCCTTAGCACACGGGAGTTGAGGGATTTCAGGCGGCATAAGATATCTATGGTGTTTCAGCGGTTTGCCTTATTGCCGCACAAGACCGTCCTGGAAAATGTGATTTATGGTCTGCGGATCAGTGGCATGGATCGGAAATCGGCCCTTGAAAAAGGACGGGAGCAGATAGAGCTGGTCGGGTTGAGCGGATTTGCCAATCAATATCCCAGCCAATTGTCGGGTGGCATGCAACAGCGTGTCGGGTTGGCCCGGGCATTGGCGACGGATGCAGATATCCTGTTGATGGACGAGGCGTTCAGTGCCCTAGACCCGCTGATCCGAAACGAAATGCAGGATCAATTGAAAGACCTGCAGGCCCGGTTGCATAAGACGATCCTGTTTATCACCCATGATCTGGATGAAGCGCTGCGCATTGGTGATACAATTGCCATTCTGAAGGATGGAGAATTGCGGCAGGTTGGCAAAGGGGCCGATATTCTGATCAATCCAGCGGATGACTATGTGCGTCGTTTTGTGAAGGATGTGAACCGAAGCCGGGTCGTTAAGATTGGCGCGTTGATGAAGCCGGTTGAGATGATGTCCCTGCATAATGCCAATTATCGCCAGTGCCAGGAAATCCTGGATCGTGATACCGGTGTCGCCCTGTGTCGGGATGATGACCCGGTGCAGGTTTTCAGCCCGGATATGAAAAACACCCTGACGCCAAGCTGTATTGACGACTGCGCCACAAGGCAGGAAATGACACCGGTCGTATTGGAAACATTGTCCCTTGAAGAATGCTTCCCAAGCTTTGCCAAAGGGGATGGCGCGCTTCTGGTCCGGGATGAAAAGGGGGCGGTTAAAGGAATGGTCTCCATGAAATCGGTTATGGCCGCCCTCTAGGCGGGCCAGGTCTTTTCAATTATTGAAATAGCGGGTGTTTCAGTGCCCCCCACAGGATCGCCCTGTGGGGGGTAAATTGCCTTTGAGCGCCGTATATCTCAAAATAAGATTTTATAGACAAATCCCATAATGTGAGATAACGTTAATTTATAAAGTAAGTAAGAACGCGCTTAAGCGCGGATTATGGAGGAAATTATGGCGATTGAAACGCCCGGTCTGGCTGGTCAGGAAAAACTGACGCCGCTTGATTCCCGATATGTGACCGTGGACGATTTGTCTTGGAAACCAACCCAGGTGCCCGGGATCGATATGAAGATTCTGATGCAGGACAAGGAAGCTGGACTTCTGACGGCATTGTTCCGTTGGGAACCCAATACGCGCTTGCCGCTGCATGAACATGTCGAGGTGGAACAAACCTATGTTCTATCCGGCTCCATCGAAGATGATGAAGGCACTGTCAGTGAAGGTAATTATGTCTGGCGCCCAAAAGGCAACCAGCACTATGCCTATTCACCCAATGGCGCTCTTGTCCTGTCCTTCTTCCTGCGACCGAACGTCTTTTTAGAGCAGTTCGCTGGAGAGAAGTTGGAGTAGGGAGTTGGTCCAGGACCATCCCTGATCCACAGAAAAAGTTCAATTAAAACACCCAAATCAAAAAAGATGGGAGGAAACTATGCGTAAACTAGCCCTATATGCAGGCCTTGTTACGGCCCTTTTTGTTGGAAGCGCTCAGGCGCAAGTGTCTGATGACGTCATTAAAATCGGCGTGTTGAATGACCAGTCCGGCAGCTTCGCCGATCTGTCTGGTCCCAATGGCGTGATTGCTGCGGAAATGGCGGTCGAAGATTTCGGTGGTACGGTTCTTGGCAAGAAGATTGAAGTTGTCTCTGCCGATCACCAGAACAAGGTTGATATCGGCCTGGATATCGCTCGCAAATGGTATGAAAGTGAAGGCGTTGATCTGATCATCGATGTGCCGAATTCGGCAATTGCTATCGGTGTGAACGATTTGACTCGTGATTTGGACAAGATTGCGATTTTCACCAGTGCTGGCTCATCGGCTCTGACGGGGGCGAAATGCTCTCCGAATGGCATTCACTGGACCTATGACACCTATGCCCTGGCGCGCGGTGTTGCCACGGCCATGCTGGAAAATGGTGACAAGAGCTGGTTCTTCCTGGTCAGTGACTATGCGTTTGGTCATGCGCTGCGGGCAGATGCCGGGCAGGTCGTGGAAAACAATGGTGGCACCATCGTTGGTGAAGTGAAGCATCCGCTGAATACCGCTGATTTTGCTTCTTACCTCTTGCAGGCTCAGGCTTCGGGCGCACAGGTTATCGGTCTTGCCAATGGCAGTGCCGACACCGTGAACTCGATCAAACAGGCCAATGAATTCGGGATTACCCAGTCCGGTCAAAAGCTGGCGGCCCTGTTGTTCTTCCTGACCGATGTGCATTCACTGGGTCTGGATCTGGCCGCAGGCGTGAACCTGGTGGAAGCCTTCTATTGGGATCAGACGGACGAAACCCGTGCCTGGTCTGAACGGTTCTACAAGCGTACCGGTGTGATGCCGACCATGCTGCATGCCAGCGACTATGCGGCTGTTATGCATTATCTGAAGGCCATTGAGGCCGCCGGTACCGATGCCAGTGGCCCGGTTCTGGAGAAAATGAAAGGCACGAAGATCAACGACTTCTTCACCAAGGATGCCTATATCCGTGAAGATGGCCGCGTGATCCGCGATATGTATCTCTACAGCGTGAAGAACAAATCCGACTCCAAGCGCGATTGGGATTATTATAACGTCGTGCGCACCATTCCGGGTGAGCAAGCTTTCCGTCCCTTGGCTGAAAGCGAGTGCCCGTTGGTCAAGAAGTAAGGATTTACTTTCTTCATGACCCTCTTGCCTCAGACTAGAGCGATCGTCACCGGTGCCGCCCGAAAGGACGGCATCGGTTGGGCGGTCGCTCAACTTTTTCTTTCAAATGGTGCACAGGTTGTTCTGATTGACATGGATCAGGACGCCGTCCAGTCCTCAGCGACAGAGATGGGGGCCTTGGGTGCAATTGCCTGTGATGTCTCTGACCAAGGCGCGGTTCGGACTGCGGTTGCCCAAGCTGTTGCCCTGTTGGGCGGCCTGGACTGCGTGGTCAACAGCGCAGGGATCGTGAATGCAACCCGCCTGAGTGACATTACCGACGCCGATTGGCATCGCATGATTGATGTCAATCTGGGGGGAACTTTCAATCTTCTGCAAGCCGCAATCCCTGCTATGACAGAGGGTAGAAACGCCAGTTTTGTGGCCATATCCTCCATGGCGGGAATGCGCGGCGGTGGCTTGTTGGGCAGCAGCCATTATGCTGCATCAAAGGCCGGAATTCTGGGGTTGGTCAAAGGGGCCGCGCGGGAATTGGGCCCGGCAAAGATACGCGTCAATGCCCTGGCGCCTGGAATAGTTGATACCAGCATGACCCGCGGCAAATTCGGGCCGGATTGGGAAAAAATGCTGTTGGATCAAATTCCCCTGGGACGGTTCGCAAGTCCCGATGACATTGCCAAAGCATGCCTGTTTCTGGCCAGCGACCTTTCATGCTATATGACGGGTGTCACACTGGATGTGAATGGTGGATATTTCCTGCATTAAGTGGACAGAAGTGTCGGTTCAGCTAAATAATACTCTATGATGCAAAATTCGAATGATTGGGCCCTGCGGTTAGGGCAGATGTTTTTGAATGGCTTCTTAAGGAATTATCATTTTGGCGACTAAGATGGACGATACGGCAGCGCGGCGGGGCAGCAGCGCTGATCGCATGTTGGGAATTCTCGATTACTTCACGACGGAAACCCCGGCCTGGACCGTTGACGCCCTGCAAGCAGAAATGGGTGGATCCCGCGCCACCACCTATCGCTATGTCAAGGCGCTGGTGGATGCGGGTCTGTTGGCACCAGCCGCTGGCGGGGCCTACGTTCTGGGCGCGCGCATCATTGAACTGGATCGGCAAATCCGGCTGTGTGATCCGCTATTGGCGGCGGCGCGTGATGTTATGTCGCGTGTTTGTGATGAGTATCAGGCCAATCTGATGCTGTGCAGTTTCTATGGTGAAAAGGTGATGTGCGTTCATCAGGAATGGATCGATGCGAAGGTCCAGTCCAGCTATGAACGCGGACGCCCGATGCCGTTGTTTCGCGGTGCGACCGCCCGGATGATCCTGGCCTATCTGCCAACCTATCAGCAAAAGAACCTGCTGTTGAATCACGCAAAAGAGATTGCGGATTCTGGCCTGGGCGAAACGTGGGAAGAGTTTCGTGGCAACCTGAAGGCAATGCGCCGGGATGGAAGTTGTGTGTCTTTTGGACAAATCGATAACACTTTGGTGGGAATTGGTGCGCCGATTTTCCTGGGTCAGGGGGATGTCACAGGCAGCCTGTCTTTCATCGTGTCGCGCGCGGGCTTGAAAGACACCCGTATTGAAGAATTGCGGGCTGCGGTAAAAGTCGCAGCGGCGGAGATATCAGAGCGTTTGGATCTGGTGATGTCTGTCACGAATGGCGGAAATCAGGCGTCGCGATCCCCCCGCCGATTGGCGGCGGGAACGCATTAATCTTTGATTTCTTTCTATAAACCCACTCAAAATTCATATTGCAATAATTCATAAAAATCTTATATAGTGAGATTAAGGCAAATGACTTAACGAATTGCCAAGATGGATGGGCATGAATGCCCGCCGCTATATAGGAAGGAACGCCAGATTATGATCGACGCAGAATATTTGCGCCGTACATTCGGGTTGGAAGGGCGAGTTGCTCTTGTGACCGGCGCTGCACGGGGATTGGGCTTTGCCATATCTGAGGCGCTTGCCAAGGCAGGTGCTCATGTTGTGATCAACGATGTTGGCGCACAAGCCGCAGACGAAGCCGTTGCCGCGCTTCGTAATCAAGGATTTTCAGCGGAACCTGCCGTGTTCAGCGTCTCTGATGAGGCGGCTGCGGATGCAGGCGTAAAGGCGATTATCGAAAAGCACGGCCATTTGGACATCATTGTCAGCAATGCCGGCAATCAGAATCGCAAACCTTTTCATGACTATACGCGCGACGAATGGGACTCATTGTTTGATGTCCATATCAACGGGGCGTTCCATGTGTTGCGGGCGGCATTGCCATCAATGCAGAAGAATGGTTTTGGCCGCATCGTCATGATGTCGTCCGTTGCCAGCCGTGCATCGCGTGGCGCCATCTCTCTGTATGCGACGGTGAAGGGTGGTTTGGCATCGATGACCCGGGCGCTGGCGGTGGAATATGCGGGTCAGGGGATCACAGTCAACGCCCTGGCACCAGGCTTCATGCAGACGGAATTCACCACGGCGCTGCAATCGAATGAAGAGTTTCAGGATTACATCAAACGCGACGTGCCGCTGGGACGCTGGGGCAAGGCTGAAGAGCTTGGTCCGGCTGTGATTTATCTGACCAGCCAGGCTGGCGACTTTGTAAATGGGGAGGTGCTGACAATCGACGGCGGCCTTCTGGCGAAGTTCTGAGGCCGTCATGTCAGATTATATCTTAGAAACACAAGGCCTTGTGAAGGCCTTCGGTGGCTTTACGGCAGTCAAGGATGTTGCCCTAAAGGTTCGCCCCAACACGGTCCATGCCCTGATTGGCCCCAATGGCGCAGGCAAGACCACAGTTTTCAATCTTCTAACCAAATTTATGCCACCAACCAGCGGGCAGATCTTTTTCAAGGGCAAAGAGATTACCAATAAGACCCCCGTGCAGGTTGCGCGGCAGGGGTTGGTTCGGTCTTTTCAGATTTCGGCGGTGTTCTCTGGCCTGACGGTGTTTGAAAATTTGCGTGTCGCCTTAGCGCGACCTTTGGGTTTGTCGTATAAGTTCTGGCGGCATCTGGACAGTTTGAAATCGACCGATGCACGGGCCACTGAGTTGATGGAAGCCGTTGGCCTGACGGAATTTCGCGATATCCGGGCGGCCGATCTTGCCTATGGCCGAAAGCGTGCGCTGGAATTGGCGACGACTTTGGCCCTGGATCCTGAACTGGTGCTGTTGGATGAACCAATGGCGGGCCTGGGTCAGGAAGATATCGCCGGTATCAGCAAGCTGATTCATGCCCTTAAGGCCGACCGCACGGTCATTATGGTGGAACACAACCTGTCCGTCGTGGCGGATCTGTCTGACACGATCACGGTCCTGCAACGGGGTGAAATTCTGGCGGAAGGCAACTATGCCAGCGTCTCCACCGATAAGCGCGTCGTGGAAGCCTATCTGGGAGGTGACTATGAGTGATACATCCTCCAACAAATCGGCCGTGCTGAAGGTTGAGAATCTGCAAGCCTGGTATGGGGAATCCCACATTCTGCATGGCATGACATTCGATGTGAACGAAGGCGAGGTTGTGACATTGCTGGGGCGCAATGGCGCGGGCAAGACGACGACGTTGCGATCGATCATGGGGATTGTTGAAACGCGCACGGGCATGGTTGAAATCAATGGCAAATCCGCTTTGTCGGTTCCTGCCCATATGATCAGTCCCATGGGTATAGCCTATTGCCCGGAAGAACGCGGGATATACAAATCGCTGACCGTCCGGGAAAACCTGATGTTGCCGCCAGTGATCGCACCGGGTGGTATGACCGTTGACGAGATATTTGAGCTGTTCCCCAATATCGCGGAACGGTTGAACAGCGGCGGCGGCAACCTGTCCGGTGGGGAGCAGCAAATGCTGGCCATCGCCCGCATTCTGCGCACGGGCTGTCGCTTGCTGTTGCTGGATGAGCCGACGGAAGGTTTGGCCCCCGTCATTGTTCAGGCCATCGGGCGGGTTCTGAAAACGCTGAAATCCCGTGGCTATACGATCCTGCTGGTTGAACAGAATTTCCGGTTCGCCGCGACCGTGGCCGATCGCCATTACGTCGTCGAACATGGACAGGTGATCGATCAGATAGCCAATTCCGATATCGGACGTGAAAGCGGTCGATTGCACGAATATCTGGGCATTTAAGGGGGGCGTGGATATGGATATTTTCGGTGTGCCGGTCCAGGCCTTGCTGGGGCAAGTTCTTATCGGTCTGATCAATGGGGGATTCTATGCGATCCTCAGCCTGGGTTTGGCGCTGATCTTCGGATTGCTGAACATCATCAACTTTGCCCATGGGGCTGTCTATACTGCTGGGGCGTTTGTCGCCTGGCTGTTGTTGGAACATCTGGGAATTGGTTATTGGGGGGCGTTGCTGTTCGCGCCGGGCATCATCGCCTTGATCGGCATATTCCTGGAAAAGACACTTGTATCGCAGATCTATCGACAGGATCATCTGTATGGCCTGTTATTGACCTATGGTATGGCGCTGATCATCGAAGGTGGCTTCCGTCAAGGCTATGGCGTATCGGGTATTCCCTATAACCTGCCAGAGACGTTATCGGGTGGGGTTAATCTGGGATTCATGTATCTGCCGATCTATCGCGGTTGGGTCGTGGTTGTTTCCTTCGTGGTCTGTTTCCTGGTCTGGTATGTGATTGAGCGCACGAAGCTTGGCTCCACATTGCGGGCGGCGACGGAAAACCCGGCTTTGACCAAGGCCTTTGGCATCAATGTGCCCAGACTGATCACGCTGATCTATGCCCTGGGGGTTGGATTGGCGGCTTTTGCCGGTGTGTTGGCGGCCCCGATCTATCAGGTCAATCCTTTGATGGGGTCCAATCTGATCATTGTTGTCTTTGCCGTCGTGGTGATTGGCGGCATGGGGTCGATCATGGGCGCCATCGTCAGCGGCTTTGCGCTCGGGGTTGTAGAGGGACTGACCAAGGTCTTCTACCCGCCGGCCTCGCAACTGGTGATCTTTATATTCATGGCGGCCATTCTGCTGATCCGGCCCGCTGGACTGTTTGGGAGGAAGCAATGAACCAGGTCAATCTCTCCAGCCCGGCGGCAAATCCTCGTCGTGGCACGATGCAGCGGACAGTGTTTACAGGCGCTTTGATCCTGCTGGCCTGTCTGGCACCTGCAGTGCTGTACCCGACCTTCCTGATGAAGGGGTTGTGCTTTGCCCTGTTCGCCATGGCCTTCAATCTGCTGATTGGCTATGTGGGGCTGCTATCTTTTGGTCATGCGGCCTTTTTCGGGGCGGCGGCTTATATCGTGGGGCATGCGTTGAAGGTCTGGGGCCTGCCCATTGAACTGGCCTTAGTGATCGCCACCCTGTCTTCGGCTTTTCTGGGCACGATTGTCGGCTGGCTGGCCATTCGGCGCCAGGGCATCTATTTTGCGATGATCACCCTGGCCTTGTCACAGGTGGTTTACTTTGTCGCCTTGCAGGCACCCCAGACCGGTGGAGAGGATGGTTTGCAGGCCATTCCGCGCGGTGTCCTGTTCGGCCTGTTTGATCTGTCGGACAGCCTGGTTCTGTACTATGTCGTGCTGGCGATTTTCTTGGCCTGTTTCTTCATGATGCAGCGGATTGTATCCTCCCCCTTTGGGGAAGTGCTGCGCGCCATTCGCGATAATGAACCCCGGGCGGTGTCATTGGGGTATCAGGTTGATAATTACAAATTGCTGGCCTTTACCCTATCGGCGGGCCTGTCAGGACTGGCCGGGGCATTGAAGGCCATCGTGTTTCAGATCGCATCCCTGTCGGATGTGCATTGGCATGCCTCGGGAGAGGTGGTGCTGATGACCCTGTTGGGTGGCATTGGGACGGCTATGGGACCCGTGGTTGGCGCGTTCACTTATGTCGCGCTACAGAACTATCTGGCACCGTTTGGATCCTGGGTCTTCATCATCCAGGGGGTGGTGTTTGTTCTGTGTGTCCTGGTCTTCCGGGATGGCATTGTGGGTCTATTGGGTCGCATCCGGAAACGCATTGGCTTCAATTAACAGTCTCTAGAGGTGGGAATTCCTATGTCAGTCTTTTATCACGTCGTTATGATGAAATATCGCGACGGTGCGGATGCGGCCTTTCATGAAAAGGTTCAGGAGTATTGCCAGGCCATACAAGAGGCCTGCGCCGGCGTGCTGTCTTATGATTATGCAACGAATAAGGCGACCCGATCCCAAGGGTTCGATTACGCCATTCTGGCGCGGTTTGAAAGCGAAGACCATCATGATGCCTATCAGATCGACCCCAATCATGTCGCGATGAAGACATTCATGGCAACCCAGATCGAAAAGATGGTCGTGCTGGATTGCACCGCGTCTTAAGGCTGACTGCATTAGGGGACGGAGATGGATCTTAACCTGGCGGGTAAGACGGCCTTGATCACGGGGGCCAGCAAAGGGATCGGTCGTGCCATTGCTGTGGCTTTGGCTCAGGAAGGCTGTGATCTGATCCTGGTGGCGCGGGATGGGGTGGCATTGAACACCCTTAAGGCTGAATTGCTGCGGCGCTTTTCCTGTTCTGTCACTGTATTCAGCGGGGATATGTCCCAATCTGCCGATCAGGATAAACTGTATGAAACCCATGGGGAAATCGACATCCTGGTGAACAATGCCGGGGCGATACCGGCGGGTTCACTGAACGCGGCGGATGAGGATCAATGGCGACGCGCCTGGGACCTGAAGGTTTATGGCTATATCAATCTGTGTCGTTTGTACCTGACCGCCCTGCAACGTCGGGGATCGGGCGTCATCGTCAATGTGATCGGCAATTCTGGCGAGCGCGTGAACCCGAATTACATCATGGGCAGCAGCGGCAATGCGGCCCTGATGGCGATGACGCGGGCACTGGGCGCAAAGTCACCCGAATATGGAGTCCGGGTGTTGGGGGTGAATCCCGGTGTCACCGCCACAGAACGGGCGGAAACCATGGTGCGATCCTACAGCCAGACCCGATTTGGCACCCCGGATCGCGGGGCGGAGATCCTGGCCGACATGAACCTGCCTTTCGGGCGCATGGCAAAGCCTGAAGAAGTGGCAGATCTTGTCACTTTCCTGGCATCCGACCGCGCCCGCTACATCAGCGGCACAATCGTCACAATCGACGGCGGCAGCGCCAACCGGAATTTTTGATCGAGCCGCATTACCATTCCATACGTTCTAAAACAGGAACCGTGCCGCGACGTCAACGCACCATATTACTCTGAATGCAGGGAAAGAAGCCAGCGGAGACCTTTGTAAGAAATCGCTCGGATACGGAGGGTAACTATTGCTAAATTTGTTTTGATCCAGTTTTAAGTCTTCGTTTGATGGTGTTTTCCGTGCTTTTTCTGGGAAAATGCTTTTCATCTAGTTTCTTAAGATGCTTAGCTACAATAATGCAATCGATGGTAACATCGATTATAATAAATAAGAAACAGGGAAATGGCTAATGCGTTTTAAGGACATACAAAGATACAAAGTTAGCGACCTGCTTTTAGACGAAGATAACTACAGGTTTATGGCAGCACAGGATCAACCTGCTTGCGTTCAGAAAATCTTTGCCAAAGGCCCTGCTAATTTCAAAAATATGATGACAAGTATTGCGGAGGATGATCTCGGCGAGCTGCTTTTAGTTTATCAAAATGAAGGCAAGCATATTGTTCTGGATGGCAATAGACGGCTGGCCGCGTTTAAGGCTCTCAGCGATCCTTCAAAATATGCACCATCTGAGGCGATGAGAAAGCATGCTGAAGCTTTGCTTTCTGAACACGTTGTAGATTTTTCTGATATTCAGGCTCAAGTTTCAAACAATAAGCAGTTAATTTATAAAACCGTGTATGAGCGTCATGCGGCCGGTCAGGGAAAATCACGCATTGATTGGACAGCTTATAGTGCTGCACGGTTTCGATATGATCAACAGACAGAGGATAGTAAAGACTGGTATGCGATGGCTGTCTTATTAGAGACAGAAAGAAAGTATCCTGTCTGGGCGGATTTTATTGATTCAAAGGACTATTCGCATGAAGTATTTCGTCGGATATTCAAATCAGCTTTGGATAAAGGGGTTATTTCGCGCGCTATTTTTTCGGACCGAAACCAACGGATTAAAACAAGTGTTAGTAAGAAGTTGCTCAGCGACGCGATTGAAAAAACAAATCGATTTTTAGAGGCAATGCAGGCAAAAGACTTTAGTTTGTCGCGCAATGGAAAATACGCCGACAAGGCTGCTGTAGATGAATACATGGATGATTTTGAACTATCTCCTGATAATATTCGTACAAAGCCCCCGGAACCTAGAACTTCAGAAGCGTCCACAGAGACAAAAGCCACGGGTATAAACGGCGCTTCTACAGGCGACGCACCAATATCTACAGGAGATGGTGAAGAAACTGAAAGTGAGGGTAATGCTGGGGGTTTTACCCCATCAGGGGTCGCAGCTCAAAAAGATAGGCAAGGCTATGGAATAGATTCATCAGACAAAATATTGCAAAAGTTAGAGGATTTAGAATCGCGGAAGTTAATAGGCTTGTACAAATCCATGTGTGCGGTATCACTCGTGCGGCATCCGCAGCTGCTCTACACAGGTGCTTGGAGTTTCTTTGAGTCATTGAGTACGCTCATGGGGAAACCAGAATTAACATCGTTTGAAAGTTATCTTGGCTCAAAGATGAACGAAAAAGGATATACAAGAATACAAAAGAAGGATTTTTCTAAACCAGTCAAAGATATTTGTGATTCTGGAAACCTTAACAAACACTCGGGCACTTATCACTCCACAAGTGCGTATCAGCTTAGAGAAGATTTTAACACCTTAGAGCCATTTATCTGTGATTTGCTTGATATTTTGATATCAAACAAAAAGAAGGGTGTGAAGTAGTACATGACGCAGAAAAGTCAGTATTATTCCCCCCTACGATACCCAGGTGGTAAGGGGAAGTTATTTAAATTCGTCAAAGACTTAATTATTCATAATGGCCTTGATGGCGGTTCTTATAGTGAACCTTACGCAGGCGGCGCTAGTATTGCTCTTGGACTTCTAATAGAAGACTATGTTTCAGAAATCCATATTAATGATTCTGATGCATCTATTTTTAGCTTTTGGCGCGCCATATTACGCCAGCCCGATGAGTTTATAAAACGCGTTTGGGATACGCCTGTCACAACAGATGAATGGAAAAAGCAGAAGGCTATTCAAGCCCACAAAGATAGCCATGATTATCTTGATATAGGGTTTTCAACATTCTTTCTAAACAGAACGAATAGATCAGGTATTCTGAAAGCGGGAGTAATTGGTGGGAATGACCAATTAGGGAACTACAAAATTGATGCGCGATATAATAAAGAAGAGCTGGTTAGGAGAATAAACACCATAGCCAATCATTCTAAAAGTATAAAAATATACGGACAAGATGCATTGAAGTTTATCACTCAAACAATCCCCAGAAAAGAAACAAAGGGATTAGTTTTTCTTGATCCGCCATATTATGTGCAGGGAAAAAGATTGTACACCAGCTTCTATGATCATAGAGATCATGTGAAAGTTGCTGAAGCTATAAAAAAGAGTATTCTAAAGTATTGGATTGTAACTTATGATAATGCAGATCAAATAAATGAAATATACGATTTAAATAATAAAATAGTTTATAACTTGAGATATAGTGTTTCCCATTCAAGCCCAATTGGATCAGAGGTTCTTTTTTATAGTGATCATATCACTTTACCTCACCAAAATATTTCTAAATCGCATATAGAATCTGAACCCAAGTAACGCAGTATTTGATAGCGAAAATATACCATGTTGTATGAATGGTTTGGATGTTTTTCGAAACGGACTGTTCACCTTCGCGTATCCTTCATCTGGCATTTCTTGGATCACTATCCAGTATTCATTGTTTCTCAGGATGGATTCATAAGGCTAAAAAAAGTATTAGCGCGTTTGATGGGGACACGGACTCTATTCCTATACCCTCTTCTTTGGCCGGTCCGGCGCCGATCAATATTGATTGCGACGATCATTTTGACCCACACCACAAAGGATTTTCTGCGCATTAGGTTTGAGCTATCGGTTCAGGGTTTGATATAGGTAGGCTTAGATCGCGTTTGTTAAGGGTATCTGCCTTGGACGTGACGTCTGTATTGTTGGCTGTTTTGAAGAGGGGCGAGCCTGTATGAGTTCCGAGGCTAAGAATTTTGCGTTGATCGGGGCGGCTGGTTATGTCGCGCCCCGCCATATGCGCGCGATCAAGGATACCGGGAACAATTTGTTGATCGCCCTGGATCCCAATGACAGTGTTGGCGTCATTGATTCCTATTTCCCAAATGCTGATTTCTTCGTTGAGTTTGAGCGGTTCGACCGGGGCTTTGACAAGCTGCGGCGCAGCGGAAAGCGTATTGATTACGTCTCGATCTGTTCGCCCAACTATCTGCATGACGCCCATATTCGATTCGCGCTGCGCAATGGGGCGAATGCGATCTGTGAAAAGCCGGTTGTCCTGAATCCCTGGAACCTGGAAGCGCTGATCGAGATAGAGAGTGAGTTCAACAGCACGGCCAATTGTATCTTGCAACTGCGCCTGCATCCACAAATTCAGGCCTTGAAAGCGCAAATCGCGGCGGCGCCCAAGGATCAGATTTTCGATGTCGATCTCAGCTACATCACGTCGCGCGGGCATTGGTACTTTACCTCCTGGAAGGGTCAGGATGAAAAGTCGGGTGGCATTGCCGCCAATATTGGCGTTCATTTCTTTGACATGCTTGCCTGGGTGTTTGGCGATGTGACGAAGAATGATGTTCATATCCATTCAGGCGATGTCGCAGCAGGCTACCTGGAATTTGAACGCGCGCGGGTCCGCTGGTTCCTGTCGATCAATTCCAAATATCTGCCGGATGCTGCCAAAGCGGCGGGACGAACCACCCACAGGTCCCTGACGATTGAGGGCAAAGAGATCGAATTTTCCGAAGGCTTCGTGGATCTGCATACCCGAAGTTATGAAGAAGTCTTTACCGGGAATGGCTTCACTCTAAAGGACGCCCGCGCCAGTATTGGGATCGTCAGCGATATACGGAAAACAGCACCAAAGGGACTGACCGGAGAATACCACCCCTTCTGTTCACTGGTTACAGACTGATCGTCCCAAACGTTATCCTTGTGCATCTTCCAGGATCATTGATGCCCCTTTTGCGCCGATCATCATCGCGGACGCATTGGTATTGCCGGAGATGATGGTTGGATAGATGGATAGGTCGATGACCCGCAATCCCTGTAATCCATGCACCCGCAGCCGCGAATCCACAACGGCTGCGGCGGGGTCGGGACCCATGCGACAGGTGCCGCTGGGATGGAAGACCGTGCCGCCGCGCTGGCGAATGTCTTCGATCAGGTCCTCATCGGTTTGGCACTGCGGGCCGGGGACAATTTCTTCCTCAATCAGGGCGGCCAGGGCGGGATGTTGGGCCAGTTGACGCACGAATTTCACGCCTTGCAGCATTTCCTGCATGTCTTCCTCATCCTCGAAGGGATTGGCGACAATGCGCGGCGGGGTAAAGGGATCATTGGACGTGATTTCCAGATATCCCCGGCTGCGCGGATGACAGTTTGACAGGCCCAGCGAAAACCCTGGAAACGGATCTGGCGTCAGCAATGGCCGCTCCCCCAGCCGGGGCTGAAGCGTGGAGAAGGCTTGCAGATAGAGCTGCATATTCGGGCGATTGCGGCTGGGATCAGTGCGAAAGAATCCCCCCGCCTGATTGATGCTTCGGCTCAACGGGCCAGACCGCGTCAGCAGATAGCGCATGCCAACCCACAGCTTGCCCCACCAGGGCCGCAGGATTGTGTTCAAGGTCGGGATGCGGGCCTTAAAAGTGATATTTAGTCCCTGGTGATCCTGTAGATTGGCCCCGACCTGCGGCTGGTCCAGCACGGGGTCTATGCCATGCTTGCGCAACAAATCCGCTGGTCCAACGCCAGACAATTGCAGCAATTGGGGGGAGTTGATGGCACCGGCGGACAAAATGACCTCGCGCGCGGCATGCACTGTCTTTTCCTGCCCACCCTGTTGAAACACAACGCCGGTTGCCCGTTTGCCGTCAAACAGGATGCGTTTCGCCTGAGCCCCGGTCAGCACGGTTAAATTCTTGCGACCCATGGCGGGGCGCAGGAAGGCCTTTGCTGAGGAATGGCGGCGGCCCTTGCGGGTCGTCACCTGATAGAAGCCGACGCCTTCCTGGCTGGGTCCATTAAAGTCCTCATTCAGGGGCAGTCCCAATGCCTGACCGGCCTCGAAATAGGCGGCACAGAGGGGGTGGGCATCCCGATCGGCGCGGGATACATGCAAAGGCCCCTTATCCCCGCGAAAGTGATTGCCCCCCCCATCATAGGTTTCCATTTCCTTGAAGATGGGCAGCACACTGTCCCAATCCCAACCGGGATTGCCAGCCTCTGCCCAACCATCGAAATCCTGCTGTTGGCCGCGGATATAGACCATGGCGTTGATCGAACTGGACCCGCCCAGCAATTTCCCGCGCGGCCAGAAATCAGGACGCCCACCCAGGCCCTTGCTGGGCTCGGTCGTGTAGCACCAGTTTACGGCCTTGTTATAGAACAGCTTGCCATAGCCCAGAGGGACCGTGACCCAGAAGCGCCGATCCGTGCCGCCCGCTTCCAGCAGGCAGACAGTATAGCGACCATCCGCTGACAGGCGGTCTGCCAGGACACATCCAGCTGATCCAGCCCCGATGATAATGTAATCGTAATCGGAGGAATGCGAGGCCAAGGGATCCTCATATGGTGACGGTTCAGAGCATTAGATCAAACAGACGACACACTGACAGTTCCGCAATCGCAATCCATAAGAAAAGCGGTGTAAATTATCATTCTCAAGACATTAGTGTGGTGCGCGATTATTTGGAATCACCAGGATCTCTTTATCGGCCTGTCGGCTAGAAGAGAGCGTGCAGGCGATGTGGTTCATCGTCAAGCGCTCTCGACGCCGTCCGACGGGCCGATAAAGGGACCAAAGGCGCTGTTTGCGGCGCTCCGGGCCGCGTCGCCTTCCGCTTGCGATGCCCCGCATCG
>NZSA01000030.1 GCA_002696645.1 Rhodospirillales bacterium | reverse complement strand
CGATAAAGGGACCAAAGGCGTTGTTTGCGGCGCTCCGGGCCGCCTCGCCTTCCTCTCGCGATGCCCCGCATCGCTTCGCGAAACGCTCCTAACCGGAGCGCCGCAAACAACGTCCTGGTTGACCCCAAATAACCGCGCACCACACTAAACCTTGCTGGACGGATGGCCTGCGCTCGGCTACAAGCCGCGCAAAGTATATACCTGAAAGAGGATTTCAATGCGACTCGGCATTCTAGAAGCCGGGCGGCCGCCTGCGCCGCTTGATGAAAAACATGGGACCTATCCGGGCATGTTTCAGGATTTGCTGCGTTCGCATCTGCCGGACGGCTCAGAAGTCATTGGCTATCCGGTCATAGAAGACGGCTTTCCCCGAACTGTGACCGAATGTGATGCCTGGCTGATCACCGGCAGCGCCTATGGCGTTTATGATGATGTCCCCTTTATTGGGCGGCTGATTGATTTCATTCAGGATGCCCATAAGGCCGGTGTGCCGATGGTTGGCATTTGCTTTGGCCACCAGATCATTGCCCAGGCCCTTGGTGGTCAGGCGGGTAAGTCAGAGAAAGGCTGGGGCGTTGGGGCGCACAGCTATACCATCCGGCAGGCACCGTCCTGGATGGGGAACGCCTCTGTGAATGATAACTTTGACACCTATGTCTCGCATCAGGATCAGGTGACGGCAGTGCCACCTGGCGCGACAGTTCTGGCCAGCAGTGATTTCTGCAACAACGCCATGCTGGCGATTGGCGACAAGATTTTGACCCTGCAAAGCCATCCGGAAATGCCCAGTGCCTATGTTGGGGACCTTTATGATGTGCGCCGGGCGCGGATCGGTGAGGAAAAAGTCGATGCGGCATTAACCACTGTTGCAAAGACCTCCCTCGCACCCGATGCCGACCGCGTTGCCACCTGGATCGGTGCCTTTTTGACCCAAGCCCTTGAAAGTTGAGATTTGAAAATGGACCTGCGGAATATCGCGATTATCGCCCACGTTGACCATGGGAAAACCACCCTGGTGGACAAGTTGTTGACCCAATCCGGGGCGGTACAGACGCACAGTGCGCTGACAGATCGCGCCATGGATTCCAATGAATTGGAAAAGGAACGCGGGATCACGATCCTGGCGAAATGTACCTCTGTCGAATGGCAGGGCACGCGCATCAATATCGTCGACACCCCTGGCCACGCCGATTTCGGGGGCGAGGTGGAGCGCATCCTGTCTATGGTTGACGGGGTGGTTCTATTGGTTGATGCCGCCGAAGGGCCGATGCCGCAAACCAAGTTTGTGCTGATCAAGGCGTTGGACCTGGGCCTGAAACCGATCGTGCTGATCAACAAGGTCGACAAGCCTGACGCCCGCCCGGACTGGGTGATCGATCAGGTGTTCGACTTGTTCATTGCCCTGGATGCCTCTGACGAGCAATTGGATTTCCCGGTTCTCTACGCCTCTGCCAAGCAGGGTTGGGCGGCTGAGACACTGGAAGAAGACCGAACAGATATGACGCCGCTGTTCAACCGTGTGCTGGCCCATGTTGCGCCACCGGTCGCAGACCCGGATGGTCCCTTCAAAATGCTGGTGACGACGCTGGAAAGCGATCCCTATTTGGGGCGTATTCTGACCGGGCGTATTCTGTCTGGGACCATTACCGTAAACCGCACGGTTAAAGGGCTGGGCAGAAACGGCAAGCCAGTGGAACAGGCGCGTCTGACCAAGTTGCTGGCTTTCCGGGGCCTGAAGCGCGAACCGGTCGATAGCGCCATGGCGGGCGATATTGTCGCCGTCGCCGGTTTGGGTAAGACCACGGTCGCCGATACGATCTGCGATCCGGCTGTGGAGGAACCGATTCCCGCCCGCCCGATTTCACCGCCAACCATGGCGATGACTGTATCGGTGAATGACAGCCCCTTGGCAGGTCGCGAAGGGGACAAGCTGACTGGTCGCATGATCGGGGATCGTCTGATCCGTGAGGCTGAAGGCAATGTCGCGATCAAACTGACGGAAAGCGCAGAGAAGGATGCCTTCGAAGTTGCCGGTCGCGGTGAATTGCAGTTAGGCGTGCTGCTGGAGCAGTTGCGCCGCGAAGGCTTTGAAATGACCGTCGGGCCGCCCCGCGTGCTGTATCGTGAAGACGAAAACGGCAAGCGCCTGGAGCCGATGGAAGAAGCCCAGATCGACGTGGATGAAGAGTTTTCCGGCGTCGTGGTTGAAAAGATGGGTCTGCGCAAAGGTGAAATGACCGAAATGCGCCCATCCGGTGGCGGCAAGACGCGGATCGTCTTTGACATCCCGTCTCGCGGTTTGATCGGCTATCAGGGCGAGTTTCTGGCAGATACGCGCGGCACCGGCATTCTGTCGCGCTTGTTTAAGGGCTTTGCGCCCCATAAGGGTCCGATCCCAGGTCGTCGCGAAGGGGTGCTGATTTCTGCGGAACAAGGCTCTGCAGCACCCTATGCCCTGACCAATCTGGAAGGCCGTGGTGCCTTGTTCGTTGATCCAGGTGATCCTGTCTATGTCGGCATGTTGATCGGGGAGCATAACAAGGGCAATGACCTTGAAGTGAACCCGATCAAGGCAAAGCAGCTGACCAACTTCCGCGCATCTGGCAAGGAAGATACCGTCAAACTGACCCCGCCGATCCGTCGCACGCTGGAAGAAGCTTTGGCTTATATTCAGGATGATGAACGGGTGGAAGTCACACCGGAATCCATCCGTCTGCGCAAAGCGATCCTGGACCCCAACGAGCGTAAAAAAGATAAACGCCGCCGCGAGTCCTAAGTCTGTTTTGATCCCCTCCCCCGCATTGGGGGAGGGGGCCACTAAGCCACATTTACTTTGTCACCCGACCCTTTGGGATCACCTCATATCCTGGCTCCTCTGGCTCGTCGTCCAGTATTTCCGCAGGGAAACCGGGGGCCAGGACTTTGATGTTACACGCATCTTCCAGCCGGCGGATGATATTGGGTGACCATTCCCGCGGGCCATAGCGGCGCTGGCCGTCTTCAAAGATTTCAATCATCTTCGGGTTCAACTCCAGGGGCACGCCGGCGCGATCCGCGATGGTCTGGAACAGGCCGATGTCTTTCAGCACCAGATCCATGGTGAAGCTGATATCGCGGCTGCCATTCAGGATGACCTGACTTTCGGTTTCATGGACGAAGGAATTGCCCGACGAAATCTTAATCGCCTCATAGGCGGTGCCCAAATCCATGCCCGCTGCCTTCGCCGTGGTCAGGGCCTCTGTCAGGCTGATCAGGTTGGCGGTGGCCAGATAATTGGTGATGACTTTCAGGACGGATGCACTGCCCAGAGGGCCGGTATGCAGCACACGGCGTCCCAGAACGGTCAGAACCGGCAGCATGCGGTCAAAGGCAGCGCGGTCACAGCCTGCCAGAATGGCTATATTGCCCGTGGCGGCACGATGGCACCCGCCGCTGACTGGGCAATCAATCGGTTCTGCGCCCTTTGCCTTGACCATCGCGCCCAGGCGTTTGACCTCGGCTTCGTCTGTCGTGCTCATTTCCGCCCAGATCTTGCCTGCGCTCAGGCCTGCCAGGACGCCGTCTTCTGCCTCCAGCACTGCCGCACTGGCGGCAGGGGAGGGCAGGCAGGTGATGGTGATATCACACGCCTCTGCCATAGCCTTGGGGCTTGCGGCAGCCTTGGCCCCCTTTTCTACAAAGGTTGCGACCAGCGCGTCGTTTAGATCGCGCACCATCACATCCTTGCCATTGCGCAACAGGCTGCCGGCCAGTTTACCCCCGACATTGCCCAGACCGATAAAACCAATTTTCATGCTTGTTCCCTTGTGTTGTAGCGCGGCAATTGTGTTACGCGCGCGGTGCCGATACGCGATCAGGGTTTCACGAAATTCGGCCGATGCATACCGATTGTTTCTTTTTTCAGGGCCGGGATTGCGCAGAAATTTTCACCTGTCCATAGTTGAAATCAACCATTCAAAGAACAGGGAACACCATCATGGCAGGTTTGGCGGAATCCGTTTTACAGGCATTGAAGGACCGTGGGGCGGGGGAGGTTTTCGGTATACCCGGCGATTTCGCGTTGCCCTTTTTTAAGATAATTGAAAGCAGTGATATTTTGCCGCTCTATACACTCAGTCACGAGCCGGGGATTGGCTTTGCAGCCGATGGAGCCGCGCGGTTCACCAGCGGGCTTTCGGTCGCTTGTGTGACCTATGGGGCCGGGGCATTGAATATGATCAATCCGGTTGCCCAGGCCTATGCAGAAAAGACGCCGATGGTAATCATTTCCGGCGCACCCGGTAAGGCTGAAGGGCAGCGTGGCCTGTTGCTGCATCATCAGGTCAAGCGATTGGATTCCCAATGGCAGATTTTCAAGGAACTGACCTGTGATCAGGCGCGATTGGATGACCCCGCCACAGCGGCACAGGATATTGCCCGTGTCCTGGATCGTTGCCTGCATGATTCTCGTCCCGTCTATTTGGAAATTCCTCGTGACATGGTGCTGACTGAGATTGGGGAGGTTCCTGTCTTCACACCGGCACAGGGCAATCCGGAAGCCGCACAATCAGCCGCCCGGGAAGTGCTGATGCGATTGGCGGCGGCGGACAATCCGGTGCTGATGGTGGGCGTTGAGGCAAAACGCTATGGCTTGGAAGCCCAGGTTACCACACTGGCGCAGAAGCTGCGTATCCCTGTCACCACCAGTTTTATGAGCCGGGGATTGTTGGCGGGACAGGATGTTCCTTTGGTCGGCACGTATCTGGGCGCAGCCGGGAAACCTGAAGTCAGTGATCTTGTCGAAGGGTCTGATTGTTTGCTGATGCTGGGCGTGATTGTCAGCGATACGAATTTCGGTGTGTCGGGTGGCAAGATCGATATGAGGAATGCCATCCACGCCTTCGATGGTCAGGTCCGGGTTGGCTTGCATTTCTATCCAGACGTCTTGTTGGAAGATTTTCTGGACGCGTTGATTGCGGAGGCGAAACCATTGGGTCAGGCAGAACATCGAGCGGATTCGTCCAGTCTTGGCCCGTTGCAGGTCGATGGGGAGCCGATCCACCCGATGGATATTGCCCGGGGCATCAATGAACTTTTTGCCCGTCACGGGGTGATGCCAATGACGTCCGATATGGGAGACTGCCTTTTTACCGCGATGGATATCGATAATACGGAACTGGCAGCACCGGGCTATTACGCCAGCATGGGATTTGGCGTGCCGGGCGGTTTGGGGGTACAGGCGGCAACCGGACGTCGGCCTTTGATTCTGGTAGGTGACGGAGCATTTCAGATGACCGGCTGGGAAATTGGGAATTGCCGCAAATATGGCTGGAACCCGATTGTTGTGCTGTTCAACAATACCAGTTGGGAAATGTTGCGCGTGTTTCAGCCCGGCCCGGCCTATCACGATCTGCCCGATTGGCATTATGCGGCCCTGGCGGATGGGTTGGGCGGGCGCGGCCATAGGGCTAGTACCCGCGCAGAACTGGCTGCAGCGCTGGAAGCCGCTTTTGCTGATGACAGTCAATTTCAACTGGTTGAGGTGATGTTGCCGCGTGGGGCGATCTCTGACACGCTGCATCGGTTCGTCACCGTGATCCGGGAATTGTCGTCTCTGGCGCAAGATGGATAGTGTTCTATGACCAAATCAGTTCAGGTTCGGATTGAGGGCAAGGTCCAAGGTGTCTGGTTTCGCGCATGGACTGAAAAGCAGGCGCGTGCTCTGGCGCTGAAGGGCTGGGTGCGCAATTGCCCTGATGGCAGTGTTCAGGCGCTGTTCAGTGGTCCCGCGGCGGCGGTTGATCAAATGGTGGCCGCCTGTCACGNCGGGCCCCCCAATGCGCAGGTGACATCGGTCACGCCGCATCCGGCCCAGGCACCCGATCAGGATGGGTTTCAGATCCGTCGTGATGGGTGATGATGGAATAGCGGTAATTTCCTGTATTCGCGATTTTACAGTATTCACCAGAAAAGAGCTTTGGGATAGGCAGAATGAACAGGAATATTTATTTGGCAGTGCAGTAAATTTTAGTGTGCAGCGCAATACACGATGTGAGATATATAGAATTCGGTGGTTTGCGTCGCAAATATGTCGCAGATTGGCGATTTTTATCATGATTTTTCTTTAGGCTTTACTGTAAGTCCTGTGCGACGATCCGCAATTGCAGTGTCATCGCCCAGAACGGCCATTAACCAAATGACCCCGAATGGGGCTGGTATCATTGGGAAGGTCGATACAATGAGCGATGAACCAAAGCAAAATCAGGATCACCCCTGTAAAGGGCCTCATCCGACTGATTGACTGTGTCTGGATCGTTTAAAGCCGCGTTCCAATCGGTCCAAAGACTTCCGCAAAGGCGGTTTCCAGCGCGATATCCAAATCGGGCAACCCTACCGGCAGGCCTAAATCCACCAGCGACGTGACGCCCAAATTCTGGTCTGCGATGCCGCAGGGCACGATGCCGTCGAAATGGCTGAGATCCGGCTCCACATTGATCGATATCCCGTGGAAGGTGACCCAATGGCGCACCCGCACACCGATGGCGGCGATTTTGTCCTCGCGTCCCTTGCCTCGGTCGACCCAGATCCCGACGCGGCCCTCGCGGCGCTCTCCCACAACATTGAAATGGGCCAGGGCGCGGATCACCCATTCTTCCAGGTCGTGCACGTAACAGCGCACATCCGCGCCGCGCTCTTTCAGGTTCAACATGGCATAGGCGATGCGCTGGCCCGGCCCGTGATAGGTATATTGTCCGCCCCGCCCGGTCTTATGCACGGGAAAGCGCGCGGGCGTCAGCAGGTCTTGCGCCTTCGCGCTGGTGCCAGCGGTATAGAGCGGGGGATGCTCCAACAACCAGATCTGCTCTGGCGCGGTACCGGCATGAATCGCGGCAACGCGGGCTTCCATCTCTGCCACGGCGGTGTCATAGGCGACCGGCTCCGCACTGACGCGCCAATCCGGTCGTGCGGTTTCGGACCAGCGGTCCGGGGAACAGGATTTGTCGGGGGTGGCGCTTAAATCCATAACGGGTCGAATTCCTTTGCACACAGCCATCGCCCCGCTTGATCGGGGGCCGGTGATTGGCTATACCATCGCGCACTCGCGGGCAAAAGCCCCCGAGCATGGCATGGTGTGCGGTCGTGGCGGAATTGGTAGACGCGCAGCGTTGAGGTCGCTGTCCGGTAACACGGGTGGAAGTTCGAGTCTTCTCGACCGCACCATGTCTTGTCTGAAAGGGTTCTGAGCGTCTCTGTTAAAAGAGTTTTTCAACGCAGCCCCTTTCCCCTCCTGTAAATTCGGATAAGATGCTGGCATCAACCGCAGTATAGCGGAGTGGCCGGTGTCTAGGACTGTGCTCTGCACAGTTCAATCACGCATTCAAGGGGATACATACTCATGGCGAAAAATTTCGACCAGGAGGCGTTGGCATATCATCGTATGTCACCTGCCGGGAAACTGGCGGTCGTCGCAACCAAACCGCTGGCGACACAGCGCGATCTCAGCCTGGCCTATTCCCCCGGTGTGGCCGCAGCCTGTCGTGAGATTGAGCGTGACCCGGTTGAGGCCGCCTATCTGACGGCGCGTGCCAATCTGGTGGGTGTGATCACCAATGGGACCGCCGTGCTGGGCCTGGGGGCGATTGGTGCCCTGGCGTCCAAGCCGGTGATGGAAGGTAAGGCCGTCCTGTTCAAGAAATTCGCCGGTATCGATGTGTTTGATATCGAGGTCGATGAGACCGATCCGGACAAATTCTGTGCCGTTGTCTCCGCACTGGAACCAACCTTTGGCGGCATCAATCTGGAAGACATCAAGGCCCCGGAATGCTTTGAAATCGAGAAGCGCTTGCGCGCGAAGATGAAAATTCCGGTTTTTCATGATGACCAGCATGGGACCGCGATCATTGTCGCTGCGGCGGTTTTGAATGGCTTGGAACTGTTGGGCGAGAAGTTTGAAGATATCAAGATCGTAACGTCTGGCGCGGGGGCTGCGGCGCTGGCCTGTTTGTCGATGTTGGTCGCGATGGGCGCGAAGCGGGAGAATATCTGGGTCACCGATATTGACGGCCTGGTCTATGAAGGCCGGGAGCAGATGGACGAATATAAAGGCATTTATGCCAAACAAACCAATATGCGCACCCTGGATGATGTGATCGACGGGGCGGATGTCTTTCTGGGCCTGTCTGCCCCCAATGTCCTGAAGCCTGAAATGGTCAAGCGCATGGGCAAAGCGCCCATCATCCTGGCGCTGGCCAATCCGAATCCTGAAATCCTGCCCGAAGATGCGATGGAGGCCCGCCCGGATGCCATCGTTGCGACGGGTCGGTCGGATTATCCCAATCAGGTCAATAATGTGCTGTGCTTCCCTTTTATCTTCCGGGGGGCATTGGATGTTGGGGCGACCACGATCAATGAGGAAATGAAGGTTGCTGCGGTCAAAGCCATCGCCGCCCTGGCGCGTCGCGAAGTTTCCGAGGTTGTTGCCAAGGCCTATGGCAGTTCCGGTGGGTTCGGGCGGGATCACCTGATTCCCAAACCGTTTGATCCACGGTTGATTTTGGAAATTGCCCCCGCCGTTGCGCGGGCTGCAATGGAGTCTGGTGTGGCGACACGCCCGATTGAGGATTTCGAAGCCTATAATGCGCGGCTGGAATCTTTCGTCTATCGCTCCGGCACCGTGATGAAGCCGATCATTGATCGTGCGGTCGCGGATCCCCGTCGCGTTGTTTATGCGGAAGGGGAAGAGGAGCGGGTGCTGCGCGCGGTACAGATCGTCGTTGATGACGGTATCGCCCATCCGATCCTGATCGGCCGTCGAAAAGTTATTGAGCAACGGATTGAACGCCTGGGCCTGCGGCTGGTGATTGATCGGGATTTTGAATTATGTGATCCCGAAGATGATCCACGCTATAAGGAATACTGGACATTGTATCATGAGTTGACCGGTCGGCAGGGTGTTTCGCCAGAGCTTGCGCGGGAAGTCGTGCGCACACGGACCACGGTGATCGGGTCGCTAATGGTGCGTCTGGGACAGGCCGATGCGCTGATCTGTGGGACGATGGGACGATTCCGCGATCATCTGAAACATGTCCGCCGTGTGATTGGTGTGCGCAGCGGGGCGCGGGACTTCTCTACCCTAAATATGTTGATCCTGAACAAGGGGATATTTTTCTTCTGCGATACCCATGTCAGTTTCGACCCCACCGTTGAGGAACTGGTCGAAATGGCGATCCTGGCGGCGGAAGAGGTGCGCCGCTTTGGCATCGAGCCGAAGATCGCCATGCTGTCCCATGCTAATTTTGGCAGTTCGGATTCCCCCTCTTCAATTAAAATGCGCCAGGCGGTTGCCATTCTGCAGCGCGAGACCGATTTAGAAGTAGAAGGTGAAATGCATGCCGACACCGCGTTGGATGAAACGCTGCGCGCAACCTTGATGCCGGAAAACAAACTGACCGGCTCGGCGAATTTGATGATTATGCCGACGCTGGATGCGGCGAATATAGCGTATAATGCGGTGAAAATGCTGGGAGACGGGCTGTCCGTTGGGCCGATTATGATTGGATCGGCGCGCCCGGTGCATATTCTGACAACCTCGCTGACAGCGCGGGGCATTGTGAATATGACGGCTGTTGCTGTTGTGGATGCGCAAATGGAAACACGCACCTCGGAAAAGAGGGCCTGAAGTACTGAAACAGGGATTCTGACTTATGTCGGAAGCGGCAGAAAAGACGGATAGCGAAGACGGCGACGCCTTCGACGAACTGTATGGTCTATCAAACGAGACTGTAGAGGCCGTTGAGGCTGCCGTTGATGAAGGCGCACCGCCTGACACCATCCGGGAACTGGTGGTGCCGCTGCATGCTGCGGATTTGGCGGACTTGCTGGAACGCCTGTCCCCGGATGACCGGCTGTCGGTGGTTCATGCGCTGGGCGATGAGCTGGATTCCGATGTTTTCTCCTATATCGATGAATCCGTGCGCGAGGATATCGTCGATGAATTGCCCAATTCCGTGCTGGCAAACATCGTCCGTGATCTGGATTCCGATGACGTCATCGACTTTCTGGAAGATCTGGACGAGGAGGATCAGCGCGAGATCCTCGACACGGTCTCTGCCGAAGACCGGGTCCTCTATGAACAGGGGCTGAGCTATCCGGAGTATTCCGCCGGGCGATTGATGCGGCGGGAAACCGTGACCATCCCCGATTTCTGGACTGTTGGTCAGACCATAGACTTTATGCGGGGTGAAGATACCGACCTGCCCGATGATTTCTATAACATCATTGTCGTCACGCCGTCGCATAAGCCGGTCGCATTGGTACAGCTTTCAAAATTGCTGCGGACCAAGCGGGTGGTGCCCATCTCCGCCATCATGGAAACCGACGTGAAGGTCATGCCTGCGGATATGGATCAGGAAGATATGGCCTTTCTGTTTCGTCAATATGGCCTTGTCGAAGCCCCGGTTGTCGATGCGGACGGGGTCCTGGTCGGGGTCGTTACCATCGATGATATCGTCGATGTCATGGACGAAGAACATGAGGATGACATCCTGAAACTTGGGGGGGTTAGTGAGGATGACTTCTATTCTGACTTCTTCGAAACAACCCGTCTGCGGTTTTCCTGGTTGCTGGTGAATTTAGGGACGGCGATAGTTGCCTCCCTGGTGATCGGGTTGTTTGAAGATGCGCTGGGCAAAATTGTGGCTCTGGCCGTTCTGATGCCCATTGTCGCCTCCATGGGTGGAAATGCGGGGACCCAGACACTGACCGTTGCGGTGCGGGCGTTGGCGACCAATGAATTGACGGCACGCAATGCGGTTCGAATCATGACCAAGGAAGTTCTGGTGGGCTGTGCCAATGGCTTCCTGTTTGCCGCCATTATGGGGGTAATCGCCTGGTTGTGGTTCAGTGATCCTATTCTGGGGGCGGTAATTGCCTTCGCGATGGTACTGAATCTGATCATTGCGGGGTTCAGTGGCGTTCTGATCCCCCTGGTGATCGAACGGATCGGTCAGGACCCCGCTATCGCCTCGACAGTCTTTTTGACGACAATCACGGATGTGGTCGGTTTCTTTGTGTTCTTGGGCCTGGCGACATTGGTTCTTGTCTGATTAGGCACGGCGCTTGCTTTGGCTTTTTGCAGATACATTCTGCAACACAGGGCCGCCACGATGTTACCGACAAACAATTCCAGCATTTACCGGGTCGCTACAGCCTATGAGGCCGCGAAACAGTCACAAACCGTTGCGCCGGATGCCGCCGATCTGGCCCGAGATTTGGGACGGGCGCGGTTCTATGATGCACTGGAAGGGCGGTACGGATTGCCCGGTAATGCCCTGGCCAGTGCGGATGAGGCTGCCCAGGCTTATGGAAACTCTGGGATATCAAACTCGGCGGACCAGAATATTGCGCGACGCTATGATCTCAGCGCCCTGTCGGTGGATGAAATCATCTCCCTTGCAGATGACTTGAAAAATGCGGGGCGGCTGGATCAATCCGACACGGATTTGATGCAGTACAACATGCAGTCGCTGCCTTTTGGGGTGGACAGTGTGTTTTCAACCTCTCCAGTTGCCGCCTTCGCGCGCGCTTTGGGACAGGGCAGCAGCACAGGCAGCCGCACTTTGGACCTGATCCGTCAGCAGGAAGAGCAAATTCAGTATCTCAGCGACAATGACGCGGACCCTCGGGCGCTGCGCGGTGCGAAGGCGGTTCTGGGGCAGTTGCGCTTGTTGCAGGCAGAACAATCCCTCTACGCCCAAATGGATGCCGCGCGGGATAAGGCGGAAGATCGCCAGACCAGTGGTGGCTTTGGTCCCTTTGGCGCCATGACAGATTTAATGAGCCTGCCCCCATCTACCATCGCCCTTTTCAGCGCTTAGAGCATCATGCGCTCGAATAAAGCTCACACAGGTTGCCCAGACAAGACTACCGCCCAGGATGGGGCCTGAGCGGTAGCGGGGAGGGAATGTGTGAACACATATTGAAGACGTCCACATAAAATAGGTAACACCATTCCCATGTCGGGTGAAGTATAAAATCGCAATGGTCGCATTTTTCTTTTTTCCAGACACCCTATAAGAGTGTTTGGTTGTGAATGGCTTTCTCTTTTGGCCTGGTTTTTACGCACTCACGGGGTGTGTGTCCCATAGGATACCTTGGGGATACCTTGGGCAGGCGTCGCTGGCGGGGCAATGTAGGACGCTGTTGGATCGGATGGCCTGATCAATTCACGGCAGATTTGAGTCTGTCAGTCCTTTTCATCAGGCTTGGCGACTGTGATAAGGACCGATATGAGCTCTGCCTCTGCCCCTCTGAATGATCCCCCGGTTTCAACGGCCGAACCGTCCACCGTGTTATCGGTATTTCTGCTCAGCGGGGGGTTATTCATTTTCACCCTGCAAGATGTCATCGTGCGGACACTCAGCCCCCATTATCCGGTTCATGAACTGATTTTCATGCGGGGGGGATTGGCGATCTGGCTGATGGGGCTTTATGTTTACTGGCGCAATGGCTGGGCTGGATTTCGCATCGTAAGACCTTGGATCATCGTGCTGCGGGGCACCTGCGGCATGACCTGTTTTATGAGCTATTATCTGGCAATGGCAAAGCTGACATTGGCAGCGACCGTGACCATCACCTATTGCAGCCCCATTGTGATCAGCTTGCTATCGGTGTTTCTGTTGGGTGAGGCCGTTGGGTGGCGTCGCTGGGTGGCGATTTTTGTTGGATTTATGGGGGTGATTGTCGTGGTCGGGCCGTCGGGCAATATCCTGGACCCGGCGGCTGGTTTCGCGGTCTTAAGTTGCGTCAGCTATGCCGTCATGGCGATTCTGACCCGGAAGCTGAGTTCGCAAATGTCCGGGGCCAGCATCGCATTCTATCAGATGCTGTCCTTTATCGTCGGCAGTATCCTGTTGGGTTTGTTCCTGGGCGGTGGGGCATTCTTTGATCCGGCGGATCATCCCAGTATTCAATTCATGCTGCGCCCATGGATTATGCCAGATCTGTCGGATTTTGGCCTGATCGCCTTGACGGCATTAATCGCATCTTTCGGATTCATCATGTTGACCAGCGCCTATGCCCGAACATCGCCGTCGATTGTCGCGCCTTTTGAATATAGCGGCGTTTTGTGGGGCACATTGGCCGGTTGGATTTTTCTGTCGGAAGTCCCCGGCCACTGGACGATAATTGGGGCCAGTATCATCGTCGGGGCGGGCCTGTATATTCTGTACCGCGAATCCTACCGTGGGAAGAAACCGCGGGCGTTGTTGAACCCGGCCCTGACGCTTCCGGATCCGGTTCAGAAGTCCACTACAGAGTAAGATGGCTGTCGGCCTGATGACCGTGACTGTGAAGAATTATCTGAAGAATCATAATTGACGTTTACGTAAACGTTAACTACGGTGTGTCTTGCTTTTTGAGGGTGGTTTAATACACCGCAATTCAGACCTGCCACCATTGACCCTTTTGAAGGACCATCGATGCCGGGGAACAAGGTTCATACCATTGCAGACTTGGTGCGGGACTTTGGTGTCACGGCCAGGACCATCCGTTTTTATGAAGCTGAAGGCATGTTGACCCCGGAACGTNAGGGGCAACAGCGCCTGTATCATCCCCGCGACCGCGTTCGTTTGACCTTGATCCTGCGGGGAAAACGGCTGGGTTTCACCCTGGCGGAAATTCGCGAAATCATTGACCTGTATCACGCCGATCCGGGGGAGCTGGGTCAGTTGCAGCACTTCCTCGACAAAATTCAGGAGCGTCGGGACGACCTGGAACAAAAACGCAAAGATATTGAGTTAACCCTGAAAGAATTGGACGAGGTAGACCGGACCTGTCGCCAACGCCTGACAGAATTGGCCCGTGCAGGATCGAAGGAGGCGGCGGAATGACAACAATTGATTTCGGTTCTGATGATATCACGGGCCGCAGCACGGTCTACAGCGATGACTGCGATCATATGGGCCATATGAATGTCGCAGCCTATACCCGTAAATTTGATGAGGCGACCTGGGCGTTCTGGAACAGCGTTGGAATGACCCCGACGGTTATGCAGGATCAGCAAATTGGCATTGCAGCCCTGGAATCCCGGTTGACCTATCATCGGGAATTATTTCCGGGGGAAAGCTTCCTGGTGCGCAGTCGCTTCGTTTGGCTGAAGCCGAAAACAGCCCGGTTTCATCATCGCCTCTATGTTTTGATCGATGATGGCCAAGACGGTGTCGAAACATTAGCTGCGACCTGTACCTACACCGTGGCATGCCTGGATCGCGCGGCCCATAAGGCGACACAGTTTCCAGGCTCGGTTGCAGCACGGATCACATCTATCCTGAAACCTTTGCCTGCGGAGGCTGCGGCATGAGTGAATTTCAAGTCCACAACCCAGATTTTGAAAGCCGCACCCGCGACAGTTTTGCCCGTCAGGGGTTCATGGCGACATTGGGCGCGCAGCTTACCGCTGTCTCCCCAGGTCATGTTGAGATACGGTTGCCATATCGCCCGGAACTGAGCCAGCAGCATGGCTATTTCCATGGCGGCGTGATCGGGACCATGGCCGATAATGCCGGGGGATACTGCGCCTTCACGCTGTTGGCGCCCCAGGATTCGATCCTGACGGTGGAATACAAGATCAACATCGTCTCTCCCGGCAAGGGCGAGTTCCTGATTGCGACGGGGCAGGTGCTAAAGCCCGGCCGCCGCCTGACAGTCTGTGAAGCGCGGATTTATGGAGAGACAGCGGGTAAGCGTAAACTCTGCGCGACGGCCCTGTGCACCTTAATGACAATGGACGGTATGTCCGACGATAAGGCCGCCTGAGAACAAGAGCGGCTTACTGAAACTTAACGTGAGGAAACGAAGCCATGATTTCCAATTCCTATCCGACGCTGGACTTTGATCTGGGCGAAACCGCCGAGATGCTGCGTGACAGCGTCTCCAGCTTTGTGTCTGACGAGCTGGCCCCCCGCGCGGCGGAGATCGACAAGACCGATCAATTCCCAATGGATATGTGGAAGAAATTCGGCGATATGGGGCTGTTGGGCATCACGGTTGAGGAAGAATATGGCGGCGCTGGCATGGGCTATCTGGAACATGCCATCGCGATGGAGGAAATCAGCCGCGCCTCTGCCTCTGTGGGCCTCAGCTATGGCGCCCATTCCAATTTGTGCGTCAATCAGATCCGCCGCAATGGTACGGAAGAGCAGAAACAGCGCTATCTGCCGAAACTGATTTCCGGGGATCATGTCGGGGCCTTGGCGATGTCTGAACCCGGCGCGGGCTCTGACGTTGTGGGCATGAAGCTGCGGGCCGAAAAGAAGGGCGATCGCTATATCCTGAATGGCACCAAGATGTGGATCACCAATGGCCCTGATGCCGATACCATGGTGATCTATGCCAAGACCGACCCAGACGCTGGATCCAAGGGCATCACCGCCTTTCTGGTGCAAAAGGATTTCAAAGGATTCTCCGTCGCGCAAAAGCTAGACAAGCTGGGGATGCGCGGCTCCCATACCGGGGAACT
The DNA here is from genome assembly GCA_002696645.1 of Rhodospirillales bacterium. Classification (GTDB taxonomy): domain Bacteria; phylum Pseudomonadota; class Alphaproteobacteria; order UBA8366; family Aestuariispiraceae; genus Pacificispira. The sequence goes on along the minus strand of NZSA01000030.1, from coordinate 12,450 downwards.
GGTATTCGAAAATTGTGAAGTACCAGAGGAGAATATTCTGGGCGGTCTGAATAGGGGCGTCAAAGTCCTGATGAGCGGGTTGGATTATGAGCGCGCTGTGCTGGCGGCCGGTCCGTTGGGCATTATGGAGGCCTGTATGGATGTGGTGCTGCCCTATCTGCACGAGCGCAAACAGTTCGGCCAGGCCATCGGAGAATTCCAGCTGATGCAGGGCAAGCTGGCCGATATGTATACCACGATGAATGCCTGCAAGGCCTATGTCTATGCTGTGGTCAAAGCCTGTGATCGTGGTCAAACAACCCGCAAGGACGCGGCGGGTGCGATTCTGTATGCCGCAGAAAAGGCAACCTGGATGACGCTGGAGGCGATCCAGGTCCTGGGCGGCATGGGCTATATCAATGAAAGTCCGACGGGCCGCCTGCTGCGCGATGCCAAACTGTATGAGATTGGAGCGGGCACCTCAGAAATCCGCCGCATGCTGATCGGCCGCGAATTGTTTAACGAGACGGCGTAACCAAAGGAACGCAACGATGACCCAACAGGACCCAATCGTTATTGTCGGTGCCGCGCGCACGCCTATGGGCAGCTTTCAGGGCGACCTGAAGGAGGCGACCGCCCCTGAGCTTGGCTCGGTCGCGATCCGTGAGGCACTGTCTCGCGCCGGTGTGTCGGGCGAGGATGTGGGCGAAGTGATCTTCGGCAATGTGCTGCCCGCCGGTCTGGGTCAGGCCCCGGCGCGTCAGGCCAGTCTGGGGGCGGGTATGCCCCAATCGGCGGGCTGTACCACTATCAATAAAATGTGTGGGTCCGGCATGAAGGCGACGATGCTGGCCCATGATCTGCTGATCGCGGGCAGTGCCGATGTGATGATTGCGGGCGGGATGGAGAGTATGACAAACGCGCCCTATCTGTTGCCTAAGGCGCGGGGCGGCATGCGGTTGGGCCATGGTCAGGTGATCGACCATATGTTCCTGGACGGGCTGGAAGATGCCTATGACAAGGGGCGCCTGATGGGGACCTTTGCAGAGGAAACCGCGACCTATTATCAGTTCACGCGCGACGCCCAGGATGCCTTTGCGATTGAAAGCTTAACCCGTGCCCAGAAGGCGCAAGCCGATGGCACATTTGAGGCGGAAATCGCACCGATCACCCTGAAAACCCGAAAAGGCGAGGTGACGGTCAACCTGGATGAACAACCCCGCACTGCCAATCCAGATAAGATCCCGACCCTGAAGCCTGCTTTTGCGAAGGATGGCACGGTGACGCCCGCCAATTCCTCCTCCATTTCCGATGGTGCGGCGGCCCTGGTGCTGATGCGCCGGTCAGAGGCACAGCGTCGTGGCCTGACCCCGCTGGCAGAGATTGTGTCGCATGCGACCCATGCACAGGCCCCGGCTTGGTTCACGACCGCCCCGGTCGAGGCAATCCGCAAATGCCTGGACAAGGCAGGTTGGTCAAAAGACGCGGTGGATCTGTATGAGGTCAATGAGGCTTTCGCGGTTGTGGCCATGGCGGCGATGCATGACCTTGACCTGCCCCGTGATAAGGTGAACATCCATGGGGGTGCCTGTGCGCTTGGTCATCCAATTGGGGCATCTGGCGCGCGTATTCTGGTCACACTGCTGAATGCTTTAAAGACCTATGATTTGCAGACGGGCGTCGCCTCCTTATGTATTGGCGGTGGTGAGGCCACGGCCCTGGCGGTCAAACGCCTGCAGTAAAAGAAAGAGGTTGATTAAATATGCCAACAATCCTGATCACAGGATCCAATCGCGGTATCGGAAAACGCCTGGCGGAACTGTATGATGCCGAGGGATGGACGGTGATTGCCGCCTGTCGCAATCCGAATTCGGCGGATTTGGTGGGGGAGCCTTTGACGCTGGATGTTGCCGATGAAGCATCCGTGGCTGCCGCAGCAAAATCATTGGCGGGACGTCCCATTGATGTCTTGTGGAACAATGCCGGGGTCTATCTGGACAAGGGTCAGATGTTGATGGACCTGTCTGCGCAGGAATGGCTGGAAACATTTCGCATCAATACGATCGCGCCAATCTTGTTATGTCGCGCCCTGTTGGAGAACGTTGCGGCCTCGACCCAGCGCAAACTGACCTTCACAACCAGCAAGATGGGGTCTGTCGCCCTGAACTCCGGGGGGGCATATGCCTATCGGTCCTCCAAGTCCGCCTTGAATATGGCGGTATCCAGCCTGGCGAAAGAGCTGGCCCCGCGTGATATCAGAACCGTTGTGATGCATCCCGGATGGGTGCGCACGGATATGGGAGGGACCGGGGCAGACATCGATACCAACCAGTCCGCCGGTGGCATGAAAGCCGTCGTTGATGGGCTGGGTGCTGGCCAAACAGGTCAATTCTTTAATTATGATGGAAAGGAGCTTCCCTGGTGAATCCAATTAATCGACTGCTGGCGGGATATCGCAGCTATCGGGCGCTGTATCATGAAAAGCGCGGCGACCTGACCCGGCAATTGGCAGAAGAAGGTCAGAAGCCGGAGATCATGGTCATCGCCTGTTCTGACAGCCGCGTTGACCCGGCGATCCTGTTCAATGCGGATCCAGGGGAGATATTCGTGGTGCGCAACGTTGCCGCCCTGGTGCCGCCATACAGTCCGGATTCATCCCATCATGGGACATCGTCGGCGATTGAATTTGCGGTAAAGGATCTGGGTGTTCGGGAAATCGTTATTCTGGGTCATCATCAATGCGGCGGTGTGCAGGCCATGCGCTCCATCCATCAGGGCAATAAACTGGAAGATCGGGAATTTATTGGGGCATGGATGGCGCTGGCGGAAGATGCCTGCGCCATGCATGGTGCAGATGATCCGGGGTCCGAGGCTGCCGTGGAGATGGCGACGATCAAAACGTCTATCCGTAATTTGAAAGGCTTTCCCTGGATTCAAAGCCGGGTTGATGACGGTTCTTTGCGTCTGCATGGCTGGTGGTTTGATATCAATACCGGCAACATGCTGGCCCATGATCCGAAAACCGGTCAGTTCAGTATCGTCGACAGCGTGCCGGATCTTATGGGCAAATAGAGCCAGCCGGATCAGGCTGACCGAACTGGGAGAAACGACCATGATTTTGACCGAAGAGCAGATGATGATCCGCGAAATGGCGCGGGACTTTGCGACCGAGCAACTGGCGCCTAATTCCGAGGAATGGGATCGTGAATGTCGTTTCCCCAAGGAAGCGATCGACGCGATGGCGCAGCTTGGCATGATGGGCATGATGGTCCCGCCCGAATGGGATGGCGCTGGCACGGACACGGTTTCCTATGCCATGGCACTGGAGGAAATCGCGGCGGGCGATGGGTCTGTATCGACGATTATGAGCGTGCATAACTCTGTCGGCTGCATGCCGGTCCTGCGATATGGCACCGATGAACAGAAAGAACGGTTCCTGAAGCCCTTGGCGCGCGGCGAAATGATCGGTGCCTTTTGTCTGACCGAGGCACATGCCGGGTCCGATGCGTCCGCAATTAAAACCAAGGCACGCAAAGACGGCAATAAATGGGTGATTGATGGGTCTAAACAATTCATTACCAATGGATCGACTGCGGGCGTTGCCCTGGTCTTTGCTGTCACCGATCCGGATGCGGGCAAGCGCGGGATTTCCGCCTTTCTGGTCCCCACCGATACCAAAGGGTATGTCGTAGAGCGGATCGAAAAGAAGATGGGCCTGAATGCATCTGATACCTGTGCCCTGCGGTTTGAAGGGGTAGAGGTGACGCCCGACCTGATGTTGGGCGAAGAAGGGCAGGGCTATAAAATCGCGCTGTCCAATCTGGAAGGCGGGCGCATCGGGATTGCCGCCCAGGCCCTGGGCATCGCGCGGGCCGCGCTGGACTATGCCGTCGGCTATGCCAAGGAACGCACCTCCATGGGCCAGCCGATCATGCAGCATCAGGCGGTCGGATTCCGATTGGCCGATGGGGCAACCAAACTGCATGCTGCACGCCAGATGATCCTGCATGCGGCTGCGATGAAGGATGCCGGTCAGCCATGCCTGACCGAAGCCTCTATGGCGAAGCTCTTTGCGACTGAAATGGCAGAGGTTGTGGTCTCTGACGCATTACAGACTCTGGGTGGCTATGGCTTCATGAAGGATTTCCCACTGGAACGCATGGCCCGCGATGTGCGGGTGACCAAGATTTACGAGGGGACCAGCGATATCCAGCGCATGCTGATCGCCCGGTCCTTGGCTGCTTGATCGGGCACGAGATAGGGCAGGCGATGACACAGCAGACACTCGATTTCTATTTCGACTATTCCTCCCCCTATGGCTATTTCGCATCAGAAATGGTGGAAGCCCTGGCGGATAAGCATGGTCGTGTTGTGGTTTGGAAACCAATTCTGTTAGGCGCGATCTTTAAGCAGGAAGGGACACAATCTCTGGTCAGCTATCCGATCAAGGGGCCGTATTCCAAACATGATATCGAACGGTGTTCCGGCTTCTACAACATTCCGTTCCATTGGCCGCCGGTTTTCCCCGTCTTGACCGTCAATGCTGCCAGGGCAACGCTGTGGGTTCAGCAGGAATATCCAGAAAAGGCCGTGTCGTTGATTCATGCGGTCTTTCGAAAGGCCTTTGCAGAAGGGACGGATGTGGCCCAGGTCGTCCCTGTATTGGAAGCGGCAGAGTCAGTCGGTTTGAATTCTGATGAAGTGGCGGCTGTTATCCGGTCACAGCCGATGAAAGACCTGTTGAAATCAGAAACACAGGCGGCGATGGACCGGGGTGTATTCGGCTCGCCTTTCTTCTTCATCGATGGAGAGAGATTCTGGGGCGTCGATCGCATGGATATGATGGATGCCTGGATGACACGGGGTGGATGGTAATCTCTAGGGTTACTGCCTGATTGTTTTTATAGGACTTAAAGGACGCAGTATGACCCAATTGACCAGTGCGTATGATCCCAAATCGGAAGAGGCGATTGCCAATACAGCGGCAATGACTGCGCTTGTCGAGGATCTGAAGGCAAAGCTTGCCGCCGTTAAATTGGGGGGTGGGGAGGTCGCGCGGGAGCGTCATTTGTCCCGTGGTAAGCTGTTGCCGCATGATCGGGTGCGCACCTTACTTGACCCTGGATCACCCTTCCTGGAACTGTCGCAATTGGCAGCGTATGGCATGTATGATGACACGATTTCCGGCGCGGGTGTCATAACCGGGATTGGTCGCGTCGCGGGTCAGGAATGCGTTATCGTCGCCAATGATGCGACGGTAAAGGGCGGGACCTATTATCCGCTGACCGTAAAGAAACATGTCCGTGCCCAGGAAATCGCGCAGCAGAATAATCTGTCCTGTATTTATCTGGTCGATTCTGGTGGCGCGAACCTGCCCAACCAAGACGAGGTCTTTCCAGATCGCGATCATTTCGGGCGTATCTTTTACAATCAGGCCAATATGTCCGCCCAAGGCATTGCCCAGATCGCGGTTGTTATGGGGTCCTGTACAGCCGGCGGGGCCTATGTCCCGGCAATGTCTGAAGAAAGCATCATCGTGCGCAATCAGGGCACGATCTTTCTGGGCGGTCCGCCTCTGGTGAAGGCAGCGACCGGTGAAGAGGTTTCTGCGGAGGATCTGGGAGGGGCAGAAGTGCATTCCCGTGTCTCTGGTGTGACCGATCATATTGCAGAAAATGATACCCATGCTCTTTCGATTGCCCGGAAGATCGTTGGCAATCTGAACCGCACAAAGCCCATGGGCGTGAAAACCCTACCGCCGCGCGATCCCGTGCTGAACCCGGATGACCTGTATGGCGTTGTCCCGACCGACCTAAAGAAGCCCTACGATGTGCGCGAAGTGATCGGGCGTATCGTTGATGGATCGGAGTTCGACGAGTTCAAGAAACTCTATGGCACGACCTTGATCTGCGGTTTTGCCCATATCTGGGGCTACCCCGTGGGCATCATTGCCAATAACGGAATCCTGTTTTCAGAATCCGCTCTGAAGGGCGCTCATTTTATTGAACTGTGTTCGCAACGGAACATTCCGCTGGTTTTCCTGCAGAACATCACCGGATTCATGGTCGGGTCCAAATATGAATCTGGCGGCATTGCAAAGGACGGAGCCAAGCTGGTGACCGCCGTTGCCACGACACAGGTTCCAAAGTTCACCGTCATTCTGGGCGGCAGTTTTGGGGCAGGGAATTATGGCATGTGCGGGCGGGCCTATTCGCCCAGATTCTTGTGGATGTGGCCCAATGCGCGCATCTCCGTCATGGGGGGTGAACAGGCCGCCAGCGTCTTGGCGACGGTGAAAGAAGACAATATGACCAAGAAAGGCACCTCCTGGTCTGCGGAAGAAAAGGCGGCCTTTATGGACCCGATCCGCCAGCAATATGAGGATCAGGGGCATCCCTACTATGCCTCTGCCCGGTTATGGGACGATGGCATTATCGATCCGAAAGACACACGTATGGTCCTGGGTCTTGGCCTATCGGCGGCGATGAATGCGCCCATTGAGCCGACACGCTTTGGCCTGTTCCGGATGTAGGAGAGACTCGATGCCTGATCAGAAATTCACAATCCTAAGGGACGGTCCGGTCGCGCATCTGCGACTGACCAACCCTGATCGACATAATGCCTTTGATGATGCCTTGATTCTGGGCCTGACCGAGGCTTTTACAACGCTAGGAGAAGACTCCGATATCCGTGTTATCATTCTAGAGGCGGAGGGGAAGAGCTTTTCTGCCGGGGCAGATCTGACTTGGATGCAGCGTGTCGCGGGCTATTCTTTCGACGAGAATCTGGCCGATGCGGGGGGCTTGGCTGAAATGCTGCGGGTCATCAATTTCCTGCCCAAGCCTGTGATTGCCCGGGTGCAGGGTGCGGCCTTTGGCGGTGGCGTTGGACTGGTCGCCTGCTGCGACATCGCCATCGGATCGACCCGCGCCAGTTTCTGCCTGTCGGAAGTGAAACTGGGCATTATTCCGTCTGCCATCAGCCCCTATGTGGTCGATGCAATTGGCGCGCGCGCCGCCCGGCGGTATTTCCAAACAGCGGAACGGTTTGACGCACTAACAGCCCTGCGCTTTGGCTTGCTGCATGACGTGGTTGAGGAAGACGCCTTGGATACCGCCGTTGATGCGGTGGTTCAGTCAATTTTGGCCGTCGGGCCTATCGCCGCGCGGGAAGCAAAAGATCTTGTTTTTTCTGTTGATCGCCCAATCACCGCAGAGGTGATCGAAGATACTGTTCACCGCATCGCCCGCCTGCGCGCCACACCGGAAGCGAAGGAAGGCATGGCCGCTTTTTTTGAGAAACGGAGTCCCGCATGGAAAAAGTAGATGTTTTTGCAACGGTAGAGCGGGAGCGCGCCAGTTTCCTGGCGCAGGAGTCTCACAGTCTGGGTCTGCCCAGCCTGTTCTATGGCTCCTTGCGCGCACCGGCTGTGTTTGAGATCGTTGTTGGGCGACCGATGGACAATGCTGATATTCAGCCCGTCGCCCTGCCCAATCATGAGTTGGCCCGGATCATTGCCGGGGATGGATTTCCAGGCATTTTCCCGACACAGGAAGACACCCTTCTGGACTGTCTGTTGATCCGGGATTTGTCAGCGCAAGAAGCCCTGCGTGTCGCCTGGTATGAATGGGACGAATACAAGCTGGGCCGCTTCACCCTCAGCGATGGTCAACAGGCTCAGGCCTTCGTGCCCGATGTCGAGGCGATCCATCGGCTGCATGGATCCATCGATTTCCAGCCCTGGTCCTTTGAGGATTGGCGCGATCAACATTTGCAGGATGCCATTCCCAATGCTCAGCAATGGATGGCGGAAATGCCGGATGTAACCCGTCACCTGGCCGCGGCGGAATGATGCTTTTAAAGGGATACTGGGATGTTTAAGCGGATATTGATCGCTAATCGGGGTGAAATCGCCTGTCGGGTCATCGCAACGGCCCGCCGATTGGGGGTGGAGACGGTCGCGGTCTATTCCGACGCCGATGCCGATGCCCTGCATGTGGCATTGGCGGATCAGGCGGTTCATATCGGCCCCGCCCCGGCGCGGGAAAGTTACTTGCTGGGCGATGTCATTCTTAAAGCTGCTAAGGATACAGGGGCGGAGGCGATCCATCCTGGCTATGGATTCCTGTCCGAGAATGCGGATTTTGCTGAAGCCTGCGAAAAGGCTGGCATTGTCTTCATTGGCCCACCTGCCAGTGCAATCCGGGCCATGGGGTCGAAATCAGAGGCTAAAGCCCTGATGGACAAGGCGGGCGTCCCGCTGACGCCTGGCTATCATGGGGCCAATCAGGATCCGGATCATTTGCAGATGGAAGCCGACGGGATCGGCTATCCTGTCCTGATCAAGGCGTCTGCCGGGGGCGGGGGAAAAGGCATGCGCCTTGTGGAGCAATCGGCGGATTTTCAGGAAGCGCTGGCATCGTGCAAACGAGAGGCCGCATCCAGCTTTGGCGATGATCGGGTTCTGGTAGAGCGTTTCGTGACCCGCCCCCGCCATATTGAAATGCAGGTTTTCGCGGATAGTCATGGTAATGCCGTGCATCTTTTCGAGCGGGATTGTTCCATCCAGCGCCGCCATCAAAAGGTCGTGGAGGAAGCAACCGCGCCCGGTATGCCTGAAGACCTGCGCGCTAAGATGGGTGATGCGGCCGTTGCGGCTGCCAAAGCCGTCGGTTACCAGGGGGCCGGGACAGTCGAATTCATTGCCGAGACAAAAGCCGATGGCACGCCCGGTGATTTCTTCTTCATGGAGATGAATACCCGCCTGCAGGTTGAACATCCGGTGACGGAGGCTGTGACCGGCCAGGATCTGGTGGAATGGCAATTGCGCGTCGCGTCGGGGGAAAGACTGCCGATGGAACAGGCAGAGATTTTTGCCTTTGGCCATGCTGTTGAAGTCCGACTGTATGCGGAAGATCCCGATGGCGGCTTCCTGCCCTCCATTGGCACCCTGACCCATTTGCGGTTCCCAGCGGAATCAGACGGCGTGCGTATTGATACCGGCGTGCGCGAAGGGGATGCCATTTCCCCTTACTATGATCCGATGATCGCAAAGGTGATCGCCCAGGGGGATGATCGCGATCAGGCCATCGCAACTCTTATTCAGGCGCTGCGGGACACAGAGGTCGCGGGGATTTCCACCAATCGTGATTTTCTGATCCGGGTTCTCTCTCATCCAGATTTCAAATCCGGGATGCTGGATACTGGGTTCATCGCGGCAAAAGAAGATGTGTTGTTGCCCGGCAAGGTGCGCGCCTCGACGATCGCCTTGACCCTTGCCAGCCTGTTGGCGCTCGACATGCAAGCCCAAGCGGCGCGCGAGATTGCTATGGCCGGATCAGATTCCCATAGTCCCTGGGCACGTACCAATGGATGGCGCCTCAGTGACGCTGCGGCCGTGGATTTGATCTTCCAGGATGTGGAGGGCACTTGCCAAATTGCAGCAATCTATCAAGACGGCGCCTGGCAGATTGATCTGGCGTCGGGGGACACTCATTCTGCGGTTCTGATGGACCGGACGGATGATCGGCTCATCGGGCGCATTGACGGGATTCGCTATGATATCGGATATACCCAGACCGGGGATCGCATCACGCTGTTCCTGGGCGATCAAACGATCAGCCTAGTTCAGGTGGACCCCTTTGCGATGGCTGCGGGGATAGACCAGTTGGATCATGCCCTGACGGCACCAATGCCCGGCAAGGTCACCGCCGTCTTTGTTTCGGCCGGGGAGGCAGTGGCGGCCGGACAATCGCTGATGATTCTGGAAGCGATGAAAATGGAACATACCATCAAGGCCCCCGCAGAAGGGATCGTCGCAACGCTTCCCTTCGCGGTCGGAGAGCAGGTGCCAGACAGCGCGGTGTTGATTACATTTGAGGAGCCGGAGACAGCGTCATGACGGATCGCGTTCGAATCGTCGAAATGGGCCCCCGGGATGGGCTGCAGAATGAAAAGGCAGCGGTTTCGACAGAAGATAAAATTCACTTGATCCATCTGCTGAACCAGACTGGATTGCCAGCAATTGAGGTTGGCAGTTTTGTCTCCCCGAAATGGGTGCCGAAAATGGCAGATTCGGGGCAGGTGTTTGACCGCATTGAAAAGTTGCCTGGCGTTTCCTATCCAATGCTGACCCCGAATATGAAAGGGTTGGAGGCCGCGCTTGACCATGGTGTGCAAGAGGTCGCCGTCTTTGCCGCTGCGTCTGAGAGTTTTTCACAGCGCAATATCAATTGTTCCATCGCAGAGTCGATTGATCGTTTCGCTGCCGTTTGTGAGGGGGCGCTTTCTGCGGGCCTTAAAGTGCGCGGCTATATCTCTTGCGTTCTGGGCTGTCCCTATGAGGGAAAGATCGCCCCGGACGCCGTTGCTGCTGTTGCGGAAAGACTTGTTCAACTCGGTTGTTATGAAGTTTCTCTGGGGGATACGATCGGGACCGGCACGCCGGTGGAAACCAGGGCGTTGATCCAGGCCGTCTCACAAAAGGTGCCGATGGCCCAGATCGCCGGCCACTTCCACGACACCTATGGTCAGGCTTTGGCCAATATCTGGGCTGCTTTGGCATGTGGGATTCGGACCTTTGACTCCTCAGTCGGGGGATTGGGGGGATGTCCCTACGCCAAGGGGGCGACTGGCAATGTCGCGACAGAAGATGTGGTCTACAGCTTCATGCAAAGTGAGATTGAGACCGGTATTGATATGGAGCGTTTGCTGGATGCGGTTCAGTTTTCCGCTAAAATGGTGCGGCGTGATGTGTCTTCCCGGGTTGGGCGTGCCTTGCTGACAAAACGCGCTGGTTAGCGTCTGACAGACCTTGTAACTGATCCTGATCTGCCGCTAGATTTTGAGCCGCACCGCAGTGTCGATGGGGCCTGCGGGCAGGGTGGCCTGTGGCAACGGATGCGTCTCTTGAGTAAAGTTTGCGCATCGGTAAGGGAATGTCTGCGTGGATCGTGACTTTTCAAATCTTACCATAAGCATCATTGATAACAGCCCGCGCATTCGGAAAACTGTGCGGCGTTTCTTGCGGTCCTTTGGGGTTCCGGACGGGCCGGACTTTTCAGATGGAACTTCCGCCTTGGCTCAGTTCCGCCATACGCTGCCGGATATAGTGATCCTGGATGTGGATGTGACGCCAACGGACGGGATCGAAATTACAATGTTCATTCGTCAATCCCTGCACAGCAGCAATCCCTATCTTCCGATCATTATGATGGTTGGAAATTCGGACCCCAGGCGCGTCGTGGAAGCCCGGGATGCAGGGGCGACTGAAATCATTGCAAAGCCGCTCTCTGCCCCCTCTCTGTATGGGCGTATCACCCAGGTGCTTGACCATCCGCGCCGTTACATTCGCACAACAAGCTATTTCGGGCCGGATCGACGCCGCCGCAATACGCTCTGGGTCGGCAGAGAGCGCCGCGTCACTGACTACGATTCCTATGCGTCGATGTTTATTGATGTTCAATGAGGTTCTGAAAGTCGGGGGCGTGCGTGCAGGGTTGGTTCCCCTTCCAGAATCTCATAGCCTTTGTGTCTGTCGTATTATTGGTGAGAGACAAACCCCATGGCCCTGAATATCCGAAAACTCTGTGTCGGAGCGGACAGTATCGAGGATCTGCAACACTGGCAGACCGGTCGGCTGCGCCTGAATGGCGGCAAGATCTGGCACACCACCCGCACCTGGCCCAGACGGTTTGAGGAGATATTGCAGGGAGGGGGGTCACTTTACTGGATCATCAAGGGGCAGATGGCGGTGCGCCAAGGCATACTCGGTTTTGAGCCGGAACCTCAGGACGATGATCCGGATTCGCGCCCTTATTGTCGGATTATACTCTCCCCAGAATTGGTGCCGACGGATCCCTGGCCGCATCGCCCGTTTCAGGGATGGCGGTATCTAAAGGCGGATGACGCGCCGCCAGATTTAAAAGCCGGGACTGAAAATGATGCGTTGCCAGCCTCTCTCGCAGCGGAACTGCGGGCTTTGGGGGCGTGGTAAAGCGCGGCAATCCGGGGTCTCGAAAAAAATTGAAAAAAACCGACTTATTTTCGTAATTTTTGCTTGCACGGGTCGGCGCTGGGGCCTATACCCCGTCCGTCAGCGAGACAGCGGGGTCCAACCCGGTGGCCACACTGACCCGGCGCTTCAGTCTCTCGACTTTAACCGTCGATTTTGATTGAAGCGTAGCAGATCAAAGATTAAGCTGAAATCTTGCGCCAACCCGAATCGGGTGGGTGAGGGAAAATTCGGCCTCTTTTTTGGCGACTGTGTCGGAATGAGTACCGAGTTTTGTTATTTGACATTGTTGATATATGGAAGGGATACGCGGTTGGCGGTGGTCTTTGTGGCTGCGGTTGATTGTGTATCTTGATGAATAGTCAAGTTACGTTTGAGCTGCTTGGTTGGTACTTTAGGGTGCTGGTTGGGTGGTGAGATTGGATCAATGAGAATACCCTTTGAGCTTAGGTGGATGT
>NZSA01000029.1 GCA_002696645.1 Rhodospirillales bacterium | reverse complement strand
ATCCAGCCCCCTTGCCTCGGCCTCTCGTTTCGCCTGTTCATAGCGATACCGATCGGCGCGCTCCTGCGCCTCTGTCATACGATTGCGCGCGGCTGCCCAGGCGTCGAAATCATCCCTCCGCGCCTTGCGTTCAGCGGCGCTCAGGCGGCCATCATCCCGTTCCGGATGCGATTCTTCGACCGCTTCTTCCAGGGTCATGCCGTGAATGGCGGCCATGCGCACCGCTGCCTCGCGCGCCGCCGCACGTTCGCCCTCAATCGTGGCGCGCTCCATCACGCCAACGATTTTCCGAAATCGCTCCCTATTCTTCTCATCAAAACCTTGCGCAGGCATGCTACTCACTTCCCTAAACAAACTGTATGGAGACCCATACATAATGGGGGATTCGCCCCCCGACCACCGAGCTTTTCAATCCCATCAATCCAACTATACTTCCACCCTATGCGAAGCCTCAGTAACCCTGCTGGAAATGACAATGCCCTGCTGTGTGCGGAAGACCCGCCAGCAGTAACCCTGCGCAATTCCCAAGGCACCGGCCCTGGTGTCATATTATGCGACCATGCGTCAAACGCAGTGCCGAAATCCCTTAATTTTCTGGGCCTTCCTCCCGCCACCCTGAAACGGCACATCGCCTATGACATTGGCGCCCAGGGCATGGCGGAAGTAATCTCAGACCGACTGGACATGCCAGCCGTGATTGCTGTCTATTCCCGCCTGGTGATTGACCTGAACCGCCCCGCCGACGATTTCACCAGTGTGCGGGAAATTTATGACGGTGCCGTGATACCCGGCAACCGCCGCCTTTCCGCACATGCCCTTCAGGCCCGTATCGATGATTTGTTCCATCCCTATCACGATACAATACAGCAAGCGATTGTGCAAAAGTCCAAAAGCCAGCCGCATCCGGCCATCATATCCGTTCACAGTTGCACGGATGTTTATCTGGATCAGAAGCGCCCGTGGCATATCGGTGTCTTATCCAATCGCGACCGGCGCATGGCGGAGCGGGTGCTGTTGCGCCTGGCGGCGCATCGCCCTGACCTGACAATTGGCGACAACAAACCCTATTCGGGCCTTAATCCCTATGGCTTCACGGAGGAAACGCACGCCCTGCCCCAAGGCCGCCCGAATGTCCTGTTCGAGGTACGCCAGGATATTATCGCCAGCCCTGCGGGACAGCGGGAATTTGGCGAATTGATCGCCACCGTCCTGGACGAGGTTTTGGGCGATCCAAGCCTTTTCACCCGCTATCCATCGTAATCAAAGGTGACCCATGGCGCGCTATGAACCACCCCCCTATACCGTTGGCATAGAGGAGGAATATCTACTCGTTGATCCTGCGACCGGCGAATTGGTCAGCGAACAGGAACTACAGGAAGCCATTATCGAAGAAGTGAAGGCCACCGTCTCAGAAGACGATGTTGGGATGGTGACGCCGGAATTCCTGAAGGCACAGGTGGAAGTCGGCACAGCGATCTGTCATTCCATTCAGTCGGCACGGGACCGCCTGCGCATTTTGCGAACCGCCGTCGCGGAAGCCGCTGGCAAGCGCGGTGTCGCCCCCATTGCGTCATCCACCCATCCAACTGCCCGATGGTCCCATCTGCAGCATACCGACAAAGAACGCTATGCGATGCTGGCCAATGATCTGCAGGAAGTCGCAAGGCGGCTGGTCATCAGCGGCATGCATGTTCATGTGGGCGTGGCAGATAATGAACATCGGATCGACCTGCTGGGTCAGATCGCCTATTTCCTGCCCCATCTGTTGGTGCTGACGACCTCTTCCCCGTTTTGGCAGGGCCGCAATACCGGGCTGAAATGTTATCGCCTGGCGGTATTTGATGAATTACCCCGCACCGGATTACCGGAACATTTTGACAGTTGGTCGCATTATGAAAAACACGTCAAATCCCTGGTTGCGGCAGGCGCAATCGAGGATGGATCAAAGCTGTGGTGGGACATTCGTCCCCATTTCAAATTCCCGACCCTGGAAATGCGCATCGCCGATATCTGCACGCGATTGGATGATGGGATCGCCGTGGCGGCGACGTACAGTTGCCTGATTTCCATGCTTCAGCGGTTGCGGCGCAAGAATCAGCGTTGGCGCAATTATTCCAATATGCTGATCCAGGAAAACCGTTGGCGCGCCCAGCGGTATGGGGCGGACAAGGGGCTGATTGATTTCGGTGTCACACAAACTGTGCCGTATCCAGACCTGCTGGATGAGATCCTGGAACTGATTGCCGAAGACGCGGATCGACTGGACTGCACAGAAGAAGTCGCCCATACCCGCACGATCCTGCAACGCGGCACCAGTGCGGACAATCAATTGCGTGTGTTCAATGCGGCTAAGGCCGCCGGAAAGTCAGACAGCGAGACATTCAAGGAAGTTGTCGACTGGCTGATCACAGCGACGGTGGCCGACCTCTAGCAATGACCCGCCATTGAAAATCATTATGCGCCTATCAGATTAGTGTGGTGCGCGGTTATTTGGGATCGACCAGGACGCTGTTTGCGGTGCTCCGGTTAGGAGCGTTTCGCGAAGAGATGCGGGGCATCGCAAGCGGAAGGCGACGCGGCCCGGAGCGCCGCAAACAGCGCCTTTGGTCCCATTATCGGCCCATCGGACGGCGTCGAGAGCGATTGACGATGAACCACATCGCCTGCACGCTCTCTTCTAGCCGACAGGCCGATAAAGGGATCCTGGCGATCCCAAATAACCGCGCACCACACTAGGCATAGACCCATCATCCGACCGGGAGAATACACTCATGACGCAGCAAATCGACGACCAAACCCGTCTGGAGCTTGAAGCCGCAGCTTTTCGCAGCCTGCGCGACCATCTGCGCGAACGGACAGATGTGCAGAATATCGATCTGATGAACCTGTCGGGCTTCTGCCGCAATTGCCTGAGCCGCTGGTATAACGAAGCTGCGACGGAACGGGGTATCGATATGGACAAGGACGAAGCGCGCGAAATCGTCTATGGCATGCCCTTTGCCGAATGGAAGGCAAAATATCAATCAGAAGCCACACCGGAACAGAAGTCCGCTTTTCAGGATAGCCATAAAGGCCATTGACCAAGCGACTTTATTCGGTTTGAACATCCCGCATCGTCAGGGCTGTGCCTGCGCCCAGCAGCGCCAGAATCGACAGAACCGCAATTCCAAATTCCAGCCCCAGCGCCAGGGTCAGGCCGGAAAAAACGCCAAGGATCAGCAACAGCACGCCAATGATGCTGTTGCTGAGCGCGACATATTCCGCCTTTTTGTCTTTCCCTGCCATATCCACGATATGGGTTTTGCGCCCAATGCGGACGCCGGAATGGGAAACCCCCAGCAAGAAGACCAGACCAGCGTATAAATAAACCGTTCCGGCCACAGCCGGTGCCAGATACAGGATCACCAAAGTAACCCCTCCCAACAGCCCGGCCCCACCGGCCGCATAGGCCATAGTGCGACGGCTGGAGATATCTGAGAACCAGCCCCAAATACTGGAACTGAGCGCGCCCGCCAGGCCAGTTGCCAGCATCAGCCAACCCAGGCTGGACAATTCCGTTCCTGATTCCCGCTGCGCCAGGGCGACGAATAAGGGGCCCATCAGGGCCGTTGAGATCATAAAGGTACGCGCCAACAGAAAACGCTGTAGGTCCCGGTCTGACATCAGGGTTCGCAGCTGATCGCGAAACACATCCTGTAAAGTCTGGCCCCCTTCTGTCGCGCCTTCATGTTCGTGCAGTTGTGCGTAGCTGCCCGCTGCCAAAAGCCAGGTAACACTGGCCCCAAACAGCAAAACATACAGCATCCAATCGGGTCGAATTTCGGTGGGAGCAAATGCAAGATAGAACCCAACCAGACTGGCAGTCACGCCAGACACTGTTGCAGCATAGCCGCTGACGCGACCCCGTCGTGTCTTGGATACCGTCTTCCCCAGAACATCCTTAGCGGCAATGGAGGCAACGCCGCGCGCCAAACTGAACAGGACCAACAAGGCGACAATTGCCCACCCGGCCGCGTGTCCCTGCAAGCCTGAAAGACCCACCAACGCCATGCCAGCAATACAGACGCCTTCTACCAGACTGCTGATGGACCAGAAATGTTTGCGAATGGAAAACCGGCGCAACACGCCGCCGACCAGAATTTGCGGCAACAGCGCCAGGGATTCCCGGATCGGCACCAAAAATCCGATCAGATAGACCGGTGCCCCTACGGCCCCGATCAGCCAGGGTAACACAACCTTTGCATCGGCCAGCGCATCCCCTGTCTTGCTGAGCGCCTGTGATACGATCTGCAACAGGAAATTGATCGGCTGATCATTACACTGACTGTCTGGAATATCCTTACAGAATCGCGCGCCATCCTCTCCGGTGGCCAGGGTGTACAGCCGCGTGGCAATTGGCGTGTCGGACATCGAATTTCCTTGAAAGACAAGATCGGTGACTAAGGATATAGCAGATCGACCAAAAAAAAGTGCGGAGCTTTCGCCCCGCACCTGATCTTAATCCTGTTTTAGTGTTTAGGCAGAAGGATCCCAGCCGCTGATGGCTTTCACTTCCAGGAATTCCAACATACCCCAGACGCCGCCTTCACGACCGTTACCGGACTGTTTGTAGCCGCCAAACGGGCTGCCTGCCGGACGGGAGGCCCCGTTCATGATCACCATGCCAGCACGCAATTGGCGGGCAACCTTCTGCGCCCGGGCCTGATTGCCAGACTGAACATACGATGTCAGACCATAGGCCGTATCATTGGCGATGCGGATGGCTTCTTCCTCATCATCAAAGGGCAGCATGGACAGAACCGGACCAAAAATCTCTTCCCGCGCGATGGTCATTTCATTGTTTACATCAGCAAACACTGTCGGGCGCACATAATAGCCCCGATTGACGCCTTCCGGACGACCAACGCCCCCTGCGACCAAACGGGCCCCTTCATCTATACCAGCCTGGATCAGGCCTTGAATCTTTTCAAACTGCGCCGCGCTGACGACGGGGCCGATGTGGCGCCCTTCTTCAGTCGGATCGCCAACCTGTGTTTTCGCTGCCGTGGCCGCAGCAATCTCTACGGCTTGATCATAGACAGAGCGTTCGACCAACATACGTGAGGGCGCGTTACAGGACTGACCGGAGTTATAGAACATGCCGATCGAACCACCCTTCACAGCCTTTTCAACATCCGCATCCGCGAAAATGATATTCGGGCCCTTGCCGCCCAATTCCAGCGAAACCCGCTTGATCGTATCAGCAGCCGCCTTCGTGACCGCAATTCCGGCACGCGCAGATCCCGTCAGGGACATGATATCGATATCGGGGTGCACGCTCATCGCGTTACCAACCGTCGGTCCATCACCATTAACCAGATTGAAAACGCCTTTCGGGAAACCGGCTTCATCCATGAATTCAGCAAACAGCATGGAAGACAAGGGCGCGATTTCGGAAGGTTTGAGCACCATCGTGCAACCAGCCGCCAACGCCGCGCCTACCTTCAACGCAACCTGATTCATGGGCCAGTTCCATGGTGTAATCAGACCGGCAACGCCAATCGGCTCATGCACGATCCTTTCCTGGGGGTTTGCCTCATTCAGGGCATGTTCCCATGTGAAATTCTTCATGACATCGATAAAGGCGCGCAGATGACCGATACCCGCAGCGGCCTGGGCGCTGTTGGCCATAGAGATTGGCGCACCCATTTCTTTTGAAATCGCCTCAGCCATTTCACCGGACCGGCTCTTATAGACTTCAACCAGCTTTTCCATCAGCGCCATGCGTTCCTGGGGTGCCGTATAGCCCCAGGTCGCAAACGCAGCCTTAGCCGCAGCGACTGCCTTGTCCACGTCTGTGGCACTGCCCAGCGCAATTTGTGCACAGGGCTCTTCGGTGGCGGGATTGATGACATCAAACGGCTTCGCATCATTGGGCGAGACCCACGCGCCATCAATATAGAACTTCATCAGATTTGACATGCTGTATCTCCTACAGAGGTAAGGTTTGAGTTGATCGGGGGCGACACTATCAAATGCATCCGCCTTGGAAAGCCTCTTGTTTCCTCAACACCCTTGCCTTGCAGGCACGGGTTATTGCTAGGGCTTAAAGAAGACCAGCGCCGCGCCTCCGGCGATCAGCGCAAACCCCAGCAATTGGCTGGGGGCCATGGGTTCCTTCAAGTACAAAAAGCTGAAAACGACGAATACGCATAATGTCACGACTTCCTGGATGGTTTTCAACTGGGCGGCGGAATAAACCGTGTGACCAATTCGATTGGCCGGGACCGCAAAGCAATATTCAAACAGCGCGATTCCCCAACTGATCACTATCACCAAGATCAGAGGCGCCGCCTTGAATTTCAAGTGACCATACCATGCAAATGTCATGAAAATATTCGAAATGCCCAAAAGAACTGGGACTGCAATATAGGGAAGTAATCCGGTCATGGCATTACATCTTTCTCGCTGAATGCAGGATGGTGACAACATCAAAGCGAGTTAAGCCCCTGTTTGGCAACACTCTATTTTCAGACTGCCTGATGCCAAACCTACCCTCTTATCTGCAATTTCAGAATGATTGTTCCAAAAAATTTCACCATCGGTATGAATTTTTTAAAGGCCATATAAAATGTCACATTTCCCGATTAACATTTTCTTTACGCAAACCTGTCAGTATCCAAACAGTGATACCTTTGGATGAATAGGATCAGGCACAGCAGGAGCCGACGGGCATGGGTAAGGTGGACCGTGATGCCGCAGAATTACTTCGCGACCGGGGCGTCGCAGCAATCGCATTTGCGCAAGCCAGAGCCTTGGAATGCTTGTATTATTGCGACGAGCCGGGTCAGGCCTATTGGTGCGCAATAAGAAGTCGTCTTGCTGCCAACCGATCCTACCCTAACAATTGTCATGCATATCATACCTGACCCTGACAGCATCCAATCTCCGTCATACTTGACCGCCGCGTCGCGGTAGGTATTGTGCCGCTATTCCACGGCCTAGGTCGTGCTGTCTTACTATCCCAAAATATACAGGGGGCCCGGGCCATGGCACATGAAGCATTGCAAGCAACAATCGATACCGCCTTTGACAACCGCGATCAGATCACAACCTCCACCGGGGGCGAGATACGCGATGCTGTTGAAGAAGCATTGAACCTGCTGGACAGCGGACAAGCGCGTGTTGCGGAAAAAGGTGCTGAAGGCTGGACCGTCAATCAATGGCTGAAGAAGGCCGTTCTGCTGAGCTTCCGGCTGAATGACATGACGACAATTGCGGGCGGCCCTGGCGGCAACGCACCTTGGTGGGATAAGGTTCCTTCAAAATTTGAAGGCTGGGGCGAAACGGAATTCCGCGCCGCTGGCTTCCGCGCCGTGCCAAACTGCACCGTGCGCCGGTCGGCCTATATTGCCCCCAATGTCGTGCTGATGCCCAGCTTTGTTAATCTGGGGGCCTATGTCGATAGCGGCGCGATGATTGACACCTGGGCGACCGTTGGGTCCTGTGCCCAGATTGGCAAGAATGTTCACTTGTCTGGCGGTGCTGGCATTGGCGGGGTTCTGGAACCGCTGCAGGCCGGCCCTGTGATCATTGAAGACCATTGCTTCATCGGAGCACGCTCCGAAGTCGTCGAAGGCGTGATTGTTGAAGAAGGCTCCGTCCTGTCCATGGGTGTTTTCATCGGCGCATCCACCAAGATTATCGACCGCACAACGGGCGAAATCTTTATGGGTCGCGTCCCGGCCTTTTCCGTGGTTGTTCCAGGCAGCCTGCCCGGCAAGCCCCTGCCCGATGGCAGCCCCGGCCCGTCGCTTTATTGCGCTGTCATCATCAAGCGCGTGGATGAACGCACCCGGTCCAAAACCTCCATCAATGAATTGCTGCGGACCTAATCACTCATGACTGTTACTGCCCTTGATCCCGTTGCCATGACCCAGGACCTGATCCGCTGTCCCAGTGTGACACCCGCGGATGAGGGGGCTTTGGACCTGCTGCAGCGTGTTTTGGAAGGGCTCGGTTTTGCCTGTACACGTTTGCCGTTTGAAGAAGATGGCACCGATCCAGTAGACAATCTCTATGCCCGTCTGGGCACGGAATCGCCTAATCTGTGTTTCGCTGGCCACACCGATGTGGTGCCGGTCGGCAGTGCCGATCAATGGACCGTCGATCCTTTCGCTGCTGAAATCAAGGATGGCATGCTGGTCGGGCGCGGTGCGTCGGATATGAAAGGCGCAATCGCCGCCTGGGTCGCCGCTGTGTCTCAAAGACTGTCACAGGTCGGCCCTGTTCCGGGGTCGATCAGCCTGTTGATCACCGGGGACGAAGAAGGCCCGTCGATCAACGGGACCCAGAAAATGCTGCCCGCCCTGGCTGCCCGCGGGGAAGTCATCGACCATTGCATCACCGGCGAGCCGACCAACCCAACGGATCTGGGCACGATGATGAAGATCGGTCGCCGAGGCAGCCTGAATGGCTATATCACGGTAGAGGGCGTTCAGGGTCATACCGGTTATCCTCATCTGGCTGACAATGCAGCCCATCGCCTGGCCTTGATGATGGCTGCCCTGGTGAACTGGAAGATTGATGATGGGTCCGATCATTTTGAACCCTCCGTCCTGTCGATCACCCAGGCCCTGGTGGATAATGCGGCTACCAATGTGATCCCGGCCAAGGCAACCGCGCGGTTCAACATACGCTTCAATGATCTGCACAGCGGGGCCAGCCTGACCAAAGATCTGCAAAACCTGCTGACGGACGCTGCCGGTGAAGGGGCGAAGTTCAAACTGGATGTTATCATTTCCGGCGAAAGCTTCCTGACACCGCCGGGTCTATTGTCGGATCTGCTCAGCGAGGCGTGCGAATCCGTCACGGGTCATAAGCCGGACCTCAGCACCACTGGGGGCACATCGGATTCTCGCTTCATTAAGGATTACTGCCCTGTTGTTGACTTTGGCCTTGTTGGACAAACCATGCATCAGGTGGACGAACGTGTCGCCGTTTCCGACATCGCAGCCCTCTCTGAGATTTATGCCAGGGTCATAGATCGTTACTTCGCTCAAGGTGCAGCATGAAGCCGATCAGCCTTGCCGAAATGGCAGGGCGATTGGCAGCCGGCGCACAGGTTTTCATTGCCCGTAAGCCTGCCCTGTGGACCTTCGGCGATACACGCGATGATTTCCTGAAAAGCTTCTGGTGCGCAGCGCTGCTGTTTCCCTTCTTTCTGTGGGCAATCTATTCTGTCGAGAGCGCGCGCTATGGTGACGCCCAGTTTTTCATCCGCCTTATCAGCCATACGATTTACTACATCATCGCCTGGACCTATTGGCCGCTGATCATGGCCGCCGTATCCCAAAACACCGCCCATCCGGAAAACTGGATACGCTATGTCGTGGCGGTGAATTGGATGATGGCGGCCCCGATCCTGCTGCAATGGATCATTATCCTAACCCTGGCCGACGATGATCCTGTTATGGCGAATGGGCTGCTGACCGGTCTTCGACTGTGGGCCTTGTTGGTGCATGGCTGGATTTTACAAACCCTGTTCAAAACCAAACTGGGCTTGACCATCGGTCTGGTCATTGCCGACTTCCTGATCAATCAGGTACTCAGCAAAATTGAGGATTTCATCATCCTCAGCCACGGCTAAGTGTCGTAAGATACCCGTGTCAGATACAGGCCCTGTGGTGGCGCGGTTGGGCCTGCCACCGCGCGGTCTTTGGCGTTTAGGATGTCGCTGACATCATCAGGGGTCCATTTGCCGCGACCGACCCTTTCCAGGGTTCCTGCGAAATTTCGAATTTGGTGGTGCAGGAAACTGCGCGCCTCTGCAACGATATGGATTTCCTCCCCAACACGGGAAACATCCAGCCTATCCAGCGTTTTGATCGGGCTGGCCGCCTGGCACTCTGCAGCGCGGAAGCTAGTAAAATCATGCAGACCTACCAGCCGCTGGGCAGCCGCGTGCATCGCATCCACATCCAGATCGCGGGGCACCGGCCAGACGCGACCGATATCCAGCGCGGCGGGCGCGCGGCGGTTTAGTATACGATACAAATAGGCGCGCCCCGTCGCGGAAAACCGCGCGTGAAAATCCTCTGTCACCGGCTCAACATGGGTGACGGCAATAGGGTTGGGCTTCAAATGTTGGTTGATTGCATCCCGTACTGTCCGCGCCGTGGTCTGTCGCGCAATATCGACATGGGCGACCTGAGCCAGGGCATGGACGCCGGTATCAGTGCGCCCTGCCCCCTGAACACCTGCTTCCTCACCACAAAAGGCGAACACCGCAGCCTCCAGGGCAGCCTGAATGGTCGGACCGTTTGGTTGCCGTTGCCAGCCCACAAACGGCCCGCCATTGTATTCGATTGTCAGCTTCCAGCGTTGCATCCCTGCGATTTACTGGATTGCGGGGATTAAGGAAAGCATGACAGGCACATCAGCGGTCTGACGGCTTACTGTTTCATCTTGCTGTGGTCCATTTCGCCCATCATGGCGCCTGGGGCCATTACCGGCACATCGACTTCAACCTTGCCTGCCTTTTCGAAAACCAAAGTCAGCGGCAATGTTTCCCCTTCAACCAACGGCGCCTTTAGGCCCATCAGCATCACATGATTGCCACCCGGTTCCAGTTGAATTGTACCACCGGCTGGAATTTCTATTCCGCCTTCTACTTCTTTCATGCTCATCACACCATTCGTCATCTCGGTCATATGGATCTGAACCATCCCGGCGGCATCCCCTTCTACCCCGATCAACCGATCAGGGGATTTACCGGTATTGGTGATGGTGACATAGGCCGCCCCGGATTTTGCAGCCGGAGACGCACTGGCCCGGGCAAAGGAGCTTTCAACATGGATCGGTCCACTATGCGCCTGCACAGGGGCATTGAATGCAAACAGAATGGCCGCAAGCAGGGTTAAGACCGCGCCATGGCGGATCGTCGTTACAGTCTTTATCATGTGATTGTACCTTCTTTGAACGCTGAATGAATAAGCTTAAGGAGCATTCAGGTCTTAAGAGGGGGGGCCCTGACTGGTGGTCGATGCGCCCTATAGGCAGCGATAAACCCGTTATCTACAGAGTCCCATGACACGCGGTACGCAGCGATCTGCACAGACCCCAGGGCGGTCGGAGGGATCGCCAGGACAGGGGCGACACAACACCCGCCTGGCATGGCGCATGTGTGCCAGGGAACAACCGGTTGGTCATCAGGATCGGTCTGAGGGGCCCCGCCTAGACATTGAAAGACGATCTGAGTATCAGAATGACCATCAGACAGGCCCGCTGCGATCGCGGTTCCAAGCGGCAATGTAAACTGAATCAGAAGCGCAAAAAGCGCCAGACATCGGGCAATGCTGCCAAGGGATCGATATCCGCGCCAATGCTGCACCCTAAGGACTCCCCACCCGTCTATACCATGCCAATCAAATCGAGATCGAATGGTGTCGACTGATACATATCATTGATCCAGTTTCCGATAAACAAATGCGCATGACTGCGCCAGATGTTTGCCGGATCCCGGCCTGGATCATTCTGTGGGAAATAATAGCGCGGAGGATCAATTTTCAAACCTTCATCAATATCGCGCTGATATTCATCCCTCAGGGTCCAGGCATCATATTCCAGATGATTGAGCATGTAGATGTGACGGTGGGCCGCATCGTTGATCACGCACAATCCGGCCTCTTCCGACTCAATCAGAACCTCCAGACCTGGCACTTTTGTTATATCTTCAAGCCGCGTTTCTGTATGGCGAGACACCGGAATGGACAATTCATCGGAAAACCCGCGCAACAGGCTGGATGTGCGGTTGACCACACGATGCGGGAAGACACCAAACATTTTCGATGGCAGTTCATGTTTGGGAATGCCATGCAGATGATACATCGCTGCCTGCGCCCCCCAACAGATATCCAGGCTGGAATGCACATTCGATTGCGTCCAATCCAGGATCTGTTCCAATTCGGCCCAGTATTTCACCTGATCGAAGGGCAGTGTTTCCACCGGCGCACCCGTGATGATAAAGCCGTCGAATTTTTCTTCACGGACTTCTTCCCAGGCGCGGTAAAAGGTCGACAGGTGATGGGCCGACACATTCGATGGCACATAGCTGCCGGTCGTCACCAGGGTCAATTCAATCTGCAGCGGTGTTGCCCCGATCAGGCGCGCCAATTGGGTTTCTGTCTTCTGTTTCTGTGGCATCAGGTTCAACAGGCCAATCTTCATCGGGCGAATATCCTGACGAATCGCATTCGCTTCAGACATCACATTCATACCTTCGCGCTCAAGCTCCAGGCGGGCAGGAAGATTATCCGGGATTTTAATTGGCATAACAGATCGCTCTCATTCACTTAAACAGACAGACATAATTTTCCCAGTGGGAGGCGGAGTATTAAACCCCACCGACCGGAATTTCCACAAAAAAGTCGTAAATTAAATCAACCCCGCGAAGTCGATGACGGTTTAGACAAAGACTCTTTTATTTTGATTTCAGGCAGTGGGCGCGCTACGTCCTAGCATCCAACCCTATATTGGTGTTTTAACGAGACGATCAAGCTGGGCAAGACCATGGCAAAACCGACACTGGATGAACTGCGCCAACAGATCGACGAAATCGATGATCAGATCCACGAACTGATCCTGAAACGTTGGGATGTTGTGCAATATGTCGCTGCAGCAAAGGGCAAAGGGGCAAAACTGCCAGTGCGCCCGACGCGCGAAGCATCCATGCTGCGCCGACTGGCGGAACGGCATCGCGGCCCCTTCCCTTTCGCGGCCCTGGCGCGTATGTGGCACGAAATGATCGCCGCTTTTACCATGTTGCAGGCGCATTATTCCGTCGCGGTGCTGGCAAATTCTGAGGAACACACATTGTGGGATCTGGCGCGCGACCAATTTGGCAGCCAGGTACCCATGACCGCCTATCCCACGGTGCGCGATACGCTGGCGCAGGTCTTTGAAGATCGCCACCAGATCGCCGTGTTGCCCGCCCCACGGGAAAGCGACGACGATCCCTGGTGGGTCAAGCTGTCGGGTGCCAACGCACCCAAGGTGATTATGCGCCTTCCCTTTGCCGGTGTCGGCAGCGTGCGCGGTCAAATGCAGGATGCCTTTGCCGTCGCCCGCCTAAAGCTGGAACCAACAGGCAGCGACCGCACCCTGGTCCTGATGGAAACAACGGAACCCCTATCACGCACAGCCCTGAATGCCATATTGCAACGGGCGAAGTCACATCCCCTGTTCACAGCCTCCGCGCCACAGGAAGAAAGCTGGGTCCATCTGATCGAATTAGGGGATTTCATCGACAGCAAAGACTCGCGCCTGGAATTGATCGAAGTGCGCGATTCCGTTGTAAGAGTGGAAATTGTCGGCGGCTATGCAGAGGTTCTAGGCCCTGAAAAGCGGCCCCCACTGCCCCTTCCGAAAGAAAATGAGGATGACAGCGCAAAATGACGAAGAGCCCGCTAATCCTGCGCCCCGGCATTGCGGAAGCGCCTATCTATGTGCCAGGCGCCCATGGCGACGACACAGCCGCCATTCCCCCCGCTGTCCTGTCCGCCAACGAGAACCCGTTGGGGCCCAGCCCAAAGGCAATTGCCGCCTATGGCGAAGCGATCCATCTGAACCGCTATCCCGACGGTGGCGCGACCCAATTGCGTCAGACTTTGGCCACCCAGTTCGGTCTGGATGTGAACCGCATTGTCTGCGGCGCGGGATCCGATGAACTAATCACCCTGCTGATCCGCTGCTATGTGGGGCCAGGGGATGAAGTCCTTCAGACTCAGCATGGCTTTCTGATGTATGGCATTACCGCGAAAACTGTTGGGGCCACGCCGGTTCTGGCACCAGAGACACCGGACCTGCATACGGATGTTGATGCCTTGCTTGCCTGTGTCACCGACAAGACCCGCATTTGCTTTGTCGCCAATCCCAACAATCCAACCGGCACCTATATCCCCGGCAGCGAATTGCGTCGTCTGCGGGATGGGTTGCGAGAAGATATCTTGCTGGTGATCGACGCCGCCTATTCTGAATATGTCGATGCGTCCGACTACTCAGATGGATGTGATTTGGTTGAAGATTACCAGAATGTCGTGATGTTGCGCACATTCTCTAAGCTTTATGGTTTAGCGGCATTGCGGCTGGGCTGGTGCTATGCGCCCGAAGCCGTAGTGGACGCGCTAAACCGTGTGCGCAGCCCGTTTAACGTCAACAACTCTGCTCAGGCAGCCGGTATCGCCGCCCTGGGGGATCAGGACCACGTTGAAATCAGCCTGGCGCAGAATGCAGAACAATTGAAGCGCCTGTGCGGGGCCTTATCCCAATTGGGACTGGGCTTCCCGCCATCCGTCTGCAATTTCGTGCTGATCCGTTTTAACGATGCCGACACCGCCAAACGCGCCCTCAGCCATCTGGCAGATCAAGGCGTTATCGTGCGATCCGTTGCAGGCTATGGGCTGGCCGAAAGCCTGCGCGCCACAATCGGCACCGCGGCGGAAAACGACCGCTTAATCGCCGGGCTGACAGATTTCATGAATAAAGGCTGAAGACCTGTCCGTTTATTGGGCCGGAGCCGGCGCAGCCTGTGGGTCGGTGCCTTGCATTTGATTCGATCCTGCATCCAGGGTCTCGTCACTGACGGTCGGCGGCGGGGCAAGATCGGGAAATGTGGTGATTTCACCCGTCTTTGGCGCGGGCACAGCGGGTGGCAGCGGTCCAGCCCCGGCGACAATGGGCGGTATTTCCGTCAATGCGACAGGTCCCAACGACAAAATGCCATCCTGTATTGTTACCGGAAAGCGGACCATTCCCGCCTGACCGGAGCCCAAGGATAACAGGCCGACCCCCATTTCGATATAACGCCGTATCTGCCGATCGATCAGACCCGCCTCTTCAAATCTTCGCGCGGTTTCAGAAAGCCCGGTCGCCTGCATGCCAAAAGCAGCCAGGGGGCGCAGATACTCATCCAGGCTAATCGTCCCATCACCGGACAGATTAAGGTCCTGCCACGCCAAGGCGATCTTGCTGACCTCAACACCGCCCCCGGCGTCCCGCCAATCAGACAGGCGCTTTGCCATACTGAATTCTGGATTGGGTTGGGGACCAGACACAGTGAAATCAAGGATCGCCGCCTCGATTTGTTCTGACAGGCCCTGCGGCACAAGACCAGGCATCTTAGCGCCGACCAACTCCAGATGCCCTGTCATAATATCCGCATCACGGTCCTGTGGCGCATGGAATGGCATTGTTCCAGAGACGCCAATCGTGTCGATGGNCAAACCATTGGGCCCAGATACATCTGCCGCGATCAGACGCAACTGGTGCTTGGCCCCATCTCTGTGAAACAGATAATCACCGGTTAAATCCTGAATCACCACCGGTGTTTTCTGGCTTTCCGGTATCATCACCGCAGAAAGGCGAAGAGGTTGATCACTGGAGATCTGATATCGATCCAACTGCCAGGGCTTAAACGTGACCGTCAGCGCATCGCCAGAGACTGTCCAGGCCCGCAGGGGGGCCGCGACACCAAATCGGGTCGCCGTTAAGGCCAGGGAGAAGGGGTACCCGCCGGTATCTATCCGCTGAAAGTTGATATCATAGCCTTGGCTACGCTGTTCCGATACCCAGTCCTGAAAGCTGGATATCGCCAGACGCGCGGAATAAAACCACCAAGCACTCCAGGCCCCGACCAGAAGCACCAGAATACCAACCACCGACAGAAGCAAAGATCTTTTTCCCATAAGTCCCGATGTACGCGCCAGAAACCGGCTTGGCAAGCTGGGCGCGCCTTGTCAGGATGAAAGGATCATGACAAAGCGGCCCCAGCATCCGATACCTCCCCTGCCAGATTTCGACCGCGCCTCGGACGACACGATCTGTCAACGGGCGGATGCCTGGATTGCCAGTATGCCGGACCCACAGAATGTTTGGATTTTTGGCACCGCTTCGTTGATCTGGAACCCCGAATTTCCCTATTGTGACCGGCGGCGCGCAGCGGTTCAGGGCTGGCATCGGGCCTTGTGCCTGTTTTCAACCAGGTATCGCGGCACGCGGGAAAAACCGGGCCTGGTCATGGGGTTGGCCCCCGGCGGTACATGCGAAGGCTGTGCATTTAGAATCGATCCAGATCGCTTACAGGAAGCCGCCCGCGCAATTTGGCTGCGTGAAATGGGAAATTCCAGCTATGAAATCATTCAACTGACAGCCCAAACCGATATCGGCGAAATCCAGTGCTACAGCTTTGCCCCAGTATCGGGTCACCCGCAATGCGCCCATGGCCTGCCCATTGATATGATTGAGGCAACCGTGCTGAATGCCTGCGGTCAGCGAGGGACCAACCTGGAATATGTTTTGAAAACGGTTGAGCATTTGGATCAATTGGGAATACACGATCCTGATTTGCATGCGCTGGCCGCCCGATTGATCCACCTGCAAAACCAAAATGAAGAGGAGCCAGAGGCATGAGCGAGCGCCCAAAAGCCATTCCCACGGTCCAGGTTGACGATGATCGCGTCCGCGTCACCCAATGGCATTTCCCACCCGGTGCGGAGACGGGACGGCATCAACATGAAATGGATTATGTCGTCGTCCCCATGACAACGGGGGCCCTGACAATTGAATTTCCGGACGGAAAAATCCTTCAGTCCGACCTGAAGGCAGGCCTGTCTTATGCGCGGCAAACCGGCGTTGACCACAATGTGATCAACGACAACGACTTCCCCTTCACCTTCGTAGAGGTGGAGATCAAGCAATAGACCTTATTCAGCGGCGGCCGGGGTGGTCCAGGGTGCTGTGCGGCTGCGGTCATCTTCGTATCCGTCGATGGCCGCCCCTTTCTGCAAGGTCAACGCGATATCATCCAGGCCGTTCAGCAGACAATGCTTACGGAACGAATCCACTTCGAACGGGATTTCCGTGCCATCGGGATCGACGATAACCTGACGGGGAAGGTCGATTGTGAACTGGGCATTCTGACCGCGCTCTGACTTTTCCATCAGCGACTTTACGGTCTCTTCCGGCAGCCGGATCGGCAGAATCCCGTTCTTGAAACAATTGCCGTGGAAAATATCGGCAAAACTGGGTGCGATGACACAGCGAATGCCAAAATCTTCCAATGCCCACGGCGCATGTTCCCGACTGGACCCACAGCCAAAATTGGCCCCGGCGATCAGGATTTGCGCATGGGTGTAAGGCTCTTTGTTCAGCACGAAATCTGGCTTGGGAGTGCCATTGTCATCAAAGCGCATTTCATCAAACAGGTTCTTGCCAAGGCCGGAACGCTGAATGGTTTTCAAAAACTGCTTGGGGATGATCATATCGGTATCGATGTTGATCATATCCATCGGGGCAGCGATGCCGGTCAATTCGGTGAAGGGTTTCATGACTGTCTGATCCTCTCTTACCGCTTGCGGCGTTTAATCAGGGACATCAGGATGGCGGCATCCATCGCGCTGATCATGGCATCATCATTTGCAGGGGCCGGAACATCGATCTGCCAGGCGCTGTATTGCATATCGCGGCCAAACAGGCGGTCCAGATGATCCTTGGGCAGGGGCATTTGGTGGGTCATGACAGGAACTCCCGAACATCGGCCAGGTGGCCTTTCAAAGCAGCCGCAGCGGCCATGCCTGGGCTGACCAGATGGGTCCGACCACCCCGGCCCTGACGACCTTCAAAATTGCGATTGGACGTTGAAGCACAGCGTTCCTTCGGGGCCAGCTTATCGGCATTCATGGCCAGACACATGGAACAGCCTGGTTCCCGCCAATCAAAACCTGCGGCGATCAGGATTTTATCCAGGCCTTCCGCTTCCGCCTGTTGCTTTACCAGACCAGAGCCTGGGACCACCATGGCGCGGACACCGTCTGCAACCTTGCGACCCTTGGCAATTGCCGCGACCGTGCGCAGGTCTTCAATCCGACCATTGGTGCAGGACCCGATGAAAACCGTATCGATTTTGACATCGGTCATCTTCATGCCCGCCGTCAGCCCCATATAGTCCAGGGAGCGTTGCGCGGCAGCAGCCTTACCCGAACCATAGGATTGCGGATTAGGCACCGTTCCGGTGATCGCAACCACATCTTCCGGGCTGGTGCCCCAGGTGATTTGTGGTGGGATATCAGCGACATCCAGGGTGACTTCCTTGTCATAAAGCGCGCCCTCATCGCTGGGCAGCGTCTTCCAATAGGCCACAGCTTTTTCCCAGGTCTCTCCCTTGGGCGCCATTTCGCGGCCTTTCAGGTAGGCGAATGTCGTCTCATCAGGCGCAATCAGACCAGCGCGTGCACCGCCTTCAATTGCCATGTTACAGACAGTCATACGCCCTTCCATGGACAAATCGCGGATCGCCTGACCGGCAAATTCAATGACATGGCCGGTCCCGCCCGCCGTGCCAATCTTGCCAATGATCGCCAGGATCAGATCCTTTGCCGTAACACCAGTGGGCAATGCGCCATTGACTGTGACACGCATATTCTTTGCCGGGTTCTGCTGCAGCGTCTGGGTCGCCAGAACATGCTCAACTTCCGACGTTCCAATACCAAACGCCAGAGAGCCAAACGCGCCATGGGTCGCGGTGTGACTGTCGCCGCAAACAATCGTCATGCCAGGCAGGGTGAAGCCCTGTTCCGGTCCGATGATATGAACGATGCCCTGGCGAACATCGCTCATTTCAAAAATCGGCACGCCGAATTCTTTCGCATTGGACGACAGGGTTTCGACCTGGATGCGGCTTTCCTCATCCTCGATCCCGCTGGCGCGGTTTGCGGTCGGCACATTGTGATCCGGCACAGCCAGGGTAAGCTCTGGACGCCGCACTTTGCGACCGGAAACACGCAGACCTTCAAAAGCCTGCGGGCTGGTCACTTCATGCACCAAATGGCGGTCGATATAAATCAGGCAGGTACCATCATCCTGTCTATCGACAATGTGGCTATCCCAGATTTTATCAAACAGCGTTCTTGGCTTCGTCATGCTTTCCTTACCCCTTTTCTGCCTCGCTTTGCTCAAGGTCAGCGGATCACGCCACAGCACCAGTTCTGAAAGGCCCTGATCCATTCATGCGACTTGCCACATTTCTGGACAGGTTTGCTACCACCCCGAAAGGCAATCGCATATCCCTTAACGGTCACAAGACTTCATCCGCCTCGTGAAAAGATAAAAGTACTCTTTCCAAAAGGCATCGACCTGCGCCTGTACCGACGTAATCCGGTACAGGCCCGATGGTCTTTAGTCGCCCTGATAGCGGCCGTTCTTCATGCCGCGACCGGTGGTGCGTTCGATGATACGGGCGGACTTACCGGTACGACCACGCAGGAAGTACAGCTTCGCACGGCGGACTTTACCGCGACGCACGACGTCAATGCCTTCGATCCGCGGGCTGTACAGCGGGAACACACGTTCCACGCCTTCACCATAAGAAATCTTGCGGACGGTGAAGTTGGAATTCACGCCAGCATTCTTGCGGCCGATGCAAACGCCTTCGAAAGCCTGGATACGCTCGCGCGTGCCTTCGACAACCTTCACACGGACAACGATCGTGTCACCCGGCGAAAATGTCGGGATCGCCTCGCCAGTGGTCAAACGCTTTTCGACCTGCTCGGCATTGATCTGTTCAATGATATTCATGACCTCGGTTCCTTTCTTCGCAAACCTTTTGCGTTACGCAACATGATTAGCCCCGGCGCTGATATAGCGGGACCATAAATCCGGCCGACGCCGCTGTGTCACGGCTTCGGCTTGGGCCCGTCGCCAGGCCCGGATGTTTTTGTGATGACCAGACAGCAGGACTTCCGGCACGTGCCGTCCCTCCCATTCCGCTGGCCGCGTATAGTGCGGATATTCTAACAATCCGCCTTCAAAACTTTCTTCGTCCAAAGACTCGCGTGACCCCATGACACCCGGCAGCAACCGCAGACAGGCATCCAGCATCGTCAGGGCTGCAGGCTCGCCACCAGACAGAACGAAATCGCCAAGGCTGACCTCTTCGATTTCCCATTTGTCCAGCACCCGCTGATCCACCCCTTCATACCGACCGCATAACACCCGCACCCCTGATCCTGTCGCCAGATCCCGAGCCCGTGCCTGATCAAAGACCCGACCGCGTGGCGACAGATACAGTAAGGGCCCCGGCTTATCAGCCACTGAGGCAATCGCTGCATCCAACACATCAGGGCGCATGACCATACCGGCCCCACCCCCCATTGGCGCATCGTCCACAGTTGCATGACGATCCGTTGCAAAGCCCCGGATATCAACCGTTTCCATCTGCCACAGACCGGATTGCAACGCCTTGCCTGCGATGGAATGACCCAGCACGCCCGGAAACATTTCCGGGAACAGGGTCAAGGCCGTCACATGCCAGGGCGTTGCGGAAGGGATGGTATGCGCCATGATATCAGGCCTCCTCCCCTTCTTCTTCACCCTGTGTCGCTTCGACTTCCGCCGGGGGCAGAATGGTCAGGCGACCGGCATCCAGGTCAACTTCGGGAACAACCGCTTCCATGAAGGGATACAGGACAACTGACCCGTCTGCGCCCACCACTTCCAGCATATCGCCGCTGCCAAAATCAAACACCGCCCGGACTGTTCCCATATGGGTTCCAGCCCCGTCCAGTGCAGCCATTCCGATCAGATCCGCGTGGTAGAATTCTTCCTTATCCGCCTGGGGCAACAAGGCCCGATCCAGATAGAATTCCGTTCCCCGCAAAGCTTCCGCAGCATTCCGATCCGTGCATCCGGCCAGGCTGGCGATCAATTGCCCCTTCACTTCCCCTTTCAGGGTCAGCTTATAGACAGTATCACCGGTCTGATCGGTCAGGGGTCCATATGCCGTTAAATCGGCGGGATCGGCGGTAAAGCTCTTCACGCGCAGTTGTCCGCGCACGCCATGGGCGCCCGTGACAACTCCGACGATCAGTTTGCTTTCTACCATCTGTCCGATTCCATCCGGCATGATGCGACCTCTGGGCCGATGCAATCCGTTACCGGATTACTCGGTCTTTGCTTCCTCGGTCGCTTCTGCAGCCGCTTCTTCAGCAGGGGCTTCTTCAGCCGGGGCTTCTTCAGCAGGGGCAGCAGCAGCTTCCGCCGCTTCTGCTTCCGCAGCAGCAGCAGCTTCGGCAGCTTCAGCCTTGGCAGCTTCCGCAGCTTCAGCAGCTTCCTTGGCCTTCTGTTCACGCTCGCGGATACGTTCCTGTTCCTTGGCGCGCGGCAGATGCTGTTTGGTCTGCTCTGGGATCGACGCCTTTTCCATCACGCCGGCATCGGCCAGGAAACGGTGAACGCGCGGTGACGGCTTCGCGCCGACCGACATCCAATATTTGGCGCGGTCCAGATTGATGCTCAGGCGTTCTGCATGATCGCGGGGCATCATTGGGTTGTGGAAGCCGATCTTCTCGATGAAGCGGCCATCGCGCGGTGCGCGGGTATCCGCAACAACGATACGATAAAAGGGACGCTTTTTGGCGCCACCACGGGACATCCGGATTTTAAGGCTCATTCGTGTTCTCCAGTCCTAATTGAAACGCTGGTACTCGGTTATTATTTGATCGGAAAACGCATCCGACCGGGTTGTAGCTTTAAACGCTATTTCTTCGGAAAGCCGGGGGGGAAACCAGGGGGCATCCCTCCCAATCCTGGAAGCTGACCCGGGCCCTTGCCCATGGATCCGCCCCCCATATTCGCACCGCCCATCAGGGCGCTCATATCTCCACCCATGCCGCCGGGCATACCCATCATGCCCTTTTTGCCCATTTTGGAGACCTGCTTCATCATCTTGGCCATCGTTTGGTGCTGTTTCAGCAGCTTGTTGATGTCCTGAACACTGGTGCCCGACCCAGCAGCCACGCGACGCTTGCGCGAGGCGTGCAATACCTTCGGGTTGCGTCGTTCCTGAGGGGTCATGGAAGAGATGATCGCTTCCTGCCGGATCAACGCCTTCGGGTCCAGATTGGCACCGGCCATTTGCTTTTTCATTTTGGCAATGCCGGGCAACATGCCCATCAGACCTTCCATGCCGCCCATTTTGCGCATCTGTTTGAGCTGCTGGGCCATGTCTTCCAGGTCGTATTCGCCCTTCTGCATTTTGCGGGCGATCTTTTCGGCCTCGGCCTGATCAATAGACTCGGCAGCGCGCTCCACCAGGGAAACGACATCGCCCATCCCCAGAATGCGACCGGCAACGCGATCAGCCTTAAAGGGCTCGATCTCGTCCATCTTTTCGCCGGTGCCCAGGAATTTGATCGGCTTGCCGGTGATCTGACGCATGGACAATGCCGCACCACCGCGGGCATCGCCATCAACGCGCGTCAGGACGATACCACTCAGGCCCACGCGATCCTGGAAGCTTTTAGCGACCGTTACCGCATCCTGACCGGTCATGCTGTCGGCCACCAGCAGGGTCTCGCGCGGGACAGCCGCATCGCGCACGGCGGCGACTTCTCCCATCAATTGTTCATCGACATGCAGGCGACCCGCGGTATCCAACAGGACGATGTCATACCCGCCCAGTCGCGCTGCGTTCAGCGCCCGCTTGGCAATCGCGACGGGCTGTTGCCCTGCTACGATCGGCAAGGTCGCAACGCCGGTCTGTTCGCCCAGAATTTTAAGCTGTTCTTGTGCCGCCGGGCGATACACGTCCAGGGACGCCATCAGCACCTTCTTGCGGTCTTTTTCCGTCAGGCGCTTACCAAGCTTCGCCGTCGTCGTCGTCTTACCAGACCCTTGCAACCCGACCATCAGGATCGCAAAGGGCGGCTCCCCGATCAGGTTCAGGTCCTGATCGTCTGAACTCAGCAACGCAGTCAAGGCATCGCTGACGATCTTGACCACCTGCTGACCCGGCGTCACGGATCGCAGCACAGCCTCGCCAACGGCCTGTTCGCGCACGCTGGCAATGAAGTCTTTCACGACTGGCAGTGCGACATCGGCTTCCAGCAGCGCCACGCGAATGTCACGCATAGCGGCATCAACGTCGCCCGCCTTCAGCGAACCCCGTCGTTTCAGGGCATCGAATACGCCGCCCAGCCGATCTGACAATGACTCAAACATGCACGCTCCTGCTTCAGCAAAGCACACACAACGCAAAACGCGCCGGTGCGCGAAACTCGCGGACCGGCGGGACCCCTTAGGACCTTCTGCAGATGTGACTGCCTGATGTGAGGCGGTTTCTAAGGCGTTCCACCCCGCCGGTCAAGCACAACTGTCACACTTGCTTGGGGGCCGGACGGTTCAGCGGCAAACCCGGTGATTAAATTTCCCCTTTTACGTACAAATAATTTTTTGCGCCATTAAACATTGAATAACCGATTTCGGTGTGCAAATAATAGTTATACCATTAAAGAGGGAAATTCATGGCTCAGCAACACAAAGGCACGCGCCGACAGCCAACAGATGTCGATAAATTGGTTGGGGCGAATGTCAAACGCTTGCGCCGCGCCCAAAAAATCACACAGGCGCAGTTGGGTCAGGATATCGGCCTCAGCTTTAAGCAAATCCGTAAATATGAATCGGGAGAGAACAGAATTTCCGCCAGTGCGTTATTTCTTATCGCGCGCGCCCTGAATCACCCGGTGGAAACGTTCTATGATGGATTGGACTTGGTTGAAGGCACCAATCCGGATTCCGATGATGAAGCGCGCATGCTGGCCGGATATTTCAATGCGATTGAGGCCCCGTATCAACGCCGCGCCTTTTTCAGAATGGTATTGGAAATCAGTGAGAGCGAGCTTTACGCATAACAACCTACCGAGAGTCGCCCCCTGCATTTGCCCTGAAACAACAGTCAAATTGCGTCAGCAGCCAACCCGTCTTATATAGGGCCCTGAAACGGGCACCCTGATTGCGGGTGGCGCAGCTATTTTAAGACTGTTTTGGCGAGGACGACCATGGTGGCGTTCAAGAAGATGCATGGGCTTGGGAACGACTTTGTCGTGCTGGACGCACGGGCAGAGCCGATTGACCTGCCGGAATCCCGCATCCGCCTGATTGGGGATCGACATTTCGGTATCGGTTTTGACCAGTTGATGGTGATACAACCGGCCCAGTCGCAAGACGCCGATATATTCCTGCGAATCTATAATCCAGATGGCAGTGAGGCAGAGGCCTGTGGCAACGGCACGCGCTGTGTCGCCGATCAGGTGATGACCGAACTGGGCAAAGCCACCTGCACCATCGATACGATCAGGGGGCGCCTGTTGGGGCGGCGTCAGGATGACATGGTCACCATCGATATGGGCGCTGCCTTGCTGGACTGGCAGGATGTGCCTTTGGCCTCTGCTATGGACACACTGCATCTCAACATTTCCCAAGGCCCCCTTTCCGACCCGGTCGCCGTGGGAATGGGCAACCCGCATTGTGTGTTTTTTGTTGAAGATGCCGAGGCGATTGACCTGCCAACGCTAGGACCGATCCTGGAACATCATCGGTTGTTCCCAAGGCGCACAAATGTCGAAATCGCATCCCTCTCTCCCGATGGGCAGTTGCGCCTGCGGGTCTGGGAGCGTGGCGCGGGAATCACGCTGGCTTGCGGATCTGGCACCTGCGCAACGGCTGTTGCCGCCCATCGACGCGGGTTGGTCGATGCAGCCTCTGCACCCGTCAAAATTCGCGTGGATGGCGGTGAAATGTCTATCCAGTGGCGGCAGGAGGATGGTCATGTCCTGATGACCGGGCCGACCGCCCTTAGCTTTATCGGGGAGATGGCGCTGTGACCAAGACCCCCGACACAACGAACGCCCTGGAAATCATCACCTTCGGCTGTCGCCTGAATGCCTTTGAGTCAGAGGCGATCCGTAATCTGGCTACGGCAGGCGGTCGTGAGAACCTGATTGTCGTCAATACCTGCGCTGTAACGGCGGAGGCAGAACGCCAGGCGCGCCAGACAATCCGCAAGCTGCGCCGGGACAATCCCGACGCTGAAATCATGGTCACCGGTTGCGCGGCCCAGATCGACCCAGGCACCTATGCCGCCATGCCGGAAGTCAGCCGCGTTGTTGGCAATCAGGAGAAGCTGCGGCCAGAAACCTATGGCGCCGCTGCTGAAGAGCGTGTCGTGGTCAATGACATCATGTCGGTCACCGAAACCGCCGGACATTTGATCGATGGATTTGCCGAGCGCACCCGGGCCTTCGTTCAGGTACAGAATGGCTGTGACCATCGTTGCACCTTCTGCATCATTCCCTATGGGCGCGGCAACAGCCGATCTGTGCCCGCCGGAGAGGTGATTGGGCAGATTCGGACCCTGGTGGAAAATGGCGTACAGGAAGTTGTCATCAGCGGCGTCGACATCACCTCCTATGGCGGGGATCTGCCGGGGGAACAGGGTTTGGGACAACTGGTTCGGCGCATCCTGAAGCTGGTGCCGGACCTACCCAGACTGCGCATTTCTTCGGTGGATTGCATTGAACTGGACCCGGACCTGTTCCGCGCCATGGCCGAAGAAGAACGCCTGATGCCCCACCTGCATCTGTCGCTGCAATCAGGCGATGATATGATCTTAAAACGCATGAAGCGACGGCATTCCCGTGCTGATGCGATCAACCTGATTGAAACCCTGCGCGCCAATCGGCCGGAAATCGTCTTCGGGGCGGATCTGATCGCCGGATTCCCCACCGAAACCGAAGACATGTTCCAGAACAGCCTGAACATCATTGAAGAGGCTGGCCTGACCTGGATGCATATCTTCCCCTATTCGGAACGCCCCGGTACGCCCGCTGCCCGCATTCCCAATCAAGTGCCCAAGGCGGACCGCAAGGCCCGCGCCCGCAAACTGCGCGAAGCAGGGGCGAAGGCAGAGGCGAAGTACCTTTCCTCTCTGCGCGGAACAGAAGCCAATGTTCTGATAGAGCGCAATGGCCTGGGACATAGCGAAGGTTTCGCGCCCGTGCGCCTGATCGGCGATATGCCCGATGGCACCCTGGTCCGCGCGCGATTGGGAGAGATCAAAGATGGTGTTATACGAGGAGAAGTCCTAAGCAAGCTGGCGGCGGCGTAGAACGTATTGATTTGTGCTGGCGGTCCTGGATTCCCGCCTGCGCGGGAATGACGTCTTCAAAAAATGATACCTTCAATGCGTCCCCCCCGGACTTGATCCGGGGTCCAGGGGCAACAAACCAAATGCGGAGCCTGAAATAGTAAAATCGAAAGACAGTGAGACATGGCGTTAGGGTGGTTTGAAAAACTAAAGCAGGGTCTGGCGAAGACCTCCGCACGGCTGACCGATGGTGTTGCCGGTATCTTTACTGGCAAGCGTCGGCTGGATGATGCTGCGCTGGAGGAATTGGAAGACGTCCTGATCGGCTCTGATCTGGGCCCTGGCATGGCGGCGCGCATGACCGCCGAACTGGCGCGCACCCGCTTTGACAAGGAAATCGGCGGCGATGAAGTGCGCGAAGCCTTTGCAGCCCATGTGACCTCTGTCCTGGAACCGGTTGCGAAACCGCTTGTGATCGACAGAACGAAAAAGCCGCATGTCGTTCTGGTTGTCGGGGTGAATGGATCAGGTAAGACCACCACGATCGGAAAATTGGCAAAGCATTATAAAGACCAGGGCCTAACGGTCATGCTGGCTGCCGGGGATACGTTCCGCGCCGCCGCCGTTGAACAATTGAAGATCTGGGGCGAACGCACCGGATGCCCCGTCATTGCCCGCGATACCGGCAGTGACGCCGCCTCCCTGGCGTTTGAGGCGCTGACCGAGGCCAAAGAGGCTGGCGTTGATGTCCTGCTGGTCGACACCGCCGGGCGGCTGCACAACAAGGCCGGCCTGATGCAGGAATTGCAGAAGGTTGTGCGGGTTCTGGGCAAACAGGATGACAGTGCCCCCCATGACACGATCATGGTGCTGGACGCCACCGTTGGCCAAAACGCCCTGCAACAGGTCAAGGTCTTTGGCGAAATGGTGAAAGTGACCGGTCTGGTCGTAACAAAACTGGATGGAACCGCCAAGGGCGGCGTTCTGGTCGCACTGGCCGACACATTCGGCCTGCCGGTACATGCCATTGGGGTTGGCGAACAAGCCGAAGATATGCGCCCCTTCGAAGCCCGCGATTTTGCCCGCAGCCTGATGGGCTTGAGCGTGACTTCCTAGAAGACATGCTCCAGCAAGGGCAGCATTCGGCCCGGAATACTGTCTGACGCAACCTCCCCAATCAGGACCGCGCCTCTGCTTTGATAGAACGGCACAGCATGCGGGTCAGATACGATTGTCATCCGTGTACATGCCTGCGCCTTTGCGCGTATCACAGCATCTGCATACAGGGCAGCCCCGACTCCCATCCCGATTGCGGTATCATCCACAAACAGCTTATCCAAAGACGCATCGGGGGAAGAGCAAATCACATGCTGGACACCCAGCAATCGTGAATCCGCATCAGAAACAGCGACAATCACTGTATCGGTCTCTATCACACGGCGCTCGATAAACAGGGTCGCAAGACAATGTTCCATGAACTCCTTTGAATAGCCCCAATGTGCCTTGGATCGCAGCATCAAGGCCGTGATCTCTTCCGCTTCTTCTGGCGCGGCTTGACGCAGGGTGACCCTGTTTTTCATTCGGATATAATCCCTGAAGGGGCTGGTAACTTGGAGGGGGCATAGTACAAAAAACCCCTCCCCCAGCAAGGCTGAGAGAGGGGCTTTGTAGTCGGTATGTCGGAAAGGCTTAGTTCTTGGTTTTGTCGACCAAGGCCTTTTCAGAAATCCAGGGCATCATGGCGCGCAGCTTGGTGCCGACTTCTTCAATCGGATGCGCGTCATTCAGGCGACGGGTTGCCTTGAAGCTGGTCTGGTTGACCTTGTTTTCCAGCATCCAGTCACGGGTGAATTTGCCCGACTGAATGTCATGCAGAACACGCTTCATTTCCGCCTTGGTGTCATCAGTGATGATGCGCGGACCGGTGACATATTCGCCATATTCCGCCGTGTTGGAAATCGAGTAGTTCATGTTGGCGATGCCGCCTTCATAGATCAGATCGACGATCAGCTTCACTTCGTGCAGGCATTCGAAATAGGCCATTTCCG
Source organism: Rhodospirillales bacterium (assembly GCA_002696645.1). Classification (GTDB taxonomy): domain Bacteria; phylum Pseudomonadota; class Alphaproteobacteria; order UBA8366; family Aestuariispiraceae; genus Pacificispira. Next base: position 75,710 of record NZSA01000029.1, on the reverse strand, counting down.
GTGCATAACCGGCTTCGACCAGGGTTTCAAAACCAGCGCGGATCAGTTCGATCAAACCGCCGCACAGAACAACCTGCTCCCCGAACAAATCGGTTTCACATTCTTCCTTGAAGCTGGTTTCGATGATCCCGGCCTTGCCGCCGCCATTGGCGCACGCATAGGACAGCGCCAGTTCCAGCGCATTACCAGAAGCATCGCGATCGACAGCAACCAGGGTCGGAACCCCGCCGCCCCGCAGATATTCAGAGCGAACCGTGTGGCCTGGGCCTTTCGGGGCGATCATGAATACGTCCAAATCGGCGCGGGCTTCGATCAAGTTGAAATGAATGTTCAGGCCATGGGCGAAAGCAATCGCTGCGCCTTCCTTCATGTTGCCATGCAATTCGTCCCGGTAGATGTCGCCCTGCAATTCGTCAGGGGTCAGCATCATGACCAGATCCGCCCATTTCGCGGCTTCCGTTGCGGTCATGCATTTCAGGCCGGCTGCTTCCGCCTTTTTGCGGGTGGCAGAGCCTTCACGCAGGCCAACAACAATGTCTTTCACTCCGCTGTCCCGCAGGTTCATCGCATGGGCATGGCCCTGGCTTCCGAAACCGATGATCGCGACCTTCTTGGTCTTGATCAGATTAACATCGGCATCACGATCGTAATACACGCGCATGATTGGGCGCTCCCTTTTCAATCTGTCGTTCAAAATAGATGGCATTGACTGCCAAAACCGCGTCTCTCTAGCGGTCTTGGGCGGATGGATCAATGACAGAGTTGTGTCATTGCGATCATAAGGCTTGTGACGCAACAATCTGTCGCGAAAATTGCCGAAAGTTCTGCATCAGGACTCTTAAACCAGGCAATAGAGTCATATGCTAGCAACCGATACACGGCGAAGGAGCGTTACATGACCTTACCGCAGAAAATGAGCGGCGTTGTTCTGACCGGTCACGGCGGGCTGGAAATGCTGGAATGGCGCGACGACCTGACCGTCCCCACGCCCGGAAAAGGGGATGTGATTGTCCGTGTCAGCGCTGCGGGGGTGAACAATACCGACATCAATACCCGCCTTGCCTGGTATTCAAAGGGGGATGGCGATGCAGACGACGCCACATGGTCGGGCGCGCCGATAGCCTTCCCACTGATCCAGGGGATTGATGTCTGCGGTCAGATTGTTGCCACCGGTGAAGGTGTAGACCCCAAGCGCATTGGGGAACAGGTCCTGATCGAACCCTGCTTGCTGGAAGCCAATGGGGAAAGGTTGAAAACGCCGTGGTTTCTGGGCTCTGAATGCAATGGCGGCTTTGCCGACTACACCCGCGTGGCGTCCCGTCATGCCTATCGGATTGTGAGCGATTTAACGGATGCGCAATTGGCGTCATTTCCATGCTCCTATTCAACGGCGGAAAATATGCTGACGCGCACCAATGTTGGTCCGGATGACACCGTGTTGATCACCGGCGCATCCGGCGGTGTCGGCTCTGCTGCCATTCAACTGGCCCGCGCCAGAGGGGCCACAGTGATTGCCGTCACAAGCCCGTCAAAAGCCGAGACTCTTAAATCCCTGGGCGCGATCAGAACCGTTGATCGCAGCAATGATCTGATCGCCGAATTGGGTCGAAACAGTATGGATGTCGTGATTGATCTGGTCGCCGGTCAGAAATGGCCCAGCCTGCTGGACGTGTTGCGCCCGGCTGGGCGGTATGCGGTTGCAGGGGCCGTCGCTGGCCCGATTGTGGAACTGGATGTTCGGACCCTGTATCTTAAGGATTTGAGCTTTTACGGATGTACGGTTCTGGAGCCACAGGTCTTTGGCAATCTGGTACAGCGAATCGAGCGCAAGGAAATAGCCCCCCTGGTCGCGGAAACCTATCCATTGCGCGATATTGCCGCCGCTCAAAAGGCTTTTGGAGAAAAAGGCTATGTCGGGAAAATCGTGTTAACGGTGCGTTGAAACAAGAACCATCAGACAACGATATTCAGGTAAAACCCGCGCCGCACACCTTCGCGCGGGCCTTTGTCCCCATCGAAAGCCAACAAGGTGCGCAATCGATTGAAGGCGCCTTCCAGAACGGATGTCGAATCAACGGACCGCCCATCGCCTGGCGACGCATCCGAATTGCCCGACCGACCAGCGCCAGGACGAGTCAGCCCAACGCCACCGCCGATGCCTTCCTGCGGGCGCGGTTGAATGCGGGTACCAATGCCTGATCCAAAATCGCTCATACACAGAGTATACCGATAGAAACCCCCTTTTTGCAATGATTGGAAAAGGCTGAAATCGGAAGGGTGACGGCACTGGAACAATCGCTTATATAGGGTGCCATGACAGATCAACGCCCCCCTTCTTCGCGCACGCCCCAGGATGCCAAGGCTCCAAAAGCCCCGGCCTGGCTGAAGCCAACAATCGAATTTGCCCCATTGGGGGCATTTTTAGTGACCTGGCTGACAACCAAAGACCTGATGCTGGCAACAGCGGTTGTCATGGTCGCCAGTTTCGTCGCCGTCATCGTCTCCTTTGTTGTGCAAAGGCAAATTCCATGGATGCCGCTGATGACAGCTGGAATTGTCGGGGTCTTCGGTGGATTGACGCTGTATCTTGAGGATGAGAGCTTCATTAAAATGAAGCCCAGCATGATCAATACCATGTTCGCCGCCATCCTGCTGGGCGGGCTGATGATCAAGAAACTACCGCTGCGGGCTGTGATGGGCCAAGCCCTGGAAATGCCTGAGCGGGCCTGGAAGTTATTGACCCTGAGAACGGCGATCTTCTTTCTGGCGCTGGCTGCCTTGAACGAGATTGTATGGCGCACACAAGCCACGGAAATCTGGGTCTATTTTCGCTTCCCGGGTCTGATGCTGCTGACCTTTGGATATTTCGCAACACAAATGCCATTCATGATGCGCCACGGTAAAGAAAAGCCAAGCGAGTAACGCGACAGGGGATTCCAGAGTTTCTATGGCTAAATTGGAAAAATTGATCGAAGACGCGGAAGAACATTATCGCCAGGGCCGATTGGATGCTGCTGTTGCCACCTATGAAAAAGTCCTGAAACAAGAACCGGATCATTTGGAAGCCCTGGAATGGCGCGGGGAATTGGCCGTGCAACAGGACGACTATGAACGGGCCGTGGAAACACTGTCCCGGGCACGCCAATTGCGCGGCGATGATGCCTTTACCGAATATACCAATCTGGGCCTGTGTTATTACGAATTGAACATGCCGGAAGAGGCGGTAGAGACGCTGTGGCGCGCCGTGCGGCGAGATGCCGATGATCTGGTTTCCCATTCCAATCTGGGAAAGTCGCTTTACGATCTGTACGCCCATGACAGGGTGGAAGAAGCGGTCACCATCGCTGCGGAATGGATGCGGCGCTTCCCCAATGTGCCCGACGCCCAACATATCGGGGCGGCAATTTCCGGTCTGGGCCTGCCCGACACCGCCAACGCTGCCTATGTCGAAGATATCTTCAATGACTATGCACCGATCTTTGATGAGAAACTGGCTGAGCTTGGCTATCGCGCCCCGGCACTGATCCTGCAAGCCTTGCAGCCACATCTGCCAAGCCCCAATCGGGACCTGGTCATTCTGGATGCAGGTTGTGGCACGGGCCTGTGCGGCCCCCTGCTGGCCCCGTATTGCCAGCGTCTGGACGGGGTGGATCTGTCACCAAAAATGCTGGAAAAGGCCAAATCCAAGCAACTGTATGATCGCCTCAGCAAGGCGGAACTGACCGCCTTTCTAAACAATGCGCCTGACATGTATGATGTCATCGTTGCGGCAGATGTCCTGTGCTATTTCGGCGATCTCAGCCGCGCGGCAGCCGGCTTCCTGAATGCCCTGGTACCGACCGGGCGATTGGGGTTTTCCGTGGAACGCATGGATGATGCCACCGCTGATGAGCCTGGGTATCGGCTGGATCAAAGTGGTCGCTATAAGCATGACCCCGCCTATGTTGAACGCGTCCTGGAGGAATCAGGCCTGCTGATCATCGATATCACACAGGAAGACCTGCGCAGTGAATATGGTGTATCCGTCGGCGGCTTGATCATTACCGCAGCGAAGCCCGCGTAAGGATGCTTCCCCGACCCGGCGTTCCCAGTGTAAGCTTGCCCTATGGATAAAGACGATACGATAGGCGCACGCGACGCAGGACCAAACCCGACGGAGTCTAAGACCCCGCAGACGGATGACCCAGTTTCTCCAAAATCCGACTCTGCAGCGGCCCAGACAAATCAGAAAAAGGCTGCGCCGCGCCGCGCGGTTGCAAAGGCAGTTGTTGCCAAGGCTGTCGCGAAACGCCTGCCGACAAAACAAGCCCCTGCTGCGCAGCCCGCATCCGCCCGCACTGTGGCGAAGGCAACCTTCACCAAACGCACCACGACCAAGCGCCCAATTGCAAAGGCGGTCATTAAGGCGGCTGCAAAAAAAGCGCCGGTGGCGATCCAGGATCAAAAACCCGACCCCCTTCCCACCCCGGAACAGAAGAGACCGGCAAAACCGCCAGAAAAACCGGTAGCTCAAGTTATCTCCCGCCCGGATCGGGACCCTAAACTGTTGCTCAGACAAGCGTTGCGCGCCCATCAGACCAATAAACTGGAAGAAGCCGAAGAGCTGTATCAGCGGACCCTGAAACTGGATTCTGACAATGCCGCAGCCTGGATTAATATGGGGGTATTGCTGCGCCGCCGCGGCCAACTGGAGACCGCTGTTACCTGTCTGAAACGGGGGATCGCACTGACCCCAAATGATGGTCCTGCCTGGTCAAATCTGGGCAATGCGTTGCGATCATCCAACAGATTAGACGATGCCCTGATGGCGCAACGCCGCGCCCTAGACCTGTCCAGTGATGTTGCGCGCATCCACTATAACTTTGGCTTAACCATGCGCGACAAAGGGGACCTGGAGCAAGCCGCCAGCGCCCTGCGTCGGGCGGATTTGCTGGGGTATGATGCACCCGAACTGGGATGGGACATCGCCTTGACGCATTTGTTGGCGGGCAAGCTGCGCGACGGTTTCCAGGCTTATGAGAACCGCTGGAATTTACCCGAATCCACAAAGTCGCATCAGTCCCTGCCCGCCTGGGATGGCAAACCCTTAAAGGGTCGCACTCTATTGGTTTGGGCGGAACAGGGTATGGGCGATACGATCCAGTTCTGCCGATATCTTACCGATGCTGTCGATGGTATCGGCAAATCGGGAGAAAAAATCGTGCTGGAAGTTCAGGCTCCCCTGGCGCGGGTCCTGCAACGATCCCCCAACTTCTCCAAGATCACCGTTATTCCGCGCGGCACAAAACTGCCCCGCTGCGATTTACAGGTGCCCCTGTTGAGCCTGCCCCGGCTGTGCGGCACAGAAATGGACAGCATCCCGGACCATTGTCCCTATATTATCGCACCAACCGACACCACCAAACCCAGCGGCCTTCGCCGGGACAGACTGAATGTTGGTCTGTGCTGGGCCGGAAAACCCAGCCATAAAAATGATCGCAACAGGTCCAGCGCCTTGCATCACTTCGCCAGCCTGCTTGACCTGCCTGGGACAGATTTCATCTCTCTGCAGAAAGGTCCCGCTGCGCAGGATATTCAGGACTTGTCCTTAGCACCATTGTTGCGGGACATGGGCAGCGGATTTCGGGATTTCGCTGACACAGCCGTCGTGCTGCGGGATTTGGACCTGATCATTACTGTTGATACATCCGTTGCGCATTTCGCCGGGGCAATGGCGCGACCGGTTTGGGTCCTATTACCCTATGCGCCCGATTGGCGATGGATGCTGCGCCGGGATGATAGCCCCTGGTATCCATCCATGACGCTGTTCCGCCAGACCAGCCCCGGCGATTGGCCCGAGCTTTTCACACGGGTTCGACAGGCCCTGATCCGAAAACTGCGCAGTTTCGGTTAACCTAATCGGGTTTCCCTTCCCCGAAAATCAATTGGCCCGATTTGTTCTCCTAAGTTAAATGGGAACAAAACAAGAAATAGCGCCTTCTTTGCTTGCCCGCGCGCGCTCAAATCATCGCCCTTCACTCTAAAGCGGTACCCGCTAACTTCCAGCGGCGGTTTTTATCTTGTCTTATTATTGGACAACAACTTGCTGTTTGCCTGTTTTTAGCACCATATTCGTTGACGGATAGCGTATTCCCATGATATCCCATAAATACCCATAACCGTAGTATCTGACATAGTATGCGTGATGTGTTTCTGAAGACATTCGCGGAAAATGGGCAACCCGTTGTTATCAAATGGGTTTTTTTGAATACGTACCGGAATCGCCCATCGGGGGAGATATCCAGACACAAGGGGTGGCCTTCAGCATGACGCTGTTCGCTGGCACATTCGAAAATAAAGTTGACCGGAAGGGACGTGTTTCCTTGCCGGCCGATTTTCGTTCCGAATTGCCGGAAGGGGGCGAGCGGATCGTCTATATCTACCCCTCTCCTCGCCACGAAGCGCTGGAAGCCTGTGACAAGGCCTTCATGAAGCGCATTGTTGAAGCGATTGAGGCGCGCCCGCTTTACTCCGATGACGAAGAAGACCTGAATCAATCTATCGTCGCGACGGCCCGCAAGGCGTTGCTGGATGAAACCGGTCGCCTGGTTCTGCCGCCGGATCATGCCGCCCATGCCGGGATTTCCGATCTGGCGGTCTTTGTGGGCCAGGGCAATCGCTTTCAGATCTGGGCACCAGAGCGCTTTAAGGATCACAGCGAAAAAGCCCGTGCCCGCGCGAAAAACAAAACCCTGACATTGTTGCCCGCTCGGGGCACAGAAGGCGGTGACGCATGATCGCCCCGTCTAAAGACCCTCATTTCCCTGTCATGCTGCCGGAAGTCCTGGCGGCATTGAAACCGGCGGCTGGTGAAGTTCACCTGGATGGCACTTTTGGCGCAGGCGGCTATACCCGTGGTATTCTGGATACCAGCGATTGCCGCGTCTTTGCAATCGACCGGGACCCGGATGCTATTGCCCGCGGCCAATCCCTGGTTACCACGTATGGTGATCGTCTGACGTTACTGACCGGCACTTTCGGGGATATGGAACACCTGTTGTCTGGCGTTGGGGTGACCCAGTTGGACGGCGTCGTGCTGGATCTGGGTGTGTCTTCGCCTCAGATCGACACACCGGAACGTGGCTTTTCGTTCCGGTTCGATGGCCCTTTGGACATGCGCATGGGGCTGGATGGTCCCAGCGCCGCCGATGTCGTCAATGAATGGCCGGAAGAAGAACTGGCCCGCATCATCTGGGAATATGGGGAAGAGCGTTTTTCGCGTCGTATTGCCAAGGCTGTCGTGCGGGTACGGGCGGAAAGCCGCATTGAAACCACCACACAACTGGCGAATATCGTCCGGGGGTGCGTCCCCCGTGCGAAAGACAAGATCGACCCCGCGACACGGACATTCCAGGCGCTGCGCATTCAGGTGAATGATGAATTGGGAGAATTGGACCGCGCCCTATTGGCCGCAGAACGCCTGTTGGTGCCAGGCGGGCGGTTGGTCGTCGTCGCGTTTCACAGCCTGGAAGACAAACGCGTGAAGGCCTTCCTGCGCGCCCGGTCCGGTCGGGCCGGCGGGGGTGGATCACGCCATCTGCCCCAGGGTCACGCGGAAACCCGCAGCCCGTCTTTCACCCTGATGACAACCGGTACCGTCAAACCATCCGCATCTGAAACCGCAGTCAATGCCAGGTCCCGCTCCGCGCGCTTGCGCGGCGCATGGCGCACCGATGCGCAACCTTGGACCGATGGAGGATCGCTATGAGAGTTTTAGTAATCGCCATTTGGATCATCATGGTGACGGTCACCGGCTATACGCTGTTTCATATCAGCTTTCAGGTTGAGGCGCTGGATGGGCAATTGGCTGAATTGAACCAGCAAATTCGCGACGAACAAGAAACGATCCATAATCTGAAGGCGGAATGGTCCTATTCCAGCCGCCCGGATTGGATTGAATCCCTGGGCAAAGAATTTCTGCCCGACATGCATTCGATGGAGCCATCCCAGGTGATGGCCATTGAAGATATCCCGTTTCGCCGCACCGATCCGCAAGAAGCGGATGCGGGCGCTGAAGCCGCCTCGGCGGCACCATCTGGCACGACAGAAGTTTTGCCAGCGACCCTAGTGAGGACCTCACAATGATCGGACCGTTCAGAAAGACACGGCGTCCGAAGCCACCGGAGTTCGCTCCGCCCCGGCATCGACCGCATTCAGATCGTCGCCCAGCTTTACCTTGTGCCCCCATTCGATCCGACGGCAGCTTCCGTCGTGCGATAGAGATGGGGCGCGCCCGGTTGCTGATCACCGGCGCGGTGATGGCATTCGCCTTTACCGCCGTCGGTGCCCGACTTGTTGATTTAGGGGCGTTCGCCAATCAGAACGTGGCCTCTGTCCAGACCCACGCCATCATCAACCCGGATTTAAGAACGGAAAAGGCGACCATCACGGATCGCAATGGCGTGATCGTGGCAACCAGCCTGACCACGACGGCGCTTGCCGCGCGCCCGGACCGCCTGTTGGATCCAGTGGATGCGGCCCGTCGCCTAGCCCAGCTATTTCCTGAGTTGGACGAGAGTGACCTGCGGGCAAAGCTGACGTCCGATTCTCCCTTCGTTTACGTGAACCGTAAATTGACGCCGAAAATGGAACAGGCCGTGATGCAATTGGGCATCCCCGGTCTGGAGTTTGAACGTGCAGAAACCCGCGTCTATCCCCATGGGCGGCTGTTGTCGCATATTCTGGGTTATACCGATGTCGACGGCAAAGGGCTGTCTGGCATCGAACGGGGTCTGGAAGATCGGCTGCGGGCCAGCAAAGAGCCGTTGCGCCTGAGCATTGATCTGCGTTTCCAGCATGTCGTGCATGAAGAATTGAGCAAGGCTGTCGAAGAATACAGCGCCGAAGGTGGTGCTGGTATCGTGATGGATGTGAATACCGGTGAAGTCATGGCGATGGTTTCCTTGCCGGATTTCGACCCGAACCGTCCTGCAAACACACCTGAAATCAATCGCTTCAACCGTGCGACCTTCGGGACGTACGAACTGGGTTCAACCTTCAAGATATTCAACACGGCGATGTCCCTGGATTCCGGTGCGGCAACCCTGAATGATGGGTATGACGCAACGAACCCAATCAAGATCAGCCGTTTCACGATTTCGGACTATCACGCCAAATCGCGTTTCCTGACATTGCCTGAAATCTTCGTGTACAGCTCCAATATCGGGTCTGCGAAAATGGCGTTGGATGTTGGTCCACCGGCACAGAAGGCCTTCATGGACAAATTGGGCCTGTTAGAGCCCATCGCGCTGGAAATTCCCGAAACCGGTCGTCCGATGTTTCCAAACCCCTGGAATCCGATCAACACGATGACAATCGCCTTTGGTCATGGATTATCGGTAACGCCGCTGCATTTGGCCAATGGTGTTTCTGCCATGCTGAATGGCGGAGAATTGCTGCCTCCCACGCTTCTGGCCCGGGACCATGCTCCCAAAGGGCGTCGCGTGATTTCGGAACGCGTAAGCTTTGACATGCGCCGTCTGATGCGTTTGAACGCCACCGAAGGATCCGGCAAGGCGGCGCTGGTACCCGGCTATATGGTCGGCGGCAAGACTGGAACGGCAGAGAAACCCAGCAGCGGTGGCTATAAGAAGCGGGCGCTGATCTCTTCCTTTGTCGCGGCCTTTCCGATGAACAGCCCCCGCTATGTGGTCTATGTCGTTTTGGATGAACCACATGGCACCAAGAAAACCTTTGGCTTTGCCACGGGTGGTTGGGTTGCAGCTCCGGCGGCTGGCGCAATCATCGAACGGGTTGGTGCCATTGCTGGCATCAAACCGATTCAAGAGAATGCGCCCGAAATTCAACACGTATTTGCCATAGACCTGCCAGAGGAAACCAAGAAGCTCGCCTCGCTGCAACAATAGGCGTTGGGGTGATGATGTGAATGAGGACACAAGGACGGAGATGACCGCAGACAGGATCCTACCGGATATCCCCCTCACCGGACTGACGGCTGACAGCCGCCAGGTCCGGCCAGGATACCTGTTTGCCGCAATTCCGGGCACCGTCGCTGACGGTGCCGCCTTCATTTCTGACGCCGTGGCAAAAGGTGCCGTGGCGGTACTGGCCCCGCCGGGCATTTCCGCCGGTCAAGTCGGGGCCAATGTGACCCTGATCACGGATGCAAATCCCCGTCGTCGTCTGGCCCGAATGGCCGCGGCATTCTATGGCCCGCAACCCGATACGATTGTTGGTGTGACAGGCACCAGCGGCAAAAGCTCAGTCGCAGGGTTCACCCGCCAGATATGGGCCGCGACTGGCCTGAAGTCGGCCAGCGTCGGTACCCTGGGCATTGAAGGGCCCGGCTATACGGGCAGCGAAGGGCTGACGACCCCTGACGCAACCGACCTGCACCGCGAACTGGCTGAAATGGCAAGGGCCGATATTGACCATGTGGCGATGGAAGCGTCCAGCCACGGCCTGGATCAATATCGACTGGATGGCGTCCGGTTCAGCGCAGCGGCCTTCACAAATTTAAGCCATGAGCATCTGGATTATCACCCAACCATGGAAGCCTATCGCCAGGCCAAGATGCGCCTGTTCGAAGACTTGCTGACACGCGGCGGCAGTTGCATCGTCAATACGGCTTCCGCAGAGCACGACCATATCGCCGCCATCGCTCAGGAGCGCGGATTGCGCATGCTGTCCTATGGCTTGGTCAATGGTTCAATCCGCTGCATAGATGCGATTGAAGGCCGCGGCGGCTATGCCCTGACGCTGGATGTGATGGGCGACCGGGTAAAAGTCGATTTTCCCCTGCCCGGCAAATTCCAACTGGAAAACGCCCTTGCTGCCTTGGGCCTGGTCATCGCCACAGGCACCGATGGTCGCCGCGCCGCCCAAATGCTGTCCCGCCTGGAAGGTGTGCGGGGGCGCATGCAACTGGCTGGAACCCGTCACAATGGCGCGCGGATCTTCGTTGACTACGCCCATAAGGCAGAAGCGCTTAAGACCGTCCTGAACACCCTTCGGCCCTTCGTGAAAGGTCGTTTGGTGGTGGTGTTTGGCTGTGGTGGCGACCGTGATCGGGGTAAACGGTCGGTCATGGGCAAATATGCTGCGGAATATGCCGATCAGGTGATTGTCACCGATGATAACCCCCGCACGGAAAATGCCGCCGCGATCCGCGCAGAAGTCATGCAGGGCTGTCCCGATGCCACCGAAATCGGTGATCGGGCCGTTGCCATTGCGCAAGCCGTGTCTGGTTTGACCGGTGACGACATTCTGCTGATTGCAGGCAAGGGCCATGAGACTGGCCAGAAGATCGGCACGACGATACATCCTTTCGACGATGTGGTTCAGGCGAAGACGGCAATAGCCCTTTCTGATGGCACGGCAGCGGGAGGGGGCGTATGAGCAACCAACCAATCCTGTGGACGTCTGAAACCGCCCATGCCGCCTTAAAAGCGCGATCCAACGCAAAATGGGTTACGACCGGTGTCTCCATCGACAGCCGCGCCGTCGCGCCAGGGGATCTGTTCATCGCCCTGAAAGGTCCGAACCATGATGCCCATGATCATATCGCCCAGGCGATTGCTGAAGGGGCCGTCGCTGCAATCGTAAATGCTGATTGGGCACAGGGCCAATCCTTGAATTTCCCCCATCTGATCGTCCCCGACACGATGCAGGCCTTGATAGACCTGGCCCGGTTCAAGCGGGACACGACGCAAGCCAAGGTCATCGGTATTACCGGCAGCGTTGGAAAAACCGGCACGAAAGAAGCGCTGGCCGCCGCTTTGGCAAAGATTGGCGAGACCCACAAGACAATGGGCAATCTTAACAATCACATCGGCCTGCCTTTGACTCTGGCGCGCCTGCCCGATACGGCGCGGTTTGCCGTCCTGGAAATGGGGATGAACCATTCCGGTGAAATCGATGTGCTGTCCCGTCTGGGTCGCCCTGATGTGGCGATCATCACGACGGTCGAAGCCGTGCATCTGGAATTCTTCAAAGGAATTGAAGACATTGCAGATGCAAAGGCAGAAATCTTCAGCGGCATGAATGCACAGGGAACTGCAATCCTGTTTCGTGACAGTCCGGTTTTTGACCAGTTACGGGACCGTGCAGAAACATCAGGCATTCGAAAGATCCTGACCTTTGGCGCGCATATGGATGCCACTATCCGCCTGATCGACAAATCCCTGCATTCAGCCTGCAGCGCAGCGACCGTCCAGATCAATGACAAGACCCTGGACTATTGTCTGGGGGCACCCGGTTTGCACTGGGTCATGAACAGTCTGGCCGTTCTGGGGGCGATTAAGGCCCTGGGCGAGGACCTGATTGCAGCCAGTGCCACATTTTCTGACATCCGCGCGCCGCGCGGTCGCGGGGCCTATCGCCAGATCACACTGTCCAATGGCGGCAGTTTCGGCCTGATCGATGAAAGCTATAATGCAAGCCCTGCCTCCGTCCGTGCCGCTATTGCCGTATTAGGCGGAACACATCCAAAAGACGGTGGACGCCGCATCGCCGTTCTAGGCGACATGCGAGAGTTGGGTGCGGCTGGACCAGACCTGCATGCGGCCCTGACCAAAGACCTGCAACAGGCAGACATCGATCTTGTTTTCTGCTGTGGCCCGTTGATGAAATCGCTGTGGGCTAAATTGCCCCCGGCGCAACGCGGCAGCTATGCCGAAATTTCCACCGATCTTGTTGATCCTATCTGTGCCGCCCTGAAGGCCGGGGACATTGTCACGGTCAAAGGATCCCTGGGCACAAATATGGCCCCAATCATTCGCGCACTGGATATGCTGGGCGCGGAAACCAGCCGGGCCGCAATCGCCCAGGCTGCAGGAGGATAATTCTATGCTCTACACCCTCCTGGCCCCGTTTGCCGATACCTTTCCCGGCATCAACCTGTTCCGGTACCTGACCTTTCGCACGGGTGGCGCGATCATGACGGCTTTGCTGATCAGTTTCCTGATCGGCCCAACGGTTATTCGCTGGCTAAAGTCAAAACAGCGCGGATCCAGCAATATTCGCGAAGACGTGCCTGAAGGCCATCTGGTGAAGGCGGGAACGCCAACAATGGGCGGCTTTCTGATCCTGGTCGCATTGGTTCTTTCCACCCTGCTATGGGCTGATATCAAGAACCATTATGTCTGGATCGTCCTGCTGGTGACGGTTGGCTTTGGCGCTATCGGGTTTGCCGATGATTTTCTGAAACTGACCAAGCGCAATTCCAAAGGGCTGCCTGGCAAGATGAAACTGTTGGCGCAGTTCATTATCGGAACTGCAGCCGCCTTGTGGTTTATGTCCGTGACCAACGAACCCTTATCAAGCGGCCTGGCGATCCCCTTCCTGAAGGATACATTGATCAACCTATCCTGGTTCTTCCTGCCTTTCGCCTTGTTTGTCATGATCGGGGCGTCCAATTCAGTGAACCTGACCGACGGGCTGGACGGGCTGGCTATTGTACCGGTCATGATTGCAGCAGGATGCTTCGGCTTTATCGCTTACCTGGTCGGAAACACTGTTTATGCCGGCTATCTGGGCATCCACTATGTTGAAGGCAGTGGCGAACTGGCGGTTTTCTGTGGCGCCGTTCTGGGCGCAGGCCTGGGCTTTCTGTGGTTCAATGCGCCTCCGGCCATGGTCTTCATGGGCGATACAGGATCCCTATCTTTGGGCGGCGCATTGGGGGCAATCTCCATCGTCACCAAACATGAAATCGTATTGGCTATCATCGGTGGCCTGTTCGTGCTGGAGACCGTGTCGGTGATTGTTCAGGTGGCCAGCTTCAAGATGACCGGCAAGCGCGTCTTCGCCATGGCGCCGTTGCACCATCACTTTGAAAAAAAGGGCTGGAAAGAGCCGACCATCGTGATCCGGTTCTGGATCATCGCCGCCATCCTGGCCCTGGTCGGCCTTGCCACCCTGAAACTGCGGTGAGGCAATGACACACAGACCTGACATTCGCCCGCTGACCCTGTTTGCTGACAAGCCCGTCTATGTCGTCGGGCTTGGTGCGTCTGGCATGGCCGCCGCACACGGTCTGCGTGCCGGTGGCGCGAAGGTGTTGTGCTGGGACGACAATCAGGCGACCCGCGATACGGCCACAGCGCAGGGATTTAACATCGATGATCCGGCAACCTCTTCCCGCCTGGAAGAGGCAGCCGCGCTGGTACTGGCACCAGGCATCCCCCTGACCCATCCAGCCCCCCATCCTGCCGTATTGGCCGCACAGACAGCCGGTATTGAGATTCTGGGGGATATTGAACTGTTGTTCCGGGCACAGCCGAAAGCGCGCTATGTCGGGATCACCGGGACGAATGGCAAATCCACCACCACGGCCCTGGTCGGGCATATCCTGCGCCAGGGCGGTGTGGATGTTGCAATTGGCGGTAATCTCGGAATTCCCGCCCTTACCCTGCCGAATGCCGCCGTCTATGTGCTAGAAATGTCCTCTTATCAACTGGAGCTGACTCCCAGCGCCATGTTCGATATTGCAGTCCTGTTGAATATCACACCCGACCATTTGGACCGCCATGGTGATCTGAACGGATATATTCAGGCTAAGATGCGCATCCTGCGACCACGCGACGCTGACAGTTTGGCAATTATCGGAATTGATGAGCCGCACAGCGGCAGCATCGCAGACCAATTGATGAAAGATGGGCGCGCAATCAGCCGCATCGCGCATACGACCCAGCCTGTGGCGGATATGATCGATGACGGGCAATGCCCTGCCCTGGCGGGTGATCACGGCAAGCAGAATGCCGCCGCAGCCTTCGCCATCGCCCAGGCGCTGGGCCTGTCACAGGAAAGCATCCTGGAAGGCCTGCGCAGCTTTCCTGGTCTGGCCCATCGCCAGGAGCGAATTGCAACACTGGATGGCGTCACATTTATCAATGATTCCAAGGCCACCAATGCGGAATCCGCTGCCCGCGCCCTGTCGGCTTTTGATGGGATCTACTGGATCGCCGGCGGCAAGGGCAAGGATGGCGGTTATGGCGCACTGGACGCCTATCTGACCCGCGTGCGCCATGCCTTCCTGATTGGGGATGCCGCGGCAACCATGGCCGATTGGATCGGCAATCGCGTCCCGACAACTCTTTCCGGCACGCTGGAAACCGCGATTGGTGCTGCCTTTCAAATGGCCCGTACAGAACCGTCCGCTGGACCGGTTATTCTGTCGCCCGCCTGTGCATCCTTTGATCAATTTAAGAATTTTGAGGTCCGGGGCGATGCCTTCCGTGACCTTGTGCTAGCGCTTCCTGCCAATTCCCGCACGGTTTTCTCAACAAGGGAGGCCGCGTGATGGCCATCGCACGTAATGATACTTCTGTCTTGGGTCGCTGGTGGTGGACCGTGGATCGGTGGACACTGGCCGCCCTGCTGACGCTGGCATTGCTGGGCCTGTTGATGACCCTGTCCGCCAGTCCCTCCGTGGCGGAACGCATTGGCGCGGACCCAATGCATTTTGTGCGCAAACAGGCGATCCTGTTGATCCCATCCCTATTGGCAATGATCGGCGTTTCCCTGATGGATCCCCGCGCCATTCGTCGCCTGGCCCTGTTGATGCTGGGCGGTTCCATCGTCCTTTTGGTCGCAACCCTTTTCATCGGCGCAGAAATCAAGGGCGCGACCCGATGGGTCTCCCTGGGCGGATTTACGGTACAGCCGTCAGAATTTGTAAAGCCCGCCTTCGCAATCATCGCTGGCTGGATGTTCGCCTCTCAACGGATGGGGGAAACGATGCCCGGCTATGCGTTTGCCGGGCTTCTTTACCTGCTGGTGGTCAGCCTGTTGCTCTTGCAGCCCGATGTCGGACAGGCCGCCGTTGTGACCGCGATCTTTGGGGTGCAATTTTTCCTGGCTGGCCTGCCGATGATTCTGGTGATCATCATGGTCCTGGGGGGCATTGGCATGCTGGTCAGCGCCTATTTCGTCTTTCCCCATGTGCAGAGCCGAATTGACCGCTTTCTGGATCCCGCTGCGGGAGACACTTTCCAGATCGATAAAGCCCGGGAAGCTTTTATGAATGGTGGCCTGTTTGGACGCGGCCCCGGTGAAGGCATTGCCAAGGCGAACCTGCCCGACAGTCATGCGGATTTCGTGTTCGCCGTTGCAGGTGAGGAATTGGGCCTGATCGCCTGTTTGATCATTGTCGGTATCTTTGCCTTCATCGTATTGCGGGGCTTCTCTCGGGTGCTGCAAGACAATGACCTGTTCGTCGTCGTCGCTGCGACGGGTCTTTTGGTCCAGTTCGGCTTGCAGGCACTGATCAATATGGCCTCCACCCTAAGCTTGATTCCAACCAAAGGTATGACGCTGCCGTTCCTGTCCTATGGCGGATCGTCCTTACTGGCATTGGGGATTGGTATGGGAATGCTGCTGGCCCTGACACGAAAGCGACCGGGGGTGCTGTCATGACATCCGATACCCCATTGATCGTTCTGGCGACTGGCGGCACAGGCGGGCATGTTTTCCCGGCCCAGGCACTGGCCGAAGAATTAAAGAAACGCGGCAATCGCCTGGCCCTGATCACGGACCGGCGTGGCGATGCCTATTCAGGACCCTTAGGGGAATTGGATGCCCATACGATCAGTGCCGCGGGTGTTTCCGGAAAAGGCCTGATTGCACGGGGTATGGCGGCCTTTCAATTGCTGATCGGATATTTTCAGGCCCGGTCCCTGCTGTTGCAGATGAAACCATCCGTCGTCGTAGGCTTTGGTGGTTATCCAAGCGTCCCCACGATGATGGCGGCCAGTCACCTTGGCATTCGCACTGCCATTCATGAACAAAATGCCGTCCTGGGCCGCGCCAACCGCCTGATGGCGTCGCGCGTCGACAAGATTGCGCTCAGTTTCGATGAAACGGATGGATTGCGCCCCAAGGATCAGGACAAGGCGCTGCGCACCGGTAATCCCGTTCGCCCGGAAATCGCCGCCCTGTCCGGGCGTCCGTTTACACCGCCGGGCCCGCAAGACCGCCTGAACATATTGGTCGTGGGGGGCAGCCAGGGCGCGCAGATTTTGGGGGAGGCCGTTCCCGCTGCCCTGACCGGATTATCCCAGGATTTGCGCAATCGCCTGTCTGTCGAACAACAGACCCGCGCAGAGCAATTGGATGCTGTAAAGGCTGCCTATCAATCGGCTGGCATTCGTGCCGATGTGCGCAGCTTCTTTGACGATATGCCCGAACGCCTGGCGCGGGCGCATTTGATAATCGGGCGCGCAGGGGCGTCGACCATGGCGGAAGTCGCGACCGTCGGCCTGCCCGCCATCCTGATCCCCTATGCCTATGCGATTGATGATCATCAGGCAGCCAATGCGGCCCGGCTCAGCGATGCAGGCGGTGGATGGGCTATTCCCCAGATGGATGTAACAGCCGCCGATTTAGGGCGCCGATTAGAGCAATTATTGGCCAACCCCTCCGTGTTAAGCGCCGCCGCACAGGCTTCGGCACGAACCGGCATTCCAGACGCAACGGTTCGACTGGCAAATCTTGTTGAAAGCCTGGCGACGGGCGAAGGCAGTGTTGGCGCGGTTCGGGCCGGAAATGCCAGAAAGGAAGCCGCATAATGCAAATTCCACTCTCCCTTGGTCGTTTGCACTTTGTCGGGATTGGCGGCATTGGCATGTCTGGCATTGCAGAAGTCATGCACAATCTGGGCTATGCCGTATCCGGCTCTGATATGGCAGAAAATGCCAATGTTCTGCGCCTGCGCGGCCTGGGCATCGATGTGAAGATTGGACACCTGGCGGAAAATGTTGCTGGCGCAGCCGTGGTTGTCGTCTCCACCGCCGTTAAGCGTGAAAACCCTGAAGTCGCCGCCGCCCGCGCAGCCTTGATCCCGGTCGTGCGTCGCGCGGAAATGCTGGCGGAAATCATGCGCCTTAAATGGTCCATTGCGGTAGGCGGCACCCATGGCAAAACCACAACCACCTCTTTGGTCGCGCAAATGCTGGACAGCGCCAAAATGGACCCGACCGTCATCAATGGCGGCATCATCAATGCCTATGGCACGAATGCCCGCCTGGGTCAGGGCGACTGGGTTGTCGCCGAAGCGGATGAAAGTGACGGGACCTTTGTAAAACTGCCCGCCACGATTGCGATTGTGACCAATATTGATCCCGAGCATATGGATCATTACGGGACATTCGATGCCTTGCGCGATGCGTTCCGGACCTTTGTCCAGAACATCCCCTTCTATGGATTTGCCGCGCTGTGCCTGGACCATCCAGAAGTCCAAGCCTTGATCGGGCGCATCGAAGACCGTCGTATCATCACCTATGGCTTCAGCCCGCAAGCGGAAATTCGCGCGGTAAAGGCCCAGCCTGGACCAGATGGATATGACCTTACCGTCGAAATTTCTCCCCGTACCGGTAACAAGCGGCAGATACCCGATATCCACCTGCCGATGCATGGTGACCACAATGTTAAGAACGCCTTGGCGGCGATTGCTGTTGCGGTAGAAATGGGCCTGTCGGATGACACAATCCGCAAGGGGCTGGCGGATTTTACCGGCGTTAAGCGTCGTTTCACTAAAACCGGCACCTGGAATGACATCGCCATCATTGATGATTACGGTCATCACCCTGTGGAAATCGCAGCGGTCCTTAAAGCGGCACGACAAGCAACCACCCACAACGTTATCGCGGTCGTTCAGCCGCACCGCTATACACGGCTGCATGATCTGTTCGAAGATTTCTGCACCTGTTTCAACGATGCAGACAGCGTGCTGGTCGCGCCGGTCTATACCGCAGGCGAAAACCCTATTGAAGGCGCAGACCGGGACCATCTAATCGAGGGCCTGCGCGCACGCGGCCACCGGTCCGTCGCTGGGATTGAGGGGGAGGACGNCCTGCCCGCCGCGATCCGCAACCTGGCAAAGCCCGGCGATATGGTGATCTGCCTGGGGGCGGGTTCCATTACCTATTGGGCCAATGCGCTGCCGACAAAATTGGCGGGGGGTGCATGATGATGGCGCTGCGCACCGATCCATTTGGTGACGACCTGATCAGCCGCCTGCCCAGCACAACCGGGCGACTGAGCGAAGGCAGCCTACTGTCCAAAGTCACCTGGTTCCGTGTCGGGGGCCCTGCGGAGGTTCTGTACAAGCCCGCCGATCAGTCGGACCTGCAAACTTTCCTGGCCGCCCTGCCCAAAGATATTCCGGTAACCCCGATTGGGGTTGGTTCCAATCTGTTGGTCCGCGACGGCGGCGTCGCTGGCATTGTTTTGCGTCTGGGCGGAGCTTTTGCCGACATCACCGTAGAGGGAAATGAAATCGAAGTCGGCGCAGCTGCCCTGGATGCCAATATTGCAAAAACCGCCGCCAATGCCGGATTGACCGGCCTGGAATTCTATTCCGGTATTCCTGGCACGATTGGCGGGGCCCTGCGTATGAATGCGGGGGCTTATGGCACTGAAACCAAGGATGTTCTGATCTGGGCGGAAGCACTGGATCGTTCAGGAACCCTGCATCGCCTCAGCGCAGATGAAATGGGCTTTAGCTATCGCCATTCCAGCATTGATGACGACTGGATCTTCGTGCGCGCCCGCTATCGCGCGTCCCCCGGTGATAAAACTGAAATCCTTGCCAAGATGGCGGAAATTCAAGAAAACCGCAGCGCCAGCCAACCGATCCGCAGCCGCACCGGTGGCTCCACCTTCCGCAATCCCCCCAATGGCAAGGCCTGGCAGACGATTGATGCTGCGGGTTGCCGGGGCTTGGTCTGGGGCGGCGCGATGGTATCAGAACAACACTGCAATTTCCTGATCAATACCGGCACCGCCACTGCGGCAGACCTGGAAGGGCTGGGCGAAGAAGTGCGCCGCCGGGTGAAAGACAGTCAAGGCATTGACCTGACCTGGGAAATCAAACGGATCGGGAGGACCGCATCATGACAAAGAAAGTGACGGTCCTGATGGGCGGTTGGTCGGCAGAGCGGGATGTGTCTTTGGTTTCTGGCACAGACTGCGCCAATGCATTGGAACGCGCAGGCTATGATGTCACCCGTGTGGACATCGCGCGCGATATTGGTTCGATCGTGAAGGCCTTGGACCCCCGTCCCGATGTGGTGTTCAACGCCCTGCATGGTCGCTGGGGTGAAGATGGTACGATCCAGGGATTGCTGGATATCATGGCCATTCCCTATACCCATTCCGGACGCGTCGCCTCCACTTTGGCGATGAGCAAGCCACTGTCGATCCAACTGTTCCGCGATGCCGGTCTGCCGACGGCCAATCATGTGACAATGCCAATCGAAAACCTGCGTGCGGGTGTTGATCCCCTGCCGCGCCCCTATGTGGTGAAACCCGCACATGAAGGATCCTCAGTTGGTGTCTATATCGTTGAAGAGGGCAGCAACGGTCCAGACTTCGGTAACTGGAAATACGGCCTGGCCATGGTCGAAGACTATATCCCCGGCCAAGAACTGACCGTCGGTGTTATGGGCGGCAAGGCCATGGGTGTTACGGAACTTCGTCCGCTCAGCGGCTTCTACAGTTACGAAGCGAAATACACCGATGGTAAGACCGAGCATCTGTGCCCGGCGCCAATCTCGGACAGTCTGGCACAGAGTTGCATGGATATCGCAGAGCGCGCCCATATTGCTTTGGGCTGTCGCGGCGTCAGTCGGTCTGATTTTCGATACGATGCAACGACGGAACGATTGGTGATTTTGGAAACCAATACCCAGCCCGGTATGGCCCCACTGAGCCTTGTACCCGAGCAGGCGCGGCATATTGGCATGAGTTTTGAAGAGCTGGTCACATGGATGGTGGAGAACGCGGAATGCGATTCATGACACGGGGCAAGAAACCAAAGGGACGCGCCGCAAAGGCGACGCCAGCCCGGCGTCGCGGCGAAGCTGCGAAGCAACGCACACGGCGCATCGATCATGATCGCCTGAAGCGGGGGCTCAGATTTGGCGCAGTCGCAGCGATGGCACTGATGCTGGTCGGCGGCAGCGCCACCGCCTGGCATTTGAACCTGCCTGGACAGGTTGCAGCTTGGGCGGAAGCGAAAACAATGAACGCGACGGCCTCTATGGGTCTGGCGGTAAAAGAGGTCTATGTTATCGGTCGTCAGGAAACCGCACGGGAAGATCTGCTGACCGCGCTTAACATTCACGTTGGCGACCCTATTCTGGGGTTCAGCCCACAGGCGGTCAAACAGCGTGTTGAACAATTGGGATGGGTGAAATCAGCAGAAATTCGCCGCACCCTGCCCGGCATTGTCGTCGTGAAAATCGAAGAACGCCGCGCGGTGGCCATCTGGCAACATGAAGATGAGTTCGTGCTGATCGACAGCGAAGGGATAACCATTGGCGCAAAGGATGTGCATCGCCATGGTCATCTGAAAGTCGTCGTGGGTCCAGACGCACCGGAACATGCGATGGACCTGTTAAATATGTTGGCGCAGGAGCCAGAACTTGATGACCGTGTAATTGCCGCTGTGCGCATTGGCGCGCGTCGATGGAATCTGCGCCTCAGTGGCGATATCGATGTAAGCCTGCCGGAAGAAAATGCGGCAAAAGCCTGGCAACAACTGGCGATTTACCAGCGGGACCATGAAATTCTATCGCGCGCGATCCAGGAAATCGATCTGCGCAACATCGATCGCATGACCCTGGAATTGACGGAACCCGCCTTGCAAGAGGTTAGCGGACGCAACTTGGGTGAACAGACATAGCCTTTTAAAACACACGACCGACTGGCTCAGGAAAGTATATGGCATCCGGCCCAATGCCGGGGGATCAGGGTAAGGAAGAACGAAAGTGGCAACGCGCAAACTAACGGCTTTAGACATTGGATCTACCAAGATTTGCTGTTTTATCGCGGAAGTCTCGGAAGCGGGACGTATTCGCGTCACGGGGATGAGCCACCAGCAATCCGCCGGGCTGAAAGGCGGCATGGTGGTCGATATGGAAAGCGCTTACCGCGCCATCCTGTCTGCCGTGCATTCCGCCGAACAAATGGCCGGGACGACGATTGAAGACGTGGTCTTGTCCATCAATGGTGCGCGCCCCCACAGCACGACCCTGACGCGGGAAATGCAAATCGGTGGTGGCGCGATTCGCGATCCTGATATTTCAAGACTTTTGCAGGAAGCCCGTGAAAGCGTCGCTCTACAGGACCGGATGTTGCTGCACGCCATCCCAATCGGTTATTCCGTCGATGGCGGTCCATTGCTGAAAGAGCCACGCTCGATGCATGCCCAGACCGTGGGCGTTAAAATGCATGTGGTCACAGCGAATGAAAGTGCCGTTCAGAATTTGGTGAACTGTGTCGCGCGTTGTCACTTGACCGTATCCGATTTCGCTCTTGCCCCCTATGCCGCGGGTTTGTCCGCGCTGGTCGAAGATGAAAAGGACCTGGGCGCTACCGTGATCGACATGGGCGGCGGCACGACCAGCTTCAGCGTCTTTTATGAAGGGGCGGCGGTTTATGGGGACTGCATCCCGGTTGGGGGTCAGCATGTGACATCCGACATTGCACGGGGTCTATCAACCACCCTGCAACAGGCAGAGCGGTTGAAAACCCTGTATGGTTCCTGCCAACCCGCACCGTCGGATGATCGGGAATTGATCGATGCGCCGCGTATTGGAGAGGAAGATGACACCTCTCCGAATCGGGTTCCCCGCAGTTTTCTGGTGTCCATCATTGCACCGCGGCTGGAAGAGACCTTCGAATTGGTGCGCAAACGCATGGAAGCGTCCGGGGCCAATGGCATGGCGGGTCAACGGGTCGTCCTGACCGGCGGGGCCAGCCAATTGCCAGGTGTTCGGGAAATGGCCGGACGGATCCTGAACAAACAGGTGCGTCACGGGCGCCCTTTGAAAGTTTCAGGTCTTGCGGAAGCGACCGGCGGCCCCGCTTTTGCGACCGCTGCAGGCCTTTTGCACTTCGCCGTAGACGATTGTGGGGAGGCCCGGGGCAGCACCTCTCAATCAACTGCGAATCAGAATGGACTCTTTGCCCATATAGGAAAGTGGTTTAGTGGCTTTTAAGCAACACTCAAACAAAAAAATGCAAATTCTGTCCGAAAATGCACCTGAAAAACGGTCCTTTTTCGGCGAATCACGTGAGACTCGCCTCAGCTGTCGCGTTTCACGAATCCAGTACGGCTGTTAGACACCATCGCTCGAAGGAGGCGAATATGAGCATTAACTTCCAAGCACCCCAGACGGATGCTGATCTTAAGCCGCGGATCGTGGTCGTAGGCGTCGGTGGCGCCGGTGGCAACGCCGTCAATAATATGATTCGCTCCAACCTGGAGGGCGTCGAATTCGTCGTCGCCAACACGGATGCGCAAGCCCTCAAACACTCGCAGGCGGATCTGAAAATCCAACTTGGCGCGACCTTAACGCAAGGTCTTGGCGCCGGGGCCCGCCCGGAAGTCGGCCGCGAAGCTGCCGAAGAATCCATGGCCGATGCGATGGAACATCTGGCCGGGGCCAATATGGTCTTCATCACCGCCGGTATGGGCGGTGGCACTGGAACTGGTGCCGCACCTGTTCTGGCCGAGGCCTGCCGCGATCATGGTATGCTGACGGTGGGTGTTGTCACCAAGCCCTTCCATTTCGAAGGCGCGCACCGCATGCGCGCCGCCGAACAGGGCATCGAAGAACTGCAACAATTCGTTGATACGCTGATCATCATTCCAAACCAGAACCTGTTCCGTGTCGCCAATGAAAAGACGACCTTTGCCGATGCCTTTAAAATGGCAGACGATGTTCTGTATTCAGGCGTTCGCGGCGTCACCGACCTGATGGTCATGCCGGGCCTGATCAATCTGGACTTCGCCGATATTCGCACGGTAATGAGCGAAATGGGCAAGGCAATGATGGGAACGGGCGAAGCGGAAGGCGACAACCGCGCCATCATGGCCGCGGAAAGCGCGATTTCCAATCCGCTGCTGGAAGATGTGTCGATGGCCGGCGCGCGGGGCGTGCTGATCAACATCACCGGCGGTCCGGACATGACCTTGTTCGAAGTCGACGAAGCTGCAAACCGTATCCGGGAAGAAGTGGATTCGGACGCAAATATCATCTTTGGCTCGACCTTTGATGAAAATCTGCAAGGCATCATGCGCGTTTCCGTGGTCGCAACCGGCATTGAATCCGAATCCGCTCAAATGCCACGTCCACAGTCCAAGGCAACGGTTTCCCCGCTGCGCCCTCGCCATGTGGCCCCTGTTGCTGAAGAAGCCCCTGTTGAAGAAATCGCACAGGTTACAGCGGCAGAACAGGACGATATTGCCGCCCACAGCGATAATGCCGCCTATGACCAGGACACCTATGATCACGACGACGCAGAGGTGGATCCTTATGCCGATACAATGGCACAGGAATCTGACGTCGCAACCGAAACGGCAGCCGCTGACGATAATGCATATCTGGAGGAAGACCTTCCAGAACCGGCCCTGTTCGATGCCCCTGCAGCAAAAGCCCCGGAAGCGGCACCTGCGATGCAGGCAAAAGAGACGGCACAGACCACGCCTCAGGCGGCTCCTCAGGCCGCCCCTCAAGCGGTTCGCCCTAAGGATGCCTTCATTCCACCACGCCCTGTTCGCCCGGAAGAACTGAACCGTCGCGCAACAGAACGGAATGCGGAACCATTTCGCGAAGCCGACCTGATGAATGCGGGAGAGCACGCTGGAAAACCGAAAGAAAAGCAAAGCCTTTTCAGCCGCGTTACTGGCTTGGGTTTGAACCACACCGCCAAAGCGGCCCCGGCAAAGCCAAGTGAACCATCGCTTGTCCGATCCGAACGGACATCGCCGACGCCAGCCCCGGCCCCACAGCAGCAGGCCCCAACCCCAATGCAACGCCCCGCTGCGGCCCCTCAGGCGCAGTCTCACCCTGTGGAAAAAGATCTGGCGCCGTCCAAGGCGGAAGAGGAAATGCTTGAAATTCCAGCCTTTTTGCGCCGTCAGGCAAATTAACAAATATCGCATCCAGCGCCTGTAATAGGGGGCTGGATGCGTTAGATTTACCCCCTTGCATAAAAATTCCGGCCGCGACCAATAACAGGCGCGGCCGGAAATCTGTCTGGTCCCTGATCTTGTGTGGTACAAATCTTGCTCACACAAATTCTAGACGGAGCATCCTTGAAACAATACCCGTAACTGGCTAGAAGAATGCGCTGTGGAAGGAGCAAAAAAGCCAAACAAATCAAGCTGATATTTCTTCCGGATAGAAACAGAACAATGCAACAAAATGTAACACTAGTTGATTTGAGGCTTTGAGAGCACAGTGCTATCCATCGAACATACCGATCACCTGAGTTTAGCGTAGGCTTATTCGCTGCGGGGAGATGGGTGAAGAATACTGAAATAAATGTTTGGGCACCGTCGGAAACCCAACACACGAGATAGATAAGGCCGGTGATAAGAATGTTGGATGGTATGAGCGACCTGATGGAAGCGTCCACCCGCTCGGTAACGACCGGGTTGTTACAGCGGACGCTGAAGGCACCGATCCATTGCAATGGCATCGGCCTTCATTCTGGGTCGACCATCAATATGACGCTTGTCCCCGCTGATCCCAATACGGGCATTCTGTTCCGTCGCATCGATCTGAAAAATGGCGCCCGGGATATTCGTGCCCGGTATGACGCCGTTGTCGATACACGCATGTGCACCACAATCGCCAACGATCATCATGGGTCGGTGGCAACGGTCGAACATTTGATGGCGGCACTGGCTGGTTGTGGTGTCGATAATGTGGTGGTTGAACTGGATGGACCAGAAGTGCCGGTTATGGATGGCAGTTCAGAACCGTTCGTCTTCCTGATTGAATGCGCCGGTGTGGTTGAACAGGCTGCCGAACGCTCCGTCTTGCGGATCAAGCGTCCGGTCGCTGTTGAAAATGGTCTATGCACGGCTGCGCTGGAACCGGGTCATCGCTTCACCATGGCAATGGGGATCGATTTTGACAGCCGCGCCATCGGTCGCCAGGATATTTTCCTGGAAATCAGCGATTTGACCTTCAAACGGGAATTATCCCAGGCCCGTACATTTGGCTTTCTGCACGAGGTAGAGGCCATGCGTGCGGCAGGTCTGGCGCGCGGCGGCAGCCTGGACAATGCCGTTGTGATTGATGGTGATTCGATCATGAATACGGATGGTCTGCGCTTTGATGATGAATTTGTCCGTCACAAGGCCCTGGACTGTGTCGGCGATCTGGCCCTGGCTGGTGCCCCGATCCTGGGCCATTTCAAGGGACGCCGCACGGGTCACGATTTGAACAATCGCCTGCTGCGGGCTGTTTTCTCAGATGCGGATAATTATGAACTGGTTCCCAGTTCATCCGTACTGACCAGCCTTTAATCCAATTCCGCATCCTGGTTCTTGATATGGCGCTAATCGGTCGCAGATTATCGCTATTGGCGTTTTGATCCCCCGCCCGGAATGCTATAGTCTGTGCGTTCGTTCCCACTGCAGAAATGAGCGGTCCCGATGCGTCTGAGAGAATTCATCTCACCCAATCGTCTGATTCTGTCCATCGCGGCCTTGATGCTGCTGGCATTGACGGCCTGTTCCGATGAAGAACCGGTCTATGTCGAACGTCCGGTTGAAGAATTGTACAACGAAGCCATGGACATGCTGGAGGTGCAAAACTATACCGGCGCCGTTGCTTCCTTTGAAGAAGTCGACCGTCAGCACCCCTATTCGGTTTGGGCGACCAAGGCACAGTTGATGTCAGCCTATGTGAATTACCGCGCCGATAAATATGACGAGGCGATCATCGCCCTGGACCGGTTCATAGACCTTCACCCCGGAAACCGTGACATTGGATATGCCTATTACCTGCGGGCAATTTCCTATTATGAACAGATTGTCGATGTTGGTCGCGACCAAAAAATCACCCGTCTCGCCCTGGACTCATTACAGGATGTCGTGCGCCGTTTCCCAAATTCTGAATATGCGCGCGACGCACAATTAAAAATCGATCTGGCGCGGGATCATCTGGCCGGCAAGGAAATGTCCGTTGGCCGATATTATCAACGCCAGGGGGAATATCTGGCCGCGATTAACCGGTTCACCACCACGATCCGGGACTATGAAACAACAACCCATGTACCCGAAGCCCTGCACCGGCTGGTCGAAAGCTATGTCGCCCTGGGTATCCGGCCGGAGGCTGAGCGCACCGCATCGGTTTTGGGGTATAACTTCCCGGGCAGCGACTGGTATTCAGACTCCTATGCGCTGCTGGAAGGAAAAAATTTGGATAAGCCGGAAGACAATTCCTGGCTGAGCTGGACCTGGTCCTGGATCTTTTAGAACGGCGCGCCATGCTGACGAGTCTAACCATCCGAGATATCGTTTTAATCGATAAACTTCGGCTGAGTTTTTCCAGCGGCTTGTCTGTCCTGACGGGCGAGACCGGGGCGGGTAAATCTATTCTTCTGGACTCACTGGGCCTTGCACTGGGCCGCCGATCAGAAGCCAAGCTGGTGCGCCCTGGGGCCGAACGCGCGTCCGTTACCGCAGAATTTGACCTGCCCCCTGATCATGCCGTCCACGCCCTGCTTCAGGAAAACGATCTTCCCAATGAAGACCGACTGCTGCTGCGTCGCACTGTATCCGCAGATGGGCGCAGCAAGGCCTTTATAAATGACGAGCCGGTTGGCATCGCCCTTTTGAAGCAAATCGGGGAGAGACTGGTTGAGGTGCAGGGGCAATTTGACCAGCACGGCTTAATGGACCCAAACACCCATATAGACCTGCTGGATGCCTATGGCCGCCTGACGATGGAACGCGAGGCCGTCGCCCGACACTATACCGCCTGGCAGGCGGCCCGAAAGGCGTTGGACCGCGCCAAGGCCGCTGCGGAAGCAGCACGACAGGAAGAAGACTATCTGCGGTTTGCGGCAGATGAATTGGACAAGCTGGCCCCCCAGCAGGGCGAAGAGGAAGAACTGTCTGAAAACCGCAGCATGATGCAAAATGCAGAACGCCTGACTGAGGCGATCACCAGTGCGGTTGAGTATCTGACCGGTCCCAAAGGGGCTGATCAAGGCCTGCGCCAGGCCCAGCGGGCACTGGATCGCATGGCGGACAAGATGGGCGAGCAACTGAATGATCCGCTTTCGGGGCTGGAACGGGCATCTGTAGAAGTGGCTGAGGTCATCGCGACGCTGAACCGCATTGGATCGCAATTGAATGCTGATTCCACGACATTGGAGAATATTGAGGAACGGCTGTTCGCCCTGCGCGATGTGGCGCGCAAGCATAATGTCCCCGTCGATGACTTGGCGCGCCTGCGGGATGATTTCTTTGAACGCATCGCCCTGATCGATGCGGGGGAAGAGAAACTGGCTGACCTGACGGAAAAGGCTGATCGTGCCCGTGCCGATTATGAAAAAGCTGCGGAGATCTTGAGCATTAAACGCCGCGCTGCTGCGGAAAAGCTGGATGCCGCCGTCAATGCGGAACTTCCGCCCCTGCGCCTGGAACGTGCAAGGTTCACCACTGAAATTGTCGAACTGGAGCCATCCCGCTGGGGGGCTGCGGGCCGCGACAGAACAGGATTCACGGTGACAACCAATCCCGGCATGCCGGGGGGACCCCTGGACAAGATCGCATCGGGGGGTGAGTTAAGCCGGTTTCTTCTGGCGATTAAAGTCGCCCTGGCAGAGGTTGGGACCGTACCGACCCTGGTCTTTGATGAGGTCGATGCAGGCGTCGGCGGGGCAACTGCTGCCGCCGTTGGTCTACGCCTTGGACGATTGGCGGAGCGCCTTCAGGTCCTGGTCGTGACCCATTCCCCGCAGGTCGCGGCCAAGGGTGCGGCCCATTGGCGGGTCGCCAAGGCGACCGCAGAAGATGGGCGCGCTGCCACATCGGTCGACAGTCTGGACCCGCATCACCGCCGGGAGGAACTGGCCCGCATGCTGTCCGGGGCGGAAGTCACCGACGAGGCCCGCGCTGCAGCGGACCGATTGATGGAAGAGACCCATCCATGAGCCAACAAAAGGACGTGTCTGAGCTGACTGAACGGGAAGCACGCGCGGAACTGGCCCGCCTTGCGATGGAAATCGCCTATCATGATGCGCGGTATCACAAGGAAGACGCACCGGAAATCACCGATGCGGATTATGATGCCCTGCGCCGCCGCAATGATGCGATAGAGGCGCAGTTTCCGGAACTGGTGCGCAAAGACAGCCCTTCCCTGAAAGTCGGGGGCGGGCTGAAATCCGGCTTTGGTAAAATCCGCCATGTGAAGCCGATGCTGTCCCTGGGCAATGCCTTTTCAGAACCGGATGTCGCCGAATTCCTGTCCCGCGTGCGCCGGTTTCTGGGCCTTGGCGATGCGGAAGAGCTTGCCATACTGGCAGAACCAAAGATCGACGGCCTGTCTGCGTCGCTGCGCTATGAAAAGGGGCGTTTGATCTATGCCGCAACGCGCGGCGATGGCACAGAGGGCGAAGATGTTACCGCCAATATGCGCACCCTGGCCGATGTGCCCGAAACCCTGGCGGGCAGTGACTGGCCGGACGTTCTGGAAGTGCGCGGTGAAGTCTATATGCGCAAGGATGAGTTTTTGGCCCTGAACGAACGACAGGAAGCGGCGGGCAATAAGACCTTCGCCAATCCCCGCAATGCCGCTGCCGGGTCCCTGCGCCAGTTGGATCCATCCATCACGAAACAGCGGCCCCTGCACTTCTTTGGCTATGCCTGGGGGGATTTGTCGGAACCGCTGGGGCCAACGCAATCGCAATCCAGAGACCGCCTGAAACAGCTGGGGTTCACATTAAACCATCCAACAACCCTATGCCACAGCCTGGATGACATCATGGATCATTACCGGCTGATCGAACATCAGCGGGGCGAACTGCCCTTCGATATTGATGGGGTGGTCTATAAGGTCGATCGGCTGGATTGGCAGGAACGCCTGGGTCAGGTCAGTCGCGCGCCACGCTGGGCCATTGCGCATAAATTTGCCGCAGAAAAAGCGGAAACAGTGATTGAAGAAATCACCATCCAGGTCGGTCGCACCGGGGCATTGACGCCTGTTGCAAATCTTAAACCCGTCACGGTCGGGGGCGTCGTGGTATCGCGGGCGACCTTGCACAATCATGACGAAATCACCCGATTGGGCGTGAAAGCGGGCGACACGGTGCGCATCCAGCGGGCGGGTGATGTGATCCCCCAAGTATTGGAAGTGACCGCCGATGGCGGCGGCGCGCCCTTCGAATTCCCGACCCATTGCCCGGTCTGCAACAGCGAGGTGGAACGCGAAGCGGGTGAAGTCGTCTATCGCTGCACCGGTGGGCTGATCTGTGATGCCCAAGCCGTTGAGCGCCTGAAGCATTTCGTCAGCCGAGACGCCTTTGACATTGAAGGTCTGGGCACCAAAAGCATTGAGGAATTCTGGGGCGAAGGCCTGATCAAGGAACCTGCGGATATCTTTAAGCTGGTGGCCTATCGCGATACCATTCTGGGGCGGGAAGGATGGAAGGAGAAATCCGTTTCCAACCTTTTCAATGCAATACAAAGCCGCCAGGAAATCCCCCTGGACCGGTTCCTGTTCGCCCTGGGCATTCGTCACATTGGTCAGACCACGGCCAAACTGTTGGCGCGCAGCTACACGTCCTTTACCGCATGGCGTGACGCAATGCAGGCCGTAGCATCCGAACGCAAGGCCAAGCCTGATGAGAAAAAGCCAGATCTGATCGGCCCACATTATGCCGAACTGGTAGCCATTGATACCGTTGGCATGGCCGCAGCAGACAGCCTGTCGGCCTTTTTTAATGAGGCCCATAACATCACCGTGCTGGACAACCTGGTTGCCGAACTTCACATCACCGATGTAGACGCCCCCCAGGCAGGCAATTCCCCCATCGCCGGAAAAACCGTCGTCTTTACGGGTTCCTTGGAAAAGATGAGCCGGGGGGAAGCCAAGGCGCGGGCGGAATCCCTGGGCGCAAAGGTCTCCGGGTCTGTGTCCAAAAAAACGGACTATGTGGTGATCGGTGCAGATGCCGGGTCCAAGGCAAAAAAGGCACAAGAACTGGGAGTAACCATCCTCAGTGAGGAAGAATGGCTGTCCCTGATCGACCAAACACCCCCCCTGGTATCAGAAGCACCAGAAGCCTCCGGCAGCCCGCAAGGAACCCTATTGTGACCCAATGGTCCATCCGCCTGCTGTATGCCCTAACGTTCTGTATCACGCTCACCACCACGGGCGCATATGCGCAAAATTGGAGCATCCTGGAATATGATAAGGACGGCAAAGTCACAGGGGTAAGGGAAGGGACGGACGATACACAAAGACCCAATGGCCTGGGTGAAGAAAGCCAGCGCGCAATTGAGCCAGGTGAAATCCTTGTGGTTGACCCGACAGACACGGATCTGGCTGCTATGGAATCTGCCGGTTTCAAACTGATGCGCAAAGACACCCTGTCAGGGCTTGAAATGATCCTTGCCCAATTCAAAATTCCAGAAGCAATGAGCGTACCCGACGCACTGGAATATTTTGCACGGCAATTCCCAAATTTGACAGTTGGAACAAATGACCTGATGGATTTGTCCGGCGGCGCGCGGGTGCAAACAGCGCAAGCATTTGATTATTCACGCAATCTGTCGGGATGGGGCATCGTTCCAGACACATGCGGGAAAGGCATTGTACTGGGCCAGATNGATGGCTTCGTGGACGAAAACCATCCCGCATTACGCGGTAAGAACCTGGTCTATAAAAGCTTCCTGAAATCTGGCCGCCTGCCAGCGGCGGAAAATCATGGGACCGCCGTCGCGATCCTGTTGATTGGGCGCAAACTCCCCAACTATGGTGGTGGCCTTTTGCCCGGTGCGAAACTGTATGCGGCCAATATATTTGAGCGTCGCAACGGCAAGGATGTTGGTAACCTTGCCGCCATGATCCGTGCCGTCGATTGGCTGGTTACACAAGGGGTGCAGGTCGCCAATTTATCGATTGCCGGTCAGGATAACGTCATCATGCGATTGGCGATCAAGCGTTCATTGGAAAAAGGCATACTGTTGGTTGCCGCCGCTGGCAATAATGGGGCGGGTGCGCCCCCTGCCTGGCCCGCCGCCCATCCTGATACGTTCTCGGTCACAGCGATTGATGATTCGATGCATCTGTATCAATTTGCCAATCAGGGAAAGTATATCGATTTTGCTGCACCGGGTGTGAATATACCAACCGACACCCCAAACGGGCTGATGGCCCAAAGCGGCACATCCTTTGCCGCACCCTTTATAACCGCCATGGTGGGCCTACATTTAAAGGCCGGGTTCAAATTGGACCCGGACCTTATTCGCCGCAGCATGCAGCGCTATTCGACCGATCTTGGGTTAGCCGGAAAGGATGACCTGTTCGGCTGGGGTCTGGTGCGGTTGCGCCCAGCCTGCTGATTGGGGCCTGCTGATTGGGAAATAGCCCCCAAATTGCCTAAATCCATCCGCATCACCGCCCAGAAGCACTGGCAATGTGCCTGGCATGACATACCGCATCCTTCCTATGCTTGCCGTCAGCATGATCGGCATCGGACTGGCCATCGCCGCCCCTGTGGGGGCATATTTTTGGTCCCGTGATCCTGGTCCGGCCCAGACGATGGAACGCCTGACAGCGGAACGTCTGTTGCCGGAAGATATCAACCGTCCGCACACGGTCAAAAGCCGGCTGAACAGTTTCGGACCCTCAGCGCGTACCCGCCTGAAAAAGGCGTTCCTTGCCGCGCCCCTGCCCTATCCACCGGCAGAAATCGTACTGTTGGGCCTGAAACATGAAAGATTGCTGGAATTATATGGCCGTGCGCCGGGGGATGAGCTGCGCTTTATCAAATCATACCCCTTTGCCGCCTGGACTGGCCGTTTGGGCCCGAAGCTGCGCGAAGGAGACCGTCAGATACCAGAAGGCGTTTATGGTATCGATTACCTGAACCCGAATTCTATCGCCTATGTCTCGTTGCGCATCGGCTACCCCAATGCGTTTGAACGCGCCCGCGGTCAGGAAGATGGACGCACTGAGTTAGGGGGTGATATCATGATCCATGGCAAGACCGGCGGATCTGAGGGCTGTATCGTCGTTGAGAATTCAGACATAGAAGAANTGTTCACCCTGGCCGCCGATACCGGCATTCATAACATTCGCGTCCTGCTGGCCCCAACAGATCTTCGGCGCAACCCTGCCCCGACCCATCCGGGAAACCCCTCCTGGACAGACCGTGTCTATGCCGATCTGATCCAGGAAATGGCAGAAATCCCTATGGGTAAGATACAGGTGGCCGGGGATTGATTAGCGCATACCCAGGGCGGACATATAGGTGTCCAGCAGGGCTTCTTCTTCCGCGCGATCATCCGGGTCCTTCTTGCGCAGACTGACGATCTTCCGGATGATCTTTACGTCAAAGCCATGACCCTTGGATTCTGCATAGACTTCCTTGATATCTTCAGCCAGGGCCTTCTTTTCTTCTTCCAAGCGCTCAATACGCTCAATGAACGACCGCAGGCGCGCGCCGGTGGCGGTTTGGGTCGCGTCTTCAGGACTGGTGTCATTGTCGGCGGTGGCGGCGATATCAGCCATGCGATCGGCTCCCTATTCATATCTTCGGGGTGAGGTGATGTTGGGGGGACTGTACCGGTGCGCCCCCGCTGCTTCAAGACGCAACAGCACTTTGATCAGGATCAAGGCACGCATTTTATGAACCGGCGATAACACGGCATGACACATGATCTGATCAGCCGCTATGGCGGCAACGCGCCGCGCTATACCAGCTATCCCACCGCCCCACATTTCAGTGCGGATATTGGGGAAACACCCTATCGCGCCCGCTTGGCCAGTCTGGCACCAGAGCCGATTTCGCTTTATGTCCATATCCCCTTTTGCGACACACTGTGCTGGTTTTGTGGGTGTCACACCAAAATCACGCGCCGGTATGAACCTGTCCTTGATTATGTTGATATTCTAATTCTGGAAATGGCTGAACTGGCACGCGCCGCCCCGCCCAATATGCAGATGAGCCACATGCATTGGGGCGGTGGATCGCCAACCCTGCTTACCGCCAACGATACGCTGCGCCTGGCCCGAGTCGCAAAAAATCTGTTTTCCCCCACCGAAGCATTTGAATTCGCGGTAGAGATTGATCCTAGAGAGACCGGCGAAGATCGGATCGCTGCCCTGGCAGAANCGGGNCTGACCCGCGCCAGCATCGGTGTGCAGGATTTTGACTCCCAGGTGCAGCAGGCGATCAACCGAACCCAAAGTTTTGAAGAGACGGCCGCCGCCGCCCATAGCCTTCGAAACCATGGGGTTCAAAGCCTTAATCTGGATCTGATGTATGGCCTGCCCTATCAAACCCTAGAGCGAACCCTGCGCACCATTGAACAAGCCCTGACACTGGCACCAGATCGGGTCGCGCTGTTTGGCTATGCGCATGTCCCCTGGATGAAGAGCCATCAGCGGCTGATCCCCGAAGAGGCGCTGCCAGGCCCGCTAGAGCGCCGGGAGGCCGCCGATGCCGCTGCGGAACTGTTGATTTCTGCGGGATATCGCCAGATCGGGATTGACCATTTCGCCTTACCGGGAGACAGCCTGTCCCAGGCCAGCGATGCCGGCATGTTACGGCGAAACTTTCAGGGTTATACGACGGATCAGGCAACCACCCTGTTGCCGGTCGGGGCCAGTTCCATCGGTCGCCTGCCCGATATGTTCATTCAGAACGAACCGTCCCTGAAAAGCCATGCCCGGCGGGTGACAGAAGGGCATTTGCCAATCGCAAAAGGGGTTCTGCTGAGTATGGATGATCAATTACGCGCGGCGGTCATCGAGCGTCTGATGTGTGCCTTCTCCGTCGATCTTGCGGCAATCTGCACCCTGTTTGGCGCAGATATCGCGTGCCTTTCCGATGCCTTTCCCAGGCTGCGCGCAATGGAACAAGACGGGCTGCTGACCCATAACAGAAGCCAGATCACCGTGACCCCCGTTGGCAAGCCTTACATCCGCCAGATCGCCGCCTGCTTCGATACCTATTTCAGCCAAGGCACCGCGCGCCATTCCAGCACGGTCTGATATCGTCAGCCTCCAGGTGTTGGCAGCGTTGCCTTCACATTTTCTGGCTTGCCGACAACGACAAAGGTCAGTGCGTCCGGGTCCAGCAGATCTTTGGCCAGAGCATTCACATCCTCCAGGGTTACCGCCTCGATCAGGCCGTTCCGGGTTTCGAAATAGTCGATCGGAAATCCGAAATACTGCATGGATTCCAATTGCCCTGCAATGCGCGAAGAGTTTGTGAAGCGCAGTGGAAAGGATCCTGTGATATAGGTTTTCGCATCGGCAACCTTGTCGGCGTCCAGACCATTTTCCTTGAAGTCCGCGAAGACCTTCTTCACCAGATCAATTGTTTCCCCCACCCGCGCATTCTGGGTCCCAGCACCGCCACGCAACAGGGCGGCGTGATCCATGGACGCCATATAGCTGTACACAGAATAGGCAAGGCCTCGTTTGACACGGATTTCATCGGTCAGAACAGAGCTGAACGATCCACCCCCCAGCACATAATTCATCACCATGCCGGTATAATAGCGCGGATCATCAATCGACAGGCCGGGCTGAGCGAAGGCGATGGTGCTTTGGGGCACGTCCATATCAATCACAACCGTGCCACCTGGGGTCTTGCCATTAAAGGCCGGGACTTTGTCGGAGGCGCCGGTCTTAGGCAGTTTGCCAAAAATCTTATCCAGCATAGGGCCCAATTCTTCCGGCGTGATCGCGCCAACAACGCCAATTTTCAACTTATCGCGCGTCAAGGCATCGGCCATATAGGCCTTCATATCCGCCACCGTGATTTTAGGAACACTGGTCAATGTGCCTTCATCCGGGCGGCCATACGGGTGATCCTTGAATATCGTTTCCGCCATCGCCTTACCGGCAATCGCATCAGGGTCCGTTTGGGCCTGTTTCAACCCGATCAGAATTTGGGAACGAACGCGTTCCACCGGCTCTTCATCAAACCGGGGTTCTGTCAGGGCCAGAGAGAGAAGCTCAACAGCCTCATCCCGATATCGATTGAGGGTATAGAAACTGCCTGAAAAGGCGTCCTGTCCGGCATTGAAAGAGATGGTGATGGACTGATCCGACAATTTCCCCTGAAAGGTCTTGCTGTCATAGGGGCCAGCACCTTCATCAATCGTGCTGGCTGTCAGGCGTGCAGTGCCTTCTTTGCCGGGCTTATCATGACCTGCGCCGCCCCCTTTGAAAGAAAACTCGATCGCGGTGACAGGCACAGTCTCGTCCCGAACCAGCCAGGCCGTGATGCCCCCGGGGCTGACCACTTCCTCCACCTTTACTTCCGCAAAGGCTGGACGCAGGGCCAGCAATAGAATTAACGAAGCCAGAGTCACTAAGACGGCGACTTTTGCCATCACTGCGGTTTCGAGGGTCACAGTGGCGGTCGTTTGGGTGCCAGATTGTCTCATTGCGTGACCTCCGCATCTGATTTCGGTAACAGAATATCAACCACCTCGCCCGGTGCACCCAGCACGCGCCGTGCAACCTCATTGACTTGATCCACGGTCACCTGCCCGATTTTGTCTGGCCAGGTTTCCACATCGTCCAGGCTGTAGCCCACCGACAAGGCGCGACCAATGTTCATGGCCGGCCCGCTTAAGCTATCGCGGGCAGTCGCCGCCGAATCCTGAATACGGGTGATCGCACGGGTTACCTCATCCTGGGTAACCCCCTCTTTCAGAACCAGGTCGACTTGCGCGCGCAGGGCGGCTTCCGCTTTATCCAGGGGGACATCCTGGGCAGGGCTGACATACAGGCCCATCATACCGGGCCCCCGACCATCCCCGTCATACCAACTGCCAGCACTAATTGCGATGCCCTGATCGATGACAAGGGACCGATACAGACGGCTGGTGCTATTGCCGCCCAGGACCTGCCCCAGGACCTCCAGCGCATAAGCGTCGGCCTTATTATCCGCCTGAACCCAACTGGGGGCCTGTTTTCGGATCGACAGGCTGGGCTGGCGCACGCGGTCATCGCGATAGGTCACACGGCTGGACACCAGAAGCGGTGGCTCACGCAGGTCGGGCCGATCCGGCAGGGCTCGCGATGGAATGGCGCCATAATACTTTTTCGCCAGATCAAAGACCGCGTCGGCTTCAACATCGCCTGAAACGACCAGAATGGCATTGTTGGGTGTGTAATAGGCATTGTAGAAATCAACCGCATCCTGCACTTGCAATGCTTCGATTTCGTGCCGCCACCCAATGATTGGAACAGCATATGGATGATTGCGATAGAAGGCAGAGGCCGCCTGCTCCCGCAATATAGAGCCTGGATCATTGTCCGTGCGCATGCTTCGCTCTTCCAGAACCACCTGTTTCTCTGGAACGAATTGATCCTCTGCGATATTCAGATTCGCCATTCGATCCGATTCCAGCTTCATCACCATTTCCAATCGATCACTGGCGACAGATTGGAAATAGGCTGTGT
This sequence comes from Rhodospirillales bacterium, assembly GCA_002696645.1. GTDB lineage: Bacteria > Pseudomonadota > Alphaproteobacteria > UBA8366 > Aestuariispiraceae > Pacificispira. Next base: position 38,247 of record NZSA01000029.1, on the reverse strand, counting down.
AATCCTGACTGGTAAAGGCGTTGTCCTGGCCCCCATTGCGGGCCACGGTCGCAGAGAATTCTCCCGGAGCGACAGTATCGGTACCCTTGAACATCAGATGTTCCAGAAAATGGGCGATACCAGATTTTCCCGGCGGCTCATCCATTGCGCCAACCCGGTACCAGACCATATGGGTCACGACGGGCGCCCGGTGATTTTCCACCACAACGACCTGCATCCCATTATCCAGGACCATCTGTTTCGCATCATAAATTTCTGCCTGTGCGGACCATAAGGTCACACCCCATAACAGCATAGACGCAGTGATTGTCTTCCCAAGATTGGCTATAAAGGGGAGTCTCATTAAGCCTCCTAAACCGGTGCGACGCGGGCATCCGGAGTCATAAATAAAGGAACCCATCTGGGTCCCGGAACAGGATGTGGAGATAACATAGTGTCGACACTGCGCGTGTTCCACAGCCTGCGGTCATAAACCGGCACACTTTTCATAATTCGCAAAAATGTCGCAGAACACGATATCGAAAAGAGAAAAACTCAGAACGCCCTAGAACGGCCATTCGAAGAGTGATTTTTCACCTTCGCGGGTGATGATGGGCGTGTTTCCGTCGGTGACGGGTTGTCCAAGGGCTGAATTGCCTTGCAGACGGCGGGTTTCTTCCCCGGCGTCTACCACATCCCCGGCAGGTTCCTTGTCACGCCAGAAGACCAAGGTATCCACAAAGGATTCCTGTTCCGCGGTCAGGGCCGCCGTCTCCTGATCGACCACACGGCGTATGCTGGAATCCGCGTCCAGACCACCGGTGCGCGTCAACAGGGCGATTTCCCCCTGGCTGCTGCCGGCGCGGCGCATATCCGCTTCTGTCTCAAGGCGTCTCTGTACGGCGTCTTCACCAAACACGGCGCGCTGCGCTTCCAGCCCTGGCTTCAGATTCCAGGTCCGCTGACCATTGGGATCTGGTGGACGCAAACCGAATTCCGGCGGCAGCGTTAAAGGTGCCCGGGTCACCACAGCAAATTCATCTGGAGTCTGACGATCCAGTCCCAGGATTTTGCCCGTTTCTCCACCACATGCTCCCAACGCAAAAAGCGAGGTCAGGATACATGCCGTGCCGACGTGACGCCGTATCTTATTAAGCCCAGCAACCATTCGTTTCCACCACTACTGCAATCACCCGTCGATTTTAACACATAAGACGTTGGATCGCATTATTTACCCTATCCTATTTAGGCTCTTTCGCTGTCCCAAACAAGCCATCGTATGCAATCAGAAAAGCCCCCACCACGATTGCGCAATCCGCTACATTGAAGGACGGCCAGTGATATCCCGCGACATGAAAGTCTAGAAAATCAACAACTGCCCCATATAACAGCCGGTCCAGCGCATTGCCAAAAGCCCCCCCGATGATCAGACCACAGGCAATGGCCATGATCCGCTTATCGGTTTTACGCAGCAGGAAATAGTATATCGCCACCGCAATCGCGATAGCCAATCCGGCCAGGATATAGGGCCCCAAACCACTGTCATTGGACAGCAGACCAAAGCTGACGCCCCGATTGTATACCAGCACCAGATTGAAAAAGGGCGTCACCTCGACAAACCGTACGCCCCCGTCGAAGACCGACAGAATCCAGGGCTTGGAGATCTGATCCAACCCAAAAATACATACTGCAAGAATTAGCCCAAGGCGCTGCATTATAGACCCGATACTTTCTAAAGGAGTTATTCCGCCGCCTGGGGCGAGGCTGAGACAGCATCCGCGCAACGTCCACAGATACCTGGTGTCTGGGGACGGCTGCCGACATCGGACAAAACCTTCCAGCAACGCTGACATTTCGCGCCATCGGCCAGCTTGAAAACAACCGCGATCCCTGGACAATCCGGCAAGGTGAACGCCCCTTCCGGCGGTGTTTCAAGGCTTAATGTGCCAGCAGACGTGATCAGAATATCGGCCAGATCCAGATCGGCAAAAGCCGCCTGATGCGCGGCATCGACATAGACCGTCGGGGCCGCATCCAGGTTGGAGCGGATGACTTTTTCCGTGCGTTTCTGTTCCAGGGCGGCCAACACAACACGTCGCACCCGACGCACTTTGCCCCACCGGGCAGCCTCAGCCTCGGGCAACAGCCAATCGTCGGACACTTGGGGCATTTGGCGCATATGTACGGACACATCCGGCCCATCGCCGTGCCGTGTCAGCCAGGCTTCCTCCGTCGTGAAGCACAGGATAGGGGCCAGCCACGCTGTCAGGCTGTTGAACAATGTATCCAGCACAGTCAATGCCGCCAGCCGGGTCGGGCTGTCCGGGGCATCACAATACAGAGAATCTTTTCGGATATCGAAGTAAAAGGCCGACAGGTCCACCGCACAGAATTCGTGAACTTCACGGAAGATCAGGGTGAAATCATAGGTTTCGATGCCCTTGCGGACGATTTTATCGATTTCCGCGACACGATGCAGGGCCCAACGCTCCAATTCCGGCATATCGGCGGGATCGACCCGCTTTTCCGGCTGGTAATAGGCCAGGCTGCCCAACAGCCAGCGCAGCGTATTGCGGAACCGCCGATAATAGTCGGTCAGCTGCTTAAGCATGCTCTCCCCGATGCGAAGGTCACCGGAATAATCTTCCGACACGACCCACAGACGCAGGATCTCCGCACCATATTTATCGTTTACAGTGGCCGGAACGACGACATTTCCCAGGGATTTGGACATTTTGCGACCGTCTTCCGCCATCACAAAACCATGGGTCAGGACGGCGTCATAGGGTGCGCGCCCCCGCGTGCCACAGCTTTCCAGCAGGCTGGAATGGAACCAGCCGCGATGCTGATCCGACCCTTCCAGATACAGGGATGCCGGCCATTGCTGGTCTTCGCGCCCTTCCAGCACAAAGGCATGGGTGGAGCCGGAGTCGAACCAGACATCGACGACGTCGCGGACCTGCTCATACTCTTCAACATTATACTCATTGCCCAGGAATCGGGACGGATCGCTGGAGAACCAGGCATCGGCCCCTTCCTCCCGGAATGCGGCAACGACACGATCCACGACCGCCTGATCCCGCAAGGGCTCCCCGGTTTCCTTGTTCACGAAGACAGGAATAGGCACACCCCAGGCCCGCTGACGGCTGATGCACCAATCCGGGCGTTCCTTGATCATGGAATGCAGCCGGGTTTTGCCCTGTTTCGGATAGAAATCCGTGTCGTCAATGGCCTGCAGCGCCACATCGCGCAAACCATGGCTTTCCATGGAAATGAACCACTGGGCCGTATTGCGGAAGATCAAGGGTGCCTTGGAGCGCCAGCTATGGGGATAGCTGTGACGCAGGCTGCCCTTGGCCAGCAAGCGTCCGACAATGGCCAGTTCCCGCATGACGGATGGATTGGCATCGCCTTCCTTGCCTTCCTGCGTGATCACGACCTTACCCGCCATCAGCGGCACGAAGTCATAGAAGCTGCCATCCTCGCCAACGGTTTGCGGGATTTCGATATTGTTCTTTTTGCCCAACTGCCAGTCATCGGCGCCGTGGCCCGGCGCGATATGGACAAAACCCGTCCCGGTATCGTCGGTTACGAAATCTGCCAGCAGGACCGGCACGTCAAACCCATAGCCATCCCCCGCTTCCGAATGATCAAACCAGGGGTGACGACAGACAGACCCTGCCACATCCGCCCCTTTCAGGGTGGATAGGATCGTGTGTTCCGTGATCTTGGCCTGTGTGCAGACCGCTTCAATCAGGGATTTGGCGATGACCAGCTTCTCCCCGACAACAGCGCCTTTAGCGCCCTCATCCACCGCATCGACCTGCATCACGACATAGTCGAAATCCTCGTGACAGGCGACCGCGCGATTGCCCGGTATCGTCCAAGGGGTCGTGGTCCAGATCACCACAGACGCCCCCGCCAAAGCAGGGGACTTTGCGGTGCTGACCGGGAACTTCACCCAGATCGTGGTGGATTTATGTTCCATATATTCGGCTTCGGCCTCAGCCAGCGCAGTTTTCTCAACTGCCGACCACCAAACAGGACGCGCGCCCTTATACAGGCTGCCCTGCATCAGAAACTTGCCGATTTCAGCCGCGATCTGCGCTTCGGCGCCATAGGCCATGGTGGTATAGGGATTATCCCAATCCCCCTGCACGCCCAGGCGTTTGAACTGAGTGCGTTGCTTGTCGATCCATTCATCGGCAAAGACGCGGCATTCCTGGCGGAATTCGACGATGGGCACATCGTCCTTGTCCAGACCCGCCGCGCGATAGCGTTCCTCGATCTTCCATTCGATGGGCAGGCCGTGGCAGTCCCAGCCTGGCACGTAGGGGGCGTCATAACCCGTCATCTGGCGAGACCGAACGATGATGTCCTTCAGGATCTTATTCAGGGCATGGCCGATATGCAGGTCCCCATTCGCATAAGGAGGACCATCATGCAGGATGAATTTCTCACGGCCCTTGCTATCGGCGCGCAGACGGTCCCACAGCTTGGTCTGGGCCCAGCGATCCAGAATTTTCGGCTCAAGATCCGGCAGCCCCGCCCGCATCGGAAATTCTGTCTGGGGCAGATTGATGGTATCTTTGTAATCGACGCTCTGTGGCGTTTCAGCGCTCATCGTTTTCAGACTCTCTGTCTTAAATCTATAGAAGGTGGACTGGGTTCAAAGGGGTCGACCGAACCAAGTGGTGGCCGCAGCAACAGCAAACCTATCCCGACGCCCGCGAGCCCCGCCCCGCGAGGGCCGGGCCGATAATTCGAGTCCCAAAAGCGCCAAAGCGCGAAAGGCTGGTGAAGCGGTGTTTCATAGCGGCGCGACTGTATGGGCTAGCCTGCCTGAAATCAAGCATCTGAATGCCGCATTGATCGCTTTGTGCCTGTTTTAGGATCGGATCATTGTTAAGCAGTCCTTAATCTATTCCTGCTATCAAAAGATCATGCGCCCCGATCTGACAAATGCCTGGAAGGAAGTCCTGCGGATGGCTCAGTTAGAATCAATATCGCTGGAAAACCTGCGGGACCGTCGGGGGGAAACGCGCCTTACAGTCGTTCTTCCGGTATTGGAGCTGGATGGACATCAATACCGGTTGATGGATTTCAGCGACCATGGCTTTCGGGCAATCGTCCCAATGGAATACCGTGTCATGGGCAGGACAGGGCGCGCTATATTACACCTGCACGCGGCCGGCTATAGCGTCCATAAGCATGTCGACTTTACAGTCGTACATGTCACACGCTCTGAAGTCGGCGTCACATATCAGACCGTTGAAACAATATCAGAAAACAGCGCCAGCTTATTTTAAAGCGACATGGAACAGGCAATCCCCCCGAATGACCCGCGCGGGCACGCGGTGCGCCAAGGCAATGCTTGGCTGATCGAAATGAACATCCAACGGAGCCTTACCCGGCGTCTCGGGAAAATGAATGCGCGCGACCACTTGACCTGCTGCGATCTCTCCGCCTGCCAGAACCAGCGGTTCGTAAAGGCCGGGCTCTTGTGCGAAAATGTAGTCTTCCCTTTGAAAATCACGGTATGTTGGGGACAGAACATCCCCGACAATCTGGCCGGTGTAAGATCCAACTGCGGCCAATGCCCGCAAGATGCCGGTTTGCGCGCCCTGTCGGATAGCGGGATCGACCGTTCCACCCCCGCCCAATTCCAGGGTGAAGCCCGCCGCCCCGGCCCGCCAGGATGCAGAGGACGAATACCACCCTTCAGCTTCCGGTCCATGACGCAGCACGAATGGCAACCCCAATGCCTCCAGAACCTTCAGACGCATGGAATTTCGGGCGTTTCCTTCAACCCAGGATGTCATTGCGAAGGGCACACAATACAAAGAGGATCCGCCTGAATGCAGGTCAATCACCATATCCGTACCGACGATCAGATGGTGTTCGATATAGAACGCAATCATTTCTGTCGGTGCCCCCACCGCCCGACCGGGAAAGCTGCGGTTCAGATTGCCACTGTCCAGGGGCGATGTTCTAAGTCCAGCCTCCGCAGCCGAGAAGTTCGCCATTGGCAAAAGTGTCAGGCGACCACATATATCTGTTGGGTCCAATGTACGGATCAAATCCGACAGGATGACCTGGCCTTCGTATTCGTCCCCGTGATTACCCGACATCAGCAAGACAGTCGGCCCAGGCTTTGGCCCGACGAAAGATACAATGGGCACAGGAATATGCCCATACGCTGATCGATGGACTGAATGAGGCACTCTGAGAAATCCCAGATTACGTCCTGGGATGGTCAAATCAACGGTGCACTGAACCGGGGAAAGGGTCATAAACTTGAATCCATCACGTTTTTATAAAGATCTCAGACAGATAGAGTAGACGTCCCAATTCTACGATTGGCAAGAGGCGCCAATCACATTGGGCAATCGTGACAGACAAAATTGTAACTTTACGGTCGGCATGGGCCGAAGCGAATAAAAATGGCATCGGATCGGTTAATGACATCAACACAAGCGCACTTATCTGATGCAGATCCAAGAATTCTGGATTTCCTGAATGCTTGGCGTGCGGCACGACGGGGAAATGAAATCGTTCCCTTGAAGAAGAACTTCGACCCTATGAGGGTCCCAACACTTTTGCAATTTATGTGGCTGTATCGCTTTGATCCCTCCAATGGCAATTATTTGTGTCGCTTGGCGGGAGAAGAAGTCAATGCGGCCTGGGGTTACAGCATTAAGGGCAAGAGCCTGGCGCAGATCGTTGGCCCCGTGGACTATCCAACGGTTCTTAAGCGCTGGCACATGATCACCAACACACCCCTTGTTCAGTATGGCACCGCCAGGGAAAGACTGACGGAACAAACCACGCAACAAGCAGAGCGGATGCTGGTTCCTCTGAAAGACACGTCCGGGGCAACGTCCTATGTATTAGGCGTCAGCCTGTATCGGTATGTGAATTTCGAACCCGTTCACATCCCGCCGTTATCAGGGAATATTGTAAGGATCGCCTGCGCGGATATCGGATAGCGCTGCTCTAACCCGCCGCCCGAACAGGTTCACCCTCCCGCTGTTTGGTTTCCCAATCCGGTGCAATCCAAACCGGCGCGTTTGACGCAGGCAATGGGTCGCGCCCCCGAAGCAAATCCGCTGCCTTTTCTCCCACCATAATGGTTGGTGCATTCAAATTTCCATTGGGAATTGTTGGAAAGATCGAGCTATCCACGATGCGCAGGGCTTCAATACCGATCACGCGACAATCCGTATCGATAACAGCGGTAGGATCGTCTTTCGCGCCCATTTTACACGTGCAGGACGGATGATACGCGCTTTCAGCATTTTCCCTGATCCAGGCATCGATCTCCTTATCCCCGGCGATCGCTTCGCCTGGTTGGATTTCTGACCCCCGGAAATCATCCATTGCTGGTTGCGCCATAATCTCCCTGGTTAATCGAATGCAGGCGCGGAACGCCTCAATATCTTCCTGTTCTGTCATATAGTTATACAGGATCTCCGGCTTTGCGGCCGGGTCCGGGGATGTGATGTGAATATGTCCCCGGCTCTTGGGCTTGTTTGGCCCGACATGAACCTGAAAACCATGCCCGTCAAAGGAGGCTTTGCCGTCATAACGCATTGCGGCTGGCAGGAAATGATATTGCAGATCCGGTGACTTCAGCCCTGGTTTTGATCGGATAAAGGCACAGGATTCAAAATGATTGGTCGCCCCCAGCCCGGATTTGAAAAAGAACCAGCGCGCCCCGATCATGAACTTGCTGAACGGATCCAGTTTTCCATTCAGTGTGATGGGCTTTTTACTGCGGAACTGGAAATAGACTTCCAGATGATCCTGCAAATTACCCCCGACGCCCGGCAGGTCATGCACGACATCCACGCCAGCCTTCTTCAGAACATCGGCGGGGCCGATCCCTGACAGTTGAAGTATTTGTGGCGACCCGACCGACCCGGCGCTTAGGATGACTTCCCGATTGGCCCGCGCCTCTGTCACCTTGCCATTGACCTGATAGCGGATGCCAACGGCCTTCTTACCCTCCAGCAGGATTTTTTCTGTCAGGGCTTTCGTTACAACGGTCAGATTTGGGCGGCCCATGGCAGGTTTCAAATAGGCATTGGCTGTCGACCAGCGAACGCCATCCTTCACTGTCATATGCATCCGGCCAAAGCCTTCTTGCCGATAGCCGTTATAGTCTTCCGTCTTGCCATAGCCAGCCTGCTCCCCCGCCTCAATCCAGGCGCGATAGAGCGGGTTTTTCATATTATTTCCATTGCAGGTCGATAAAGGGCCATCCGTGCCGCGATAGGCATCCTGCGGGCGATCGTCCGGGTCCGACCATGTTTCCGCCCGCTGAAAATAGGGCAGGCAGTGGCGATAGGCCCAGCCTTTAGCGCCCTGCTCTTCCCATTCATCAAAATCACAGGCATGCCCGCGCACATAGACCAGACCATTGATGGAAGAAGAGCCCCCCAGCACCTTTCCACGAGGCGTGTGCATCAGACGATTATTCAGTCCTGGTTCAGGTTGGCTTTCAAAGAACCAGTTGAACTTTTTCATATTCATTGGGATCGACAGTGCCGTTGGCATCTGAATAAAGATCGAAGAATCACTGCCGCCTGCTTCGATCAGCAGGACCCGCACATCAGACTCCTCAGTCAGGCGCGCCGCCAGCACACATCCGGCCGACCCGGCCCCCACAATGATGAAGTCATACGTCTGATTTTCCGGCATGTCCGTTCCCCTTTGTCACACCCTACGGGTTTGGGTCATCGCAACCCGATCGTCAAGGATGGCGAAAGGTGCGCACACAGAAAAAGTTAATCGGTGTTTTACATTTCGGAAAATCCGCTAGAGCATATCAGTCAGACCACGTTGGGGAGAAGTGTTCATGCGATTTGCCATATCTGTATCTATTCAATTCAACACCCTGGGCCTTGCCTTGGGATCTCTGTGATTGGGGATACTGTTATGACTGATGCTGTTCGCCGCCCCTCCCTCAGGGCCTGGGCTGCCTTTGCACTGGGATGCCTTTGTTTCGGCTATGCCTTCACACAACGTGTTGCCCCCAGCGTCATGACCGAAGACCTGATGCGCGCTTTCGCCGTTGGTGGCGGAGCACTGGGATCGCTGAGCGCATTCTATTTTTATGCCTATGCAGGCATGCAGATGCCGGTTGGTGTTCTGATGGATCGTTTTGGCCCCAGAAAATTGCTCAGCGGGGCCATGACGCTGTGTTTGATCGGCAGCCTTATCTTTGCCCTGGCCCACAGCCTGGGCATAGCCTCAATCGGGCGCGCAATTATCGGCGCTTCGGTTGCCTGTGGGTATGTCGGTACGATGAGCATTGCAGCCGCCTGGTTTCCGGCCCGCCGCTTCAGCATGCTGATTGGCATATTGCAAAGCGTTGGCATGACCGGGGCGATGGTCGGGCAAGCACCACTCAGCTTCTTCGTCTCGTCTTATGGATGGCGGGAAACGATCATCAGCCTTGGGGTGATCGGCGCTATCCTGGCGGTTCTGATCTTTTTTGTGGTCGCTGAGATTCCCAGATCCAAACCCCAACCTGTTACCGGAAAGCCTGCCACAGGAGGGGGGGCATTTCAGGATGTCCTGTCCCGCCGCGACAGTTGGGCCTGCGCGATATTGGGATTCACGTTGGCCGCGCCCATGCTGTCCTTTGCAGGCCTTTGGGCGGTTCCATGGCTGGTTCAAACACAAGGATTTACAAAGGCCGATGCCGCTGCCTGTACATCCCTGATTTTCCTGGGATGGGCCTGTGTGGGGCCCGCCCTTGGCATCATGACAGAGAAAATCGGACGCCGGAAACCCATCCTGTATGCCGGGTTCATTATGGGCGCACTGTCATTGGCAATCATGATTTATGTCCCAAATCTGTCGCCTACCGTGTTGGGGGTTCTATTCTTCCTTAACGGCGTTAGCGGCTGCACGATGATCTTATCTTTCACCTGTGTGCGCGAAACAAACCGACCCAGCCGAATGGGGGCCGGGCTTGGCTTTGTGAATATGGCTGTTGTGGGATCAGGCGCGCTGTTCCAACCGCTGCTTGGATTCATCCTGGATTTGCGATGGACCGGCCTGGAAGAAAATGGGGCCCGCATCTATGAAAATGCGGCCTATGTCACCGCTTTCTCAATGCTGATCCTGGCTTATGCCATTGGTTTTATTGCCTGCATCCTATTGCGAGAGACGCATTGCAAACAGCTTGTCCAAGAATAACCGGGATCGTTTAGAGCCTAAGACGCGACAGAGAAGCTCTCGCCACAGCCGCAGCGCGCGGTTTCGTTTGGATTACGGAAGGTAAACCCAGACTGAAGCTTGGATTCCTCGTAATCAATTTCCGCCCCGATCAGAAACATCGTTGCCGCCGGATCGATCAGCACCTTGGCACCATCGACATCGACTTCTTCCTCAAACTGTTTCTTATCCTTGGCATATTCGACAACGTAAGACAGGCCGGAGCAGCCCTTGGAGGATACACCAATCCGCAGGCCGATCACGCCGTCACCACCCTTTTCCATCAAACTGCGCACCCGTTCAGCGGCAGTATCGGTCAGGGTCACTATGGCTTTTCCAGTCCCAAACATATCAGTTCCTCGCATTCCTATAACGCACTGTACACTATATCATAACGCTGTCAGAAGAAATCCAGTGCCATTTTGGCATCTTCCGACATCATTTCCGGGCGCCAGGGTGGCGTCCAGGTCAGGGTAACACACACCACCCCGATACCTTCAACCGCCGCGACGGCATCGGCAACCTGTTGCGGCATCTCGCCCGCCACGGGACAAGCCGGGGCGGTCAGGGTCATGGTGATGTCGCAATCCCCTTTTTCATCCACCTCACAGGCATAGATCAGGCCCAGATCATAGATATTCACCGGGATTTCCGGATCATGGACCGTGCGCAAGGCCGCTTCTACCGCATCCGGGCTGGCAACAGCGGTGCCCTCTGGCAGAATATCACCTGACAGGGCCTGNATGCCCTCTTCAGCCTGTTTCTCGCCAAAGCCGCCCAGATAGGGATGCGCAAAATCCGCCCCCGTCTGTGGGGCCGGGGCGACTTCCAGCCGGTCTCGTTCGTTGGTACGGTCGTCCATATCGATCTTCCTATCCAAAAATCGCGTTCACTTTTTCCAAGGCCTGGGCCAAGGCATCTATTTCGCTGCGGGTATTGTACATGCCCAAAGAGGCACGAGCGGTGCCCACAACCCCCAAACGATGCATCAGGGGTTCGGCGCAATGATGTCCGGCCCGAACGGCAACGCCCTGTTGGTCGATGATTGTCGCAATGTCATGCGGATGTGCTTCGCCCATCACAAATGAAATCACCGCAGTTTTGTTAGGTGCCGTGCCAACCACGCGCAATCCATCAATAGAAGCCAGCCGCTGCATGGCATAGGTCAACAAGTCGTGCTCATGGGCAGCCACACGCTCAATTCCAACCCCGGTCAAATATTGAATGGACGCGCCAAGCCCGATGGCTTCGACAATAGGCGGTGTTCCGGCCTCAAATTTTGATGGCAATTCAGCCCAGGTCGATTTTTCAAAGGTAACGGACGAAATCATATCCCCGCCCCCCAGAAAGGGCGGCATGGCCTCCAACAGCGCTTCCTTGCCATACAGAACACCAATGCCTGTCGGGCCATACAGTTTGTGGCCCGTAAAGGCATAGAAATCGCAATCCAGATCCTGCATATCAACAGACATATGCATCACGGCCTGGCTGCCATCAAACAGCACTTTCGCTCCAACGGAATGGGCCATTTCCACAATTTTCTTTGCAGGCGTGATCGTACCCAAAACGTTGGACACATGGGTAACCGCCACCAGCTTCACGCTGTCATCCAGCATGTCGGCATAGGCATCCATGCGGAATTCGCCTTCATCGGTGATCGGCACGACCTTCAGCGCAACACCGGTGGCATCCCGTAACAACTGCCAGGGGACAATATTGGAATGGTGTTCCATCTCCGATATCAGAACCGTATCTCCTGCTTTCAGGATACCCCGACCATAGGAATACGCGACCAGATTAATGGCCTCGCTGGCATTCTTAGTGAAAATGATTTCCCGCTCGCTTTTGGCATTCAGAAAGCCGCGGATAATCTCTCGCGCGCCCTCATAGGCCGCCGTGGTGCGTTCCGAAAAGTCATAGGCCCCGCGATGCACATTGGCATAGCATTCCTCAAAAGACGCACGCATCGCCTCAATCATCGCCCGGGGCTTTTGCGCCGATGCGCCACTGTCCAAATAGACCAGCGGTTTACCATGGACGGTTTGGCTGAGGATCGGGAAATCCGCGCGAACAGCCTCGACATCATAGGCCAGGTCATCTGTCAGTCGGATTGCGGCGTCGTTCATACCAAATCTCCTTCCAACCGATGGGCCAGCGCGTCACGGAAGACATCCCGAATTGCCGGTCGGGCGATATGTTCTACCGCCTCAATCAGGAAAGATTGCGTCAACAAGGCACGCGCCTGAGCCTCTGGAATGCCGCGCGCACGAAGATAGAACAACTGGTCTTCATCCAGGGCGCCAACGGTTGCGCCATGGGCGCATTGCACATCATCGGCATAAATTTCCAATTCCGGCTTGGCATCGACCTCTGCCTGACCGGATAACAGCAAGGCCTTGTGTTGCTGTTGACCATCCGTCCCCTGAGCGCCTTCCCGCACCAGGACCTTGCCCTGGAAAACGCCGCGGGACCGGTCATCCAACACACCCCGGAAAAATTGTCGACTGGTGGCATTTTCTGCGACATGGGTGACAAAGGTCGTCGTATCGATCAGGGCATCGCCTGTTCCAAAATAAGCCCCGGACAAGGCAGCTTCGCCTCGTTCTCCGGCCATGGTTAAGCGTACTTCCCGCCGGGCCAGGCCCTTGCCGATCGACAGGATAAAGGAATCCAGCACCGCCCCTTTTGACACACCGATATCGGCAAGGCCGATCTGAGATGACCCCGCCTTTTCCATCAATGCGGAATACAGGCCCAGTCTGGAATTTTCACCCAGACTGACGCCCAGGCTTGGCACCGTAAATCCATTACCGCTGGCGGTCACATGGCTTTCCACAACGGTTGCCTCAGCCCCCTTGTCCAGCGTGATCGTCACTCGCGCCGCATGGGCGATGGCCGCATCGGCATCTGCCCCCCATGTGATATGATGGATATGGATGGGGGCCTCAATCACCTTGCCCGCATCAACCCGAAGGGTCAGTTCCTCCTGTGTCAGCGCGTCGCTCAACCGATCCGTAAAGCCATCACCATAGGCTTCAGAGGCCGGTCCAGCCTCCAGCGACAGGCCCATTGGCAGATGATCCAATGCGGACAGATCCCGATCCAGGAAACCGTTGACCAGAACAATATTGATCGCGCCCTCAATCTTAAGGGCCGCATCGGGTATCGCTGTCACGCCATGGCTGTCTTCCGCCAGCCAGACCGACCAGCCGAATTTATCCAGCCGTTTCAGGTCGGTATATTTCCATGCTTCCGCCTTGCGGGTAGGCAGCGCCTCCTTAGGGTCAAACCGCCCGGAGTCGCCCCGCTGGCGCAGCAGATCTTGCAGCAGGTTATCCGTCATGCCGCTTCATCCTCATAGGCTGCGTAACCGGTCTTCTCCAATTCCTGCGCAAGCTCTTTACCACCGGTCTTCACAATCCGACCAGCGGACAGAACATGCACCTTGTCCGGCACGATATAGTCCAAAAGCCGCTGATAATGAGTAATCACCAGGAACGAACGATCCGCGCTGCGCAGCGCATTGACGCCATCGGATACCAGCTTCAGGGCATCGATATCCAGCCCGCTGTCGGTTTCATCCAGGATTGCCATGCGCGGCTCCAGGATGGCCATTTGCAGCGTCTCATTGCGCTTCTTTTCCCCGCCGGAAAAGCCGACATTGACCGGCCGTTTCAGCATATCATCTGGGATATTCAACTCTTTCGCCTTTTTGCGCAGCGCCTTCACGAATTCCAACGCATCCAGTTCAGCCTCACCCAGATGCTTCCGGCGCGCATTCAGGGCGTGTTTCAGAAAGGTCGTATTGGCAACACCGGGCAGTTCTACCGGATATTGAAAGGCCAGGAACACCCCTTCACAGGCGCGCTCTTCCGGGGCCATCTCCAGCAGGTTCTTGCCCTGATAGGTGACCGATCCACCGGTCACTTCGTATCCTGGGCGACCCGCCAGAACATAAGACAGGGTCGATTTACCTGAGCCATTGGGGCCCATGATCGCGTGCACTTCACCCGGTTGAATATCCAGGTTGATCCCTTTCAGGATTTCCTTGCCACAGACAGTCGCGTTCAAATTTTCAATCTTCAACAATGACATTACCGTTCTTTCCATTCCTCAAAAGACTCACCGTCTCCCCGGACTTGATCCGGGGTCCAGAGCGCCACGCTGGCTTCCTGCATTTGGCTCTGGATTCCCGCCTGCGCGGGAATGACGTATTAACTTCTCTCGACTTATCCAACGCTGCCTTCCAGTGAAATGCCGATCAGCTTTTGTGCCTCAACGGCAAATTCCATAGGCAGGGTCTGCATCACTTCCTTACAGAAACCATTGACGATCAGCGCCACGGCCTCTTCCTCGCCGATCCCACGGGACAGACAATAAAACAGCTGATCCTCGCTGATCCGGCTGGTCGTTGCCTCATGTTCCAATTGCGCCGAGGGATTGCGGCTTTCGATATAGGGGATGGTATGCGCCCCGCATTTGTCGCCAATTAAAAGGCTGTCGCACTGGGTGAAATTCCGCGCACCACTGGCATTGGGCAAGACCCGCACCAGCCCGCGATAGGTCTGATCCGCACGCCCGGCCGAAATCCCCTTTGAGATGATACGCGACCGGGTGTTTTTGCCGATATGGATCATCTTCGTACCGGTATCGGCCTGCTGACAATTATTCGTGATCGCAACGGAATAGAATTCCCCGACCGAATTGTCGCCTTGCAGAATGCAGCTTGGATATTTCCAGGTGACCGCAGAACCGGTTTCGACCTGGGTCCAGCTGATTTTGGAATTGCGCCCGCGACAGGCACCGCGCTTGGTCACGAAATTAAAGATCCCGCCCTTGCCGTTCACATCTCCGGGATACCAGTTCTGCACCGTCGAATATTTGATTTCCGCATCGTCCAGCGTGATCAATTCCACCACGGCGGCATGCAGTTGATTTTCATCGCGCATCGGCGCGGTACACCCTTCCAGATAGCTGACATAAGATCCTTCGTCAGCAATGATCAGGGTGCGTTCAAACTGCCCGGTTTCCTGGGCGTTGATGCGGAAATAGGTGGACAATTCCATCGGGCATTTCACGCCCTTGGGGATGTACACAAAGCTGCCATCGGTAAACACAGCGGCATTCAGACAGGCATGTTTGTTATCGGAATACGGTACGACAGAGCCCAGATATTTCTTCACAAGGTCTGGATGCGTTTTCACCGCTTCTGAGATGGAACAAAAGACAATACCGTGTGATTCCAGCTCTTTGCGATAGGTCGTCGCAACCGATACGCTGTCAAAAACAGCATCCACGGCAACCCGGGGTGCACCTTCAACACCGGCCAGAACCTCTTGTTCCTTCAACGGAATGCCCAGCTTGGCATAGGTTTCCAGTAGCTTCGGGTCAACCTCATCCAGCGATTTCGGGCCGTCCTTCTTCGGGGCGGCATAGTAGTAGACATCCTGATAATCAATCTGCGGCACATCGGGCTTCTGCCAGCCGGGTTCCGGCATATCCTGCCACAGCGCAAAAGCCTTCAGCCGCCATTCCAGAAGCCATTCGGGTTCTTCCTTTTTGGCGGAAATCAGGCGCACGATGTCTTCGTTCAAGCCCTTGGGCGCGAAATCCATCTCAATATCTGTTGAGAAGCCATAGCGGTACTTTTCCGCTTCCAGGGCGCTTACGCGTTCAACTGTGTCTGTCGTAGCCATGATAAATTACCGTCCTACTGTCGCCAGCCCGGAAGCGGGCGCATCTTCAAAATGTCGGATCATGCCACTGTCACTGATCAAATCCGCCAGACTTACATTGTCCAAAGCCGACTTCACGGCCAGGTTGATGCGGTTCCACCCCCCCGCCATCGGGCACAGGCTTTCCACCGCACAATTATCATCCGACCCGTCTACACAGGCCGTCAGCGCGACCGGTCCGTCCAGGGCCGTAATAATCTCTGAAACGCTGATTTCCTGTGTGGGGCGGGACAGGACATAGCCCCCCAACGCCCCGCGTGTCGCCGCCAAAACGCCTGCTTTAGACAGGGATTTCAATATTTTGGCAACTGTTGGTGCAGGCAGCGTCGTGCGATCAGCCAATTCCGGGGCTGTGCATAACACATTGGGTTGCTGGGCCATATAGCTCAACAAAACCACACCATAATCTGTCATTCGTGACAGGCGAAACACACTGAAAACCTTTCGCTTTCTCATACTGGACTAAATAAGTCCTGTTTCTAGATGTAGCGGAAAAGGTCGTCTTTGCAAGGCCTGAAATGGGATTTGGGAAATTTATTCCGCTGCTGCGCCGGCCCCCAGGGCCTCGTGTGAGGTACCCACATCCGCAATTGCGATTTCATAGTCTTCGCTGTGCGCCAGAACGCCGGTCGGCGTGGTCAACAGGATGCCATAGGCCGCCGGTTCATCCACCGAAAGTGATACATCCATCGAATCCATATTCATCGGCATCTGGTGACAGGGACTTTTGAATATGTTGAACGGAACACCGCGATGAGACCCAGAAATCGTGCGATGCACATGGCCCGCCACAAGATGCTTCACACAATTGAAACGCCCGATTACGTCATACAGGGCCGGACCATTCTTTAACTTGATGGCATCCATGCCGGGAAACCCGATATCGTGGGGCGGATGATGCAGGAACAGCAGCACGGGTCGATCCCCGGCTTCCCTTAACTGCCCCTGCAGCCACTCCAGCCGCGCCGGACACAGATAGCCACTATACGTTTCCGGAAATTCATAGGGGGGTGCATTCAATGTGTCTAGAAAGACCAGACGCCAATCCCCAACATCCAGCACGCTTTGGACAAAGCCATTTGGGTCCACGGACACGTCAGGGAAGCAGGACAGGAATGTTTCTCGGGAATCGTGATTGCCGATCAACAGGCTGACGGGAATATGCGTCCGGTCCAACAGTTCCGCCAGGCGCAGATAAGAGTCTGCATCCCCCCGATGGGTTAAGTCGCCGGTACAGACAATACGGTCTGCATCTGGATGAATTTTGGTCGCATGGTCAATACCAGCAGCAAGACGCGCATAGGGATCCAGACCAATGATCGTCTTGCCGATGGGCAGGATGTGCAAATCCGTGAACACAATAATCTTCGACATGCCCGATCCTTAAGAAGCCTCTGTCTAAATCACACAAACAACCCTGCCAAACACACCGACATCTGGCGAGTGAAGATTGTAAGACGATGCGGACAGCAACACCAATCGGACAAAAAGAAAGGGCGGCGCCATTGGCACCGCCCCTCTTCACCGCTGCGCGGTACCGGTCTTAAGGATTACTCCCCAAGATCGGTTCGCGCGGCGTTAGGATGCGCGCAAATTCACCGCCTTCGGGCCGCGACGGTCGGCTTCGACCTCGAATTCCACGGCTTGGCCATCGCTCAGCGTGTCCATGCCGGAAGCCTGAACAGCAGTGATGTGAACGAAAACGTCCTTTTCGCCGCTATCTGGTGTGATGAAGCCGAAACCTTTGGTGGTGTTGAAAAATTTGACGGTGCCTTTGGCCATTTTCTCGTAGTCCTACTTGTTTGATTCGCTGGTCGGCCTTCCTTCATTGAAAGACCAAACCCGATATGCATTCCCGGACCGCGCTCGTGCGGAACCGGGGCGAGTCGCCCTGATTAGGATTTTTTGAGGAAGGTAGTCTCTAGCACGGTCGCAAGCGAAAGCTTAGTATCGTCTCTAAAGTCAAACATCACTCGCAAACCAGGTGCGGGGTCATCACGAGGCGGACCATGCGCCGGAACCATACGGAATGCAAGGGGAATCTTGCGTTCCTGCTGTTTGCTGCGCGGAACAGCCCGATTTTTGTAACGGTTTGCCCACACAAGCCCTGGCAGTATTAACCATAATTCCCAAACAATGACCTATTTGTCAGAATACTGACCAAATCGGATCAAATGTAAATTGGCTGTCAAAGGGGTCAGGTTTCTTCCGGCACGCGCAAGCGAATGCCATCCAGCGCATCGGTTACGCGAATTTGACAGGTCAGGCGGGATGTCTTGGTCAGACCAAACGCCAAATCCAACATGTCTTCTTCATCTTCACTGGGCGGATCAAGCTTTTCATACCAATCCTGATCTTCAACGACCATATGACAGGTTGCGCAGGCCAGGGACCCTTCACAGGCCGCCTCGATCTCAACATCATTCTCGACAGCGGTTTCCATGACCGACAGGCCAGCTTTCGCATCAACAATGGTCTCGCTGCCGTCGCGGTGAATAAAGGTGATTTTTGGCATCCCGGTTTCCTTACGCCTGACTATTCTTCGCTAACGCGGTTATTTGGGATAAAGCCCCGGTGAAGTCAATCGCCTAACTCAGGCCGGGCTATTTCTTGCTTACAGCCGCCAACAGCATTTCAGCCGCAGCCGCGATGTCATTCTCTGTGGTAAACCGGCCCAGTCCGATACGCAGGCCTGCTGCAACCTTGGCCGGATCGTGGCCCAGCGCCTGCAGAACATGACTGGCGGCCTGCGCCCCGGAAGAACAGGCTGAGCCACTGGAAACCGACAATCCATCCAATGCAGCCAGCAATTCACTGCTCTCCACCCCCGGCACGGTGATGTTCAGATTGCCCGGAAGGCGTTGATCCATATCCCCATTCAAACTTAAATCCGCATCAGACTGTTGCAGCAGGTCCCACAACCGGTTGCGCATCCGGGTCAGTCTTTCAGCCTCCTGCCCCATTTCGGATTTGGCGATATCTGCCGCCGCGCCCAACCCAATGCAAAGGGGAACGGGCAAGGTGCCGGACCGCAAGCCCCGTTCNTGGCCCCCACCATCCATCAACGGGTCCAGTTCCACCTTCGGTTTGCGGCCCCGTACATACAGCGCGCCAACTCCCTTGGGTCCATAGATCTTATGGCCGGAAATACTCATCATGTCGATGCAGATAGCATCAACATCCAGCGGGTACTTCCCGAAAGCCTGTGCCGCATCGGTATGAAACCACGCGCCGCACTCCCGCACCATCGCACCGATATCGGCCAGGGGTTGGATCACCCCGATCTCATTATTCGCCGCCATGACAGATACAATCGCAACCCGGTCATCCAGCGCCTCTTTCAGGGTCGAAAGATCCAGCAATCCATTCTTCTGAATAGGTAAAATCTTAACGTTAAAGCCTTCCCGGCTTAACCGTGCGGTGCTTTCAAGGACGCATTTATGCTCACTGGCCAGCGTGATTACCGTGTCGCGACCGTCCGCCTGCCGTCGATGCCGGGCTGCGCCCTTAATCGCAAGATTGTTGGATTCTGTCGCACCGGACGTGAAAATGATGTCCCTTGGCTTTGCCCCGATCAGGGCTGCTACCTGCCCGCGCGCCGTCTCCACGGCGGCTTCCGCCTCCCAACCATGTCGATGATCTGCAGAATGAGGATTCCCAAAAATATCGCTGAAATAGGGCATCA
Source organism: Rhodospirillales bacterium (assembly GCA_002696645.1). Lineage (GTDB taxonomy): Bacteria > Pseudomonadota > Alphaproteobacteria > UBA8366 > Aestuariispiraceae > Pacificispira. Next base: position 18,621 of record NZSA01000029.1, on the reverse strand, counting down.
TACGATCCACGACACGGGGATCACACGGCGTTGTCGCCTGATAATCCAGATAGATCGGGCGATTTGGTCGATTGACAGTCATTATACGATCCTATCCCGCCACCTGGCCTGCATGGGGGGGGTCCTTCGGCAGCAACCGTTCCGCCATCGCAAGATAAGCGTTCACAAAAGCGTCTATATCATCTCCCGTGGTGCGCCATCCCAGACTGATCCGGATCGCTGACCCGGCGATATCGGCAGGTAATCCCATTGCCGTCAGGACAGGACTGCTTTTCACCTTACCAGAAGAGCAGGCCGATCCGGCGCTGACACAGAACCCCGCCAGATCCAGGCTAATGACTTGCTTTTCAGCGGGCGCGCCAGGCAACGACAGGCAAGATGTATTTGCAACACGTGGAAGACCAGCCCCAATGATCCGAAGCCCCGCACAATTCTGTGCAAGCCGATGTTCCATGTGGTCCCGCAGTCCTGAAAGGCGCTTTTGTTCCGGTGCCATATGATCCAGAACCCATTCTGCCGCCGCCCCGAAACCAGCGATGCCGGCGACATTTTCTGTGCCGCCCCGTCGCCCCTTTTCCTGACCACCGCCCTTTGTCTGCGCGGTAAGGGCAAGACCTTCATTAAAAACCAACGCCCCCACGCCGGTTGGCCCACCAATCTTATGGGCGCTGAGGCTGAGTGCTGCGAGGCCAAGGGCGCGTATGTCAAAAGGAAGCCGCCCGGCGGCCTGAACCGCATCAACATGCAACAGCGCCCCTGCCGCCTTCACAATTTCTGCGATTTCTTCAATCGGTTGGATCAGCCCCGTTTCATTGTTAACCGCCATAACCGATACCAGATCCCCATCGCACACAGACTGTCGCAAGGCGTTCAAATCTATCACGCCCTGCCCTGTGGCAGGTAAAACCACGGCGTCGGGGACGGCGTTTAGTACGCTGTCATGTTCTATTGATGAGACCAGAACGCGGTGACGGGGAAGCCCCCGCAGGGCCAGGACATTTGCCTCACTGGCGCCAGACGTAAACACAACCGCGCCTGGGCGCGCCCCAACCAGGGCTGCAACCTGACGCCGCGCCTTTTCTATCAGGGCCCGTGCGGCCCGCCCCGCGCCATGTATGGATGACGGATTACCGCCAACAGCGATGGCGTTCCCGACGGCATCGGCTGCAACCGGTAAAACCGGGCTGGTGGCATTATAATCCAGATATATTTGCTGAGTTTGCATAAGGCATTTTTCGCATGCCTTTGACCTTAAGAAAAGGATGCTGACGACAGATCAACCAGCCCTGCTTTAGCGGCTATGCCCAACCATTGACTGGGGCCGTTGCTCTGGACTGAGGATATGCCCCTCGCAGACATCTTCCAGGCTGACCGATGACAGCGCCGCATCCATTTGAATCGTCAACATTTCCCATAAGGCATGGGTCGCACATCGTTGATTTCCAGGCATGCACTGATGCGGTGAACTGGGGGAACAGCGAACCGGGCGCGCGGAATCATCCACGGATTTTATGATGGTGGATATCAGAATAGTCGAGGCAGGAGCCGCCAACATATAGCCGCCGCCCGGCCCCCGCACACTTTTCACGACACCACCCTTTTTCAGCTTCGCGAAAAGCTGTTCCAGATAGGATAAAGAAATGTCCTGGCGCTCCGCTATATCTGCAAGTGGCACTGGTTGACCGGCGCTCATGCTGGTCAAATCCACAATAGCCATTACGGCATAGCGCCCTTTTGTCGATATCTTCACACCAAACCTCCAAACCCTGATTTTTGTAAAAACCAACAGGGCTGATCCCATGACAAGGGAGGCGCGACATCTGCACAGCACACAACAGTGCACGCCATACCCGTAAGTCTGTAAGCACTGTTAAACAAATATACGTTTGGGATACCCCTCGTAGATCAATACGAGGGGAGATTAAGGCTGGATCACATCAGTAACATTATTGTCGAAAATCTCATTTTTTCGCGGAACGCGCAGAATCATCTGGGGCATCATCAGCGCCAAAAGAAAAATTCGGGCGCTGTTCTGCATCCGTCAAACGACTTTCCAGATCACCAACCTGTGCTTTCAGCACATCCACTTGCGCCATCAAGGCTTCTATGGCGCGGGCGGCGGGATCTGGCAAATCTCCCAGCGGTGTCCCATAGGGCGCAAAGCTGGAATCCGCGCGATTGGCCTGGCCAGCAATAGGCTTTGCTGGAATACCGACCATGGNTGCCATTTCCGCAACATTCTTGATCACAACAGCATTTGCCCCGATACGGGCACAGCGGCCCACCGTGATTGGACCCAGAATTTGAGCACCGGACCCGACAATCACATTGTCACCCAGTGTAGGGTGACGCTTCTGGCAGCGCTGACCGTCCGAATTTTCAGACGGGGAAACACCGCCCAATGTCACATCATGGTATAGGGTAACATTGTTGCCTATTTCCGCTGTCTCCCCGATCACAACGCCCATACCGTGGTCGATGAAGAAGCCGTGACCAATCTTTGCCCCGGGATGGATTTCAATACCGGTGAACAACCGGGCGACCTGGGATACGAAACGGGCGAAGAAAAACCACTGGCGCTGATACAACCAATGGGCCACGCGATACAGGATGATGGCGTGAAATGCCGGATACAACAGCGCAACTTCCAACCGCGACCGGGCGGCCGGATCACGGGAAATCATTGCATCAATATCGGACTTCAAAGTTTTAAACATCGCATCACCCGCTTGGTTAGGGTATTCATTCATCCCGCCGAAAAAGCCTAAGGCCGCCTGTTTCCGCCGGAATGAAACCATAAAGTCGCTCTTTAAAGACACGACTTCACGCCTTAGATATACTGCCTGTTTCGTCAGCGTCAAGCGACGCCCAGAACACAACACCGCGATAACGCTTGTATCTCAAGGTCTTGACGTTTACAGCCAATGGCTTGGTAACAACAGTTTTTCCATCCTCTCACTTCTACCGGGGATTCTTTATGCCTGAAGTTACAATTAACGGTCCAGAAGGTCGCCTTGAAGGGCGTTACACCCACGGAACCGACAGCAATGCGCCCATCGCCCTGTTCCTGCACCCGCACCCACAGCATGGCGGCACGATGAACAATCGTATCGTCTATGAAATGTATCATACTTTTGCCAAGCGCGGGTTTTCGTGTTTGCGCTTCAATTTTCGGGGGGTTGGGCGATCGCAAGGCGTGTTCTCCCGGGGCGAAGGCGAGTTGTCCGATGCAGCGACGGCATTAGACTGGCTGCAGACCTATAATGAAAACGCTCGCGATTGCTGGATTGCCGGATTTTCCTTCGGGGCTTGGATTGCGATGCAATTGCTGATGCGCCGACCGGAAATCAATGGGTTCATTTCCATCGCGCCGCCTGCCAATCAATATGACTTCACCTTCCTGGCACCCTGCCCCTCTTCCGGGTTGATTTTGCAGGGTGATGACGATGACATCGTCCCCCATGAAACGGTTGGCAAGCTGGTGGACAAGTTGCGGGCGCAAAAGGGCATCACGATCGATTACGAAGTCATGCCCGACACGAATCATTTCTTCACCGGTAAAGTCGATGATCTGAAGGACAGCGTCAGCACCTATCTGGATAAACGCCTCAGCAACGGCCCTTTCTAAGGTTTTGACACGAAGCGACCCCCCGTCAAAGGGGCTTTAACGCCAGTTGTCATTGGGAAACTGATCGGCAGCCCCTGGCGGCTGCGTACGGCCATATAGGCGAAAGCCTGTGCCTCCAGCACATCCCCGTTCCAGCCAACGGCCTCAACAGATTGCACGGGCAGGTTCAGGTGGTCAGCCATGCCTGTCATAAAGGTTGGATTATGACGCCCCCCGCCGGTGACCAGGATTCGAACCGGCCGGACCGGCAGCAACTCGATACCTCTAGCCACGCTTTCAATTGTAAAGGCAGCCAGGGTCGCTGCACCATCCTGAAGAGACAAATCCGCCACAGGGCCGGGGTCAAACGCATTGCGGTCCAGCGATTTCGGGTAAGGCTGATCAAAATAGGGATTGCCCATCAACTGATCCAGCGCACCAGCATTCACCGATCCTGAACCGGATATCCGGCCATTTTCATCCATGTGGCCCGCACCATTTCGACTGATCCAATCATCCAACAAGGCGCTGGCAGGACCAGTATCAAAAGCAATGGGATCGCTGTCGGGGCCTTCAAGGAAGGTGATATTGCCGACACCACCCAGATTCAGGATTGCCACAGGCATTTCCAGGGATTTTGCAAGGGCGCGATGATAGACCGGTGCTAAAGGGGCCCCCTGTCCGCCTGCCGCCACATCCGTGCGCCGAAAATCATAGACTGTATCGATCCCCACAGCCTTTGCCAGCCGCCCCCCCAGCCCCAATTGCCAGGTCCATCCCAGATCAATGCGATGATTGATGGTCTGACCGTGGAACCCAATCACATCAATGCAAGGGGCCGATAGCCCGGCCTGATCCAGCAAACGGGTTACTGCAACAGCATGCAGGTCGGTCAATTCCCGCTCTAGGATATCAATTGCGGCATTGCGTTCCACTGCACCCAGAACCGACCGCAAGCGCGATCGAAATGCCGGGTCATAGGGCAGCGTCAAATACGGACCAAAGGACTGAACTCTATCCCCGTCGGTTTCAATCAACGCCGCATCAATACCGTCCAGGCTGGTGCCGCTCATCAATCCAATAGCGCGACTGTTTTTTGTCAATTTTAGGTTCCTCCCCAACCCGGTTTAAAGCAGCTTGGTTGCCGGGCCGTGACCGACATGCTATCTCGCGCTTCCTATTTTCTACAAACAGCAGTTTGCACATTATGACACAAATACGCTCGGAATTCCTGAAAGCCGTCCGTGACCGGGGCTTTTTGCATCAATGCACGGATATGGACGCCTTGGATGCGCGTGCCATGGAAGGACCAGTTCCCGCCTATATCGGTTTCGATGCGACGGCTGATTCGCTGCATGCTGGGTCTCTGGTGCCAATCATGCTGCTGCGTCTGCTGCAACAGACCGGCCATAAACCCATCGTCTTGATGGGCGGCGGTACGACCAAGGTTGGCGACCCCAGCGGCAAGGACGAAGCACGTAAGATGCTGACCGATGCCGATATCGACCGCAACATTGCTAGCATCAAACAAATTTTCCAGAAATTCCTGACCTTCGGGGACGGTCCTACTGATGCTGTGATGGTCAACAATGACGAGTGGTTATCTGGAATCAACTATATCGATTTTCTGCGTGATTATGGTCGGCATTTCTCTGTCAATCGCATGCTGAAATTCGACAGTGTCGCGCTGCGCCTGGAGCGAGAACAGCCGCTGAGCTTCCTGGAATTCAACTATATGATTTTGCAAGCCTACGACTTTGTGGAGTTAAATCGGCGTCACAANGTCTGTCTGCAAATGGGGGGATCGGACCAGTGGGGCAATATCGTCAATGGGGTCGAATTGGGGCGTCGCACCGATGACAGTTCGCTTTTTGGCCTAACGGTTCCACTGCTAACGACATCTTCTGGCGCAAAGATGGGCAAAACAGCCTCTGGTGCTGTCTGGCTAAATGCGGATCGGTTGAGCCCTTATGACTATTGGCAATACTGGCGCAATACTGAGGATGCTGATGTCGGGCGCTTCCTGAAACTGTTCACGGATCTGCCGCTGGACGAAATTGCACGTCTGGAAGCCCTGGATGGCGCAGAAATCAATGCCGCGAAAATTGTGCTGGCCAATGAGGCAACGCGCCTGTGCCATGGTGATGATGCCGCCCGGGCCGCGCAGGAAACCGCCCATAAGACCTTTACCCAGGGCACGATTGGTGATGACCTTCCAACCATCGATGTGACCGCTGCGGAAATAGAGGCAGGCATCGGGGTTCTGGAAGCCCTGACACGTGCGGGTCTGACACAAAGCAACGGGGATGCCCGACGCCAAATCAAAGGCGGCGCGGTGCGCATCAATGACGAAAAAGTGGACGATGATCGCCGCGTTCTGGGGTCGCTGGATGTTTCAGAGGGCGTGATAAAACTGTCTTTGGGCAAAAAGAAACATGCCCTGATCAGGGTTGCCTGATCAGGATTTGCCGCAGCGTTGACGTCAGGAAACGGGGGCCAATGCGGCGGCGATGGCCTGATCGGCGATCTGTCGCAGGGCGCGGGCATCCGGATTCACTTTCGAGATAACCTGCAGGCCCTGTATCGCGGCCAAAAGCAGCCGAGCGCGGGCGCGGGCATCAGCCTGTGCCGGCACCTCCCCCGTTTGCTGGCCCCATCGCAACAATCGATCAAACGCGTTTTCGACACCGGCCAGTGCTATGCGTGTCTGGGCCAAGATATCGGCATCCTGACTGCCGAACTCCGCCACTGTATTGGTTATAAAACAGCCCCGGTTTCGCCCATCTGACATCAAGTCCAGGACCTGATCGATATAGGCCTGTAAGGCGGCTCGCACCCCACCCTTGCGGGTCGAGGGATCCAATTCAATGATCGGCCCTGTTTGGACATAAAGCTGAAGCGCTTTCAGAAACAGGTCCCGTTTGTCCCCGAACGCGCCATACAAGCTGGCGCGGTTGATCCCCGTACACGCGACCAGATCCTCAATGGACGTTGCCTCAAATCCCCGTGCCCAAAAGGCATGCATCGCCCTGTCCAAAACACTATCAGGATCAAAGGATCGCAACCGGCCCATGCATTATTCTCCTTTTCTTTACCAAAAACAGCTTATCAGCATTTACTGGAATGATCATTCAATAATTATGGGAATTTTGGTGTTTGTCCGGACCGTCTGGCATTGCTAAACCTAATTTAAGACAGGAAGGAACAGGCAATGACAGAATTTACAGGCACATCGGTACATCGGGTTGAAGATCAGCGACTGCTGACCGGCTTGGGGCAGTTTGTTGAGGATATTCAACTGCCAGATACTGCCCATGCCGTAGTCCTTCGTTCCCCCATTGCGCATGGTCGGATCACCAGCCTGGATATCAGTGACGCAATGGACATGCCGGGCGTTCTGGCGATCTATACGGGGGCTGATCTGGAACGGTTGGGGTGTCACCCCATGCCCTGTGTAACCGCCCATCCCAGCAGCGATGGCACCCCGTTCCAGGCACCAAACCGGCCCCTTCTGGCACAAGACACGGTGCGGTTTGCAGGCGATCCCGTCGCCTTTATTGTCGCCGAGTCAGAAGCCATGGCGATTGAGGCGATGGAACTGATTATGGTCGATTATGAAGAAGAAGATGCCATCACAGAACCGACCCAATCACAGGATATCGCCTGCATCTGGGAGGAAGGCGACAAAGCGGCTGTAGATCAGGCGTTCGCTGGGGCCTCACGGGTTGTGGAAATCACCCAGCGCAGCGACCGTATTGCCGTTAGCCCGATTGAAACCCGCTCTGCCCTTGGCACGTTTCAGGACGGCCAGTACACATTGCATACCCAAAGCCAGGGTGTGCATTTCATGCGCGACATGATGGCAAAGACGATTGGCGCGGACCCGGCCACGATCCGCGTGATCACCGCCGATGTAGGGGGAAGCTTTGGCATCAAGATTACAAATTATCCCGAGCAGAGTCTGGTTCTGGTGGCCGCCAAAGACCTAGGTCGTCCAATACGTTGGGTTTCCAGCCGCTCTGAAGCCTTCCTGACCGATGCCTATGGGCGTGGCCAGGCCAGCACAGCAAAACTCGCCCTGGACAGCGAGGGCGGTATTCTCGCCCTCTCCGTCGACTCCATTGGGGATATGGGGGCCTATGCCTCTGCGCTTGGGATCAGTGTCCTGACAAAAGGGTTCGGGAAGACGCTGGGCCATGTCTATGACATTCCCATGCTGCATTACCGGGTGAAGGCGGTCTATACTAATGCCGCCCCGACGGATGCCTATCGGGGGGCCGGTAAGCCCGAAGCGCAGTATCTGGTGGAACGCCTTATCGACAAGGCCGCGACTGAAACCGGGCTGGGAGCCATTGCCTTTCGCCAGAAAAACCTGATCCCGCCCAGCAAAATGCCCTACACAGCCGCCAACGGCTTCCCCTATGACTCCGCGCATTTTGAACAGGCCATGATGGCGGGGGTAAAGGCTGCGGATTGGGTTGGCTTTCCAGCACGCCGTGCGGCCTCCGAAGCAAAGGGTCTGAAACGGGGCATCGGTATTGGTGTCTATCTGCATCTGACTGGTGGAAGCCCTAAGGAAAAGAGCGAAGTTCTGTTGCAACAAGACGGATCAATCCTGATCCTGACCGGCGTCCAGGCATCAGGTCAGGGGCACCAAACCGCCTTCGCCCAAATGGTCGCCGACCGGCTGCAAATCCCGATGGAGCGCATTGATGTCGTCGAAGGCGACACCGCACAGGTCAAGACCGGTGGCGGGACTGGCGGGTCGTCGTCTCTGCCCATCGCCGGGGTCACGATCCTGAAGGCGACGGACGCCCTGATTGATCTGGCAAAGGCACAGGCAGCCGAGCAATTGGAAACGGCCATCGGGGATATTGAATATGGCAATGGGGGCTTCACCGTGATCGGGACCGACAAGCGCATCAGCTTGATCGAACTGGCAGTTGCCCAACCGACTGAGGGCGAAAAACTGTGTGGCATGGCCGACAGCGATCATGAAACCCAGACCGTGCCCCATGGTGCCTATATCGCAGAGGTTGAAGTGGACCCCGAGACGGGACATGTCGCATTGGTAGCGCTAACCGCTGCAGATGATCTGGGCCGCCGCGTTAATCCAATGATCGCAGAAGGCCAAATTCATGGCGGTCTGGCCCAGGCAATCGGTCAGGCGATGTTTGAACGCACCATCTTTGATCCCGATACCGGGCAATTGCTCAGCGGCTCCTTCATGGACTATCAGCTGCCCCGCGCCGGGGACCTGCCCAATTTTGATTTACATGATGTCGATATTCCAACGGATAATAATGTCCTGGGGATGAAAGGCGTTGGGGAAAATGCCTCCATCGGTGGCCCCGCCGCCGTCATCAATGCCATTGCAGACGCTCTGGGCACACAGGATATCGATATGCCCATGACCCCGGAACGGGTCTGGCGTGCGCTGTCGCGTTAAGTGATATTTCGTTAAGGTTCCACAAAAGAACAGGACCTCAGATTTCCTGAGGCCCTGTACCAACTCCCACCCTTAACGAGATATGACTTTAGCTGGCCATGCTGGGCGCTGTGCTGGCAGGTGTCGCAACTTTCGGGGTCTTCGAGGTTTTGCGCATGTCCTTACGGATATGTTTTGTGCTGTAGCCGTTGAAGATGTGCCCCAGCAAACCGCGATTGAGATCCGATGTCCCGAAGAACCAATCCGCAATCGGGAAGGTCAGGTTCATATTCCGCTCCATCATTAAGGATTGATCATGATGGGCGGTATGGTGGCGGCGGATCGTGTTCACGAAGGGCATGTTGCGCACGAAGGAGTTTTCCTCCACATGGCAGCAGAAATGCATGAATTCATAGGTCAGATACATGCCGGTCGTCGTGCACATTGTCAGCCAGCCCACGGTCGGGGAAATCAGCCAGCCAAGTACCAACGCGCCTGGGATGGTTGCCAGAATGAATGTTACCAGCGCGTAGGGCGGGAAAAATGTAACACGCCAGTCTCGCTGATCGGCGAAGCGCATTTCATTTTCCGTGAAGAACTGGTGATGCATCAGGGTGTGGCGCGTATAGATCGCCCGCAGGCCGATGATGTTCAGCGGCCGGTGCATAACATGGCGGTGCAGGAACCATTCAAACAGATTGCATAACAGGAACACGACCGGCACGGTCAACCATTCCCACCACAACGGCGACTGCATATTGCTGATGTAAATGTACAGGGCCGCGATGCCGATCGTATAGATCACGGCGACATGCAAGAAACCATTGTACCATCCGGCAATACGATCCCGGTACTCACCACGATACTTGCGCTGGCGGTCCGACATGGGAGACGTTTGAAGTTCCATTGCTCTCTCCTTTAGATGCTCTGCGCGATGCCCGATGAGATAATCAGGTTCGCCCCTTCATCTGATATATCAGTTGCACATCATATATTCAATGGTAAACGCATATGACATCACATCTGTTCGCGCTGTTGTGTCGCAAAGATTGAGGTATAGCCCCCGCTCCAATCCGGCGGAACGATGTAATCGCCATCCTCATGATGCGCCCAACGCGCCTGTTGGCCGCGAATAATCGCCTGCTCATAGCGCGATGGCAGCGGTTGCGAGGTATAGGGCAGTGAATCCGCTGCGGATACGACATTCAGCAGAAGGGGTCGCCCCCGCCCGGTCAGGTTCGGTTTGGACCCATGCACCGTGCGATAATTATGGAATGTCACGGACCCGGCTGGACCGTGCAGATAGCGGACATTATCGACATCCAGCTTACCCAGATCCTTGTCCTGAATGTCGCCGGTCCAGTGCCCGTCTTCTGTATAGTGATCATAGATCGGGCCTTTGTGACTGCCCGGCAGGATGGCCAGCGGCCCCTGATCCATATCGCAGTCGTTCAGATACAGGCCACAGGTCAACACACTGGTATTGGTGTGGGGAAAGAAGGGGGCATCCTGATGCCATTTCACCTCTGCCCCACCCTTGGCCCATTTGAAATTCAGTTTGGACTGATAGAATTTCACATTCGGACCCAGCAGATCTTCAAACGCATCCCCAATCTTGGAATCTGTCAGGAATTGCCAGAACACCTCATCCTGATCGCACGGGCTGGAAACACGACGCAAGCGCGGCTCTTCTGCGGTATGATCACGCTCCAGATCAAAGATTGAACCGCTTTTGGTTTCTGCGCGGCTCAACTCGATCTGCCGATCAATCGCTGCGCGTAGTTTTGCCAGCCATTCCGTACCAATCAAGGCGGGAACCACGACCGCGCCATCATTGAAATATTCGTCGCGTTGCGCCTGACTCAATACTTTGGCCGGACGGCTCATTATGTCTTCTTTGCGCATCGTCCCATCACCTCATCAGTTAGTTAAAGCCGAGAAGCTGCTTAGGCAGCCACAGCGTGATTTGGGGGAAAGTCATGACAATCGCCAGGGTTATGCCCTGTATGACCAGGAATGGCACAACGCCCTTATACATATCCTTCAGCGTAATCTCCGGCGGCGCGATGCCCCGCAGGTAGAAGATCGCCGGTGCCATAGGCGGGGATAGATAACTGGATTGGATCATGACCAGAATCAGCATGCAGAACCACACTGGATCGAAATATCCGCCATAGCCGGTCGCGGCCCAGCTTTCCCGAATGAACGGGATGAACAGAGGCACAAAGATCAGCAGGATCGAAATCCATTCCAGGAAGAAACCGGCAATAAAAACCAGGGCCAGGAACAGAAATAACAATCCCCATGGACCCAGATTTACCGCTTCAATCAGCTCGCGCATGATACTCATGCCGCCAGATCCAACAAAAACCCCGGTAAAGATGCTGCCGCCCAACAGGATCAACATGATCATCGCCGTCACGGTCAGGGTTTTTACAATGGCTTCTTTAAAGGTCTGCCAGGTGCATTTGCCATATAGAACCGTCAACAGGAACGCACCCAATGCGCCTAGGGCGGATGCTTCCGTTGGCGCAGCCCATCCCATCATGATGGAGCCCAGTACAGCGAAAATCATCGCAACCGGCGGCACCAGAGCCTTTGCCGTGATGATTAGTTTTTCGGCAAGCGGCAATTCGACTTCACCAGGTGCCAGAGTCCGGCGCGGGCCCGCTTCAGGCTTCAATATGCACAGGCCCAGAATGTAGACGATGTACAGGAAGGATAACAGTAAGCCGGGGAAGATCATCCCGACCATCAGGTCGCCAATGGATACATCGGCAATGGGACCCAGAACGACGACCACGACGGAGGGGGGAATAATTGTTCCCAAGGATCCGCCTGCACAAATCGTCCCGGAAATCAGGGACTTGTTGTATTTGTACCGCATCATCGCTGGGATCGCCAACAAACCGACCACGGTTTCCGTGGCCCCGACCACACCGGTCGATGCGGCGAAGATGATGCACATGATGATCGTCCCGATCGCCAGACCGCCTGGCAGTCGCCTTGTCCACAAATGGACGGCGCTGAACAGATTTTCGGCAATACCAGACCGTTCCAGCATAGCCCCCATAAAGACAAACATAGGAACTGCAGCCAGCACGAAATTACTGGCTATATCCTCAATCTTCTGGGTGTACAGAAAGAACGACGCCTCACCAAAGGCAAACAAGCCAAAGACAAAGGCAACCCCCATCAAGGCGAAGGCGACCGGCACGCCCATAAAAATCAAAAACAGCAATGCCGGGAACATCAAAAGGGCTTCCATTGCCTTATCTCTCCACGTCAGAATAGGGTCGATTGAGCAGGGTCAGCAGGCTTTTCAGGCATTCTGCGATGACTTGCAGTGCCAACAGGGTAAAGCCACAGGACAACAGCACGCGAAACGGCCAGATCGGCGGATTCCATGCAGAATTACCGGACCGCTCTCCACTGGCGAAGGCCGCCAATGCGTAATGCCAAAGCGCATCGTTCAACAAAACGAGGAAAGGAAGAAACAGCGCCACATAGAAAGCCAGGTTCACAAGCGCCCGCGACTTTAAGGACAGTCGATCATATAGGATATCAATTCGAACATGGCTGTCGCGCGCCAAGGTGATCGCTGCGCCAATCAGAAAATGCGTACCGGTGATCATGTACCCCAGTTCATAGGCCCAGATCGTCGGCGCGCCAAAAACATAGCGGGCGAAGACCTCATAAGTCGCGGTCAGCACCAGCGGAATAATGGTCAATGAGATCAAAAAGCCTGTCCGTGTTGTCAGGCTTTCGATCAGGCGAATGATTGAGTGCATCATAGCCCTCTTTGTAAAAAGATACCTAAGAAGGATTCGGTCGAGAGGCCTGTTGCACCTCTCGACCGAACTTATTCACAGTGCTATTCGCTGATAACGTTGCGATAGCGGTTGGCATCTTTCCAAAGGTCTGCGAAGGCTGCCTGATCATCCAAAACTCGTTTGAACCAGGCATTTTCCGCCGCGATTTTATTTGCCCAATCGATCCCCGCATTATGCGCGGCAATCTGGGTTTCTGCATCCAATTCAATGATTTCATTGCCCTGGGCCCGATAGAAGGCCAAGGCTTTGGCATCTTCCTGACCAATCGTCAGCCAGGAATTCATCGTTGTATCAAACGCAGCATCCCTGATCAGCTTCTGGTCCGCTTCGGACAAGGATGCCCAGGTCTCGCTGTTGATCACCAGTTCAAACGGGGCGGTCGGCTGATGCACACCCGGAATGATCACATATTTCGTGACACGGTGGAAACCAGGAGAAATGTCTTCCCACAAAGTGCCCCATTCCGTTGCATCGATTGCGCCGCGTTCCAGGGATGCATAAACGTCACCACCCGGCATCGTGACCGGAGCAGCCCCCATGCTTTGTGAGATTTCCAACCAGGCACCGGCCGTACGCAATTTCAGGCCCTGCAAGTCAGCCAGGGATTTCACAGGCTTGCGGGAATGCAGGAACACTTCCGCAGTCCGGATGAACAAAGGCATTGAAACAAGGTTGAATTTTTCCTTGCGCCATTCCGCCTGCAGTTCAGCACCACCGGCACGATACAGCCAATGCAGCATCCGTTCCGTGTCGAAGCTGCCGGCATAACCGCCGAACAACACAGCCGTCGGATCCGCGCCCCAGTCATATCCTGCCCAGGTGTGACCCATTTCCGCCACACCACTGCTGACTGTTTCTGAAACCTTCAGACCCGGGCCAAGCGTCCCGGCGGCAAACACTTCAACTTCAATCCGGCCATTCGATGCTTCTTTGACACGATCCGCGAAAGCCTTCGCGCCGATTTCCATCAATGGCCCACCGGCCCAACCGGTCGCCATCTTGAATTTATGCTCCTGCGCGAAAGCCGTGGTCGCCGCAAAGGACATCCCAAAAACTGCCGCACACAGGGTCGATACGACCCCAATCTTTTTCAGGTTAAACATAGCAATCCTCCCACTCTTCCTTGGGGCCCCGCTTGGCCACCTTGTTGATGAAATCTGGTGACTTTTTGTCACCTTATTGCGCGGTTGTTATTTCAGTGCCACCTGGTCCGACACGGCGTCTTTAATATCGCCTTCCGTCATGACCCATTCATTGGCAAAATTCGCGACCACCCTTTTCATCAGGGTGTCACAGACCTTCAGGGCCAGCGCGTCATCACCAAAAACATCTGCTGCCAGCGCCAGGGCCAGTTGTGTCGGGGCTGTTCCTTCATATCCCCATTCAAACCCCAATTCGCTGAGCGTTTTCAGATCAAATCTGGGGTCAAGGGGCGCGCCATCCACCATGACTTGAACGCCATCTATGGTGCGGTCTCCGGTATAAGTTTTCACAGTCGTTTCCCCTGGTCGTCCGCAGGTTTATCCCTGCGGTTTTCAATGTTGTTTACGCTTCTCAATCAAGGTCTGGAATTCCTCCAGCACGCCATCGGCGACCGAATAGCTGTGATCGTCATCGGGGAACTGGCTTTCCTTAACCTCCCGCACATATTCTTTCAGACCCGCAACAGCGACATCGGTCAGATTGGCGTATCGTTTTGTGAATTTGGGTTTGAAGTCGGTAAAGACGCCCAGTAAATCGTAGCTGAGGAGAATTTGACCGTCGGTGCCAACACCGGCCCCGATCCCAATTGTGGGGATTTCCAACTGTTCAGAGATCAGCTTGGCAATCGGCGCGGGAACGGCTTCGAATTCCAGCATGAAACATCCGGCATCCTGAATGGCCAGGGCATCTTCCAGAATCACCATGGCGGTTTCCGCCGTGCGCCCCTGAATTTTGAACCCGCCAAACATGGCGATCGTGTGGGGCGTCAATCCGATATGGGATGCAGTGGGAATACCTGATTCCACCAACGCCTTCAGGATATGTGCTTGCGACTTACCGCCCTGGGGTTTGACCGCATCACAGCCTGCATCCTGCATGAAGCGGGTCGCATTCATCAGCGCCCGATCCACCGTGTTATAGCTTTGATAGGGCATACAGCCCAATGTGAAAGTATTTGGAGCCCCGCGCCGCACGGCAGCGGCATGCATCACCATCATGTCCATCGTCGCGGGGATTGTGCTGGGATATCCATGGGCGACCATCGCCAGGCTGTCACCAACCACACAAACATCGACACCAGCAGCCTCTGCCCAGCGCGCCGACGTATAGTCTGGCACAGATGTGTAGACCATTTTCTCGCCACTGGTTTTGGAATCTCGTATCTCCCCGATGGTCCGCTTCTTTTTTTCTTCGGCGGTCATCAAACTCTCCCTTTTCACAAACACGCAACTGATATATCTGTAATATCTGTAAGGGATATTGAAACAGCTGGTCAAGTAGTGATTTCACCAAAGTCCAACGAATTCACGGAAAGGACGCCCGAGCCGTGTTTGTGCAATTCCTTCCCGGTCTGATTACTCTGTTTGGCACGGTGGCCCTGTTGACGGCAGGCATCATTCTGTTGGCCGGGTTTCTGCCAATGGATATGTCAAAGAGGGATGGTGCCAGCATCGCAATGACCTTGCTGGTCTGTGCGACAGGCGTAGCGATTGCGGTCTGTGCCGTTTCTCTGATTGTGTGGTGCATAGACAGCCTGCCCGTCAGTTGGGCTATTGTCGCCGCCGGGCTGGGACTGTTAACCGGCCCTTTGGTGTTTCAAATACTCCCGAACCCGTTGCGCAATCAACCAATGGGGTTGATCTGTACAATGGGCGTAAGTCTGATAACAGGTTTCCTGCTACACGGGACCATCCCGGTATGATAGAAACAGAGCAAAAGAATTAGGAGGATTATTCATGCCAGTTCCCTTTAAAATTCTACTGACCGTCTTGGTCGCGCTAGTCGCAGCCACCGCCCATTTCTGGCAAATGGATATCGGGAATGTTGTGCCTGCCTGGGTAGTGCTGGGTCTGGGCGCCTTCATGATTTTTGCACTGTGGCTTTTTCCGGAAACCAAACGCCGCAGCCCTACCAGTCGCAAGTGAGCTCATCGGAACTAGGAATAGATGTATTCCATTGCCGCATGTCAGGGACTCCGCAATACTGAGCGAACGACAGTTTGATCACGCGATTGAACTGCACAGATTGCAGGACGGGTTTTAGATGGATCGTGGTTTGGAGCGCAAAGAAGGGGTACCTGTAAAGGCAGAGGCACGCCTTAGTCTGACAGAACAGGCCTATCGCCAGATAGAAGAGCGAATCGTGACGTTGCGCCTGGAGCCTGGTGAGGTTTTGTCCGAAGCATCGCTGTCGCTTGAACTGGGAATTGGCCGCACCCCGATCCGGGAGGCGCTGCAACGGCTGGCCCGGGAAGGATTGGTCAATATTCTGCCCCGTCGTGGCATTCTTGTATCTGATATCAATGTGCGTAACCAGTTGGAGTTGCTGGCCGTTCGGCGCGAAGTGGAACGACTGATGGCGCGTCTTTGCGCTGTTCGTGCCAGTCAGGAAGAGAAAAACGCCTTTCTGACATTGGCCGCGAACCTGGAAGAAACGTCGCACACTGCCGATGACGTTGAGTTCATGCGCCTGGATCGTCGCATGAATGGCATGATCTCCCGTGTCTGCAGAAACGACTATGCGCGCAGTGCCATGGGCCTGATGCACGGACTGTCGCGCCGATTCTGGTATCAACACTACAAGCAGGTGTTGGACCTGTCGCTATGCGCACGCCTTCATGCGGCGGTAGCCAAAGCCATTGGCAATGGCGATTCCAGCGGTGCGGCAGCGGCATCCGACACCCTGATCAATTACATCGAGAAATTCACCCGGGCGACCCTGGATCAATCGAATATCAACTGATCCTTCGTGAACAATCGACGATTCCCTTGCGCGTTGACCGACCAATTGAGGAGGCGTAAGTCTGCACTCCCTTCCCTTGGCATCGCAACGGAGCTCCCATGACCGACACCCCCACTTTCGTTTCCCATCTGGAATGTTCCATGACTGGAAAAACCTATCCGGCAGATACGGTGCAAGGCCTGTCAGAAGCTGGGCGGCCCTTGCTGGTTCGCTATGATCTGGATGCGCTGGCGAAAGCCGTGACCAAGGAAGACATCGCCAAGCGCACGGATGGCTTTTACCGCTATCGCGAGTTTCTGCCGATACGCCGGGATGAAAATGTTGTCAGCCTGGGCGAGGTTGTGACGCCCCTAATTCCCCTGCCCCATACAGCAAAGCGCCTGAATGCGACGTCGATTATCGTGAAGGATGAGGGACGCCTGCCAACCGGATCCTTTAAAGCACGGGGCCTGGCGCTGGCGGTTTCCATGGCAAAGGAATTGGGCCTGACCCATTTGGCCATGCCAACCAATGGAAATGCAGGGGCGGCGATGGCGGCCTATGCCACCCAGGCCGGAATTCGCAGCACTGTTTTCTGTCCCGCCGATACGCCGGAAGTCAATGTCTCTGAAATAGAACTGCAGGGGGCGACTGTTTATCGCGTCAACGGGCTGATCAACGATTGCGGCAAGATTGTTGGCGAAGGCAAAGGCCCGGTCGGCTGGTTCGACCTATCCACGTTAAAGGAACCCTATCGAATTGAAGGCAAGAAGACGATGGGGCTGGAACTTGCCGAGCAAATGGGCTGGCAAGTACCCGATATTATCTTTTATCCGACAGGCGGAGGCACCGGTCTGATTGGGATGTGGAAGGCGTTTCAGGAGCTGGAAGCAATTGGCTGGCTGGGCCAGAAGAAGCCCAGAATGGTAGCCGTTCAGGCAACAGGCTGCGCACCAATCGTAAAAGCCTATGAGGCAGGCGAGGAGCACGCCCCCCTGTGGCAGGATGCCCATACATACGCGGCGGGCATTCGTGTCCCCATCGCCGTCGGCGACTTCCTGATCCTGCGGGCCGTGCGCGAAAGCGGTGGCTTTGCCATTGCTGTAGAGGACGAGGCCATTGCAGAGTCTCTGGACGAAGTGGGCAAACAAGATGGCCTGCTGTTATGTCCGGAAGGGGCGGCCACGATGGCGGCCTATAAACAAGCCCTGGCAAGCGGCCTTGTGGATCGTGATGAACGGGCCCTATTGTTCAACTGTGCAACGGGGTTGAAATATCCCCTTCCCAAAATTGACCGCGCCCTGGACCGACACCAGCCCATCGATTACACGCAGTTCTAGGGTGTGGACTCAATTGATCCAGCATTTGATAGCGAAGAGATGTAACATGTTTCGGAAGTTGTTTCCGTGTTTCTCAAACCGCGTTGGCAGTCTTCGCATATCCTTCATCTTGCAGAAGAAGCGCTCAACGATGTTGCGCATGGCATAGATGTTCTTGTCATGGGGGACTGGAGTTTGGGCATTGCTTTTCGATGGGATCACCGCCAATGCGCCTTCGTCTGCGATTTGACGTCGTATTTTGGCGCTGCCATAGGCTTTGTCCGCGACGATGGCGAGAGGTGGTTTCGTCCAGTTTAAAAAGGCATCCATGACCTGGCTGTCATGGACGTGTCCGCCGGTGATCTCCAGCCTGTGCGGGCGACCCTTGGCGTCTACGGCCACGTGAACTTTGCTTGTGCGACCGCCGCGTGAGCGTCCAATACCTTCTGCCAGTTCCCCCTTTTTGAGCCTGACGCAGCGCGATGGGCTTTAACGATGGACGCATCAATG
>NZSA01000028.1 GCA_002696645.1 Rhodospirillales bacterium | reverse complement strand
ACCCTCCCCCCTCAAGGGGGAGGGAGCAAAAGACCCGTCCTCCCCCCTCAAGGGGGAGGGAGTAAAAGACCCATCCTCCCGCCCCAATAGGGAGAGAGTGATTGTTCAACATTCGCTTCCACTAACCGGTGGCGGATCGGGGTTGGGCTATCGTGCGCTGCCCTTGTTCCGGGCGGCCAATGACAGCAGCAAGACTGTCCCGGAAACTGCGGAGCGGTTGTCCGGGGGCCAGGGCAACCGGCAGAATGTTGGGCGTGTGGCCCTGGAGTCCGGCCTGCGCGGGAATGACGATGGTGTCACCGTGAAGGGGCGCCATTATGGCTGAGCTTCTGATTGAGCTTTTCAGTGAGGAAATTCCGGCCCGCATGCAGCGTCAGGCCGCGGGTGATTTACAGCGCCTGATCACGGATGGTCTGACAAAGGCCAACCTGACATTTGACGAGACCCGGATTTACTGGACCCCGCGCCGCTTAACCCTGGTCGTCGAAGGCTTGCCAACCCGCCAGCCTGATCTGCGGGAGGAAAAGAAGGGCCCGAAAGTCGGCGCGCCCGACCAAGCCGTTCAGGGCTTTCTGCGCTCTGCCGGGTTGGACAGCCTGGATCAATGCGAACAGCAGGACACCCCGAAAGGCCCGGTCTGGATCGCGGTTGTGGAGAAAAAAGGTGGGGCCAGCTCTGATGTGCTGCCGAGCCTGATTGAGGCAGCGATCCGTGCCTTACCCTGGCCGAAAAGCATGCGGTTTGCTGCGCAAAGCTTCCGCTGGGTACGCCCGCTGCATCGTATTCTTGCCGTATTCGATGGCGCGGCCCTGGCAGGGGATTTTGATCTGGGCGGGGCGACTGTTGCCTTTTCCAACACATCATCCGGCCATCGCTTCCTGTCGCCAGAGCCCTTCACGGTTCTGAATTTCAGCGACTATATCGCAAAGTTGCGCGACGCCCATGTCGTGCTGGACCCTGAAGAGCGCAAACAGGCGATTGCCGACGGCCTGCGGTCGGCTGCGGATCGCGAAGGGCTGACGGTCAAGGATGATCCGGCGCTGCTGGAGGAAGTCACCAATCTGGTCGAATATCCAGACGTCCTGATTGGTAAGATTGATAGTGAATTCATGCGCGTCCCAGATGAGGTTTTGTCAACGTCCATGCGATCCCACCAAAAGTATTTTTCTTTGGTGGGCCTTGATGGAAGTCTCGCGCCGCGCTTTGCCGTGGTTGCAAATATGAAGGCAGTCGATGGCGGCGCAAAGATCGTTGCTGGGAATGAACGTGTGCTGCGCGCACGACTGGCGGATGCGAAATTCTTCTGGGATCAGGACTGCGCAATTAAACTACAGTCCCGCCTTCCTGCTTTGGAAAGAATGGTGTTCCACGCCAAGCTGGGTACGGTCCTTGACCGTGTTTATCGAATGGAACGACTTGCAGGAGAACTTTCTCAGTTTATTCCAAATTGTGATCAAAGTGACGCAAAGCATGCCGCGCTTCTGGCCAAAGCGGATTTGACAACGCAAATGGTAGGCGAATTTCCTGAGTTGCAGGGTGTTATGGGCTTCCACTATGCATTAAACGAGGAAGAAAAACCGTCCATTGCAGGAGCAATTGCGCTGCATTATTCTCCTGTTGGTCCTAATGATCGATGCCCCTCAGCTCCAGTTGCTGTGTGCGTTGCTTTAGCAGAAAAACTGGACACTCTTGCGGCGTTTTGGTTGATCGATGAAACGCCAACAGGCTCTAAGGATCCATATGCTCTTCGGCGCGCTGCCTTGGGTGTTATCCGGTTGATTTTAGAAAATAAACTTAGAATTCCTTTGCTTAATGTACTGGCGCCACATGCCGGGTTTATCAATGAGTTTTATAATATGGGCCTCAGCTCGAGCGCCTATGATGATATCGAGAATGTTAAGCCGCTCCTTTCCTTCTTCGCCGACCGTTTGCGGGTGCATTTGAAGGATGAGGGGGTTTCTCACAGCCTGATCCAGGCGCTGTTTGCGCTGGGGGATGAGGATGATCTGGTGCGTCTTGTCGCGCGGGTTCATGCGCTGAAGGCCTTCCTGGAAAGCGAAGACGGGGCCAATCTGCTGACCGCCTATCGTCGGGCCGCGAACATCCTGCGCGCCGAGGAAAAGAAGGACGGCACGACCTATTCCGGCAAGCCGGATTCAGCACTGTTTGCCACGCCGGAAGAAACGGCACTGGCGGCGGCTCTGGACGCTGCTGAGGATCAGGTGAAGGCCTGCATCGACGGGGAAGATTTCGGTGGTGCCATGACGGCCCTGGCTGGGTTGCGCCAGCCGGTTGATGCGTTTTTTGAGGCCGTGATCGTCAATGCCGATGAGGCCGACCTGCGGAAAAACCGCCTGCTGCTGTTGGCGCGTATTCGCAGCGTGATGGGTACCCTGGCAGACTTTGGACAGATTGAAGGTTGATTGCGTGAGTTTCCTTTCGACGGATACATCAAACGAAAAGGGTTGGACGATACAATGACCAAATGGGTCTATGGTTTTGGGAATGGTAAGGCGGAAGGCGCGCGGGATATGCGCAATCTTCTGGGGGGCAAAGGCGCCAATCTGGCAGAAATGTCGAATATCGGTTTGCCGGTGCCACCGGGTTTTACGATTTCGACCGATGTCTGCACCCATTACTATGCCAATGGCAAAACCTATCCGGCTGATCTGGAAGCGGAGGCTGAAAAGGCCCTGCTTGCGGTTGAAGAGATCGTTGGGGCCAGGTTCGGCGATGTGAAAAACCCGCTATTGGTCTCTGTCCGGTCGGGGGCGCGGGCCTCAATGCCCGGCATGATGGATACGGTTTTGAATCTGGGCCTGAATGACGAGACGGTGGAGGGCCTGGCCCAGCAATCCGGAGATCGTCGCTTTGCCATGGACAGCTATCGTCGCTTTATCCAGATGTACGGCAATGTCGTGCTGGATGTGGAACATTATCATTTTGAAGAAGCGCTGGAAGATATCAAGGACGAGACCGGCGCGGTTTCAGATACGGACCTGACTGCCGAGCATCTGACAACCTTGATAGAGCGTTATAAGAAACTGGTCGCGGATCAGTTGGGTAAACCTTTCCCCCAGGACCCGAAGGAACAGCTTTGGGGCGCCATCGGGGCGGTGTTTAATTCCTGGCAGACGCCCCGCGCGATCACCTATCGACGCCTGCATGATATTCCAGAAGAATGGGGCACCGCGGTCAATGTCCAGGCCATGGTTTTTGGCAATATGGGCAATACCTGCGCTACCGGTGTCGCCTTTACCCGCAACCCGTCGACCGGCGAAAACCTGTTCTATGGTGAATATCTGGTCAATGCACAGGGTGAAGATGTCGTTGCTGGCATTCGCACACCCCAGCATCTGACTATTGCCGGCAAGAAGGCCCATGGGTCCGATTTGCCCGCGATGGAAGAAGTGATGCCCGAAGTGTTCCAGCAACTGTGTGAGGTTCGCACTCTGCTGGAGACCCATTATCGCGACATGCAGGATATCGAATTCACGGTCCAGATGGGCAAGCTGTATATGTTGCAAACCCGGTCTGGGAAACGCACCAGCGCGGCGGCAATCCGCATTGCCTGTGAAATGGCAGACGAAGGATTGATCGACAGCCGCGAGGCCGTGATGCGGGTCGAACCGCAATCTCTGGATCAGATCCTGCATCCCCGCCTGGATCCTAAGGCAAAACGCGATGTCATCGCGAAAGGCCTGCCGGCTTCTCCCGGTGCGGCGTCGGGCATTGTTGTATTCTCAGCAGATGAAGCCGAAAAGCTGGCGCAGTTGGGCGAAAAGGTGATGCTGGTTCGCATCGAAACCTCGCCTGAAGATATTCATGGCATGCATGCCGCTGAAGGCATACTGACCACGCGCGGCGGGATGACCAGCCACGCGGCCGTGGTTGCGCGCGGCATGGGGCGTGCCTGTGTTGCGGGGGCTGGTGATATCCGCATCGACTATAAGTCCGGACGGTTCAGTGTACGCGACGTGATTGTCGCGGCGGGGGACTGGATCACCATTGATGGGTCGACCGGGGAAATCATGAAAGGGCGCGTGCCGACCGTTCAGCCGGAACTGTCTGGTGATTTTGCGCGCATCATGGAATGGGCTGACAGCCATCGTCGTATGGCCATCCGCGCCAACGCCGAAACGCCGGAAGATGTTGCGACCGCGCGCGGCTTTGGGGCAGAGGGTATCGGCCTGTGCCGGACCGAACATATGTTCTTTGAAGGCGACCGCATTTTGGCCGTGCGCGAAATGATTTTGGCGAATGACGAGGCCGGTCGCCGCAAAGCGCTGGCCCGCATTCTGCCGATGCAGCGCGGCGATTTCGAGGCGATTTTTGACATCATGAAGGGTCTGCCGGTCACCATTCGCCTGCTGGACCCGCCATTGCATGAATTTCTGCCCCGGGAAGAAGCAGAGTTCCAGGAGCTTGCCGCAAGCCTGGCGGTGGATGCGAAACTGGTACAGGCACGCGCCTCCCAATTGCATGAATCAAATCCGATGCTGGGTCACCGCGGGTGTCGGTTGCTGAACAGCTACCCGGAAATCTGTGAAATGCAGGCCCGCGCGATCTTCGAAGCTGCCGTTGCGGTTCAGAATAAATCAGGAGAGGCGGTGCTGTGTGAAGTGATGATCCCGCTGGTTTCCATCAAAAAGGAACTGGACCTGCTGCGCAGCCGCATCGAAGGGGTCGCAGCAGAGGTTGAGAAAGAAACCGGCATCGCCCCGAAGTACACGATCGGGACGATGATCGAATTGCCCCGTGCCGCATTGCGGGCGGAAGAAATTGCACAATCGGCGGAATTCTTCTCTTTCGGGACGAATGACCTGACGCAGACGACCTTTGGCATCAGCCGCGATGACAGCGCCACCTTTCTGAACGATTATCAGCGCTATGGCATCATAGAGCATGACCCGTTCCAGACCATTGACCGGGATGGCGTTGGTGAATTGATCGGTATCGCTGTGGAGCGTGGGCGTAAATCCCGCCCGGAAATCAAGCTTGGCATTTGCGGCGAACATGGCGGAGATCCGGCCTCCATCGCCTTCTGCGAGGAACTGGGGCTGGATTACGTGTCTTGCAGTCCGTTCCGGGTGCCGATTGCACGCCTGGCAGCCGCGCAAGCCTCTATACAGGCGGACCAAAAGTAGGCCGGGCTTCTGCTCCTATTTTGTTTCCAGTTGAGAGACCTTGCCCGGGGAACCGGTCAGGGTGATGCGGCTGTCGTATTGAACGCGGCTTGCGGGCAGGTGAATGCTGACCAGGGTGCCTGATCCAGGCGTGCTGGACAGGGTCAGATAGCCGCCATGTAATTCGGCCAGAATGCGCACCAGCGGCAGCCCCAATCCGGTTCCAGCTTGTTTGCGGGTATAGGCGCTGTTGACCTGGACAAAAGGTTGCAGCACCCGCTCCTGATCCTTTTGCGCAATTCCAATCCCGGTATCTTGCACAGCCAAAATCAACCCGCCATCCGGTGATGGGCGACTGGACAGGGTGATGGTTCCACCCTGGGGCGTGTATTTCACTGCATTTGACAGCAAATTCAGGATCATCTGACGTATCTTCCGCTCATCCCCGGAAATCGTGGGCGAGGAGGCCGGAACACTGATCGATACTGTAAGGCCTTTCTCCTGGGCGCTGTTTCGCACCATGTTCGTGCAGGCTTCTATCGTGCTGGTGACATCCATCAGAGATTCATGCAACTCCAGTTTACCCGCCTCAGCCTTTGACAGATCCAACAGATCGTTGGTCAGGGTTAGAAGGTGCTGCCCGCTTTCGCGGATATCATTGGCATATTCCGTCAGCATTTTTGGATCGGATACGATGCCGCTGGCAAGAATTTCCGAAAACCCGATGATGGAGTTCAGGGGCGTTCTGAATTCATGGCTCATATTAGCCAGAAACTGGCTCTTGGTGCGGTTCGCTGATAAGGCGGCGTCATGGGCGGATTTCAGTTCCATCGTGCGTTCCCGCACCCGCTTTTCCAGCCCGGCGCGAACATTATCCAGGTCTTGATCATGTTGCCGTTGTCGGTCGCGCATCCTGTTGAAGGCACGAAAAACTTCACCAATTTCGTCGTTACGCTGCACAGTTAACTCTTTTGCGTCGCTGCCATGTTCCGTTTGATTGATGACCTGGATCAGCTGGTTCAAGGAGGTGCCGATGGTGCGCCGATAGACCACGGACCCGACAATCGCCATCGCAACCAGCAGCAGGACTGATAGGAACGCAATGAAATACAGACGACTCCGCCTTGCAGATGTGACACGGGAGTCTGACATAATGATATGAACCGTGCCTAATGTAGTGGTACCTAAGTCACTGCCCAATTTAATGGGACGGTTGACGGAAAGGGACGGGTTTGGGTGTGCATCAGGCCTCATTTCCCGGTGCAGAGTCGTCTTGTCCGGGCGGCTGACTGCGACTTCTGCTACATCTTCATCCTGAATGACATTGTTCAGAAGTGCTGTGACACTGGACAGGTCCGATCGCGCCAGCGGGTGGGCCAGGACAACAGACAGGTTGGTGCCGATACGCTGGGCTTTCTGGCTCAGGTCGCTGACGGCGGTGCGATAGGTGAAAATTTCGAATACGGCGATGAAGAAAGCCAGTGTCACAATTACGGCAGGAATATAGGCGCCCAGAAACCGGCTGTGAACAGATCGACGAATGCCTGTTGAGGCAGGTTGAGACTCATCCTGCGGCATAACCCAGATCAATTCCTTTGTCTTAAAATACCATCGTCCACAGGATTGTGGTTTTTAGCAAGGGCGATCTGACTGTTAAGGCTAGGCCGCTTGTCCCGGCATCCTATATCAGGCCGTTCAGCCGCGCGAGCTCCAGATAGACAGCACTTTGATCCTTGTCGCCATCGCCGTGGCTGACCGTGTCCTCATACAGACCAGTCGTCAGTTCAGAGACGGGTAAGGTCGCGTTGATTGTCTCTGCAAAGGCCATTGCGGTGCGCAGGTCCTTCAATTGATAGCGGGAAAGGCCGCCGGGCTTCCAGTTGCCAACACACATCCGCTCCCCATGTTGTTGCAGGATCGTTGAATCCGCAAATCCGCCCAATAAAGCTGCACGGACAGCGGCAGGATCGGCCCCCCCCATTTTCGCGAAGATCAATGCCTCTGCAACAGTGGCCAATGTATTCCCAACGATGATCTGGTTTGCCAGTTTGGCCAATTGTCCGGTGCCCGCGGGTCCGATGCGGGTGGGGCGACCCATTGCCTTGAAGGCTGGGACAAGGGCATCAAAAGCAGTTTGTTCGCCGCCCGCCATGATGGCCAAAGTGCCGTCTGTTGCCCCCTTTTCCCCCCCTGATACCGGGGCATCCAGATATCCAATCCCGCACGCTGTGGCTTTTTCTGCCTGATCCCGCGCGGTTTCGACAGGAATGGATGACATAACCACCAGATTGGCGCCAATCTTCATCGCAGGCAGCACCGGCGCGCCATGATCCCCCGTTTCATACAGGACATGATCGCATGTTGGGCCGTCGCTCAGCATGATGATTACGGCATCGCAATCCTGTGCAACCTCTGCGGCGGTTGGGGCGGTCTCCACGCCAAATTCCAGCAAGGCCTGAGTTTTTGATGAAGACCGATTCCACGCCCTGACCTTAAAGCCAGCACGGGCCAGGTTCTTCGCCATGGGCGCACCCATAATGCCGGTGCCGATAAAGCCGATAATACCGCCGTCTTTCATTTTACGCGCTTCCTTTGATTTGTTTTCATCTTAAGTGATTATCGGGACTGTGCCGTTTGACAAAGGGTTTTTCCAGATCAAACCGAAGCCTTGGATAAAAACATCGCACAGAGCTTGCCGACCCACCCCCGAGGCGCATAGGGTTTGTCACATTTCGTTTCAGTACAAGGATCACATCAGATGAGTGTTACCGGACAATGCACGATGCGTCATGGCGGGCGCATTCTGGCGGATCAATTGCGTGCACAGGGGTGCCGGCGGGTGTTTCTGGTGCCGGGGGAAAGCTATCTGGCGGTCCTGGATGGCTTGTATGATGTGCCGGAGATTGAACCGGTTGTGTGCCGCCAGGAAGGCGGTGCGGCCATGATGGCAGATGCCCATGGGAAACTGACGGGGGAGCCCGGCGTCTGTTTCGTCACCCGTGGCCCCGGCGCGACAAACGCCTCTGCCGGGGTGCATATCGCCTATCAGGATTCCACGCCCATGATTCTGTTTATCGGTCAGGTTGGCAGCGACATGGTGGATCGGGAAGCCTTCCAGGAAGTGGATTATCGCCAGATGTTTGCGCCCCTGGCAAAATGGGCGGCCCAGATTGATCGGGTGGATCGTATTCCCGAATATGTCAGTCAGGCCTATCATATCGCCCAATCTGGGCGTCCGGGCCCTGTCGTTCTGGCCCTGCCGGAAGATATGCTGCGGGAATCGGTGGTTGTGAAAGATGCTGTGCGGGCAAATCCTGCCAAGGCGCGACCAGGTCAGGATGATATGTCGCAATTGGCACATCTGCTGAAAATGGCGGAGCGACCGATCATGATGGTGGGAGGCCCCGGTTGGTCCAATCAGGTCCGCCAACAGGTAGAGGCTTTTTGTGATCGTGCGGCACTGCCGGTTTGCAGCTCTTTCCGCACACAGGATTACATCGACAATCGCCATCCCAGTTATGTTGGGCACAGCGGTATAGGCCCCATTCCCAGCCTGAAGTCAGCGATTGAAGATGCGGATCTTCTGATTGTTGTTGGGGCGCGTTTAGGGGAAATGACGACCAGCGGCTATAGTCTGGTTGAAAGTCCGAATCCAAAGCAGACCCTTGTTCATATCCATCCCAGCGCGTCGGAAATCGGGCGGGTCTATCGCCCGGAACTAGCCATCGTATCGACCGCACAGGGTTTTGCCGAAGCCCTGTCACAGGTTGATGTTGCACCCATGAAACGGGATCAAGACCGTGTTGGCAAATTGCATGAAGCGTATTTAAGCAGCCTGACACCCATCGAAACGCCAGGGGACGTGAAGATGGAAGAGGTCGTCAAACATGTCGATGCGTCCACAGATGATCGCGCGATTATCTGCAATGGGGCGGGCAATTATGCAGGCTGGGTGCATCGCTATTATCAGTTCCGGTCCTTCCGGACGCAGTTGGCACCCACATCCGGTTCCATGGGCTATGGACTGCCTGCGGCCGTGGCGGCAAAGCTGGATGCACCGGATCAGGAGGTGATCTGTTTTGCCGGGGACGGCTGTTTCATGATGCATGGCCAGGAACTGGCGACAGCAATGAAGCACAATCTGGATATCACGATCATCGTTTCCAACAATAGCACCTATGGAACCATTCGCATGCATCAGGAGCGGGATTATCCCCGGCGTGTGTCTGGGACCGATCTCAGCAATCCGAATTTTGCGAAATTGGCGGAAGCCTATGGTGCCTGGGGCACAAGGGTTGAGCGGACGGCTGATTTCCCAGCCGCCTTTGCAGCGGCGCGCGCATATAAGGGGCCGGCATTGATCGAATTGATGACATCGCCTGAAGCGATCTCCTTTGGCACGACGATAACAAAATTGCGCGGCGGTGCGTGATGCCGGACGTTGTAATCGTTGGTGGGGGCGTGATTGGCAGTGCAATAGCGTATTTTCTTGCACTGGACCCTGATTTTCAAGGCACCGTGACGGTGTTCGAGCGGGATCCCAGCTATGAATTTTCCACATCTGCCCNGTCTGTCGCATCGATCCGTCAGCAATTTTCAACACCGGAGAACATCGCCATCTCCCGCTATGGCTATGATTTCCTAACCCAGGTTGGCTATCATTTGGGGATTGAGGGCGACGCCCCTGACATCCAGTTTCATGAAGGCCGGTATTTGTTTCTAGGCGATGAGTCTCAGCAGGGGGCTTTTGACAAAATTCTGACCATTCAGCGTGACAGTGGCGCTGAAGTGGATCGATTTGTCGGGCCCGATGCCATTGCAAAGAAGTTTCCCTGGTTGAACGCTCAGGATCTGGTCGTTGCCCATGTCGGTTTGTCGCGAGAGGGATGGTTCGACGGCTATGCCTTGACCCGCGCCTTTCGGAAAAAGGCCATTTCAATGGGGGTCGTATATCGCGAGGCGGAAGTCACAGGGTTTAAGCGTGAAGGCGGACGCCTGACTGCGGCGGTTACAAACATGGGGGAAGTTGTGCCCGCCGGTGCCTTTGTAAATGCAGCCGGAGGCCGAGCCCGATGGGTGGCGGACATGGCAGGGATTGCGGACCTTCCGGTCTCTCCCCGCAAGCGCTGTGTTTTCTACTGTGAAAGCCGCGATCCAGTGCCGCAAGACCTGTTGGTGATTGATAGTTCGGGCACGTATTTTCGGGCAGAAGGGAAGGGGTTCCTGTGCGGTCGCTCCCCAAATCCCGGGGAAGAGGATCCAGAGAACACCGACTTTGATGTCGCCTATGATCAGTTTGAAGAATATCTGTGGCCCACATTGGCGCATCGGGTGCCCGCCTTTGAGGCCATCCGGCAGGTTTCTGCCTGGGGCTGTCATTATGCGATGTGCTTGCTGGATGCCAATTCCATTCTAGGGCCCCATCCAGACCTTACGAATTTCTATTTTGCTAATGGGTTCAGCGGGCATGGCATGCAGCAATCCCCTGCGGTCGGGCGTGGAATTGCGGAAATGATAACCCATGGAGCATATCGCAGCATCGATTTATCCGTTTTTGGATATGAACGCATTGCGGCAGGGCGGCCGCTGGAAGAAACAGAGGTAATATAGATCATGGAAGTCCTAAATATCGAATTGTTCAGTGCGTTTCTGCTTGCTTCGGCACTTCTGGTTCTGATGCCTGGGCCCGTCGTGACCCTGGTTATTGCCAATAGCCTGAAGCATGGTACCCGCTATGGTATCAGCACCAGCCTGGGGGCGAATTTCGGGACCGCGATATTACTGATAGCGGGCGCGATCGGTCTTACCGCCGCCCTGACGCTGATGTCGGAACTGTTCGATATTGTGCGATGGGTGGGTGCTGCCTATCTGATTTACCTGGGTATCAAGGAATGGCGATCCTCAGCGGCGGTTTTGCAGGATGCCAAGGCGAACCGGCGGAAATCGTTCAAGCGGACGTTCATACATGGCTTCCTGACCGGGTTGACCAATCCCAAAACCATCGTGTTTTACATCGCCTTCTTTCCGCAATTCATCGACGCTGGATTGCCGCCAGCCCCACAGGTTGTGATCATGACGGCAAGCTTTATTGGCGTGGCCATTTTGTTGGACGGTAGTTATGCCCTGATGTCCGGGCGTATTCGACCCTATCTGATGGATGCGAAACGGGCCGTGCTGCGCGCCCGCATCACGGGGACTTTATTATTGGCGACGGGCATCGGGTTGGCCCTGGCCCGCCGTCCTGTATAAAGACCTTCGCATAGATGCTTCCCCCCAAGCGTTCTGCGCTGTACAGTGCCGATAGCGCATCGGATTGTTGGTGCGAAATGATCTTGTTTGGAGGGATGTTCACAATGATGCGCTTTTTGAAAACTGCTGCCTTGGTGACAGGTTTATTGGTTGGGTCCTTAACCTTTTCAGGGATTGCTGTGGCGCAATCATCGGACGACGGGGCGTCTTTGACCGCGCCTGGTCGGTATTTGACCATGCCGACGACTATTGATGGCAAACCTGGGACATTAATGGTCGATACGGCCTTTGGGCGCACTTGGATGCTGGTGAAATCCGACAAAGGGGCGATGGTTTGGCAGCGTGTGTTCATCGATAGTAAGTCGGAAGAAGTGCCTGAAGGCATGACCCGTCGCCCGTCGCGGGTCAAACAATAGCGGCAGTGGATCGTTGATCCAGTCCGTGGGGAAGGGGGTGTAGGGTGCCCGAGTCGCTGGTGGATGAGTCGCTGGTGGATGCTCCAGACAGGTCCTTTATTGATTTTCCCTTTCAAGCGAGCGCCGGTCTGGCTGCACGCGCCCGTATTGGCGCCGTGGTTCTGGCCAGCGATCACACCGTAGAGCATGAATTCTGGGAGATGGTTGCCCAGCCCGGCGTGGCGGTCCATTTCACCCGTATTGCTAGTTCAGCCATCATAACGCCGACAACCCTGGCTGCGATGGAAGACACCATCGCCAGTCAGGCCGCACTTATTTTGCCCGATGCGCACTTGGACGTGCTGGCCTATGCCTGCACGTCGGCCAGCATCGTGTTGGGTGAAGATCGGGTCTTCGGTCAAATCAAAAAGGGTCGTCCGGAAGCGCGACCCAATACTCCAATAACGGCTGCCTTTGCGGCATTCGACTCGTTGGATGTCTGCCGAATTGCTGTATTGACCCCCTATACGCGTGACGTAAACGAGCTTGTGCGTGGATATATAGAGGCACGGGGCTACACAGTTCCTGTCTTCGGGTCCTTCAATGAACCCGATGACAATATCGTAGCCTGCATCACGACAGACAGTCTGCGCCGGGCCGTCTTGGCTTTAGGCAAGCGCGACGATGTCGATTGCGTTTTTGTCTCCTGCACCAGCGTTCGATTGGCCGATGCTATTGCGTCGCTGGAAGCGGAATTGGGCAAACCCGTCCTATCATCCAATCAAGTTCTTGCCTGGCACAGCCTGAGGCTTGCCGGTATTCAGGATCAATTGGCGCAATGGGGACGGTTGTTTACACTATGACACTTGCATAATGCAGCTGTCCGGCTCAAAGTTGCACTGCAACATAAGGACCGCCCCCGAAACGAGGGGCGGCCAGCCATGCGGGAAAGGAGACGGCGATGTTTAAGACCATCGGCGTCATCGGTGCAGGTCAGATGGGTCATGGGATCGCCCATGTCTCTGCCTTAGCCGGTGCAAAAGTGCGCTTATTGGACATTTCACAGGATGCATTGTCCATCGCACTGGAGAAAATCAAGGAGTCCATGGACAAACAGGCACGGCGTGGCCTGATTGATGCGGCGGAAATCGCCCCGGCCCTTGCGCTTATTCAGACTGGCACAGACTATGGGATGCTGTCTGATTGCGAAATGGTGATTGAATCCGCCACAGAGAATGAAGAGGTCAAACGCGATATCCTGAAATCCGCGACGGCGGCAATGAGTGATCAGGCCTATCTGGCGACCAATACGTCTTCGATTTCCATCACGCGGTTGGCGGCAATTACGGACCGCCCGGATCGCTTCTGCGGCTGTCATTTCATGAATCCAGTTCCATCAGTGCCGCTGGTGGAACTGGTGCGGGGACTGGCGACAAAAGATGAAACTTTTGAAAAGTTTAAATCCTATGCAGAGGCCTTGGGCAAAACTGTTGCCGTATCAGAGGATTTTCCAGGCTTTATCGTCAACCGTATTTTACTGCCGATGATCAATGAGGCGATTTACACGCTGTATGAGGGGGTAGGCAGTGTAACCGCCATTGATACCGCCATGAAGCTGGGGACGCGCCATCCCCTTGGGCCATTGGAGCTTGCTGATTTCATCGGATTGGATACGTGTTTTGCGATCCTGTCCGTGTTGCATGCGGATCTGGCGGATGCGAAGTACCGCCCCTGTCCCCTGTTGGTCAAATATGTCGAGGCGGGCTGGTTGGGTGTCAAAACCGGGCGGGGTTTCTATGATTATGCGGAAGATATTCCCCGCCCGACACGTTGACCCTGACAAATGACAGGCCCGGTTAACAGCCCGATGCTTCAGCCCCATCGTGGCATGATGGTGCTGGTTGCGCTGATCGGACTGGCGGCAGTCAGTCACGGTGTTATCTTTGTGCGATTGGCGGGGGATGCGCCGGCCTTGCTGATTGCCGCGGCGCGGGTTGGAATTGCGACATTGGTTTTTCTGCCCTTTGCCTTGTATGGAATGCGTGGATCGGTCCGTGCCGTGCGGCCATCAGGCTTGGTGTTGATCGGTTTTTCTTTAGTGTCCGGCCTGTTTCTGGCCGTGCATTTCGCAAGCTGGATTGAATCTGTCCAACGCCTGACTATTGCTGAAAGCGCTTTGTTGGTCAGCCTGTCACCGATTTGGGTGGTCGTGGCTGAAACAGCACTTGGTCGCGGGCGACCGCCAAACGGGGTGCTGATCGGGATTCTGTTATGCCTTGTAGGATTGACCCTGATCGGGTGGGACGGGCTTAGAAATCCACAAGGGGATCCTGTCGGTCTGTGCCTTGCCACGCTGGGGGGCATGGCCATGGCGGGCTATCTGATGATTGGAAAACATGTCCGTCAGTATCTGGAAACCAGTCAGTACGTGACGCTGTGTTATGGCAGTGCCGCTGTCACGCTGATCATCGCAGGCCTGGTTATGGGCGTTTCGGTGTCCGGTCTGGGGCAACAGGCATGGTTGGCGATTTTGGCATTAGGCCTTGTCAGCCAGGTGATCGGTCACACATCGTACAATCATTCCCTGGGTCGGGTTTCCCCCATTTTTGTAGCGATTTGCCTGTTGGGGGAGCCGATCATCGGCGGCTTTCTGGGATTGGTCTATTTTAACGAAGCAATCCCGGCAATGACCCTTTTGGGCGGCGTTCCAATCCTGGTGGGTCTGTGGTGTGCAATCCGCGCGGAGATGGGTAGAGTTGGTTAGAGAAAAACCTGCGCGAACGGATCTGTGTGCGACGACGTATTTGCTGAAAACACAAATGGTTAGAGCATTATGTGTGAGCGTTTGCGAGCACATGATGCTTTAGGCTGGTGGTATATCGGTTTGCGCCAATTGGAACTGTACCGTAACCGATGTGCCAATCCCTTTCTCGCTGGTCAACGTCACGACGCCACCATGCATCTGAACCAGAGATTCGACGATTGCCAGACCCAGACCTGTGCCGCCCGACGGGCGAATATAGGTTTCCGTCTCTTGATGAAAAGGTTGCATGACCCTGGCTAGGTGGGTTTCACCAATGCCAATTCCACGATCAGCAATTTCAATGGCGACCATGCCATTTTCCGTGGTGGCGCTAACGGTGATTGTGGAATGTTCGTAGGCGAATTTACAGGAATTGGTCAATAGATTCAGCAGGACCTGCCTGAAGGCAGTGCGATCAGCCCAAACCATCAGGTCTGGATCCAGCATATTGGCAATTGTCAGATTCCGGCGCTCCAAGGGTTGGTGAATCAGTTTTTCCAGCGATGTCAGTTCTTCTGACGCATTGATCGCCCGCATGGCTAGATCACGTTCGCCTGCTTCGATTTTGGAATAGTCCAGCAATTGATTGATCAGTTCCAGCAGGTGGCGACCGCTGTCATTGATATCCATTGCATATTCCTGATTGCGGTTCTGTTTAATCTGGCCGCTGCCAATCAGTTCTGAAAACCCGATGATGGCATTCAGGGGGGTGCGCAATTCGTGGCTCATATTTGCCAGAAATACGGATTTTGCGCGATTGGCGGCCTCCGCTTCCCGGGCGAGGTGCTCTGCTTCTTCCTTTGATCGATACAGGCTTTGCTCTCGCTCTGCGACCGCTTCGGCGAAGTAAGCGGCGGCCTGTCCAATATCAGCGATTTCATCCTGACCATCCACAGGGATTGGCACGGATTGTCCGCTGACCCGGGCGATCAGAGAATCTCGCAGTGCGTTCAGGCGCCGCACAATACGTTTGCGCACATAGAGCGACAGGATAAGGACAGCCGCAATGCTTCCCCCCATCACGCCAAGTAAAATCAGCCATTTTGAATAAGCGATTTCCTTGAATGCCAGAGAGCTTTTAAGCGTATCTTCACGCAACACTAAGGTCAGGTCTGCAACAGAACCGACAAACCGGTTGGCAAGGAATATGTTTGAATTCAGCAATCCTTTGAGATTGGTTAACAATTCCAGCCGTTTGCGGACCAGACCAAAGATCCCCCTATCCCCTTCAATCAGCCACCGTGCCTCGCCTTCTAAGCCCCGCAGTCTCTCAATCATATCCTTTGTCAGATAAGGTTCGAATACCACCGATGCGTTTTGGGCGGTTGCCAGAAAACCGGCGGCCCTGTCGTTTGCCTGTTCCACAAGGACATCAGAATCAAAGGTGCGAACGGCCAGGACATTGATCAGTGCTGCTTCCATTGGTCGGTACCATTTCTGGTGCAATGTACCGTTCCCGGGCAATTCAGCATGCAGATCAATTGAACCCATCGCTAAGATCGCGTCATCCTGCGCCTCTTGCAGGCGGTCCATGATGGACCGCGCGGTGGCATAGGTTTCGATCAATCTGCCTTCAACCGTTATGCGTTCACTGACTGTTTTATCCAGTGTTTCCAGGTTTTGCACCAGCGCATCACGGCTTTGTCGGATACGATCAATCAACTTGGCGGCCGTTTCTGATACCCCAACCAGATTCTGTAAATCGTTCAAATAGGCGTCCAGAAGTTTGATCTGGTCGGTGATGCGATGATTTACCGCCTCTTTGCGCAGATGGGTTTCAACGGAACTGAGCGCGGGTGCCGTGGATGCGATGGCCTGCGCTGTCTGGCCAATACGGGACGCTGCAATCAGTTCCGGGACGGTTGTCGTTGCGATGTGGTCATAGCCGCGCCGCATGTCATCAAAACTGAGCACTGCCGTCAGCAAAGCCCCGCATGTCACCAATCCAAAAAGGGATATGGCGATGACCAGGCGAACTGAAATCAGGGACCACCGCATTTCTATCGGCTTTCAAAACAAGCGCGAAGGCTGGAATACATTTCCATTGAAATAGGGAAGTCAGAAAACAGTAAAGGGTTCACAGAAAACTGAGCATTGAACAAATTCGCGCGTTCCCCGCGTGTCAACGCCCCCCCGCACAGCATTCAATCTCTTTCTTTGTTCCCTGCGCCAAAGTACAATAATGCGCAGTATGGAGCCAATTTGTCCAACTTTAGCGCAGTGGTGGCGTGTATAAAAGACCACCATCTGACCAAAGGGCATTTAAACCTCTTTCAAGCCCCATGGAAGAGTTTTTGCCTAATGTGCGATCATAAATCTCGCTGTAAGAGCCAACCTGTTTCAATCCCTGATAGGCCCAATCCCGGGGCAGACCCAGTGAGTCGCCGATATCAGGCACAACACCCAGAAGGCGCTGAATTTCCGGTTCCGCGGAATTCAGAAAAGTATCGACGTTTTGCTGCGTGATGCCATTTTCTTCCGCCATCATGGTGGCATAAATCGTCCATTGCACGATGTCATACCATTGTGGATCATTTTCCCGAACGGCGGGTCCCAGAGGTTCTTTAGAAATGATGTCATGGAAAAGGACAAAACTGGAGGGATCAGCAGCCCGGTTCAAGCGCTGTGACACCAGCGCCACCCTGTCTTGTGTCATCAGATCGCATACCCGTGCAAAAAAAGCGTCATAAACACCTTCGACGGACTGGAATGTGATGATTTTCAGGTTCAAATTGTTCGTGGCAACTAGATCACGCAGATTTTCAATGGTGGTCGTTCCATCGCTGACACAGACGGAATAGGTTTTATCGCCAATAAGATCCGCAACAGAGTCTAAGCCGACGGATCGATGAGCAAGAAAGCCCTGGCCGTCATAAAACAGGGGATGTGTGAAGGCCAGTTTCAGGTCGATATCCCGTCCGGCGGTCCAGGTCGTATTGGCCATAAGGACATCGAACGCATCCGCATTAAGGGCCTCGAACCGCGTTACGTAGTTAACCTCAATATATTCGACAGCATCGGCATTCCCCAGAATAGCAGCTGCCATGAATCGACAGAAATCCGGGAAAAATCCTTGCCAGTGCCCTTGCAGGTCGATCTCTGAAAGCCCAACCCCACTGTTGACGACGCCACAGCGCAACAGACCCCTGTCTTGAACTGTTTCCAGTGTGTTGGCCGAAGCTTGAGTACCAAATGAAAGGGCAAAAAGAATGCCGATGATACTGCTAAAGCGCCAGACTGGCATAAACCCCCCACAGTTTTTTGCGCAAAAACCGCGCATTTGTAATGTTTTTGAACAGAGACTTTAATCAACTTCGTTAACGATAACAACTACTGTGAAAGCCGCAATTATTTGGTGTTCACAATATCGTTAGCAGCGAATCCGGCGAACAGAAAACGGGCGTTCGACCCTGTGGATCGAACGCCCGATTTGTTCTCAAGCCCCTTGGTCGAGGGAAGCACACCGGGTGGTGTGTCTCACCCTCGATTAGCCGATCCTGGTGAGGTTTTCACCTGAATGCGGCGGCTTGAAGGACGCGCGCGAGGCTCCGAATCGACAGTCAGGACGTCTGGCGTCGTCCCGGTGACGATGCTGCCACAGCCAAAGCCGTAGCGGCTTCACGGAGCCTCCGGAGAGCGAGGCCTCCCACGCGTCAGCGCAGTGTCGTGAACATCAATGACGATCCAGTGCGGCTTTTGGTCCGATCCGATGTCCTGGTCACCCTGGCAAAGCACCTGGTCTTCGGGTCATTCTACTCGCCGCCACGCCGGTCGCGTTTCCCAAGGGGGAGATGCGTCGCCCGCGCGGGTATCTGTCACAGAGACCACCGATCTTTCCGGATGCAAGAATGTCCCGGTTGCCCAAAACATCGCAAGCCCGTCCAGCCGACAGTCACCCCATTCGGCCCTTCATGAAACGCCATCCGCGAGAATGATGTTTCGAACCGTCTGGCGTTGTTGTGGTCAAAATCCCAAAGGGCCTTGAGCCACCCCTCCATCTCTTTATCTATGCTCTCACTGAACCAGAAGTTCAGTAACAAGAACAAAAATTAAAGACTGAAGTCACAACAACCGCGTTGATAAAATCTTGCGTTCGCATTACAACGAAGTCTACAAAAAAGTAATAACAATGTAAAAAAAGTTGTTGAGTGTATTTATACTTAATAACAATTTAATAACAATTTACTCACAGACTTATCCACAATTGTTTAATGCGGTTTTTTAACCGCCTGTTTTGTTTGGATTTTCTGTATGGCGCCGGGTCTATTTGAAGTGCCGTAATCCTGCTGCAATGCAAAACATTTTGACAGTTCGGGCTGAGACCTTACTGTGTGCGCAGCCGCTGAGGCGAGTAGTCAAAAAAGGTATCAAAGCATGACGACGGAAAATCGACCGCTATCTCCGCATTTGCAGATTTATCGTTGGCAGTGGACCATGGCCTATTCCATCCTTCATCGCGCGACGGGTATTGCGCTGGGGGTTGGGACGTTGCTTTTGGTCTGGTGGCTGGTGGCGCTGGCGACAGGGCCTGAAGCCTTCGGGAGTGCGCAAGCCGTTATGGGCAGCTTCTTTGGTCGACTGTTCTTGTTCGGCTGGACCTTTGCCTTGTTTTATCATCTTGCAAATGGTGTTCGACATCTGGTCTGGGATACAGGCCATGGATTTGATCTGGATGTGGCCCAAAGGACAGGACATGCGGTGCCCATCGTGGCGGCGTGCCTGACATTGGTAACATGGATCATTGGGTATTTCGCCATTTGACGCTGGTGGCGTAAGAGACAACAGGGGATATACAGATGAGTTTGAAGACACCACTTGGCCAGGTGCGCGGACTGGGATCGGCCCGCAGTGGAACGCATCATTGGTGGATGCAGCGTGTGACAGCGGTGGCGCTGGTGCCGCTGACGCTGTGGTTTATCCTTTCAATGGTGGGGCATGCCGGGGCAGAGCATGGCGAAATGGCTAACTGGCTCGCCTCTCCCTTCAACGCCATTATGATGGTGTTGCTGATCGGTGCGACATTCCATCACCTGCAATTGGGTTTGCAAGTCGTCGTAGAGGACTACATCCATGGCGAAGCCGCAAAAGTTGGTGTCATGCTGGTGGTCAAGCTGGCCTCTGTCGCGCTGGCGGTTGCTGCGGTGTTTGCGGTGCTGAAGGTGGCCTTTACCGCCTGATGCGCGGAAAACGCTGCTTGTTGAAAACACGGACTAACCCGAAAGAGGGATCCGAGAATGACTGAAGCCTATACCGTGATTGATCATTCCTATGACGTCGTCGTCGTGGGGGCTGGCGGCGCCGGGTTGCGTGCCACGTTTGGACTGGCAGAAAAAGGTCTGAAGACAGCCTGTGTCACCAAGGTGTTCCCGACCCGCTCTCATACCGTTGCAGCGCAGGGAGGGATTTCGGCAGCTCTGGGCAATATGGGCCCGGATGACTGGCGTTGGCACATGTATGACACTGTCAAAGGGTCTGACTGGTTAGGCGACCAGGACGCGATCGAATATATGGTGCGCGAAGCCGCGCCCGCGATTGTCGAACTGGAACATTATGGCGTGCCTTTCAGCCGCACCGAAGACGGCAAGATCTATCAGCGACCCTTTGGCGGCATGACAACGAAATTCGGAGAAGGTCCGGCGGCACAGCGCACTTGTGCCGCCGCCGACCGGACCGGACACGCGATGTTGCATACGCTGTATCAACAATCGCTGAAGCATGACGCGGAATTCTTTATCGAATATTTCGCCATCGACCTGATCATGGATGACGATGGCTCTTGCCGGGGCGTCCTCGCCTGGAACCTGGATGACGGGACGCTGCATCGCTTTAACGCAAAACAGACAGTGCTGGCGACCGGCGGTTACGGCCGCGTCTTCTTCTCAGCGACGTCTGCCCATACCTGCACAGGCGATGGCGGTGGCATGGTGCTGCGCGCCGGTCTGCCGCTGCAGGATTGCGAATTCGTTCAGTTCCACCCGACGGGCATTTACGGGGCGGGGTGTCTAATCACTGAAGGCGTGCGCGGGGAAGGCGGCTATCTGACCAATTCAGAGGGCGAGCGCTTTATGGAACGCTATGCGCCGTCTGCTAAGGATCTGGCCAGCCGGGATGTTGTCTCCCGCTCTATGACCATGGAAATCCGGGAAGGCCGGGGCGTTGGTGCGAAAAAGGATCATATCCACCTGCATCTGGAACATCTGTCCCCGGCGGTCATCCATGAGCGCCTGCCTGGCATTGAAGAAACCGCGAAAATTTTTGCCGGTGTCGATGTGACCAAGGAGCCGATTCCGGTTATCCCGACCTGCCATTATAATATGGGCGGCATTCAGACCAATTATCATGGTGAGGTTGTCACTCTGAAGGACGGGGATCCGAATTCTCCCGTTCCGGGTCTGATGGCGGCGGGGGAAGCGGCATGCGTATCCGTTCATGGGGCAAACCGCTTGGGATCCAATTCCTTGCTGGACCTGGTCGTGTTTGGGCGTTCTGTCGCCAATCGATGCGCAGAAACCGTGGATCCGACGGAAAAGACGCGGCCTTTGACTAAGGATGCGACTGATGCGGCAATTGATCGTTTTGATCGGCTGCGTCATGCCAAAGGATCGACCACGACTGCGGCACTTCGCGGGCGTATGCAGCATGTTATGCAGAATAACTGTGCTGTGTTCCGCACCGGCGAAGTCCTGCAGGAAGGCATTGATGAATTGAAGAAGATTTGGGCCGATAAGGACGATATCTCTGTTTCTGATCGCGGCATGGTCTGGAATTCGGATCTGGTGGAAACACTGGAATTTGAAAACCTGATCGGCCAGGCGATGGTCACGATTGTCGGCGCTGAGAACCGCAAGGAAAGCCGCGGCGCACAAGCTCGGGAGGATTATTCCGAGCGGAACGACAAGGAATGGATGAAACACACTCTGGCCTGGCTGAATGAGGACGGAACGGTGAAACTGGATTATCGCCCCGTTACAATGAGCCCGATGACCAATGATGTTCAGGCCATCCCGCCCAAGGCCCGCGTCTATTAAGAGCATTCGTGAAACGAGGATTATAGGTTATGGCTGAATTCGCACTGCCTGCTAATTCAAAGATTGGCAAAGGAACATCCTGGCCGGTTAAATCCGGTGGGAAGAATGTCCGGAAGTTCAATATCTATCGCTGGAACCCGGATGATGGGAAGACGCCCCAGGTCGACACCTATGAGGTGGATCTGGATGAATGTGGCCCAATGGTTCTGGATGCGCTGATCAAGATTAAGAATGAGGTGGACCAGACCCTGACTTTCCGTCGCTCCTGTCGTGAGGGAATTTGCGGGTCCTGTGCGATGAATATTGACGGCACCAACACGCTGGCCTGTACCAAGTTCATCGATGATGTGAAGGACGAGGTGAACATCTATCCACTGCCCCATATGAAGGTGGTCAAGGATCTGGTGCCAGACCTGAATAATGCTTATGCCCAGTTGGCTTCTGTTGAGCCATGGCTGAAATCCAAAACACCGCCCCCGCCTGACAAGGAGCGGCTGCAGACACCCGAAGACCGGCGCAAGCTGGACGGGCTGTACGAATGCATTCTGTGCTTTTCCTGCGCCACGTCCTGCCCAAGCTATTGGTGGAACAGCGAGCGTTATCTGGGCCCCGCTGTTCTGTTGCAGGCCTATCGTTGGCTTGTCGATAGTCGGGATGAGGCGACTGGTGAAAGACTGGATAATCTGGAAGATCCCTTCCGGCTGTATCGCTGTCACACCATTATGAATTGTTCCAAGACCTGCCCGAAAGGTCTGAACCCGGCCAAGGCAATTGCGGAAATCAAGAAGATGATGATCGCGCGGCAAGGGTGATGGGGTAGACGAACAGGTTTGTATAATAAGAAACGGAGCCTTCAGGCTCCGTTTTTTGTGACTTTAAAAGGCAATGCATAGAAAAGCCTGCCGCTGTTGAATTCTTACTGAGGCCCACCTGCCGCTGGCGCAATATTGATGACGTCGTCAGCGTTTGGTTCCTGCGCAACCTGTTGGCCTGGTGTTGTGGTCGCAACCAGCACGGCGGCAGATGCAATCAGGATGGCAAAAGCGGCAATGATCCATTTGCTGGATCGTAAACATGTTTTTTCGGTAATACCTGTTCGGGTCCAAGGGCTGGTCGTCGGATGGGAGTGAGATTTGGCATGTTGCGGATGGAATCCGAAGTCACTGCGGTTTATGCCACAGTCCTTTAATGCCTGGCCAAGCTCCCTCCTTGGCCTTTCCAGATAGGGACTCGTCATGCTGGATATGATCCTTAAAGCGCGCGATTATAGTTTGTCATATGCCGACCCCAAAAAGGCAGCCGCCTTATACCACAGATAGATGTGTGACGGAACCGTGAATCTTGCCGCCCAACCCAGCTATTGGCCCCAGAAAATTAAGGAAAATGACCCTGTGCTGCGATGGAAAATAAGATCATATTCTGGTCCAATTACACCCGCTGGAGGATAAGATGTTTCTACCGGAAGTATTTAATTTAACAGAGTCTGAAAGGATATTATCGGATATTGCGAAAAATAGTTTTGGGC
This sequence comes from Rhodospirillales bacterium, assembly GCA_002696645.1. Classification (GTDB taxonomy): domain Bacteria; phylum Pseudomonadota; class Alphaproteobacteria; order UBA8366; family Aestuariispiraceae; genus Pacificispira. The sequence goes on along the minus strand of NZSA01000028.1, from coordinate 183,604 downwards.
TCTTGATCAGCGCCGGAGATTCCGCCGAACACATTCCCTTTACGACGCCTTTACCAATGATAATCGACGGTGCGGTTTTGTACGGCCATATGGCACGGGCGAACCCACATTGGCGGCTGTTTGACGGGGAGCGTGTGGCCCAGGCGGTTTTTATGGGGCCGCATGCTTATATTTCGCCAACCTGGTACCCGGATCCGTCAAAGTCCGTTCCAACCTGGAACTATACGCTGGCCCGTGTCATTGGGCGCCCAAAAGTGTTGGATGATGACGCAAAAATAACGTGGTTGATGAATACGCTGTCCCACAAATACGAAGGGGATGGGGGATGGGCGCCTGATCTCACCGATCCTGCCTTCATGGCCGGTATGCGCCGGGGCATTGTTGCCTTTCACATGACCGTTGACCAGATCGACGGTAAGGCCAAGCTGTCGCAGAACAAACCACAGGACGTTGCGCAAAGTGTCGCAGACCGACTGCGAGATCAGGGGGAAATCGAATTGTCTGCCGCCATGCACAAAACATTCAAATAGTCGTCGTTTATCGATATGACTGAATATGCCATATGAATCAATGTGGTCATTGTGATGCACGCATCGAGATCGGTGTTGATTTGGGACTTGGGCGATTGGGGTTAGAAATGAGACTGAATGATCAAGTTTGGACATGCATAACAGCCATTCTAATGCTGTGTTTTTTGGCGGTGAAAACTTCTGTTCAGGCCAGTGAAGCACCCGCAGGAGGCAGTTATCTGGATATGGGGCAGGCTGTGGTTCAGATGTCTGGTACCGAGTGTGGCATTAGAAACCTGGCTGTTTCCTATCAGCTGGAATACAGCAATCCCAGCAATGCTGCCTATCTGACCGCGAATAAGCCCAAGGTTCAATCCATCGTTTTTGGGGCTTTGTCAGATTACTTCGCAACCCATGACTCCTATACATTTGAATCGGTTCGGGCCTTGCTGGATACGGAAATCAGAGAAGCCTTCGGGGCGGATATAGTGTCGAGCGTTGTCATAACGCAGGTTTCTCAGTTCGGCCAATAACCCGAAGCCAGGATTTAATCAAACATCTGCGGCCATGGTGCAGGGGGCATCCGCCCCTTTGCGCAGAGTAAGCCTGCCGGATTCTCCGCCAGAGTCACTTGCCCATACACCATTCAAAAACAGGGCATCAGGCTTAAACTGACCCTTGAAGCGACCGTCCGCGACAAAATTATCGCTGGTGGCATTGCGCTCCCACAGCTCGAAACTGTGTTTTAAGGGGTCATAGATTAATTCCGTGTCGACGAAATTGATCTCATTATCCGGCCCGGTGATATAGCGCGATACGCCAGTCAAGCGCAGGCGGCCATCCTGTAATGTCTCCCTGTCTGTGAAGACCAGTTGAATGCATTGCAAAGCCGCATCGCCATGGGGACGCTCAGAATCCCAAATGAAATAACCGCTATAGACGGTCGCAGGGGCCGGGCTGGGCGGTACAGTCCCCGTCGTCTGACAGCCGCTGGTGGTCGCTGCGATCAGGCACAGCACAACAACGCCAAACCAGCCTGGGCGTATCGAGCGGGTAGTGAGCATAGAGCCTAAGGCCGTCATTTGGGTCCGATCTAAATCTGGGCAAAGGCCAGACAGCAACCGTGCACTGAAAGGGAGGGTACGATCAAGCCCGCCCTGGCCCAATGATAGTGCACATTCTGTTGATCTAACAAAGCCTGTGTTGCCTGAATATCGGCAACACCAATGCGCATGGCTGCAAAATGCGGGGTAGCCGGGGCTGAACTGGCCGCCCCTTCCCCATACCATAATTGATAGTTGTCCAGGGTCATGACACGAATGCGGCCCCGCATGGTCTCACAGGTCAGGCCATCCGGGTCTGAATGAACGGCTTCTGGTGCCTGCAGTTTTTCCAGGATGGGTCGCAGGGAGTCTGGATCCTTGGCGATGATGGCAACTTCTTCCAGGGTTTTCGCGCCGTTGGGATGTTTCTGATAATCCGGCTTCCAGAAATATTCCGGCGCGTGTTGCTGGCAGGTGAAGAAGGCGGCGTCCGGCATTTCGGGTGGTGGCGCGAAGGCCAGCGAAAAGGCGACCCGCACCGAGCTACCGTCCGGCAGCTTTGCCTGGCGCTCAAAATCAAAGGGGTCCAGATCGGGCAGGCCCCGCTGTGCAAACTGATCCCGGTCCGCGCGGGCGTCGTGGCTTTCAAACACGACCATCGCACAGCCTTCCCGATGTTTGGAATAGTCATTCAGGAACGCACCGAAACTGAAAGTTCGACCCCCATGGGGAAACAGCTTTTCCGGTGCGGCGACTTCCAGAACTTCCAGAAAGCTGCCTTGCAACTGAACCAACTGATTGGCCGTGCCCCAGCTATGTTCCGCTCGGGGCGTCAGGGTGAAGCCCAATTGAGCATAGGTTTCCTGCGCTCTTTCCAGGGCAGCCACAGCCAGGACAAGGTGGTCCAAGCCCCGGTCGGGAAGGTAGATTGTTTCGCGGGTCATGATTGGGTCCTATCTTTAACATCAGGTATGATTTTAACGCTGACTCTGGTTCTTTTGATCTAGGTCGCGTGTCCTTAAAAAGTTATTTAGGGCGTTGAAGGCCACTTCGGGCGCTTCTTCCGGGATGAAGTGCCCGCTTGGCATCGGGGTGAATTGGGGGTGTTCGCACCAGCCTCGCCAAATACTTTTAACGTCAAAATGCCGCCCAACAACCCCATGTTGCCCCCAGAGGACGAGGGTAGGGCACTGTATTTTTTTCCCCGATGTACGGTCTGCGGCGTCGTGCTTCTGATCGATATGATAGCCAGCCCTGAAACACTCACACATTGCGGTGACGGAGGCTGACTGTATATGCGCCGTCAGATAGGCTTTTAACGCCAGCGGATCATAGCAATCGGCCTCCTCAACCAACCCGAACAGAATCAGGCGTATGAATGCCTCAGCATTCTTGCCAATCAGCGTGTCTGGAATCGGGTAATCCTGAGTCAGGAAAGAAAAGTAGAAATAATCCTGCGCAATTTGGGCATTAAGACCCTCATAGAAATCCAAGGCCGGGATGATGTCCATGATGGCAAGGTGCGTGACAGTCTGCGGATGGTCCAGGGCCAATCGCCGGGCGACGCGTGCGCCCCTGTCATGTCCGACAAGCGCGAAGGTACCATGCCCCAATGCCCGCATTACCGCGATCTGTTCACGGGCCATTTGACGCTTTGTGTAGGCGTCATGCCCTTCTGCGTGACCGGGCTTATGGGTTTCGCCCCGCCCCCGCAGATCGGTCAGAACGACACTGAATCGTTCAGCCAGGCGCGGCGCGATGTGATGCCAGCACAAATGGGTCTGTGGATCCCCATGCAACATCAGTAGAGCCGGTCCAGTGCCGCCTGTTAGCGCGAGGACCTGCGCCCCGTCAATATCAACGAATTGACGCTGAAAACCAGGTAATAATGCTGCGTCAGCCTCCTCAAAGATGCTCATTCAGCCAGTCCTTATAATCGTTTATTGCGGCTTCATCCCGTTGAAAGAATGACCATCGGCCAATTCTGTTAACGGTCAGGAAGCGCGCGCGGCGCAGTAACTCCAGATGTCGGCTGACTGTGGGCTGAGCCATCTCCAATCGTTCGGTCAGCAGTGTGACACAGACCCCGATTTCAGACGGCCTGCCTGTCTCTTGATGCGAAAAATATCGATCCGGGCTAGCCAGCCATTCAAGAATGGACAACCGCGTATCGCTTGCCAGTGCTTTTGTTTGTTCCAGTCGATCTATCATACGCTATTATTAAATAGTTAAATAGCTATATGTCAATGCGCATGTTTAACCTTAAAGGGAAGAGAGGATTTGGACACCTTCAGTTCAGTTGAAATTACCCTAACCGATGTAATCCTGAAAAAAGGATAGGCTGCGTTCCAGGGCCAGGGCCGCGCTGGGCCCGTCATAGCTGGCCCGTTGGTCGCAATTGAACCCATGATCTGCTGGATAAACAAAGGCCTCCACCATCTTGGGATACAGGTCCGCCAGCATCGCGCCGTCGGTGCTGGGGATCATGGCGTCCTTCTCGCCATAATGCAGAAGGACAGGGCATTCAGGGGCTTCATCTTTAAACGTGGCGGCGCCGCCATAGTATCCAATGGCCGCAGACAGGCCATCCAGCTTGGCCGCACTGCGCCAGGCCAGGGCACCGCCATAACAATATCCTACGGTACCGACAGCCAGCCCTTCTGATTTCAACAAGGAAACAGCAGCCTGTAAATCCAACAGCGGTTTATCGAACCCGATCTCAACCCGAATGTCGCGGCCCTTTTGGACATCCCCCTGAGTGTAACCCAATTCTATATCGGGGGCGGATCGGTCATAGAGTTGAGGGGCTATAACGCTATAGCCTTGTGCCGCATAGCCATCGGCAACGGATCGAATATGATCGTTCACGCCAAAGATCTCTTGAATAACCACAATGCCGCCCCGAGCATCCCCTTCAGGATCCGCCCGGTATGCTTTAAGTGTGAACCCATCAATGGCGCTAAGCGTGATCGTGCTTCCCATTTTTACCTCTCCGCAAGATGCTTTTAGATAAAGCCCTTCTGTTTCAGGAAGCCGATTACCTGTTCTGCCAGTTCTGCAGGGGTTCCGGTGGTTGTGTCCAGCCGAAGCTCTGGATTAACAGGGGCTTCATAGGGTGAATCGATCCCGGTGAAATTCTTGATCTGACCGGCTCGCGCCTTGGCATATAGGCCTTTCGGGTCCCGGGTTTCACAGACCGCCAGGGGGGTGTCGACGAAAATTTCCAGGAACTCATCTTCCTCGACCAGATCCCGGGCCAAATCCCGTTCGCTGCGGAAGGGGGAGATGAAGGATACAAGCGTGATCAGGCCGGCATCCACGAACAGTTTCGCCGTTTCTGCAACGCGGCGGATGTTTTCCACCCGGTCGGTTTCGGTGAAGCCCAGATCCTTGTTCAGGCCGTGCCGTACATTGTCCCCATCCAGAATATAGGTGTGTCGTCCAATCGCGAGCAGATGCTTTTCCACCAGATTTGCGACAGTCGATTTCCCGGCGCCTGACAGGCCTGTGAACCACAGGATTGCAGGCTTCTGGCGCTTTAGTTCTGCGCGCACCTGTTTTGTGACATCCAATTCCTGCCAGACCAGATTGGTTGCCCGGCGCAGACCAAAACTGATCATGCCCGCCCCAACGGTCGCATTGGTATAGCGGTCGATCAGGATGAAAGCACCGGTCTGCGGATTATCGGTATAGGGATCATAGGTGATCGCCTGATCCAGTGCCAGATTGCACAGGGCAACTTCATTCAGGTCCAATGTCTTGGCGGCATTGTGTTCCAGCGTGTTCACATTGATCTTGTGCTTTAGCTCGGTAATCGCGGCTCCGACAGTTTGGGTCCCCAGCTTCAGGATATACTGTCTCTCCGGGATCATGGGCGCATCGGCCATCCAAATGACATGGGCGGCGAATTGATCCGTAACGCTGGCTGGCTGTTCGGCATCGCACAGGATGTCACCGCGGCTGACATCAATCTCGTCCGCCAAGGTCAGGGTGATCGCCTGACCCGGTTGGGCGCGATCCAGATCCCCATCCAATGTGACAATCCGTGCTATGGTGCTTGGCTTGCCAGAGGGCAGGGCGATGACATGTTGACCCTGGTGCACCGGTCCACCGGAAACAGTGCCACTGAACCCACGGAAATCCAGACTCGGCCGATTGACCCATTGTACAGGCATCCGGAAGGAACCGCCGGGCTGGTCTTCCGGAAGCGGCGCACTTTCCAGGCAGTTCAGTAGAGTTGGACCATCATACCAGGGCATGGATGTGCTGGGGGTCATCAAATTATCGCCCTTCAGGGCGGATAGCGGGATGGCGGATATGGTCTGGTTCCCCGACAGCTGGGCCGCGAAGCTCCGATATTCGGCAACGATACGGTCAAAGACATCCTGATCATAATTGACCAGGTCCATTTTGTTGACCGCCAGAAGGATTGTTTTGATTCCCAACAGGGAAACGATGAAGGAATGGCGCCGTGTCTGGGTCAGAACCCCGCGCCTGGCATCGATCAGGATAACGGCAGCCGAAGCGGTGGATGCGCCCGTCGCCATATTGCGGGTATATTGCTCATGACCTGGCGTATCCGCGACGATGAATTTGCGCTTGTCGGTGGCAAAGAAACGATAGGCGACGTCAATGGTGATGCCCTGTTCCCGTTCGGCCTGTAACCCATCGACCAGAAGGGCGAAATCCAGACCGTCCTTGACGGTGCCGTCGCGTTTGCTGTCTGCCTCTAGGGCGGTCAATTGATCTTCGAATATCAATTTGGAATCATACAGCAGACGCCCGATCAGGGTGGATTTCCCATCATCGACGGATCCACAGGTAATGAAGCGCAACAGGTCTTTTTGTTCCTGTGCAGCCAGATAGGCATCAATGTCTTCGGGTGTCAGGGTCGCGGGGGTGTCAGCGCTCATCAGAAATAGCCCTCCCGCTTTTTCTTCTCCATCGATCCGGCCTGATCATGGTCAATCATGCGGCCCTGTCGTTCAGACGTCCGGGAAATCAGGGTTTCGGAGATAATGGCCTGCAGCGTGTCCGCGGGACTCTCCACCGCGGCGGTCAGGGGATAGCAGCCCAGGGTGCGGAAGCGGACCATTTTTTGCTGTGGGGTCTCTCCCTCCCGCAGGGGCAGGCGCTCGTCATCCACCATGATCCATTGCCCATCGCGCAGGACGACCGGGCGTTCCTTTGCAAAATAAAGCGGTGGGATCGGGATGCTTTCCGCATGGATATATTGCCAGATGTCCAATTCTGTCCAGTTGGAAATGGGGAAGGCGCGCACGCTTTCCCCCTGGGCAATGCGGGTATTGTACAGCGACCACAATTCCGGGCGCTGGTTTTTCGGGTCCCAGACATGACCCTTGCTGCGGAAAGACATGACCCGTTCTTTTGCGCGGGATTTTTCCTCATCCCGGCGGGCCCCGCCAATGGCACAATCAAACTTATAGTGATCCAGCGCCTGTTTCAGGGCCTGTGTCTTCATCACATCGGTATGGACGGATGACCCATGGCTAAACGGCCCAACGCCATCGCGCAGCCCATCCGGGTTGGTGTGGACTATCAGGTCGATCCCCAATTCCGCAGCGCGCTGGTCCCGGAAGGAGATCATTTCCTTAAATTTCCAGGTCGTATCAATGTGCAACATCGGAAAGGGGGGCACGGAAGGATAGAACGCCTTCATCGCCAGATGCAGCATCACCGACGAATCCTTGCCAATGGAATACATCATCACCGGCTTTTCAAACGAGGCCGCAACCTCGCGAAAAATATGGATACTTTCTGCTTCCAGACGTCGAAGATGCGTTATTCTATCATTCATTTGTGTACAAATTCCCTAATCACATTTTTATAATGTCAAAACACAGAGGCTCACTAACGTATCACAGCGCCCCTGTCCAGCGCCATTTACCAGGTCCGTATTGTTACGCGCCATCACTATTGATCTTTCATATGGTTGCGCCAGGGAAATGATCTTCCCGATAATACAATCGTGGCAGATGGTGGGATCGGGACGCCCATTTGCTTAATTTGCTGCGACCAGATCACCATTGGCGGGGGTCCCGAATGCAATCAGGCAATTGCCGGATAAACGGATCCAGTGACTTAATATATTCTTCGGGCAATTGAGACACAGTTTTTGCCGCTTGCGCAAATTCGATGACCTGCTCCGGGCGTTCTGCGCCCAAAACAAGTGTGGTTGCTCCTGTCGCATCAAACGCGGCTTTCATAAGCAAACTGAGCACTGACATATTCAACGAACCCGCCATATGGTTCAATTTGGCCAGAATGGGAGACAGATCCATAAAACGTTGGGGCAGGCGTTCCGGGGGCATTGCAAGCACCCCTTGAAGGAAGACACTTCTGCAAAAAACCGAAACGCCATGGTTGTTGCATAATTCGACAGCGCCCGCCTGTTTGAAGCGTGAATCCAGAAGGTTCCCTGGCATTTGAACCGCGGTGATCGGAAAGTGCTTCAATGCATTCTTGATCTGATCTGGTTCATACACAGAAACGCCAATTGCTGAACATTTCCCTGATTCCAGAAGTGACTCGAGACCCTTTCTGACGGATGCATTTTCGATGTCATCCGCATTGTGCAGCATGAAGCACCAGATGTGAGTCACCTGCAATGTCTGTAGAGATTTATTGGCATTCTCAATCACCCAGGCTGCGGCATTGCCAAAGTCTTTGGGCAGTTTTGGGATCTTTGAGATCAGAGTCGGGGCAATGTTGGTTCCCTTAAGGGGCCTTTCCGTTAACCACTCACCAATAATCGACTCTGACTCGCCATATGCGCGCGCGGTGTCAAAGGCGCGTATTCCGCAAGAGCAGGCTGCGTCCAAGACGGCAAAACTTGTCTCTTTATCTGGTTGACCCTGAAGATTGGCGACCCCGTAGGGCATCCCCAATTGGACGGTGCCAAGCGTGATCAAGGACAAATTCGGGTCAGAATTCAGCATATGCATCCAGAAAGTACATTTCTTCGTATCGATCACGATACTCCAAGCGACCGTTGGGGCAATGCTTCATCATTGTTGACACGACCAGAAGCCTGTTCTAAAGGATCAGCAACACCAGAGGATTAAAGATCCTCCGGTGCGGTAGCTATATAAATGCTTCCGTGTCAAGACGACGCTCCCTCTCCCTTGGTTGGTATTAATGCCTGACAAAGTCGCCGTTGTTATACAAGCGCGCATGGGGTCAAGACGTCTACCAGGGAAAATTCTGATGCCTCTGGCTGGGGCTCCCATGCTGCATCGGCTGGTGGAGCGCGCCAGTCGCGCAACTTGTCTTGATACCCTTATTGTCGCGACGACATCAGAGGTTAAGGACGATCCCGTGCAGGAAATGTGTTTAGCAAGGGGATATAACTGCTATCGCGGATCTGAGGATGATGTTCTGGCGCGTATGATCGGGGCGGCGGGGCAGTCTGATATTGTCGTGCGATTGACTGGGGATAATCCCTTTGTTGACGGTTCCCTGATTGATCGCGTCGTCCAAGGATTGCTGGATGCGGGCCCCGATTGTGTCTATGCAAGCAATATACAACAGTCAGGATATCCCTATGGGCTGTATGTAGAGGTTGCTCGTATGGATGCGCTTGAAAGGGGTCTGGAAAGTTCAGATCCTAACGATCATGAACATGTCACTTGGCACATTCGTCAGGCCCCAGATACATATACGCAGGTCACCATTGTCTCGGATATTGTTTTTGCCGTCCCCTCGCTCACCATCGATACACCAGAAGACTACCAGCTTTTGGCGCCCGTATTTGACAAACTCTACAATCGCAATCCTGCCTTTGGGATGAGTGATATTGCCGGTCTCAACGCTGATTACACCTTCATCACAGGAGAATAAAAGACATGCCGCAGTTGGGACTAGAAATTGCTGGCCGTCAGATCGGCCCTGGCAATCCGCCCTATGTGATCGCGGAAATTGGCATTAATCACGGCGGAAGCGCTGATGTCGCCCGCGAAATGATATCTGTGGCGGCTGCGACGGGCGTCGATGCGGTTAAGCTGCAAACCTTCAAGACGGGCTGTTTTCTGAGCCGTAAGAGCGCCTATTTTGATGTGCTGGCGGCTGCGGAATTATCCCCGAAGGACTTAAAGGCTTTGTCGGAACACGCGGCCACGCTGGGGGTGACATTGTTTTCCGCTGTGTTTGATGAGCCCAGTGCTGATGTGTGGAATGATTTGAATGCGGCTGCTTTTAAAATAGCATCCGGGGACATCACACATCTGCCATTGTTGCGTCATGTCGCAGCGCTTGATCGCCCGGTTATTTTATCCTCTGGTGGTGCCACGATGATAGAAATTGCCCGGGGGCTGGGGGAAATGCGTGCTGTTTCACCGGCGCTGCCCGTGGCGGTCCTACATTGTGTGTCGCATTATCCGACACAGCCGAAAGAAGCGAACCTTGCCTGCATGGCTGCGATCCGTGCCGCCTTTGATTGCCCTGTCGGATTTTCCGACCATACGCTTGGCACGGCAACGGCAGTGGCCGCTGTCGCCTTGGGGGCAGATATCATTGAGAAGCATTTCACCTTGGATCGCGCTGCGGAAGGACCTGATCACGCCCTTTCGGCGGATCCAGATGATATGAAACGATTGGTGGCGGACGTCATGGTCGCCTGGGAGTCGATTGGCAAAAACAAGAAGGCACCGGTTGAAAGTGCCGATCATGTAATGCAGATCCGCCGCAGCCTGGTTGCTGAGCGCCTAATTAAGAAGGGCGAGGTCGTTACCAGGACTATGCTGGGCGTAAAACGCCCCGGAACTGGTGTTCAATCGGCAGATATCGCCAATGTGATTGGAAAACGGGCCGCAGCCGATATCGATGCAGACGATGTTATTACTTGGGACCTGCTGGAAGAGTAAGGCGAAGGGGTAACCCGCAGTCGGTCTGCTACGCAAAAAAGAGTTCTGAAAACGGGGTAAGGTAACATGAGTGTCCCAAACATTCCAAAAGTGCAGTATTGTTCCAAATGTGTTTATCCAAACGTCTCGGCCGTAACATTGGTGATCGATGAGACCGGCGTGTGCAGTGGGTGTCGGGTTCATGCACAAAAGAAAAAGATAAATTGGGCGGAACGCGTCGAATGGTTACTTGAAGAAATAGAACCATATCGTCGCAGTTCAGGTTATGAATGCGTGATCGGCGTTTCCGGGGGTAAGGACAGCTATTTTCAGGTCCATTTCGTCAAGGAAGTGCTGGGACTGAACCCGTTGCTGGTTACTTACAACGGGAACAACTATCTTGATCAGGGTTGGGAAAACCTGATGCGCATGAAGGAAGTCTTCAATGTGGATCATGTTATGGTATCTCCCTCAGTTGACCTTCTGATCAGAATGAACCGATTGGCCTTCCGTATGATGGGCGATATGAACTGGCAAAATCATGCCGGTATCGCGACCATTCCTATGAAGACAGCTGTTCAGCACAACATCCCATTGGTCTTTTGGGGAGAGCATGGCTGGACGGATCTCGGCGGAATGCATTCAATGAATGACTTTGTTGAGTATACTGCCCGGTATCGTAAGGACCAGCTTCTCCGAGGCTATGACTGGTACGATATGATGGGGGACGAAGAAGACCCAATTTCAGAGAATGAATTGGAGTGTTTCAAGTATCCGTCCGATGATGAAATCAACCGGGTTGGGTTGCGCGGTATATTTATTGGAAATTATGACCCCTGGGACGCCAATAAGCATACGCAATTGGTAAAGGATCGATACGGCTGGAAAGAGAATCCGGTTGATTTCGAACGTACATACCGGCGTTTCTCAAATCTTGATGACCGCTATGAAAATGGCGTTCACGATTACTTAAAATACATAAAATTTGGATATGGCCGTGGAACCGACCATGCCTGTAAGGATATCCGATCAGGATATATGACACGGGAAGAAGGTGTCGAAGTCGTTCGCAAGTATGACGCAGTGCGATCCTCTGACCTTTACTACTGGTTGGACTATGTTGGCAAAAACGAAGAATGGTTTGATGAAATCGCCAATGGTTTTCGCAGTTCAAAAGTATGGGTCCAGGATGATGCTGGCGAATGGCATAAGCAAAATCTGTGGGACCCGGAATGATACTTCGGGTTGATGTGACTGCAAACGGTCCTGGTCCGCTTTTATGAAAGTGGCTCTGATTGACTATGGCGTTGGCAATGTTCAGTCGGTTCTGAATTCCGTTCGCCGCAGCGGCGGCAATGCCCAGGTCGTTGAAACGCATGAAGATTTGACGCATTTTCAGTTTGATCGCGTGATCTTCCCCGGCGTTGGTGCGATCGGGAAATCGTTGCAGGAGTTTCGGGCACGGGGGCTTGATAGTGCCCTTAAGGAAGCCGTTCTTGATCGCGGGATTCCTTTGCTGGGTATTTGTGTTGGCATGCAAATGCTATTTCAGGAAGCAGAAGAGTTTGGAACCCATAAAGGGCTTGGCCTGCTGCCCGGTCGGGTCGTTCGACTTAAGGAAGATACAAAAGACAATAGCCAAATCCCACTGCGATTGCCGCATGTCGGTTGGAACACGGTCACACCTTCAGGCAATCATCCTTTGTTTGAAAATGTCGGTGTGACAGACTTCTACTTCGTTCATTCCTATGCCGCAGAATGCGATGATAATGTTGTTCTGGCCCGAACCCAGTATGGGCACGCATTTCCATCCGCTGTCGGTCACGGGGCGGTACTTGGGGTCCAGTTTCATCCAGAAAAAAGTTCCAGGGTCGGGGAACAGCTGATCCGCAATTTCCTGGCGTGGCAACCATGTTAAAGCGTCGTCTGATTCCGGTTCTATTCCTGAAAGATGGATGGATGGTGCGGTCTGAAGAATTCCGCACCCATCAGATTATTGGTGAGCCAGTGTCTCATGTTGAGCGGATGGTACAATGGGACGTGGATGAGTTGATTGTTATCGACATCAGCAAGGGCGCGGAAACAGCATTTGAGCATCACCGCAGTGATTACAGGCATAAGACTGTTTCTACATTGCTGGATTTCATTCAAATGATTTCGGTCGATTGCCGGATCCCCCTGACGATTGGGGGACGTGTTAATTCAGTGGATGCGGTTGCACAGCGGATTCGGCATGGCGCGGATAAGGTCACCATTAATAGTGCTGCCTTGAAGGAACCGGTGTTGATTTCTGACTGCGCCAAAGTGTTTGGCAGTCAAGCGATTGTTGCATCGGTGGACTACAAAACCCAGGATGATGACCAGTTCGTCTGGACAGATTTTGGAAAGACGCGAACACAGCATCGGTTGTTGGATTGGGTCCGCGTTGTTGAAGATCAGGGTGCGGGTGAAATTCTTCTGACGGATATAGATAGAGACGGATCCGCCCAGGGATATGATCTTGAAACAATCGACCGGGTTGCCAATGCGGTGTCGATTCCTGTCATTGCCTGTTCCGGTGCAGGGCATCAGCGGCATTTCTTAAGCTGCTTTGAAAATACCGGGGCCAGCGCTGTTGCCGCCGGAAACATCTTTCATTTCACTGAGAATGCTTACCCACGGGCAAAGACCTTTCTTCGAAGCAAACTTGCCGATATTCGCTAGGGGTATCAGTCAATTCTAGTAAAGGTATTTAGATGATTGCCGTTTTCATTAATAATAAATTGATCAGTACCGATACGATATTACCGCTTGTTATGGAGTTGCATCGCACCGCTGAAACAGGGCCAATACGATTCTATACGTCCAGCCAGTTCACCTATGATGAAATTTGCCTGAACACGGTGCTGTATGACGCCATTCAATCTGTCGGAGAGTTTTGTTTCATCGGGGCGAAATCGCGCACACTACCGGCACGCCTGCTATCGCGACTTCTTTTCTTGCCGTTGATCCTTAAGTTTTTCTTTGCTGCACGAATAGGTCAATTGACCATAATACATTTTGGGATTCTGGATGTCTGGCCATTTCGAATGCTATACTATGTTGCGCGCAACAGGACGTTTAAGTTCGAACAAACGCCTATTGGTCATTCTCAGAAAGAGTCAGAAATCGATAGTATAGAACGGGTGCGGAAGCCCCTGTTAGCCAAACCTGCAGCCTGTATGTCCGTCGGTTTTCGGCACATGGAAGCCAGCGGAATTCTTCTGGATTCTGAAACCGCGCCCCCAACCCTTTTCCATCCACCAGTGTTCAGAACAAAGGCCTGGACAGATTTTGTAGAGGCCCATTCAGATGGTTATCTGAATCAGGATTTTGATCGGGCTGGTGTTGCGCCAAAATCAGAAATACTGACATTCATGCTGGGTTATTTCGGGAAACTGGACTTCCTGATTTCAGAGTCTATTCAACTGGAACTGTTTCATAAGACAATTGAAACATTGCTGGAAGTCGGGGAGGGACGGCCGATTTTCCTGAAGCCGCATGTTATTACCAATAGGGAGGTCCTTAAGGATGCGTTGATGCGCTATCGGGGGAAATCCATCATCGTATCCTATCTGCATCCAGCTGTTCTTGCGTCCCGGTCCCGGTTGTTCGTTGCCAGTTACTACAGCACGACGTTATCCATCGCCAAAGGAATGGGCGTCCCGACCATAGAGTTTTCCGGTTATACTGATAAAGCCCTGGCATTGACTAAGGATGGGTCGATGCGACCGGAATTGGTCGACCATTTCGTAAACCTGGATCGCACTGCTTTTCGTAATGTTGTGCAATCGGTTCTTGCCCGGTCTGATACTATGACGAGAAACAATTCTGTTACGCATCCAATTGATCCGGCTTTGTGTGACCTTCTCACTCACAATGCGTCTGTTTCAGATATTATCAAAACCCCGCAGCCAGTTTGACTGCATTCGATAGGAAGCTGTTTTCAATGACAGAAGTGAACGCAATGGCAGGTGGTTATTCTTTTTCTGATTTACCGCCCAAATGTATTCTAATCAACACGCTGGTTGTTTTCGATTGGTTAAACCGTCCACTGATTGATCGTGTGCGCGCGGCGTACGGGACGAGATTTCTTGTTTTGGGCGGGCGGTCCAGGGAAGCAGAAATTCGCCAGTGGCTGACAGAGGATGATCGTTATGTGGCCATGGAAGATATTCTGGAATTATCATCCGCGCGGCGGTCCGATGAAGAAGAAATAGCAATTGCGCAAGGCTATGAGTCCCGTATGCAGATCAGTTACATCCGGGACATTTTGCAGCAGGACCGCGGGGTTGCGGTTAATCTTGTGAATCAGACTCCCTATAGCCCGTTTCGTAATCCGGAACGATTGGACCTGTTAGAGCATATCGTATCTGTGAACCGGCATATGGAAACCTATGAGACTCTTCTGAAACAGGAGGGGGTGGACCTGATTTTGAGCCGCAGTATGGACATGCAGGGTGCTGTTTTGGCCGAACTGGCAAATGATCTGAAAATCCCTATTACATTTGCACGAGGAACCAGGATCAAGGCGGGTATGACATGGGCCAGTGACGCCTATGTTGGATCAGAATGGAACCAGGAAACATTCGCACAGACTCCAGAGATGCCTCTGGTGGACGAGAGTGCGCTGGTCACGCCCGATGGGCCACGGCAGCACCAGGACCAACTGCGTCAAACCTATGGATTAAAGGCGGTGGCAGTTGATCTGCTGAAAAACACAATCATACGGATCGAGTTTCTGCTGCAAGACCTGCGCGCGCGCAAACGAGGTAAACGGTTGAGTTACGCGGCGGTGATCAAGGCGCGCATCAATGGGTATCTATGTTATCGGTTTATGATGCGTAACAAGACAGACCTATCCGATATCAAAGGCAAAATCCTCTTCTTTCCATTGTCATTGGATCCAGAATATACGGTCCAAACCTTATCCAAGGAATTTTCAGATACCAAAGCCATGGTGCAACAGGTTGCCATGGCCCTGCCGGTTGGTGCGACCCTGGCCCTGAAGGAGCATATGCGGATCGGCACCCGGGCCGTATCCTTCTATAAGGATCTTTTACGATTGCCAAATGTGGTTTTTGTCGATCCTGCGGTGCGCGGAATTGATGTTGTGCGTCAATCGAATGGCGTAGTGTCCCTCAATTCGACGGCCAGCCTTGAGGCGGCTTATATGGGGAAGCGGGCAATGCTCTTTTCATCGCACAGTGAATTCACCCCTATTCCAAGCATAACCAGATTTGAAAGCTTCCTGGATATGCCACAGAAGCTGCAATGGCTTATCAAAGATCTGGATGAGGAAGAAAAGCTTCAGATCAAAAAGGATGCCGCACGCTTCCATGGTTCTTTGATCGCCAAATCCTATCAGGCCGAAGGCGTGCCGTATTTTGGGGGTAAAGTGATGGAGGTTGACCCGAAAGAGATCGATAGAGCGATTGAGCTTTTATCAGAAGTCAGAGCCAGTCAGCTTCGTCGCTTCAAGGCAAAATCGGCGGCATAAGACATGGTCACGATTCTAGATTTTCAGCTCTATGTGTGCCCGCCCACTTTGCCCATCCGGGATGTGATGAGCCGTATCGATCGGTTGCCTGTCAGGGACAAGTTCCAGATTGTCGTAAATGATAATCACCAGGTTCTGGGAACGGTAACGGATGGTGACATCAGACGGGGGCTTTTGCGGGGGCATGCATTGTCTGACGCGGTTGAAGTCGCGATGCATGTGTCGATGCGCCTGGGGAAACAGGGGGCTGATGACGCAAATCTGGCACAGTTGAATGCGATTGAAAGCAACGTCCCGTTCCTTCCGATCGTCGATGACACCGGGCGGTTGTGCGAAATAATCGTTCCTGGCAATCGGCATGCTGCCTTGCATCGTAATGTTCATGCATTGGTTCAGGCTGGTGGTTTCGGAAAGCGATTGGGGTCAAAAACCCGAGATGTTCCCAAACCCCTGCTGCCTATCGGAGGCCGACCTATTCTTGATTACATACTGGAGCGGCTGGAGAGAAGCGGCGTATCGAAAGTCTGGCTGTCTGTTCATTATCTGCCCGAAAAAATAGAAGAATTTGTTGCAAACCGAGACAATAAAACTCAGGTCAATATTTTGCACGAAGAGTATCCGTTGGGAACAGCTGGTTCTATAAGCTTGATTCCAGACAACGATTTTTTAGATCTGCTTGTCGTTAATGGCGATATTTTAACCCAGCTGGATTTCGATACTTTTATGAATTTTCATCAAGATCATGGAAATGAAGCAACGGTTGCGGCCGCAATGCACGAAGTCAAAATTCCTTTTGGTGTCATTCAATATGCGGAGAATGGCAGCTTTAACAGCATAGATGAAAAGCCCACTTTGCGCCATTTTGTGTCTGCTGGGATTAATATTTTCAGCCGGAACCTGTGTAATCTTGTGGCAAAGGATGAAGTCATCGATATGCCTGATCTGATCCATCGCGGAAAGAGTTTGGGTATGTCTGTCGGTGTTTTTCCTATCCATGAGTATTGGACGGATGTTGGAACACCAGAAGATTTTGCCAAGGCTGATAAAGCGATCAATGAGAATGACGCCTGATACTCTCAAAGGACCGTCAGCATTTGGTCCAGCCCTCTAAAACGGTGAAAATATGACAATGGGACCCTATGATATTCTTTTGAGTTCTCCCGATCTGCGGGGGAATGAGCAAGACTATATCCGTCAATGTATTTCAGATAACTGGATATCCTCTGCCGGACCTTTTGTCGGCGAGTTCGAGGAAAAAATCTCGAAACGGCTGGGTCGGAAGCACGCTGTCGCGACATCCAGCGGAACCGCGGCTATAGAACTGGGGCTTATCGGTTCAGGCATAAAGTCAGGGGATAAGGTTGTCGTTCCTGATTGGACTTTTGCAGCAACAGCTTCTGCCGTGGCCCATATTGGGGCGGAGATTATCCTTGCGGATGTTACGCGTGATGGGTTTGGTCTGGACCCGGTAGATCTGGAAAAAATCCTGCAGGCGGATAGAGAGGGTCCCTCCCGCATCACAGCCGCGATCGCGGTTCACCCATTTGGTCATCCGGCAGATATGGATGCGCTTATGGATGTCTGCAATCGGTATGGCATTGCCATGATAGAGGATGCAGCGGGTGCAATTGGCAGTTCCTATAAGGGAAAGCCTGTTGGTGGACACGGGAAAGTTTCCGCGATCAGTTTCAATGGCAACAAGACATTGACGACAGGCGGTGGCGGCATGGTGCTTACCGATAATGATGACATCGCCGAAGTGATGCGTTTGCACAGCGTTAATAGTCAGGGACCCAATTATCGTTACAAGGTCATTGGCTATAATCATCGAATGACGAACCTGGCCGCTGGTATTGGCTTGGCCCAGTTGGAGCGTCTGGACGAGATGCTGGAAAGCAAAAAGCGTATTTCAGATCGATACACCGCCTATCTGGAACAATCAGGGTGTCTTGAAACAATCCCGCATATGCCTTGGGCGACGTCGAATTGTTGGATGTATTGTGGCCTGGCAAAATCTGAGGCTCATGCCTGCAGCCTGATTGAATTCATGGATAAGAACCGCGTTCAGGTTCGGATTTTCTGGCGGTCCTTGGCATCTGAACCGGCCTTTCAAGATATTCAGAGATCAGACTTAAAGAATTGTCGCGAAATATCCGGCCGTGTTGTCGCTTTACCCTGCAGCAGCCATTTAACGGAAGAACAGCAGGAAAATGTTATTGCCCTGTTGGGTGAATGGCACAAAACGGTTGGAGCGCATTCTTGACCGATTGCCTGTTGGTCGGAGCGGGTCAACACGCCCGTGTAGTGGCGGAGATTCTCACTTTAAATGGGGATCGTATTGTCGCCTATTCCGACTTGAAACCACAGACATGGATTTCCGCACCGCATTTGACGGAACAGGATTGGTCAAATCAGGTCACAAGTGGCACGTTTGTGCTTGGCCTGGGGGGCGTTACGCCAGCGCAATTGCTTCACCGTCGGCTGCTTATGGAGAAATGCAAGTCTTTGGGCCTGGTTGCTTTGTCGCGCTGCCATCCCACAGCAAGTATCAGCCAGGATGCAAATGTTGCGCAAGGTGCCTTGGTCTTTGCAGGCGCCGTCGTGAATGTGGGGGCATCCCTGGGTGAAGGGGTTATTTTGAATTCAGCAGCCATTATCGAACATGATTGCGCGATTGGAGCCGGAAGCCATATTGCGCCAGGAGCGATCATTCTTGGGGGGGCAAAAATAGGGTCCTGCTGTATGATTGGGGCGGGTTCCGTCATTCTGCCAAACACGACCGTGCCTGATAACGCGATGGTTGCTGCATTGACCCGTGGTTTAATTACATGACATCAGACTATCCCATCATCATCGCCGAAGCCGGTGTAAATCATAATGGCAGCTTGCAGCGCGCCCGGGAAATGGTTGCCGCCGCCGCAAAGGCGGGTGCGGATTATGTAAAATTTCAGGCGTTTGACTCGCAAACGCTGGTGGCATCAGATACCAAAACGGCTGATTATCAGTCCCGGAATACCGGTGTGTCGGACCAGCGGACCTTGCTTAAAAGCATGGAACTGGACGAAGCCGCATTTGATGATCTGGCGCAATGTTGCAAAGCCCATGGCATAAAGTTTCTGTGCACGGCGTTTGATGAGCGGCGTATAGCCCGTTTCATAGAAAATGGCATGGATTGCATCAAAATCGCGTCTGGTGAATTGACCAATGCACCGGCGCTGATACAGGCGGCATCCTTTGGAGTGCCGATAATTCTATCGACAGGAATGGCGACAATCGATGAAATCGAGCAGGCGCTTGAGACCTTGACGCGCGCCGATTCGGGGCCGGTTACATTGCTGCATTGTACATCTTTATATCCTGCGCCAGAGCATGTCCTGAACTTGCGGGCGATCGCCAGTCTGCGGGATCGGTTTGGCCGACCAGTTGGGTATTCAGATCACTCGGATGGCATACATATTCCCATTGCTGCGACAGCGTTGGGGGCGACGGTGATAGAAAAGCATTTCACCCTGGATCGTGGCTTGCCCGGACCAGATCATCTTGCATCCTTGGAACCGGACTCGTTAAGTCAGATGATTTCGGCGGTGCGTCGCACGGCGGATTCTCTTGGCGATGGGGTGAAGAAACCATCTGTGGAAGAGGAGAAAGTCGCCGCATTGGTGCGGCGCAGCTGGCATGCGCGTCGCCCTTTGGCAGCAGGAACAGTCTTAACCGAAGCAGATATCTGTTTAATGCGGCCCAATACGGGCCTATCTCCCTATTTTCCAATTATGGGCAAGGCCCTGCTAAAGGACGTGCGAGAAGGGCAGGCTCTCTTGGAAACGGACTTGAAATCAACTTGAGAAAACAATTCTGCATCAGGTGTGAAGCGGGTCCTGTTTCATGATCAGATTATTGAGCATCACCAGCAGTCGGGCGGATGTTGGCATTCTGAAGCCAGTCTGGTCGGCGCTGATTGAAACTGGGCGCATCGAATTGCATGTTGGAATTACGGGTATGCATTGCCCCAACAGCGATTATGTAAAGTCCCAGATCCCCAAGGGCGCGCAAACACATCAGTTTGGTGCGGATATTGGCGGTCATTATGGTTCGTACGTTGTTCAGGCTATGAGCCAGATTCAAGCCAACAGTGCAGACTTGTATGCGCGACTGCGTCCTGATGGGATTCTTGTGACCGGTGATCGCATGGATATGTTTCCAACAGCTGTTGCGGCGATACCCTTCAATATTCCCATCATTCATCTGCATGGTGGGGAAAGGACTGAGGGGGCGATGGATGACAGGCTGCGCCATGCCATGACCAAACTGTCACATCTGCATTGTGTATCCAACGCCGATGCGGCTGGTCGTGTATGTCAGATGGGGGAGGAAGCCTCGCGTATTGTGATCACGGGCGCGCCAGGCCTGGATACGATGCTGATGGTCGATCAAATCCCCAGGGTGGACTTCTTTCAGGAATTGGGTCTTTTGGATAATGGTCCTTTAAGATTGGTGACAGTTCATCCCGAAACCAATTCAACCGACATGCTTCATGCTGGAAAATCTGTTGTGGAGGCTTTGACCCAAACGGCAGGTCCACCGACGATTATAACAGCCCCCAATTCGGATCCGGGCGGAAACGAGCTGATGGCGCTTATGACAGGGTTTTGTCAGCAAGCGCCCAATACTGTTTTTCGGGCAACCCTGGGCGCACATTTATACGTAAATGCAATGCGCCATGCCGCGGTGATGATTGGGAACTCGTCCAGTGGTATCATTGAGGCACCCTTGTTTGGTCTGCCCGTAATTAATGTTGGAAACCGTCAATTGGGTCGGCTGCAAGGACCAAATGTCCGTAATTGCGAGAGTGATGTGCCGCAAATCATTGATCAGCTTAATGAGATACTGGCAGGTCACTCAAACCAAAATGCAGCCTCCTATCCGTATGGCGACGGGGCGGCGGCCAGCCGCATAGCGAATGCAATTCTGGATCAGGATGATCTGAAGTCTCTTTTGAACAAAAGTTTTGCAGATGATACCGCAAAATTCGTAAACCCTTGGTGAGAGCATTCCTCTGTCTCTCTCGTCGCGCTTTATGAATGGTGTCTGAAGTAGAAAGTGGAGCCTCATGACCCGCCCGCCTGTTCGATTAATTGCCCGATTGGATATCAAGGGACCGAATGTCATCAAGGGCATTCACCTTGAAGGACTGCGCATTGTCGGTAAGCCCAAGAGCCTGGCGCAACGATATTATGATCAGGGCATTGATGAGATCATCTATATGGATGTTGTCGCGTCCTTGTATGGGCGAAACAACATTTTCGATGAAGTAAAGGATGCCGCATCGGATATCTTTGTCCCTCTGACCGTTGGGGGGGGGTTGCGAAGCCTGGACGATATCACAACGGCTTTACGCAGTGGCGCTGATAAGGTTGCGATCAACACAGCTGCGGCTCGTAACCCACAATTCATTCGACAGGCGAGCGAAGCCTTCGGCAGTCAGTGCATTGTGCTCTCGATAGAGGCGAAGAGTCGCGGCGCGGGGAAGTGGGAAGTGTTGACTGATAATGGTCGAGAGCAGACCGGGCGCGATGTTATCGAATGGGTTCAAGAAGCTGAATCTCTGGGGGCTGGAGAAATCCTGGTGACTTCAGTTGACATGGAGGGCACGAAGAAAGGTTTTGATCATGCTTTAACGCAGGCGGTCCGATCTTGTGTTCAGGTTCCTGTCATTGCGTGTGGCGGTGCGGGAAGCAAGGATCATGTGAAAAATCTGGTGCAGGGAGATCAGGNCGATGCGGTCTGTTGCGCCAGCCTGTTTCATTATGAAATTGAAACGCCCGTATCTTTGAAGAAATGGCTTGCTGACCAGGACATTCCCGTGCGTGAGCCCCCCGATATGGCTCATGGGCAGGATGTAGGGGCTGGTGCCTCAGGAGAGGGAAGGCCATGATTACGATTGTTGATTATGGCCGTGGGAACATTTTCAGTATTTCCCATGCCTTGAAGCACTTGGATGAACCCCACCAGATTTCTTCTGATCCCCAAGTTATAGCGTCTGCAGACAGTATCATCTTGCCCGGGGTCGGGGCGTTTGCCGACGCCATGTCGAAACTGGACAGTCAGGGCTTACCCGAAGCCCTTCACGAGGCGGTGAAAAAAGGTGCGCCCCTGTTGGGAATTTGTTTGGGAATGCAACTGCTGGCGACCGACAGCGACGAATTTGGAATGCATGCGGGGTTGGACATCATTCCAGGGCATGTCAGGCGTCTGCCGGCCGGCGATGAAACGCGGATACCAAATGTTGGCTGGCGTCAGATGATGCCCACTGATACTGCCGGGGACATGCCGATCGATCGTATGATGTACTTCGTGCATTCCTATGGTTTTGAGGCTGATATGCCCAGAGATGTCGCGGCAACGGTTATGGTGAATGGCGTTGAAATCGCTGTTGCTGTCCGACGTGACAATGTTGTCGGATGTCAGTTTCACCCTGAAAAAAGTGGCCCTGACGGCCTTCGGCTGATGGCCTGGTTTTTGAAGCAATAGAGAAAGTTTTCTAACCCTATGATATCTTCCAATACCCAGCAGAATGTGGGTGTCGTTGCAGACGTCAGGCCTGTCTTTATCTCTGGCGTCTATCGATCCAGTACGACATTTCTGGCAGCACTTGTCGGGTGCCACGAGCAGTATCGCGCAACATCGTCTTTGGTTAAGTTTATGCGCTTCTGTTTGTATCGATTTGATCCGATACAGGAGCCTGAGAACCATGAACGCCTGGTTGATGAAGCCTTTCAGCGGGTCAAGAAGCGGTGGGATGTCACCTTTGATGCTGCCGCTGCTTTAGCGTATGCCCGGAAAAATGGCGTCAGTTATGCATCCCTTTATGACGCATTGATGCGCCAGATCCTGATTGATAACGGGGGGGGCGATGGGGAATGGATTGATAAAACTGCCGTTCTGTGGAGCCGGATTCCCGACTTTCTTTCCATGTTTCCAAAGGGAAAAGTCATCCATATTCTGCGCGATCCCCGCAGCGTCTGCGCATCTTACAAGAAAATAACCAACGAACCGGGATATACCTATCTGGATGCGGCCTTCAATACAGTCCATGCCATTCAATCTGTGCGTCGGTTCGTAAAGGAACTTGGCCCGGACCGGATACTGCTGTTGAAATCGGAGGATTTATTGACGAATCCTGAACATCATGTTGCAGAAATCTGCAACTTTCTGGATGTTCCTGTCTCGGACCGGATGATGCAGCCAGATAAGTTTGGCGAGATCCTGGGAGAGGACTGGAAATCGAACACGTCTTTCCGAGGAACTCTTTCAGGATTTCACCCACCCTCTGAATATTGGCGCAAGAACATGAGTGCCGCAGAGATTAAGTTTGTCGAGATGATTACCCAACCATATCTCTCAGAATTCGGGTATGACGCGGATGGTCTTCCCCCAACAAAGGAAGAATGGTCACAGATGTATGATTTCCTTGAGGATCCGCTAATACGAGACCGTTTCTCCAAACTGTTAAAAACAGGTGAGGGAAGCGAAGGATATCGCACCGACCCCTATCTGACGGAAATGCGCATAGTATTTCCAGAGCGATTTGAAGGGCAGCAGGCAGGACAATGAAAATGAAAGACAACACTATGTTCAAAATCGATACGCCAGCCGAAGAACTTGAGGTCAAATACGGCCTTCCCCGGGATGTTATCTTCTGCAAAAAATGTGTAATCTCAAATCAGCGCCCGTCATCTTCGGTTGAATTTGCGCATAACGCCAAGTCCAAGAAAACCACGATCAGCTTTGGAGAAGATGGTATTTGTGACGCCTGTCGCTATGCCGAAATGAAGGAGCGCGAAGTAGATTGGGATCAACGCGAGGCGCATCTGCGTGAACTTCTGGATAAATATCGATCCAGGAACGGGTCCTATGATATCCTTGTGCCCGGAAGTGGGGGCAAGGATTCTGTCTTCGCCTCCCATATCCTGAAGCACAAATATAAAATGAACCCCCTGACGGTAACCTGGGCACCGCACCTCTATACAGATGTTGGGTGGAAGAATTTCCAGAATTGGCTGCATATGGCCGGGTTGGATAATTTTCTGTTCACGCCGGACGGGCAGGTGCATCGCAAGCTAACCGAACTGGCTTATCGAAATCTCTTACATCCCTTTCAGCCCTTTATCATCGGACAGAAGAACTATGCCCCTAAAATGGCGGCGCAGTTTGGTATTCCGCTGGTATTCTATGGGGAGAATGAGGCTGAATACGGCAATCCAATTAATGAAAACATCAATGCCAAACGAAAGGCTTCGTACTTTGCCCAGCAGCAGGCGGCTGGGGAGACAATGTATTTTGGCGGTGTCGCGATGGAAGACTTGCCTGAACATGGCATTCTTCCGGGCCAGTTGGATCCCTATTTGCCGATCACGGCAGAAGCGTTGGAACGCGGGAAAGTGGAGGTTCATTATCTGGGCTATTACCTGAAATGGACTCCCCAGGAATGCTACTATTACGCGGTGGAACATACAGGGTTTGAGGCGAATACAGAGCGAACGGAAGGTACATATTCAAAGTACAACAGCATTGATGATAAGACAGACGGGTACCATTACTGGACGACATTTATAAAATTTGGCATCGGTCGCGCAACTTATGATGCCGCGCAGGAAGTTCGAAACCGCCATATCGAACGGGATGAAGCCGTTGCATTGGTCCATCGGTATGACGGTGAATTGCCGCAGAAATATCTGCCTGAATTTTTAGAGTATTTGAGCATGGATAAGGATGAATTCTTGGAGATCGCCGATAGTTTCAGGTCTCCTCATCTTTGGGCCAAGGACAATGGCGAATGGATTCTTCGTCATAAAGTGAAGTAATCTCCTGGTGTTGGAAACAGGGCTTATCGTTGTTCCTGCGCGCGGCGGGTCAAAGCGGTTGCCGGGAAAAAACCTGCGTCGACTTGGCGATAAGACACTGTTGGAATGGACTGCCCATTGGGTCGATCAATCCAGCCTGGGCCTGCCGGTTCTGTTGACCACCGATGATGCTGCTATCGCCGCAGAGGGTCGAAGACTAGGCTGGAATGTCCCGTTTGAACGGCCAGCGGACCTTGCCAAGGATGATACAACAACGGTCAGCACTGTGCTGCATGCCTTGGACTGGCAAAAGAGCCACCACGGCGCGGATCCTGATTTTATTGTTTTGTTGCAGGTTACGTCACCATTACGGGGGTCGGCTTGTCTGCAGCAGGGTGTTTCACTGTTAAAGTCCACACCAGATGCGGACGCAGTTGTTGGTGTGACCCGGTTGGCACATGGACTGCGCGCCATTTATCAGAAAGCCGATCATGGCTTTCTGGGGCCCATCTCAAACGTAAAGAGTCATGGCGTCCAAGACGCATTTGTGCCAAATGGCGCGTTCTATGCGATACGAACCGAAATATTACGCACGGAAGAGACATTCTTTCCAAAGCGTACCGTGCCGCTTGTCATGACCGATGATTGTTCCGTGGATATAGACACGCCTTATGACTGGCGGGTTGCAGAGGCGCTGCTATGCAGTGCTGAAGAAGGATATTATGATTAAGGCGTCGTTGCGAATATCAAGCTACCTGTTACCAAAAGAATGGCGCAATCATCTCCGGACCATTCGGTCGATGAATTTGGTGACGCTGAGAGATCTGTGCCTTTGTGGCGGGCTGATTGTTCTGTCCACATTGTTGGAAGCATTCAGTGTTTCCATGATACTGCCGCTCTTTGAGTATATTGAGAATAACAGAGACCTTGAAGTCCTGGCGGAAAAAGGCCGGTTCTGGTCCGTTCTGATCAAGGGGTCTGAGCTCCTCAATGTGCCGATTTCCCTGTTGAGCCTTTGCCTGATTATCCTTGGCCTGGTGATATTGCGGCAGGNGNCGAACTACCNCAGTACAANGACCCTGATTTCCCTGAAGCAGAAGGTTGGGAAGAATCTCTCTCAACGTCTGTTCGGCGCCATTCTGGCGACAAAGCCATCGTATTTGCAAAGAATGGAGTCAGGGAAATTCTTGAATCTGATTGATGTTCAGGCTCAAGCGACGGCTGCCTTGATCCGATCCTATGCCACATTGATACAGCAGTTCATAACTTTCTTTTTATATGTCAGCGTTATGTTCATTGCAGCCCCGGTGGCAAGCACGATTGCGTTGGGTTTTACGGTTCTGATCCTGGTCAGCCTGAATCACTATATTCGGATCAGCCGAAACCTTAGCATGCGCACGGTCTTGCATCGTCAGCAGTTCTCATCGTTTATTTCCGAACGGTTTCATGGATGGCGGACGATTAAATCATATGGTGCTTTGTCGCGGGAGGAAGCGCGTTTTGATCGATGGGCGCAGAAGTTCTTCACGCTGTCTGTTGATATGTTTCGCATATCCGGGCGGCTACAACTGATCATTACGCCGGTTATGTCCATCCTTGCCCTGGCAATTTTGTATATATCGGTGGACTACATTGGATTGTCCATTTCACAGATCAGTCTGTTTGTGATTGTTTTGTTGCGGCTTACCCCCGTTGCCCAAAACTTTGCCTCGCAGCGTCAACAAATCGCGTCCTTTGGCATGAGCCTGAACAATGTTGTGTCTATTCTGCAGGAGGCACGCCAAGAAAAAGATGTTAGTTCCGGCGACATTGTAATGGATGCGCGATCTGCGGACATAAAACTAAACAACGTGTCATTCACATATAGCGGGCGAGATGAGTCCGTTCTGAACGATGTCACGTTACATATTCCCGCTGGAAAAATGATCGCGATCATGGGACCCTCCGGTGCCGGAAAATCTACACTGGTGGATCTTCTGTCGCGCTTTGTTCATCCGACAAGCGGTCAGATCACTTTTAATGATACACCATTGGAGAATTTTACCACCGCTTCCTTGCGCCAACGTGTGGCCTATGCCTCGCAAGTGCCCTTCATTTTTAATGATACGGTCTATGAAAATATTCTGTATGCGCGCCCGGATGCGACACAGGAAGAAGTTCATTCCGCCAGCAAATCCGCCTTTGCTCATGAGTTTGTGGAATTGATGCCGGACGGCTATAATACAATGCTGGGAGAGGGCGGTGTTATGCTGTCAGGCGGTCAACGGCAACGCTTGGCTTTGGCTCGTGCTTTTCTGGTACATCCAAGCGTCTTGATCCTCGATGAACCAACCAGCTCGTTGGACTATGAATCTGAACGTAAGATTCAACGCGCTGTTGAAGAGATGAGTCATGTTCAAAAGATAACGGTCATCATCGTCGCCCATCGCGTTTCCACGGTCAGCAACGCGGATCTTCTCGTCATTCTGGACAAGGGAAGAATTGTTGATGTCGGCGCGCCAGCTGAAATGCGTAAACGGGATAACTGGTACAAATATGCCGTCACGCTAGAGGATCATTCAGATAGCGATGTCGAAACAGCAAACTCATAGTTTTTGTCCACTTTTTAAGTCATAAGGAATTCGTCATGGGCATTATGAAATCAATGCGGTCAATATTCTGGAACTACGGATTGCCGTTTGTACGCTGGCTGTTTCGTCTGACCGGTCAAGATTGGAATGCCTTCTATACGTGGCTGTTAAACCGCTTAGAACGTGACAATTCGCTTGAGCAGATATTTGAAAAATACCCCTCCAATTCAGGTAAAGAGCGCGGTTTGTACGATTGGTCTCGCGGCGAGTATCATGTTGAGTTTCTCCAGCGTTTGGGACTGAAGCCTCATCACAAAGTATTCGATTTCGGATGTGGTTATGGACGCACCGGGATTCCCCTGGCGAAATACCTGGATGCTGGAAACTATATCGGTGTTGATTTGTCAGGACGCCGAATTGAAATGGCCGAAGAATGGGTGAAGAAAGAAGGAATAGAGCAGAAAAACCCTGTCTTCTTAACAAGATCGGACAATAAACTATCCTGGCTGGATGATAAAAGTATCGACGTGATATTCACGTATTCTGTTTTCACCCATATGCCAAAAGATGATATGATTGAAATACTTGTGGCGTCGCGTCGTGTATTAAAAGACGATGGTATGTTTATTTTCAATTATTCCAAGTCGTATTCAGATGTATTGGAGCAGCCGTCGATAAAAGACTTTCGATATCCGGCACAAGAGATATATGACATGCTCGATACCCTTGGATATGATTATGAAGAACGAACAGATTGGGACGACGATCTGGAAGATGGGAAAAAGTCACCAGTATCAAAGGTTTTAAAGCTCACCAAAAAGCAAACGGCCTGATCGCCATGTCACGGATGGACGAAAAAAGTAAGATCGTATGCGCCTGCTTTTCGGTTTCAGAAGCAGATATACGCGCGCATCTGGCTGACCCGCAAAATACACTTGAATCACTGGTTTCACAGACAGAGATCGGGACAAAATGTACGGCGTGTCTGCTTGATCTTGATTTGATTATCGATGATACCGTCGCGTTGCGGCGTTCCGTTGCCTCCAGATTAGGGCAGGGAATGCAGAAGACAAAAGGTCTTTCAATTACCGCAGATTTGACGTCATCCGGGTTTTTCTTAAACAGGCAGAATGTCAAAACCTCACTGCGAGTTTCCAACTTCCCCGTCTTGTTTGAGTCCAAATATCACGGTGTTCCCTACTCTGTTTCGTTACGTCTTGTCAGTGCGGCTGGTAAATGCGTGAAAACCTATCGGCAGGATTTAAACCTTAATGATACAATGCATGTGTCCTTCTCGGATTTGCTGCCACCCCACATTGAAGATGGCTGGTTCTTGTTGAGCCTTTACCCAAAACAACGAGGGTTGGTTGGGTCGATCCGCCCGCAGGTTGCATTGGAAGGTGCGAATTGGGTGTCCACATATCATACCCAACCACAGGCAATGGCCACGAAGGATGGGGCGCGTAACAAAATTACTGTGTATCATGCGAAAAGCGGCTTTCAGAGTTGTATCTCTGTCATCAATGCAAACAGTCGCCCTGGTAAAGTAACGGTGCGAATGCACGATATGTATGGCCCTTGGAAGATGGAGCATGCTTTGGATTTAGGCGCATCCAATGCGACGATAGTAGATCTGGATGATCTTTTTCCACAGGCCCCCGTCGAAGGCGTATTACAAGTTACTGTCACGTCCGATATCGATACCAGAAAACATATTCTCATCCAGCAGCCCAATGGCAGCCTTAGTATTGATCACTTTCCGAATTAGGCACACTGATGACGTCTGAAAAACTGTTTCACTATGTAACGCCATATATCTTTCCGCTATTTCCCAGAGATGTCGCGCGATTGACTGTTGGGTTGGATATACAGTCTGTGATCGACAAGCGGGTGCCGGATCGGGGGTCTTTTACTCTGGATATCGACTCGAAAGTCTGGGTTGCGGGTAAAGAGATATCAAATGCTGCAGAAACTGTTTTTGTACAGAATGGTGTGGCAACCCCAGAAGTTCTGTCTCTGCAATTTGAGGCAGAAGATCTGGGATATGTAGAAATTATGATCAATTGCGCGGATCGCCCTGTGTTTCAGCGCGTGCAGATTGATCCAGGATACGGCTTCTTTTCCTTCACATCTGGGGCATGGATGACCGTGATTCCTGATATGAAATACGCCCGGCCCCTTATTATTGAATCTGTCAAAGCGACAGGAAAATTCTGTGCGGTTCATACTTCCGCTCATGTCGATCCTAAATCAGGTGTTGGAAATTCCTATTTTCTGGTAAACCCCTATGAAAAAGACATTCTGACGCGCTTTTCTTCTTCTGCTGGGAAGAAGATGAAACATAAAGTGGCGCCTCATTCGGTGGAAATTGCTTCACTTGAGCCATTGATGGGTGACAGTTGTTGGGAAACTGTGATGTTAACAGGTAACAACCGGCTGCCGCTATGGGATATTCGCCACGCATACAATGATGTATTCAGCCTGTTTAACATTGATCACACCGACATGTGGCGTGGTGGCGCGACGCATCGATCAACAACAATGACAGGATTTGCACGAAACGCTATTCGACGGGTGTTGCGCGAAACCGGGTTGCGGCTTAGTTGAATTAAAGGAGATAGTTCGCATCCGGTCGGACAAGCCCTTTCGCAATGCGGTCTTTCCACCAGTTGACGGTCATCTCCAGCCCTGACTGCAATGTCACATCTGACTTCCAGCTTGTCGCCGTGTTCAGCTTTTGTGAGTCTGCAAGCAACGTCATGACTTCAGAATTGGCAGGGCGGAANCGCCCCTGATCGGTAACAACCTGCTTATTGCAGCCGATGATTTCTTTCAAAATGTCAACAGTTTGGCCAATGGATACGGCGACGCCGCTACCCGCATTATAAGCCGTGCCATAGGCGATGGAGGGATGGCCCCCCGCTGTCAAAAATGCGGAAACGGTATCCATTACATAGTTGAAATCACGGGTTGGATCCAATGACCCGATTTTAACGGTCTCACAGTTTGGGTCCAGCATTTGGCGAATAATCGTTGGGATGACTGCCCGTTCGCTTTGGCGCGGTCCATATGTGTTGAAAGGGCGCAGGATGACGCCTGGAAAGTCGAAAGACTTTACATAGGCTTCGACCATATGATCCGCGGCGATCTTGGAAGCAGAGTAAGGGGATTGCCCCTGCATCGGGTGAAGTTCGGTGATGGGGGTGAACAATGCGGTTCCGTATACTTCAGATGTTGAAGTGTGAACCATTCTTGTGACCTTGTGTCTCCGGCAAGCTTCCATAATATTGACTGTGCCGGTCAGGTTTACATCAATGTAACTTTGTGGGGCGTCATAGGAAAAAGGAATGGCGATCAGCGCGGCAAGATGGAAAACGATATCCATATCCTGCACAATTTTATCGGTATAGGCCGGGTCGCGAATATCACCGCGGACGATTTCGATCGAAGCCCGATTGTCGGAAGACAGATCATCCAGCCAACCACTGCTGCCAAAAGCGTTATAGGCCGCAAGCGCCCTGACATTTGCCCCTTGCGAAAGCAGGGTTTCCGTCAAATGAGATCCGATGAAACCATCGGCACCTGTAACAAGAACAGATTTTCCTGTGAAAAAGGTTTCGGCACTTAATGGCATGGTTTTCTCTTTCTAGATGGTGATATTGCGCATACATCTCTGTCTATTAGAGGATTGTCAAACATAGTGTCTAATCTTCTCAAGCTGTTCTGACCCCACGCCGTAACAAGTAGCAACTAATAGCCAACGCTTCGACAGCGTTCCAACATAGAGAATGGATAGTCAGTACTATGTCTTCGACAGATGATGGTCGTAAGGTCAACTTGTTTGAACCTGATATTGGTCAAATTGAGAAAGACGCTGTTTTGTCTGTTTTAGACAGTGGATGGCTGGCGATGGGGGCGCGCTGCAAGCAGTTTGAGGAGGAATTCGCGCAATACCTTGGTGTGAAGTATGCTGTCGCGCTCAGTTCCTGCACTTCTGCGCTTCATATCGCTTACCTGCTGGCGGATGTGGGGCCGGGGGATGAAGTTATCGTGCCATCCTTGACTTTTGTGGCGACGGCAAATGCCGTTGCATATTGTGGCGGTAAGGCTGTTTTTGCAGATATTGTGAGTGATAGCGATTGGACTATTTCCGCTGAGGCGATTGAAGCATCGATCACGAAAAAAACGAAAGCCATATGTGTCATGCATTATGGCGGCTATAGCTGTGATATGGATGCTATTGAGCGGGTGGCACAGGCCCATGGCATTCCCATCATTGAGGATGCCTGTCATGGTCTGGGGGGCAGTATCGCATCCGGAAAAATGATCGGCAGCGTCGGACAGACCGCTTGCTTCAGTTTCTATTCCAACAAGGCAATCACCACCGGGGAAGGGGGTATGCTGGTTACCAATGACGCCGCATTGGCGCAACGGGCCCGCCTGTTGCGGGCGCATGGAATGACCAACACGACATATGACCGTGTAAAGGGTGCGATGGGTTATGATGTTACCGAGCTTGGCTACAATTATCGCCTGGATGAAATTCGCTCCGCAATCGGACTGGCGCAAATGTCCCGCCTGCCTGTGGCCTTGACCATGCGGAAAAGGCTGGCGGCGCATTATGCGAAACGATTGGCGCAGATAGCGGGGGTTTCTCTCCCCAATCATGGCGCGCGCGGCACGCCTGCGCATTATGTTTTACCAGTCATTGTCGACGAAGAATACGATCGGGATCGCGCGCGTTTAGCAATGCACGAGTTGGGGGTTCAGACCAGCATTCATTACGAGCCGGTACATTCTTTCGGTCATTACGCCAAGGCTGGCTGGAGCCTGCCCTTAACCGAGAACGTGGCCTCTCGAACAATGAGTCTTCCGCTGTATCCGTCCCTTGAAGAGGATGCAGTTGATATCATCTGTGACCGTCTCGCCAGCGTATTGCCAGGTTGCAAGAAGTAGCACGTACAATAATGGAAAAGCCGACCTATCTTCTTTTCGGTGCCAGTCCAGAGGCCCTGGGCCTGTGTCATGCGTTAGGGATTTCCCTGGCCGGGGTCAGTGATCCGATATTTGGTGGCAGGCAGACACGCTGGTTTGATTTGCCCGCATATGGGAACGACCTGGATGCCTGCCAGAAAAGCAATGCATCGTCGGCGGTTTTGGCGATCGACAATTCACGCATTCGCGAACAGGTTTATCGCAGCCTAATAGACGCCGGGCTTGATTTCCCTCCGGTATCCGGGGGATATCTGGGCGCTGAACCCGCATCTGGATTGTTCCTTCAGCGTTTGGGAAATGTTTCAGAGGGATGCATCTTGTCTGAAGGTGTGCGCGTCAATATTGGCGGCTCCATCATGCACGAATGTGTCGTTGGGCGTTTCGTAACAATAGGGCCTGGCGCTGTTGTCCTGGGTAAGGTCACGCTTGGAGACCATTGTTACATCGGGGCGAATGCGACTGTTCTGCCAGGACTGAGCATAGGGGCCGGCGCACTTGTCGGCGCGGGCGCGGTTGTCACAAAGGATGTGCCCGCAGGCACTGTTGTAAAGGGCAATCCGGCCCGATGACAGATGTGCTGTTTCGCTGTGATGCATCGCCTCAGCATGGTTTTGGGCATTTGGCGCGGTGTCTGCAGCTTGGTCGCATGTTGTCAGAAAAAGGCTTCCGTGTTTGGTTTCAAGGCCATTACAGTGAGGGCGCACAGCACCGGATAGAGCAAAATGGCTTTTCCGGCTCTATTCTGTCCATTGATGATCAACGCCCCATGGCGCTCGCCATTTATGACACGATGGATAACACTGAAGATCCGCAAATTTTTGATCTGTCTGCCCTTCAGGCAGTTGCAAAGCGATCGACGTTATGTGTTTTTATGGCCAATGGTTTGGTTGCCCCAAACACCGTCCCCTCGAATACGATGGTGATTGGTTACAAACCGTCTGGTCAGAATAGCATCCCTCCGATGGTGCAATGGGGGTTGGAATTCGCACCGACAGATATTCCACAGGACATTCTGTTTAATCCCAGGAAGGGAAGCCTTCTGATTGCCCTGGGCGGTGGTCAGGGCAATTCAGCCATGCTTATGGCGCTGGACGTTGTGGCAGGTATGTCGAGCGTCCATCATGTTGATATCTTGCAATCGCCTGTTGGGGACTATGTTTCCCCTGAAGGGCGTTTGGCCGCGCATCAGACATTCCGGGAATGGAGCAGGTTGCCATCTGTTTTTCCGCTGATCGCGGGATCAGAACTTGTCCTTTGCTCTTATGGGCATTTTGCTTATGAGGCGATGGCCCTGGGGGCTGGGGTCTGTGTTGTCGGGCAAAAGCCGTTTCAGGCTGAGTATGGCGCTCTTCTGGAGAAGGCTGGTTTTGCTGTGAATGCTGGCCTCTTGTCGACGATCTCCCCTGAGGCGTTGTTTCAGGCTTTGAGGAAGACATCATCTGGCTGTGATGAAAGGTCCAGCCGCGCAACGGCACAGATTGCGCGGTGCGGCTTACAACGGGTGGTGGATGCTGTGCTTACGGCATTGAATGATATTGAAGTCACTTTGAAATGAATGTGTGCTGGAGAAGCCAATGTTAAATGGAAAAACTGTTCTTGTAACCGGTGCGACCGGGTCCTTCGGTCAAAAATTCGTAGAAACGGTTCTAGAAAAATATGACGTGAAGAAGCTGATCATCTTTAGCCGGGATGAGATGAAGCAATTTGACATGGCACAGCGTTGGTCCGAGGAGAAGCATCCAGCGTTACGTTATTTCATCGGTGATGTGCGCGACAAGGACCGCCTGATGATGGCCTGTTCCGGCGTCGATATCATTATCCATGCTGCGGCGATCAAGCACATTACGGTGGCCGAACGCAATCCGATGGAATGCATCGCGACCAATGTCCTGGGGGCCGAAAACATCATACAGGCAGCCATTGCCAATAAGGTTTCCAAGGTTGTCGCTCTGTCTACGGATAAGGCTGCCAATCCAATCAACCTGTATGGCGCAACGAAACTTTGTTCCGATAAGCTGTTTGTTGCGGCGAATAATCTTTCCGGTACGGTTAAGACCCGCTTTTCGGTCGTGCGCTATGGGAACGTTATCGGATCCCGGGGAAGCGTCATCCCGTTTTTCAAAAAGCTGGCCGCTCAGGGTGTTACCCGACTGCCAATCACAGATCCTAGCATGACCCGTTTTGTCATCACTCTGGATAAGGGGGTCGACCTCGTCCTGCGCGCCCTCAGCGATATGCTGGGGGGGGAGATTTTTGTGCCGCGCCTGCCCAGTATCAAGGTAACAGATCTCGTTCCGTTGATTACCGGCTCTCAGGACTTCGACGTTGTTGGCATCCGGGCCGGTGAAAAACTGCACGAAGTCATGATCCCCGCGGAAGAATCACGGAATTGTATTCGGATCGGTGATTACTACGTTATTCAGCCGCAACATAGCTGGTGGGATATGAAAGCCTTCGCCGAGCGGGCAAGCTCCTTGGGCGAAGAGGTCACACCAGGATGGGAATATGCCAGCGGCACGAATGACTGGTGGGTTACACCAGACGAATTGCAGCAGATTGTTGCGTCGGTAGAGGCTGGATAAGGTTCTGCAGCGGTATGCTTGGTATTCGGGTTGCCTCGTCCTTCACTGCCGGTCGTGGTCATATCGCCCGATGCGAGGCCATTCGCGCGCATTTTAATGAATCTGTGACCTGGTTTGCCGATCCGCAGGGAGTTCATGATCTGGGGGGGCCCGACGATACGGTGCAGGTTGAGCGGGAAACAGAAAGTATTGACGCGCTTAAGGTCGCCGTGAACGCGGGGCGTGTCAGCATGGTTCTGCTGGATTCCTATCTTCTTAAACCAGAGGCCATTGCAACTCTTTCCCGATCAGTCCCTTGTCTGGCGATATGCGATTATCCGCCTTTTCCGGATGTCCACCGGGTTGTGGCACCCCAGGCATTCCAGAAGTCTGAAGACAACATTTACGGGGGTCTTGAGTACCAGATTGTCTCTGCTGGGTTTTCTTCCTATCGTGGAAAGTCGGTCGCTGAGATTGGCGATGCGGCACGTATTCTGGTTTCCTTTGGCGCGCGGGACTCGTCCAACCGAACAGCGCTTGTGCTGTCCGCATTGGAATTGGTGCGAAGGCGTTGGAACATTTCGGTTACATGTGTATTGGGCGATCATGCGCCGCATCGTGATGACATTCGCCAACGGCTTGTTGGTCATGCGGATATGTCTCTTATGGAGGGGGTCCATGATATGGGTCCGCTTTACGCAACCCATAACCTGGCCATTGGGGCCCCCGGAATCTCCCAGGCAGAACGCGCTTTTTGTGGCTTACCCAGCCTGTTAATAGCGCAAAATGAGGCCCAGAAACCACTGTGTTGTGCTTGGGCGGATTTACATGCGGCATCGATTTCAAAACCGGATTTACAGGAAATTGCAGAACGGACAGAGGCGCTTATAGGCGGTGCGGCCCTTCGCAATGACCTGCGTTGCAATGCGATGCGTTTGGTCGATGGGGCAGGGGCAAAGCGAATTGCCGATTTAATACGGGAAATGATGAAATGATGTCAGCGCGATGATAAAATATCCATATTCCAGACCCGATGTATCAGACGCGGATATACAGGCCGTTGTATCCTCCCTTAAAGGGCAGTTTTTGACCCAAGGTCCGGCCTTGGAAGCGTTCGAAACGGCCCTTTGCGAGTGTCTTGGCGGTCAACAGGCGGTTGTCTGTAACTCAGGGACTGCGGCGCTGCATCTGATCTACATGGCGTTAGGTCTTGGACCACAGGCCGGTCTTGTGACGTCCCCGTTGACATTTGTCGCAACAGCCAATGCGGCCCGGATGTGCGGTGCGCCCGTATCGTTTTCTGACACTGATCCGACAACGGGATTGATGACACCAGACGACTTGCAACGGGCCATAGAAAGCGCTGATTTTCCGGTCCGTGCAGCAAGTATCATTCATCTTGGGGGGCGCGTCGCGGATCTTCCTGCCCTGCAGGCTGTGGCAGAGGCCCATAACATTCTTTTGGTGGAGGATGCCTGTCATGCGCCCGGCGCCGCATATAATTCGACGGCAGGGCGTCATCGTATCGGAGATTGTTCCCATAGCATAGCGGCGGCGTTCAGCTTTCATGCCATAAAACATGTGACAATGGGAGAGGGCGGCGCTGTACTGACCAATGATCCCGAATTGGCTGTCAGAATGCGCCTGTTGCGGAACCATGGCTTAGAGCGCAACGCAGATGTATGGACACAGGCGCCGGAGCCCAACGCCCCCTGGTATTATGAAATGCAGGAGATCGGATGGAACTATCGGGCGGATGAATTGGCCTGCAGCCTAGGTTTAAGCCAACTGAAGCGACTGCCTGAGGGGTTGCAGATCCGCAGGGACCTTGTACGTCGGTATAATGACCTTCTGGCGGATATTCCGGGACTGTCGACCCCCTTTATTCCCAATGATCCGGAGTCTCATGCATGGCATCTTTACGCCGTGTCGATTGATTTCTCTGGACTGAAACGCCGCCGGGGCGATGTCATGCGCGCGCTGGCAGATGTGGGGATCGGCACACAGGTTCATTACATACCCGTTTCCTCTCAGCCCTATTTCCAATCCTTGGGCGGGCAGGTTCTCCCCGGGGTACAGCGCTATTATGACGGCACACTCAGTCTCCCATTATACCCTCAACTGACAGAACAGGATCAGGAGTTTATTGCCGATAAGGTTCGGCAATGCCTCGCTCCTTAGAACACATGAAATCAGCCAATTTTGCTGTAAACTCACGCATGCTTTTCAGGTTAGATGCCGTTCGCGGACAAGAAGCGAATACTCCAAGTGATTATTTCTGGATTGATATCTTAGTATGAACAACCATGATTTCAGCCGTTTCAGACATGTCTTTTGCGACAGTCTGGAGGCGATCAGGTACGCCAGACGCTGCAATTTACCTAAGACGGCCCGGATATTCAGCGCTTCACCAGCCGTGTTATTATCCGGTACGACAGGGGTTGAGCCGGAACCGGTCTCTGAAGATACCCTGAATGATTACTGGTATCAGGCGGGCCATCTGGCTTCGTCCCTATTCGCGCATTGGCGTGATGCCGGGAAAGATCATGATCAAGCCCTGATCGCCGCCCGTGTCAGTGTCGTTGTCCATCATCAATTGACCCGTGCCCTGTGCCTGGCAGAGGCAGATTTTAAGGAACCCCGGCTCTATCTGGCGGCTCAGACAGGTCAGCTTGCCCTGGATCATCGGTTGGAGGCTATATGGCCGGTTCTGTTGCAGGGCAATCCAGATTTCCAGCGGATCGCTGTGCCCCATGAAATTGTGCCAAAGATCGGGACTGCCATTCCCTCCCTGCGGCAAAGACTGGTACTGTCCGGATTTGCGGATATCGGATTTCGGCTGGTGGAGCGATTCTGGCGGTCACGGTCGATAAAAAACCGTCCAGTTGCGCTGGTTTTTCATGACTCAGAGTTTGTGAAGGAAGCCGCTTTTGGATTGGTGCGGCATGGCTATGCCCTGCGCACGATGTCGGCAAAACATACGATTGGTGAGAGTCTTAAGTTAGAAGCAATTCCAGCGAGGCTGTTGCAGCCTTTTGACACATTCTTGAAAACCCACTTCACACCCTCTGTTATTGCACCGGCCCTGGCCCATTTTAACTCAGTCTTAAGTCGGGCCCTGGCAGAGTATGACGTTGGGTTGCAGTATTGGGAAAGGAAGCTTCCAGGGTTGGTGGGCACTAAAAACAGTGTCGTGCTGACAACCGTTACGAATGCCCCTTCAGCCATTGCCGCCGCAAGGATTGCACAAACCCTGTCTGTGCCGGTTGTTGGCTTTCAGCATGGCGTAACGCGTGAAATTGCCGGTTCTCATAAGGCACTGACGTGCAATTTCGAGAATACGGCAACAAATCTGTTTATGACATTCAATCCGGAAGCCACGCGCATATCAAATGACACCCCCTTCAACAGGGCCCAAATTCATACTGTGGGCATGCCCGCAGTATATCGACGCATGCAGCGATCATCGGGTGAGGATCGTGCTCATCCTCTGCTTTATGTCTCTACCATGCTGCCTGTTGGGAATGTGAATCATGCTTCGGGTGGCGTGTCGGACCTGGAGAAGACGCGCCGGGAAATAAGCCTGGTTCGGAATGTCTTCGGTCAACTGCCGCATGGTGTGAAGTACAAACCCTATCCGGCGAGAGATTGTTACGTGGATGGCGATCCAGTCTTGGAGGCGATTTCTAAAGAACCCGGTATCACGGTTTTCGATCAGGACATTGATTTGCGTTACATTGCGCATCATCACAAGGTCATTATTACGGCGCGTGCGACCAGTACGGTCAGCTGGTGTCTGCTGACCGGTCTTCCAGTTGTGTTCATCAATCACCCGACGCATGCACCATTACGGGAAGAATATCGTCAGGCTTTTGCTGACAGTCTGTTTCTGTTCGATTGGGATGATCCTGATATGCATCAGACATTGCGGGCGTTTCTGTCTCAACCGATCAAGGATATCGAACAACAATATGCTGCGAAGAAGAATGCGCGCCAAGAATTGCTGGATCAGGCCATATCGGGCCCGAAAGGAAATGCGGGCAGGCGGGCTGTGGATATTATCTTAGCGCAGGTTTCAAAAGGTGCAGCATCATGATCCATCGATCCCATTGTGTCGTCGTAGCAGAAATTGGCATCAATCATGAGGGAAGCGTTGAAACATGTGCGGAAATGGTTGCGCAGGCGGCATGGGCCGGGGCGGACGCGATTAAACTTCAGACTGTCGATGCTGATATCAGCTACGATAAAAACAGCCCAAGCTACACGCTATTCAAACGCAGTGCCTTGACGCCGGAAGAGACAGCGCAAATCTTCCAACAATCCAGAAGACTGGGGATGGCGGCGTTCACGACTGCTGTTGACCCCGTTACCATTGATTGGGTGGATAGACTGGACCCCGACGCCCATAAGGTTTCCTCTGGCCTACTGACGACAACGCCAATCGTTCATTATCTTGCTTCCAAGGGGCGACCTCTGATTATGTCGACGGGCATGTCGACGGAAGATGATATCCAGGACGCAATGGAGGCGGCGCGGGCAGGTGGTGCAACCGATATCACATTGTTGCATTGCACGTCTCTTTATCCAGCCGCTCCTGAACTGCTGAATCTGTCTTCTATTCCCTGGCTGGCCGATCGATGGAATGTACGGCCCGGCTTTTCGGATCATAGTCTGGGCGACGAGGCGGCCATGCTTGCCGTGGTATTCGGTGCAACGATGGTAGAGAAGCACTTTACGTTGGATGTGACGCGACCGGATTTCGATCATCACTTATCCCTGGATCCGATCGCCTTCAAAGAAATGGTCCGCAAGATTCGGGTTGCGGAAAAAATGGTTGGTACGCCCGGTCGTGTAATGAGCGACGCGGAACTGGAAATGCGCCGCTGGGCGCATCGCGTTCTGGTCGTCACCCGGGATATTGATGCCCATACCGCATTGTTAGACAGCGACGTCACCTATCGTCGACCGGCCAAGGATGTGGAGCCAGGCGGTCTGCCTCCCAAAGAGTTGCGGCGGGTGATTGGGTGCTGTGTCTCTCAATTCTTGACGGCTGGAACCGTGCTGCGGCCAGAACATTTGGAGGGTTGGAAATGACAGCCCAATTACGTTGCCTTGTGAAAGAAGGTATCCTTTTATGACGTGCATTCTTGTGACGGCGGCCGGGGGCACATTGGCCCCCTTGAACATCCGGTTACTTCGGGAAAGTCGTCGGCATGCGGTGACGGTTGTCGCCGTCGACTCGCGGCCTGAGGCGGCTGGCAAGGATTTCGCGGATCACTTCAGCGTTGTTCCCCCGGCCAATGATCCAGGTTACGTATCGGCGATTGTTACCCTGATCCAGCGGTATGGCGTGACTATTGTGCTGCCATGGTCAGATGAAGAAGCAATCACCCTGGCGACACATCGTGAAACCATTGAGCAAACGGGTGCTTTGCTTGCCTGCGCGGATCTGTGGTCCTTACATACGATGAGCAACAAGGCCACCTCGATGCGGCATTTGTCGGCGCATGGTATTCGGATTCCCAAATGGCATATCGTTGAATCGGTCGACTCGCTGCAGCGTGATATCGATAAGGCAATGCATGACAATGCCGAACTGGTCATAAAGCCAATGCAATCGCGTGGTGGGCGAGAGGTTTATGTCATCCGGAATGATATTGTTGGGCAGGTCGATTATTATGGATCGCGGGAATGTCATACCGATTGGGCGACGTTTGAAAAGACCTATCGCCAGGGTGTTAATGCACAACTGCCAGTCATGATGATGGAACGGCTGTTTCTCCCAGCCCTGGATATCGACGTTCTGGCCTGGCAGGGAAAACTCGTACAGGCGGTCCCCAGAGAGCGTCTGAATCCATCAGGCATTCCCTTCCGGGGCAGTATTTTTCGGGACACAGATGCGTTGACCAGGATTGCGCAGGATGTGGTTGCATCCCTGAACTTATCCTGGCTGTATGACATTGACTTGATGAGTGATGCGCATGGGAATCCTGTTGTCATCGAACTCAATCCCCGCCCAAGCGGCAGCATTGCCGCATCCATCCATGCCGGAATCCCTTTCTATGAAATGCTGATGGATCTGGCAGCCGGGATCGTGCCAAGCGCTGTTGCGATACCAGAAGATGGTCGGCGGATTGTACCCTATATGGATTGTTCTTTCCCGGTTGGAGCCCAATGATGTCTTNGTCTTCGCCCTCAATGCGTGGAAAAGTTGTTGCGATTGTTCAGGCACGGATGGGGTCCACTCGGCTGCCAGGTAAATCTCTTTTGCCCCTGTCGGGTAAGCCGGCAATAGAGCGCTTGTTAAGCCGGCTGGCGCGGGCGCACCAGGTTGATGAGATTTGGGTGGCAACCAGTGATAAGGGTGAGAATGATCCTTTGGTTGCTTTGGTGGAGGGGCTGGGCTTCCCGGTCTTTCGTGGCGATGAGAATGATGTCTTGTCCCGTTTCGCCATCGTCGCCCAGAAAAGCGGTGCCGATGCGATTGTCCGTGTCACAGGCGACTGCCCGCTGATTGATCCGGTTGTTGTCGACAGTATCATTCAGCATTTCCGGGCCTCCGATGCGGATTTTGTCTCCAATACTTTAAGCCGCAGCTTTCCTGATGGCCTGGATGTAGAGGTTTTCACCGTTGCTGCCTTGAATGAGGCCGCGTCAAAGGCGCAAGATCCCTTTTTACGCCAGCATGTAACACCGTACATTCATGGCCGTTTAAAAGACCGCTTCCCTGCGGGGGATTTCAAACGGGAGCAAGTCATATGGCCACAGAATTATGGGCATTTGCGGTGGACATTGGATGAGGCAGCGGATGCTGATTTTCTGAGCAGGGTGTTTTCTGATCTGCCGGAACAGTGCGGCTGGTTGGATGTGATCGCCTATTGCACGGCCAATCCAGCGCTGTTTTTCTTCAATAGATCCATTCCCCATAATCAGGGAACTACCCTTGATCTGCAGGAGTCGAGGGGGCGTTACCAGGAAAGCAATCGCCTGTTTGAAC
This sequence comes from Rhodospirillales bacterium, assembly GCA_002696645.1. Classification (GTDB taxonomy): domain Bacteria; phylum Pseudomonadota; class Alphaproteobacteria; order UBA8366; family Aestuariispiraceae; genus Pacificispira. The sequence continues at coordinate 141,710 of NZSA01000028.1, read as the reverse complement.
GCGCACGCCAGACAATACCGCTGGCCAGTCAGACATTTTCCAAAAGTTACCAGCAATGGGTAAAGGGGTCGACGCCCCTGTTTTTGGATCGCGGTCGGGGCGGCTGGGTTTGGGATGTTGACGGCAATCGCTATGCGGATTTTGTCCTGGGCTTGCTCCCCGTCATTCTGGGCTATGCCGATCCGGACGTGAATGCCGCGATGATGGACCAGATGGAACGCGGTGCAACATTCTCATTGCCGACGCGCCTGGAAATGGAATTGGCGGAACGCTTGGTTCGGCTTATCCCCTGTGCCGAAAAGGTTCGTTTTGGTAAAAATGGTTCTGATGCGACAACAGCGGCGATCAGATTGGCCCGCGCAAAAACCGGTCGCGATAAGGTCGTTGTCGGTGGCTATCATGGTTGGCATGATTGGTATATTGGATCCACCGCCCGCCGCCTTGGCGTGCCCGGAGTGGTGCAAGATCTGACAGAGAATTTCGCCTTTAACGATGCCGATCAGCTGGAGGATATTCTGAAAGGGCAGCCCGATGCATTTGCCGCTGTCATTTTGGAACCGGCTGGAACAGTGAATCCGGCCCCGGGATTTCTGGAGCGTGTGCGCGCATTGACGGAACAGTACGGCGTTGTGCTGATATTTGACGAGATCGTAACCGGATTCCGGATGGATCTGGGCGGTGCACAGGCTGTGTATGGGGTCACGCCGGACCTGGCCTGTGTCGGGAAAGCCATGGGCAACGGGATGCCGATCGCAGCCGTCGTGGGGCGGTCAGATATTATGGACCTAATGGAGGATATTTTCTTTTCCGGCACATTTGGGGGGGAGGCGATTTCTCTGGCGGCAGCGATTGCAACAATTGATAAATTGGAAAGCCAGAATGTCATTCCACGCTTGAAGACCGTCGGAGCTAATTTTGCCACAATGGCCAATGGTATCTTCCGGGATGTCGGCATGGATAACTATGTTCAGGTCACCGATATTGATTGGTGGCCACGATTGAGTTTTTCTGAGGCACCGATTTCGGGCGGGTTACTGACCAGTTTGATGCGGCAGGAATTTGTCGCAAATGGTTTACTGCTGGGGGCTTCTTTTAATCTGTGTCTGGCGCAGGAGGATGACGGCTTCCAAAAGCATGTTGAACAAGGGATGCGGGCGGCTATGGAGCAAGTGAAGGAGCATATGGCCCTGCCGGATCCCAGGATGGCCCTGAAAGGCGATATGATTCAGCCCACATTCTCAGTTCGGAAATAGGGATGCCGCCATCCATTTCTCTTCGTCCTGCGACAATGGATGATGCTGGGATATTGCTGGATTGGGTTAACCAACCAGATTCCCTGGCTCATAAACTGAAGACGACAAAGCCAATAGAGGCGGATCAGCACTCTGCATGGCTTGCCGGCGCGCTAGAAAGCGAAGCCTGCCTGCTATGGATTCTGGAAGCAGAAGGAAGACCTGTTGGTCAGGTTCGGTTTCAGAAAACGGATGGCTCGCGCTGGAATATTGATATCTATATAGATGCTGCGTGCCGTGGATCTGGCGCGGCGCAATATGCAATTCGCACTGCTGCGGGCCTATTGGCCTTACGAGAGCCTTCGGCCATCTTGCAGGCTGATGTAAAGGCTGTGAATCAAGCATCCTTGAAACTATTTGATCGGCTGGGCTTTACGATGGAACAGGCGGGACCAGACTATTCCACCTTTTTCGTCCGAATAGGGGATATCAAATGATTGAGGGATTGACCAACATTGCCGTCATTGCGGCGCATCCGGACGATGAGGTGCTGGGATTTGGTGGCACGATGCATCGCATCTCATCAAAGGGTGGGGCCGTTTCTGTGCTGATACTTGCAACCGGTCTTGCCGCGCGACAGACCTCTGGCGCCGCAGACCCCTCAGATTTGGCGCAATTGCGGGAACACTCGGAAAGCGCTAACACCCTGCTGGGTGTGCGAGACCTTCAATTCGCAGATTTTCCTGATAACCGCATGGATACGGTAGCATTGCTGGATGTGGTTCACCGGGTGGAGGCCTTTCTGGACGGGGTTAAACCAGATGCGGTTTTCACGCATCATGCGGGGGATCTGAATGTGGATCACCAGATAACCGCCAAAGCCGTCCAAACAGCCTGCCGAAGCTTGCCTGGCTTCGCGCCGACACTTATTCATGGCGAGGTTTTGTCATCAACGGAATATGCCCTTCCAGAAGATCAGATTCAGCCAAACATGTATGTGGAACTCGGATCCTCTCTGGACGTGAAGATTGCTGCTATGGCCTGCTACAAAGAGGAGCTTAGAGACTTTCCACATCCCCGAAGTCTGGACGCCATTCGGGCGCAGGCGGCCCTGCGCGGCACGCAGAGCGGTGTTTCCGCAGCTGAGGCATTTCGTATTGTCCGTAAAGTCATCACATTATGAACGCTGGATTATCCGTGTCCGTAGGACTGATTCAAATTATCAATGAAAGTCTTGTCAGAGGACACTTCGGACATGGTCCCTGCGGATTAAGATGGAGGTTTCCTTGTTGCGATCAATCGCGAATGATCGGCCTTGGGGACTTCTATAGATGACGCCGCGAAAAATCGCTTTTGTGCTGCCCTCTTTTGCAGGGGGGGGTGCTGAGCGGGTTATGTTGCACTTTTTGCACAGCCTGAAGCCAGAACAGTATCAGGTTGTTCTTATCGTCCTAACGGGGGAAGGACCACTTCGTGCCTCCCTCTCAAAATCAGTTCGGTTGATTGATCTTGGCGCGTCCCGTCTCAGAACCGCTCTGTTTCGCCTTAGGCACTGTATTTCCAAAGAGAAGCCGGATGTTCTGGTCAGCACGATGGGTTATCTGAATCTGGCCGTGCTGGGCGTTTGCGCGACCTTGTCTCAGCCCCCTTCTGTAATCGTGCGTGAAGCCAATACGGTTGATAGCACGCTGCGCTGGTTGCCAATTGGTGTTGGGAAACTGGCTTATCGTCTGCTTTATCCACGCGCGGATTTTGTCGTATGCAATGCCCGCCATGTCGCTAATGAGTTGGAGGCACTGTGCCCTGGATTGCGCCGGTTGGTCGAATTGATCGTAAATCCCATCGATGTACCCGGACTTCGAATACAGGCGATACAACCGATATCGGAGGAATTCTCTAAGGGGTGGTTTGTCGCTATCGGGCGGCTGACGCCAGCAAAGGGTTTTGACCGATTACTGGAGGTCCTGTCTGAGTGTCCGCCGCAGGTAAAGGTGCTTTTCATTGGTGATGGGCCGGAACGGAGTCGGTTAGAGAGTTTGACCAAAAGCATGAATGTATCCCCCCAAGCGCGATTTATTGGCTTTCAGGACAATCCCTGGGCAATCCTGGCGCGCAGTCGAGGCCTTGTCATGATGTCACGTTGGGAAGGCCTGCCTAATGTCGCGCTGGAGGCGTTGGCATGTGGTGTTCCAGTTTATGGATTGGAAAGCGTGGACGGGTTAGGAGAGATTCAAGAACAGGCCGCACAAGGGGCGGTGTTGCTGGCACCAAACAGTCAAGAACTGGTGGATTTACTCTCCACATCGGCCATTTCAGGGTCAAAGTCTGACGAGTTGGCCCCCTCCCTGTTGCCAGCCGCCTTTGAAGGCGCGGTTGTGCGACAGCAGTTTATGTCTTTGGTCGAAAAGGCGCTTCATGAAAGGCACGGGCGTGCTGACACGGAATGATTTCATTAAAATATTTTTGGCGGCCCTGATCATCCGCGGGGCACATATTATTTTTTTGGTCGCTATTGGTGTCGGCGTGACCGCACCGGATTCAGGTCTGTATCTTGATAGGGCAGATTGGTTTTTTCGAACGGGTGCGTTTTTATTCGGCCCTGCAGGTGCCCCCGTACCCGATTATGAACGGGTTTATGGCTATACATTGGTCCTGGCCGGACTGAAGTCAGTCTTTGGCAGTATCTTGTTGCCTGCGGTTATTTTTCAATCGCTTGTCGATTCAGTAACAGTGTGCCTGATCGGGGCGGTTGCCTCCCGTATTGGGCGGCGGGTTGGTCTTTTGGCGGCCATTCTGACCATTCTGTGGCCGAATATGGTGCTGCATTCAACGCTTCTGCTGTCAGATTCCCTGGCATTGGCAGCGAGCGTTGGGGGAATATTCTTTTTTGTACGCACTTTGGAGCGACGGTCTGTTAAACAAGCGGTCTGGATGTCGGTCTGCTTTGGAGTGTCGCTTGCGATCAGACCGGCGGCACTGCCCCTAGTTCCAGTCATATCCGTGATTCTGTGCGGGTATTTCTTCTGGTACGGAACGCTGCGATCCCCTTTTCTTGCGGTCGTTGTCGGGTTTTTGCCACTTGTATTTGCTGCATTGTTTCTCATGCCGCAGGTTTTACGAATTGAGCAGAATTTTGGAACCTATCGCATTACAGCACAGCAAGGGACCCATTTACTGAACTGGGTTACGGCGGAGATTTATGCCGAGAGTCGGGGAGGAACCCGGGGCCAATGGGCCAGCGAATTCGAGCAGGAGGCGATCCATCGTGCTGCGGATATTCCAAACACAGCTGCGTTTAAACAGTCTGATATTCGTGTTGCTTTGGCATGGGAGAAACTTTCAGAGATTGCGCCGTTGGATATAGCCGTCACTTGGGGCCGCGCGGCTGCAATGAACCTGATCTTGCCCAGTCTTATGGTGCATCCGGTGGTCCAAAACCTGAAGTCTGAATCTTTCTCCAACTCTTCTGGTACCGGCATTATAGATCGCGTCACAAGCTTTGTTCAACGACAGTCCAGCGGGTATGTAGCGATTACAATAATCTCTCTTACAATTGTCGCTATTGGCAGCCTGTTTGCCGTGTGGNGACTTATACTATCCGGGCGTCAGTATCCAAAAATGACCCTGTTGGGCCTGGGATATTGTGCCTACTATCTGGTGCTGACCGGCCCGGTATTGGGGGCAAAATACGCCTTGCCCTTTGATCCTGTCCTTATTGTCTGGACGGCTTTGGGAATACTGGGCGGTCTGGATAGATTTCGAATGTTGCGCGAGGTAAGAGTCTAATGGGTATTGATCCGACTGCATTTGTGCATGCCTCTGCCATCGTTGACGAAGGCGCTGTGGTTAATGCGGACTGTAAAATCTGGCATTTTGTGCATGTCTTATCCAATACCAGCATTGGGCGCGGCAGTGTTCTTGGTCAAAATGTTATGGCGGGCCCGAATGTTACCATTGGGTCGGGGTGCAAGATTCAAAACAATGTCTCATTGTACAAAGGTGTTACGCTGGAAGCGGATGTTTTTTGCGGCCCATCCTGTGTTTTCACCAATGTCCTGACACCGCGTGCATTTGTTGAACGCAAGGATGAATTCCTGCCAACACTGGTTCGCATGGGGGCGACAATTGGCGCGAATGCCACCATCATCTGTGGTGTCACGATTGGCCGCTATGCAATGATCGGGGCAGGGGCGGTTGTCACCAAGGATATCCCGGATCATGCATTGGTTGTTGGGAATCCAGCCCGACACTTGGGATGGGTCGGTCGCAGTGGCGATCGTTTGGATGAAAATCTAGTCTGCCCGCGAACCGGCGAGCGATATCAGCTGTCCGATTCTGGTCTTTCGCTTTGTGAGTGACGTTAGAACCTCTTTACGAATTTTTCCAAGCGCAGGTGTTTAATGGTCAAAGTTGAGATGGTTGATCTCAAGGCGCAGATGGCGTCAATCGGTGAGCAGATTTCAGCGCGGATTGCCGATGTCTTGGCGCATGGTCAGTTCATTATGGGCCCAGAAGTTGTGGAACTGGAAGAGGCGCTCTCCCAGTTTTGTGGCGCGCCTCATACAGTGACGTGCGGTAATGGTACAGATGCCTTGCAAATCGCCCTGATGGCCGATGGCATTGGTCCCGGGGATGCCGTCTTTGTTCCCGGTTTTACATTCACGGCGACGGCGGAAGCGGTGCTTGTTCTGGGTGCGCGACCGGTATTTTGCGATATTGATCCGGCCACATTTAACCTGGATCCGGAAAGTTTGAAGGACGCGGTTGATCGTGTTCGTAAGGAGGGAAAATTAATCCCCCGCGCGGTCATTTCTGTGGACCTGTTCGGACTGCCCGGAGATTATGCGCGGCTTGTCCCCTATTGCGACCAGGAGGGATTGTTGCTGATTGCTGATTCCGCGCAAGCCTTTGGAGCCGCTCAGGGGCATCGCAATGTCGGTGTTCTGGCGCCTGTCACAACGACCAGTTTCTTTCCCGCAAAACCATTGGGATGTTTTGGCGACGGCGGGGCCTTGTTCACCGACGATGCGCAGCGGGCCAGGCTCTATCAGTCTCTGCGCGCGCATGGAAAGGGGGATGAGAAATACGATATCGTCCGGGTGGGATTAAACAGCAGGCTGGACACGATACAGGCGGCAATTCTTTTGGAGAAGCTGAAGATTTTTCAGGGTGAAATCGATGCCCGTCGAAGAATCGCGCACGCCTATACCGAAAGACTGAGAGGTCATGTCATAACGCCTGAAATCCCGACCGGGACGAACTCCGTATGGGCGCAATATTCGATCCGGTCTGATCGACGCGATGCGATTATGGCGGCGTTTCGCCATAAGGGATTGCCCTTTGCCATCTATTATCCGCGACCGATGCATCATCAAACGGCCTATCGTGAGTTTGGCTTGGGAGAAGGATCGCTTCCTATTTCCGAAAACACTTCCGAAACAATCCTCAGCTTGCCGATGCATCCCTATTTATCAGATAGGGCGATCAATGCGGTCTGCGAAACCGTTCTCGCCGCTGTCCAGGCCTAGCCACGCAATCGCGATATCCCGATATTGATTGGATTTATGTATGAATTATCGCCCTGAGATAGATGGCTTGCGGGCCATTGCCGTGTTGAGCGTGATTTTCTTTCATGCCGGATTTTCGGGTTTTTCAGGTGGCTATGTCGGTGTTGATGTTTTTTTCGTAATAAGCGGCTATTTGATTACATCGATACTTCTGAAAGATATTCGGACGGCACAGTTTTCGCTGATCAAATTTTATGATCGACGGGTGCGACGTATCATACCTGCACTCTTTCTGGTTATGGGCGTTACCATACCGTTTGCCTGGATGTGGATGTCCCCTGAGCAGTTACGGGATCATTCTCAGAATTTAACGGCAACAACGCTGTTTCTTTCAAACATCCTTTTTTATCTGAAAATGGGTTATTTCGCGCAAGCCGGGGAACTTGTGCCTTTGCTGCATACATGGAGCTTAGCCATTGAAGAGCAATACTATCTGTTCTTCCCAATCCTTATGGCTTTGCTCTTAAGGGGGCGATCTTTAAAAGCGCTAACAGTCGGGATTCTGATCGCTTTCCTGGCCAGTTTGTACATTGCTGTATTTGGTTTGGATCTGAATTTTTCATCGGACGGTAAAAATCAATTCCTAGAGAGATTGAACTTCTTACCAAATTCGTTCTTTTTGACATTTGGTCGCGTATGGGAATTGATGGTTGGTGCCTTGATTGCCCTGTGGATACCCAGCCCCAGGTCCAATACTTTTTCTTCCATCGGCTCGTTTTGTGGGCTCTTGGCTGTTATTGGAAGTGTTTTCTTATTTGACGAATCCACCCCGATGCCGGGCCTTTTCACACTCATACCGGTTCTTGGTACCGCTGCGCTTATCGCGTGCACCTCAAGCACATCCTTGGTGGGGCGTTGTTTGAGCGCCAGGCCATTCGTCAGTATCGGATTGATTAGCTACAGCGCGTATCTGTGGCATCAGCCGGTTTTTGCGTTTGCCCGTTTGCGCAGTTTGAATGAACCATCGCTATGGATGATGGTTGGGCTTTGTGTTTTGGCATTGGTCCTGGGATGGGCGTCATGGCGCTATGTTGAAACGCCGTTCAGGAAGAAAGGCCTGGTGAAAACACGAACGGTCTTTGTCGCATCAGCTGTAACAGGGGCTGTTTTATTTGTGGTTGGATTGACTGGGTATATTGCGAAGGGATTCCCCGCGCGGTTTTCGGATGTTCAGGAACAGATCGCACCGCCGCAAACAAATATGGAAACGGCCTGCAAAGACAACTGGCACTATCCCTATGGCAAGGAGACGCGTTTCAGTTACTGTGAGTTTGGAGATAAGAGTGCGAACAAAACTGTTGCACTTATTGGCGATTCCCATGCCGAGGCCTTGTTCTCGACCCTAGATCAAGAACTTAAGGATCGAAAGTTGCGTGGTGTTCGTTTGGCTGCGGGGCAGTGTCATCCCATCCCTGGTTTTGTTGATGATCAAAGGCCAACACTTGGCCCCTTCTGTCAGGAAGTCTACAAGGTATTGTTTTTATTCCTTAAAGAAAAAACAGATATGGCTATCGTTTCTGTTCGATGGTCATTCCAACTGTATCCAATTGAAAATTCGATAGAGACTCTCCTGTTTGATAATGGCGAAGGGGGTGTCGAGGTCGGGCCGCGATATCGAGAGAATCTTACGTTTGATCAGAATGGGCTAAACAACGACGCTACTATAAAACGGAATATGTTGAATGAGTTCTTGGCACGGTTAGTAGACAGTGGGCACCCGATTGGGGTGGTCTTGCCGGTCCCGGAAATTGGCTGGCATGTGCCAAACTACAATTTCAAAAAATTCGTTTTATCTGGTTTGAAGGTGCCTGAATTTGTTTCAATCTCCTATGAGGTTTTTAAGAAGCGTAATCGCTTTGTGAATGATGTTTTTGAAAATACCCCGTCCCGATCCAAGTTAATATACATTCGTCCCGAGAAAGTATTGTGTGACACATATGTATCCAACAGATGCGTCGCTCAAATTGGGCAGAGACCACTTTACTACGATGATGATCACTTATCTGATTATGGGGCGAAATTAGTTCTTGCTCCCTCACTATCAGAACTTTTCAGCGAGATAGGCGCCGTTGATGGAAACTAGTCCAGTTGTGGTTTTCCATCAGGTTTCCGATACAGTGATTTGGGTAAGCGATATTTTCTGAGATTCTTGATTCTTAATCCCATAAAGGTCGGCATAGGCGCGGGCCATGACGGGCAGTCCGAAATTCTCCATTATTCTTAAATATGCGGCATTTCCCTTTCGCCGTAGCTCCTGTTCTGGAAGAGTGCAGAAAGCACGAATACTTGCTTTCAATGCAGCCGGATCATTCGTTGGAATGGACCACCCTGTCTCTCCGACGATAATGCTGGAATCGCCCGATTCCGTGGCAATGGGTGTTAACCCGCACGCCATCCCCTCCGAGAGAGCATTCGAAAAACCCTCCCCATAGAGTGAACTTGATATCACCCCATCACCGGCTTGCAATAAGTCAGCTACATCAGCCCTTTGGCCAAGCGCGATAACGCGCTCTTGAGGCGGCAGGTCCTGTGTGCCCTTCCCGATCATGACCAGCCAGACGTCCTGTATCTCAGACACAGCCTGTAACAGCCCGGCATGGTTTTTCATGGGATCGACGCGGGCGACGTGAAAAAGCACACGGGCATCTTGAGGTAATCCCAATTCAAGGCGCATTTTCTCACGCAATTCTGGCCTTGGATAGAAGACGCTTGTATCAATCCCGTTGTGGATCACACCCATTCGTTCCGGGCGATACCCTAAATTCTTGTGAACCCGTGCCCCTGCCTGCGAATTGGCGATGATGAAATCAGGAATACGAGACAGTAAGACGCATGTTTTTATAACCCACCACAAGGCGCGGCGATATTGAGAAAGGTCCATGTCGGAACATCGTATTCCCCATATCAATTTGGTGCATCGGCGGCGACCAGAGAAGAACAAAGCCAAGAAGCTTGCCAGGTCCCCATGATACATCCAGCCTTGAACCACTGCTGGCTTTAGGGTTCTGATAAGGTGTATTAGCTTTATCATTCCGAATATGTCTGGATGGTTTCTCCTGAAATTGAGATGATGACATTCAACTCCCATCGACCGGACACGCTCTGTCAGGGCACCTTCTTTCATGAGCGAAATGATTACAGGTCGAAAAACGGACTTTTGATGATTTGCTAAGGCAAGCAGCATTGATTCTGCGCCACCACGATTCAACGAGTTAATTACATGAAATATAACAGGACGCTGTAGAGAATTTTCTTCGCTTTGTCCAAGAAGATACCGTCTTGTCTGTAGACTAGCCGCCCCTATCAAAGCGCCTAGCATGAGCCAAAACAGTCGCTGAAAAGAAATTTCATGGACCAAACCAAATGCAAGCAAGCATAAACACGCCCCCAGCATAATTCGAACCGATGGGGCTCTTAAGCTCACTTTGCGCCGGACAATCAGAAAAATTCCATAGATGGGTAAAGAAGCCGTGACAAGGAGTCCAAACAAACCGAACTCAACAAGAATCCAAAGCACAGTAGAATGTAAAACAAGTGGGGTTTTGCTAATATCTGTGGACTGGACATGATTCAGAAATCCACCAAGTCCAGTCCCCCAGATAATGTTATCTGACCAGATTTTAATTGCCAGATTGAAGCTTTCCAGCCTTTCGATATAGGTGGCTGCACTTGAAGTTTCTAGATTAGGTGCCAGGGCTCGTGATTGGTATGCGAGCTCGGCTGTGGGACTCAAAAGCAAACCTATCATCCGGATGCTCATGTAAGCAGCGATCGCTAGTGCAATAGCGTGGATAATTCTTTTTCTGCTGCCGATATTAAAAAATAAACACGTGGCGATCAGAACAAAGTTAACAAGGATCCCCGTTTTGGATTGTGTTTGCCACACACCATATAAAAGGACGGCGGTAAGGATTGTCCAGAAGACAGCCGCCCAATCATTCCCACGCCTGTCTGAATACGTAAAGGCGCATACAAGGGCCAGGGTCAGCTGAAATGCAAATGTGTTCCGGTTGGCGGAAAACCCTTCAAAGTTTGATTCAAAAAGAACAGGTATTCCCAGCACCCATTCTATAAATACAAGCGCCAGATTGAATGTGGTGATAATGGCTGCAGAGACAACGATAAGTTCCGCCATTCGGCGTAGGCCATGAGTGCCCCATTTCTCGACCAAGAGTGCACCAATACAGAAATATCCCAATAATACGAACCAGCCGATCAGTCTGTTTTGAAGCGCCCAGTTATGTAAACCATAATTATACCACCCGTGTAAGAAGCTGAAGATCAATAAGGAGGTCATGGCAATAAGCCAGGTTTTTACATTCCCTGATAGGGTTAGAAATTTAGAGTTGGATAGTAAATATATAATAGGAATCAAAAACAAACCAAGAATTGCAAATGCATCAGCAATATTTATGGTAATTAAGCCTGATCCAATTTGAGCATGGATCTGAAAGAAGACCAAGATAGTTGTGATTGATGGAAGAATTAAGGCGAGTGTTCGGTCTGAAAAATCATCCGCTGCAGTTGTTAGAATTGAGTTATTATTTGATTTGAGAGATTTGTTTGCCTCAAAGAATTGCCTTTCCTTGTCCTGTACGCGCCGAAGAAGAAAGGCGGAGAAAATTAAAATGACAGCGGTTGAAGATATCCCGATGAAGGCGGAAATTGCGATTGCCTCGGTCCCTGTTAATCCGACTTTCTGAAATGCGATACTTGCCGCGATTTCGCGTACACCCCATCCGTTTATACTTATGGGTAAACTTGCGGCAAAGCTGACTACAGCCGAGGCGGCCAGGACTTTTAAGAATGAAGCATCGGGGGCGACTTGTAGTACAGCTATAAGATAGGCAAATAACACAAGTGTTTGGGCAATTACTGAAAGAAGGGATATTTCTCCAATACGAACAATGTTTTTCAATGTTCGGATTTTTCGCCAAAGCGCAGCCTCAAATGGTGATCGTGTAAAAAAACTAACAGTAATGATAATCAGGGTTAAAGCACAAAAAATCTGCCATAAAGGAAACTTGTTTAGTGTATTAAAAATCACGCTTGAATCTAATAAAGAAACCGCACCAAGTGCAAAAAGCACTGAACTGACCGCGAAAATAATTATTCTCTCATAAGTAGATATTAGAGTGCATGCCGAGAGAGGGACTTTCTTCCTATGCAAAAAGAACTGACGCCCTAGTATTGATCCAACAAATGAGAATATGAACAGGCTGGAGAAAAAACCATTCACTGACGCTTTCAGAGTCTCTATGAAATCAATTGGGTAGCCAAAGTGGCTTAAAAGTCTGTCCAGACGAAAAGTAACTATAATAATATTAATACACAATAATGATATTATGGAAAAAAAAGAAATAAAACTTATTTCTTTGTAAAAAGATATAAAACTTTGAAAATCGAGTATTTTGTAACAATAAAAAATTAATGTTATGCTGATGATTGCTGGAAAAATCATCCGTAAATTTTTGGGAAAATTGAGTAGTTTAATTTTCTTTGTCCCTAAAGCCATAATTCGGAAACCTGTTTATTGGAGGATATTCGCAAAAATGTCGGGACGGTAGCGGCATTTCCTGTCCAGGATGCTGGACTCAAAACTGTTATGTGCTCTGTGAATTTTATCTTTGATATGCGTCAGTAAGATACAAATTCTCGCTACCTTAGAAATTATCTACCTCTCACAGTTTTAGAATAAGACAAGTTATAAAGGGGTTCAACCGATCAATGCATTGGTTGAAGGTGTTCTTGGGGCTTGGCTTTTATAAATCCACCGGGGGGAAAACTGGATTCTGTGTTTAAGGAACCTTAGGAATCGGCAACATTAATTGTCCGAATACAGGTATTTCCTAATGCATCGTTGCTGGCAACACCGATGCGTCGCACGTCGGCGAGCGGCAGGGTATCCCCATGAAACGCATAGTACCAAACACCAGGCTCGTTTCCAAAATCAAGGTTGTCATGAATGAACCGCCTGGCCTTGGTTTCCAGCGCCAGGAAAGGTTGCGGTCCAAATGTTTTGCCTGCGCGTGTGCGGATTTCCAGGTAAGGGACGTCATCTTCAGGATTTGCATGAAGTTTGATCGTGAAATCGAGAGCGGGCTGGCTCATATCCAGGTTTAGAACCTGCCTGAAAGCATGCAGTGCCTCGGCGTATTCGAATTCGACTTCCGGGTATTTCTCAGCGGCCTTGGCAATCATGTCACGGACATGATCCACTTCAATTCCAATATCCCTGAAATCGTGGCTGCACAGGCCCATGATTGTTGGTTTGCCAGAGTCTGCACGCGCGAAAGCCTTGTCGACTTCGCGTTGGTCAATGCTGGCGGTGCGGCTCATTACATTCAATGAACGGGAAATTGCCCGACGGCAGTTCCCCGGTGTCTGATAGTCGTCATGGGCGGGATGATAGACTGACCAATCCGCTGGCGCCCGCCGCCAGTCGCCGGAGCGCCCCTTTCTGAAATCCACAGAAAGCTCCAATTCTTCCGGCGTATCGGTTGCCATGTTAGAACAATCAAACGGAATCCACTGTTCCAGTATCCAGTGGCTATCGGGACGCTCTGCCTGGAACCCGGCGCGAAAGACCGTTGGAAACCAGTTCCGCTCCAGGATTTTGCGGCAAATAATCTGCCAGAGTTCCGGGGAGTTGATGTAGGAGGTCGCGCACCGATGAGCATCACGATAGATAGACATTGGGTGAAAATGAAAATGAAGTCCATCCGGGCAATCCGCATACTCGCCCATCACCTCAATATAGCGATCAAATATGTTATGATATCCTAAATCGCGCCGTCTCGGATTGTTTTCGTAGCCGACCAGATCAAGGCAATGCCAGTTGTAGACCCACCCGTTACCCTGGGAATCCGGCATTTTCTGCCGGAAACGATTATCCATAATTCTGTCGAGCATTGCCAGGACTTCCGTCCATGTACCATTGATGCGAAGGCGATGCCCGCTGAGTGCTTCCGCAATTTTTGCGGTAAGCTCCTTTCCCAGATCAATCTCTCGTGCCTGCAGCTTTGCCAGCGTGTCACGGGTTCTGGGGAGATTTTTGATCCCAAAAAGTTCTTCAAGCCGTTCAAAGGTCGAGGCCAGTGATTCATTCAAGGGACCTTCTGTATCGATGCTATGAACAATATAGACACGTTTTTTCATGATCTAGGAAATCCACTTTAAAATTAAAATTTGCCCCTATTGCCCGAAAGCATATTCTGACCGGAACTGAGCAGACAGGATGTTCCTGTCGACCGTGTCATTGTGCGTCAAAGCGAGTGCCGTATCTGTAAACAGATCACTGTCGCGCTTCAAGACCTGAGACTGTTTTGAGGCCAAATCTCGGATTTACTTCTCTTGGGAACCGAAGTGCCTTTGAAGATTTAGGCGTTTTGTTGGCAGCATGTAAATCCTTCCCTCATTGCCTCTGGCACGTCCGCTTCCACGCGAATGGGGGGCTTTTTCGGATAGAGCGGCAATTCAATCGCGCGGGCATGCAGATGCAAGGGGATTTCTGAGGTGGCTGAGCGATCCTCTGGGGTGCCATACCAGGGGTCGCCCAGGATCGGGAAACCTGATTGCGCACAGTGGACACGGATCTGGTGGGTGCGGCCGGTATGGGGGGAGAGTTCCAGCCAGGTCAGGCCGGTCTTGCTGGTGCCCAGTATGCGATAGTCGGTGATCGCCTCTTGGCCTTCGCCGTCCTTGGCAACAACCATGCGCCAGCCTTTCTCGGCACTGGAAATCTTCGTTAAGGGGAAATCAATGCGTCCTGTTTCCTGGGGCGGTTGCCCGCGGACGACCGCCCAATAGGTCTTTTTTGCTCGCCCTTCTGAAAACAAGATCCCAAGCCGTCGCAGAGCCTTTGCATGCCGTCCCAGCACAAGACAGCCAGATGTGTCCCGATCCAACCTGTGGGCCAGGGCGGGCGGCTTGGGCAGGCCAAAGCGCAGGGCATCAAACGTATCCTCCAGGGATGGCCCCCCCGACGGTCCAGCATGGACATTCACGCCTGCGGGCTTGTTCACGACCAGGATCAACCCGTCGCGATAGAGTATTTCCGGTGTTTCCAAGGCGCTTACCCTCCCGCCATTTTCGGCAGGATATAGACTTCGCTGTCGGGCTGGATTGCTTGGAATTTATCCAGGCGATAGAGCGTGCCGTCGATTGAGACGGTCACGCCCTTTGCCAGAATTGGTTTCAGCTTTGGGGCCGCTTCGCCCAAGGCAGTTAGCATGCGGTCAATATTCGGGGCATCGATCTCAAATTCCTTCTGGCCATCGGCCATGCGGCTGAGGGATCCCCAGAGTTTGACCCGTGCCATGGTGCCTCCTATTCCGCAGCAAGCGGCTGGGCCTGCTCCTTCATCAGTTTCAGCAGGCGTGGTGGCGACATGGGCAATTCTTCCGGTCGCGCCCCAACCGCAGCGGCCACCGCGTTTGCAACGGCGCCCAAAGGCGGCACGATGGAGGTTTCTCCAACGCCCCGCACGCCATAGGGATGGCCCGGATTGGGAACTTCCACGATCTGCGTATCGATCATCGGCAGGTCCGAGGCGACCGGCACGCGATAGTCCAGGAAGCCCGGATTTTNCATCACACCCTTGTCGTTATAGATATATTCCTCGTTCAGAGCCCAGCCGATGCCCTGAACAGCGCCGCCCTGCATCTGTCCTTCGACATAGGCGGGACTGACGGCCTTTCCGGCATCCTGCACGATCAGATAGCGCAGGATGGTGATGCGCCCGGTTTCCCGGTCCACTTCCGCATCCACCAGATGGGTGGCAAAGCTGGGGCCGGCACCATCGGCGCTGACCTCAAAATGTCCCGCAATCGGGCCACCTGTTTCACCTGCTTTCTTCGCAAGCTCCTTGATAGTCATCGGGGGAAACTCGCCCGCATTGGGACCGGCTGGGACGGCACAGCCATTTTCCCAGGTCACAGCATCAGCAGGTATTCCCCAGATTTTTGCGGCACGTTCGCACAGAACCTTTGCTGCATTGCGCGCGGCTTCAATCGTCGCCAATCCACTGGCAAAGGTCACACGGCTGCCATCGGTCACATCGTTAAAGCCCAAGGACCCGGTATCGGCGATGATCGTCTGAACGTGATGATAGGGAATGCCCAGTTCTTCGGCTGCCATGGCACACATGGACGCCCGGCTGCCCCCGATATCGGGCGTGCCGACTGACAGAGCGACGGTGCCGTCAATGTTCAGGTTCAGAGTGACCGCCGTTTGTCCGCCGAAATTGAACCAGAAGCCGCTGGCAACGCCACGTCCCTGATTGGGCCCCAGCTTGATGGCGTAATTCGGATGCGCTTTCACAGCCTCCAACGTCTCCACCAGTCCGATATCACTATAGGTCGGGCCGTAGGCGGATTTGCTGCCCGATGTTGCCGCGTTCTTCAAACGGAAATCAACCGGGTCCATGCCGATTGTATGCGCAAGCTCCTCAACAATACTTTCCACGGCAAAGGCCGCCATTGGGGCGCCCGGTGCGCGATAGGCCGCTTGCTTCGGACGGTTGGTCACAACATCCCACCCAATCGCCTTCAGGGTCTTTGGCTGATAGCAGGCAAAGGCCGTCATGGCCCCCATCGAAACGGGTGAGCCTGGGAAGGCCCCGCCCTGATACTTCAATTCAGCTTGAGCTGCGGTGATGGTGCCGTCTTTCTTACAGCCCATCTTAACCCAAATTGCGCTGGAGGCTGTCGGGCCGGTGGCGCGGAAAACTTCGCCCCGGTTCATGACAATCTTCACAGGTTTTCCGGCCTTACGGGACAGGGCGACCGCGACAGGTTCGATAAAGACCGTTGTCTTGCCACCAAAGCCCCCCCCAATTTCAGAGGGGGTAACGCGCAGTTTTGACACATCCATGCCGTTCAACTGGGCACAGACGTCCCGGACCATGAATTGACCCTGGGTACAGCACCACAGATCGCCTGACCCATCACCGGAAATATTGGCCAGACAGGCATGGGGTTCGATATAGCCCTGATGCGCCGCGCCAGTGCGGAACTGACGTTCGATCACGACATCAGCCTCGGCAAAGCCTGCCTCGACATCGCCATAGCCTAATTCAATGCGCTCGGCGACATTGGTCGGGCGGTCTGGCGCATCTTCCACGCCTTCTGTGCGGATGTGGTCGTGCAGAATCGGCGCATCATCCTTCATAGCCAATTCAACATCGACAACATGGGGCAGGACCTCGTAATCCACCTCAATCAGTTTCAGCGCCTTGGCGGCGATGCGGGGATTGCTGGCGGCAACGGCTGCCACGGCATGGCCATCATACAGAGCCTTTTCGCGGGCCATGACGTTATAGCGGATATTGGTCAGTTCACCATCTTCCAGGACCTGCGGATGGTCCGGGAAATCTGCCGCGGTGACGATGGCCTTTACGCCTTCCAGGGCAAGCGCCTTGGAGGTATCGATAGATTTGATGCGGGCATGGGCATGGGGGCTGCGCAGGATTTTCCCGTGCAGCAGGCCCGGCGCGGCCAGATCTGCCCCGAATTTGGCGCGGCCTGTTACCTTGTCGATACCATCCGGGCGGTTATGGCGATGACCAACGACTTTATAGGTGCGGTCGGCAGGATCACGATCAAGCGGCATGCGTCTCTCCTCTCATCTCCGCAGCGGCGGATTGAACGGCGCGGATGATTTTATCATACCCGGTACAGCGGCACAGATTGCCCGCCAACCAATAGCGAATTTCGGTTTCCGACGGATTGGCGTTTTGCGCCAACAGGGCTTTTGCGGCGACCAGGATGCCTGGCGTACAGATACCACATTGCAGGGCGGCCCCATTCAGGAAATGCCGTTGCAAGGGGTGCAGGTCCTCGCCATCGGCCATGCCTTCGATGGTCTCGACACTGCGGCCTTGCGCTTCAGCGCCCAGCACCAGACAGGAACAGACGGGACGCCCATCCAGAATGATGGTGCAGGCACCGCAATCGCCTGTGCCACAGCCTTCCTTGGATCCGGTCATTTGTAACCGGTCCCGCAGGACATCCAACAGGGTTTCTTCTGCGTCACACAGATATTCTGTCTGATCGCCGTTGATAGTCGTGGTGACGTGAAGCTGGCTCATAGATTTTTCTCCGCACGGGTTAGCGCGATTTTGGCGGCACGCTTTGCCAGTGTGCCTGCAATATCGGTACGGAACGCAACGGTTCCGCGCTTGTCGTCAATCGGGGTAGCGGCGGCGGAACACGCTGCTGCAAGAGCATTCAACGCGGCGTCATCCATCTTGGTTCCGATCAGGGCCTTGGCGGCGGTCTCCACCACCATGACTTTTGCGGCGACTGCGCCCAGGGAAACCCGGGCTGCGGTGCAGGTGCCTGATTTATCAACGGTCAGGCAGATGCCGACACCCACGACCGCGATATCCATTTCGGTTCGTGGAATGAATCGCAAATAGGCGTCCGAAGTTCCAGGGGCGCGCTTGGGCAAAAGAATGGAATCGACAAACTCTCCCTTCCCAAGGGATGTTTTACCAGGACCNGTTGCAATATCTTCAACCGGAACATCGCGGGTGCCCTTTGGGCCGATGACGCGGGCGACAGCCCCGGCGGCGACCATGGCGGGCACGCTGTCAGCGGCGGGGGAGGCGTTGCACAGATTGCCTGAAATCGTCGCGCGACCCTGAACCTGCGTCGATCCGATCAGGCTGGCGGCTTCACACACGCCTGGCCATCCGGCAACCGCTTGCGCATGTTCATTCAGCATAGCGCTGGGAACCGCAGCCCCGACACGCAGGCCATCGCTTTCCATTGTGATTGATTTCAGGGCATCAATCCGCTTCAGGTCGACGATCAAGTCGGGTTCAATGAATCCGGACCGCAGGCGAACCAGCAAATCTGTCCCCCCCGCCAAAATATGCGCCTTGCCAGCCGCATCGGCCAGCAAGGAGACAGCTGCCTGTACTGTAGTCGGACTTTCATACCGCATTCAGGGACTCCTGGCATAAGAAGGAAGGCGAGATTTTTATGTCCCGCCAGTATCGGAGGGAGTCTGTCGTGTCCGACGGCTTCTTTCAACCCGAAGATTTCTCACGTCAACTTTAGGGGAAGTATCTCCTATATTCACGGGCCTAATTTTACGTTTCCAGATTGTGAACGCCTCTAAAACAACCCTATATGCAGGGTTCTAGTATTTTCTTTCGATGACCAGTGAATAATACTATATTTTGATAAATATAAGCTTAACGGCACAAAGTCGGGTGAGGCAGCGTTTATGCACTATTTGCCAAGTACCTTTGATGAGCGCGGCGTAAACGTGCCTTTCACCAGTGAGGTGGTGCGTAACGCCCGGCTTCGAGGCAGCACCGCCAAAAATCGCGAGTTTCTTTTACCTGGCCTCAGTGGAGGCGAGGGAACTTATGTTGTCCCCTTCAAGGCACTGAGCAGTCTTGTTGACTTGAATATGTACGATCAGGCGCTTTTGGATAGTTTGGGTGAACTGACATCGATCACACCGTTTGATTTGCGTCAGGTTGTCTTGGACATGGATGCGCGTGGATATGGGGGCGTGCCGCGAACGCGTGCGGCCAAGCGTGAAATCAAGAATGCAGAAGATGTGCGCTTGTTCAATCAATGCCTGTTGATCGTTCGGGCTTTGAAATTGCTGGCCGATGATTCCCTGGATCTGGACTTGAAAGTTCTAATTACGCCGGAAGGCCAGAAGTTGGCAAAGGAGCAATTCAAATCCTATGCTGAAAAGTCCAACACAACGCCCGATGAAATTATGCAGAAGCTTGAGAGATGGGCGCGTCTGACGGGGACAATTGGCGTTCGGAATGCGGACCATCCCGGCTATTTGCGCCAGACCTATATTCATATGCAGACGATGACTGCGGATATAAAAGAGTATTTGTCGAAGGAACCGCCGGAAGTTCAGTTTATGGGGCGCGGCATTAATGACAGCGCCAAGCTGACGTCAGATATTGCCAATCGTGAAATGGAAAAATGCTGGTCTTTCGAGCATGATATCGGGACTGCGCTGACCCATGCCGACCTAACCATGAAACTGATGGAAGAGCACGTCCAGACGATCTCTTGGATCATTGACGGATGGCCGCGACTGATTGAAGCCTGGAATGAGTCCAGTGAGAGTTTCAGGGGAGAGCGTCGGAAAGTGTTGGAGATGATCTACGAGAATCTTCCAATCCTTCCCAAAAGTGTTCTGATTGGCGATCAAATTGATAAATTGAATGGTATTCGCGACACCCAGAAAGGATGGGTGAAAGCCAACACAGACTGGCGCACTGAACAGTTGGACCAGGAAATGCTGGGCAGGCTTACACAATTCAAAATGGTTGATCAGTGATATGACATCGATTTCCGAAGACAAGTTAAAGCGGCTGCAGCAGTATCTTGTCACATTGGGCGATGGCGAACTGCATGCGCTGACACGCGCCATTGAATATGGTCGGTCTATCAATTTTCAGGATATACCCGCAGCGAAAATTCTGGAGATGATTCGTCCAGCCCTGGTCGAAATCCGCCCCAAACATATTCCCACCCGCGACCGTGTCTTATGCGAGCCCTGCGAGGACCTGTTCATCAGTTATGTGCCGGATGTGAAGCGTGAGGCATTGATAGAACGCAAAAGTATCGCGCCCTTCATTAAAAAGAGCCAAGCCCTGTTAGGCGCAAAACTGGATGCGGCTGAAAAGGAGATGATCGAGGATTTCAAGGCCGAGCGCTGGAATGATCTGGAGATACGAAAGGCCGAGCTTTGGGCTCTCGCCGATGAGGCATGGCGCGCCGAATTTGCGGCCAAGAAATCTGGTGAGGCACAAAAGGCCCTGCTGATTGAATTGGGGGGCACCGATCGTTACGAGGATATTCTGGAGGCCGCTGCATGTCTGCACGTCGCGGCTTCCATCCGTGATGTGCGATTGCTGTATCCAAATCGACCTATTGTCCGATTGAAGAAGGATATGGTCGAAGCGTTTGTTTCTGTATTGAGCCAGGCAAATAACGACAAGCCAGAGGCTGCGGAAATGGTCGTTTGGACCATCCATCGTCGATTGAAGACAAAGACGGACATCATGACCATCTTTCGGTCTATGGATGTCACAAAAACCGTCTGGTGTTCCGGGATCCGGCAAGTTCGGGACCGGATCGAAAAATCCCTGCTGCAGGAATTGGACTCAACTGCTGACGATCTGGCAACAGCAATCAAGCGGGGCCGTATCGCGCCCGACGCCCTGTTTAACGAGTTGGAAACCTATCTGGACGAAATGGACCGATTGAAAGGCAGCGCATCAAAAGGGAATATCGATGCGACCAGGGCGACGGCCTTGCGGCACATCCGGTCCATTTCTGCTTTGGTTGATGAAACGGTCATACGGTCTGCAAAGAAAACGGTTACCCCGACCATCGAAACACTTTTGAATTTGGTGGAGTCGGGCACCGATCTAACAGACGACGTCCTGGACATGATCGAAAATGCCGAACGGATCGCTCTGTCCTTCAAACGGGTGAATGGCATCGCCGACCGGATTGGCGCAAAATCATCCTTTGAACGGGAGCGCCAGGCACTGGATAAGATGCTGATTGCGTCTGAAAACCGCCTGAAATTATGGCTGGATCAGCATCATGCGGCGAATCCGGAACTGGCTGAAGAAAGCGTCCTGTATTTTTGCCGCCTGATAGAGATCGTGTCGGGATCCAAACGCGCAAAGGATGCAAAACACCGGTTGTTTGTGGGGTTGGCGCGCTGATAGTTACCAAACAAGCCGACTTTGATTTGGCCTATTCTGCCGCCTGATGTCCTTTGGGCGTTGCCAGGGCTTCGTTCAGCGCCTTCTCCACTGCGGAGCGTGGTTTCGACAGGCCCGCCATCAGGTCATACAGAACAGGCGTCAGAAACAGCGTTAGAACCAGGGCGGAACTGAGCCCTCCTACAATGACCCAGCCAATCGCGATACGACTTTCCGCCCCGGCGCCACTGGCGATGACCAGAGGAACAGCGCCCAGAATGGTTGAAATGACTGTCATCACGATGGGGCGGAAGCGCAGGACTGAGGCTTCAATCACTGCGTCCCGCACAGATTTACCCTCATCGCGCAATTGGTTGGCAAATTCGACAATCAGGATGCCGTTCTTGGCCATCAGCCCAATCAGAAGAATGATCCCAATCTGGCTGTAGACATTCAATGACAGGCCGGCAAGTGTCAGCGAATAAATTGCGCCGGCTACGGCCAGGGGCACCGACAGCATGATGACCAATGGGTGAATGAAGCTTTCAAATTGAGCCGCCAGGACCAGAAAGACAATTAACAGCGCAATGGCGAATGTAACCAGAATATCCCCGGATGTATCCTTATAGGTGGCGGACTGTCCTGCATAGCCAAGCTTGGCGGAGTCGGGAAGTATTCTGGCGGCACCATCTTCCATATAAGTCAGCGCGTCTCCCAGTGTATAACCCGGGGCCAGCGCGGCCTGAATAGTGATAGAAGGCAATCGGTCAAACCGACGCAACTCAGCAGATGCAGCACCGGATTCTATGCCGACCAGAGAACTCAACGGAACCAGGGATTGACTACCCTGACCGGAATTGGGACTGCGAATGAAGATATTGGTCAGATCATTGGGAGTCCGGCGGTCCTCAAGGCGGGCCTGGGCGATCACCGGATATTCCCGACCGCGATCAATATAGGTGGTCAGTTCTTCTGACGCGAACATGATCTGTAATGTGGACGCGACCGTTTCGGCGCTGATGCCCAGATCATCCGCCTGAGCGCGATTGAGCGACAGGTTGAATTCCGGTTGGTTTTCTTCGAAATCAATTTCCGGATTGATCAGGCTATCATTGGCTTCGGCATGTTCCAGTAAGGCGGCCGCCCATTGTTTCACCTGCTCGAAATCGGGGCCGCCAACAACGACCCGTAGCGGGGATGAATTACCCCGCAGACCCAAGCCCGCCGGACTTGCCACGGCAGCACGGGCGCCCGGCAGGCCCAATGCTGCAGGCTGAACAGAACTGACGATTTTTGCNTGACTGTCTTCGCGCTCTTCCCAAGGGGCAAGGCGCAGCACGACGAAGGCCCGGTAAGGTCGATTGCCCCAGCCCACCAGGGAATACACGGTTGTAATATTGCCGTTATCGACTTGCGGCTGAAGTGCCTTTTCGATGATTTTCGCCTGCTCATCGGTATAGTTTACGGTTGCCCCTTGCGGCGCGGTGATTGGCACGAAGGCAACACCTCGATCTTCCTGAGGAGCCAGTTCGCGCGGCAATTGTTCATACAATGCCAAGGATCCGGCAACGAAGACCAGGGACAGCGCGATGACAATCAGGGGGGCCCCAACGGCCCGCTGTAACAGAAATCGATAACTGCGCCCTATGGTCGATTGGGCCATGGCCGTATCACCATCCTGAGCCGTTTCAGACGAACGGGCCGACTTGCGCGCGGCGCGCAAAACGCGCGATGAAATCATCGGCACAAGGCTCAGGGCGACAAAGGTGGAAATCAACACAGCGGCGGCCATCACCATGCCAAATTCGCTAAACAGCCGTCCGACCTGTCCGCCCAGGAAGGAAATTGGAATAAAAACAGCAACCAATGTGATAGAGGTTGCCAATACCGCAAAGGTTACTTGCTTGGTGCCCCGCACCGCCGCAACCAGTGGGGTTTCCCCTTCATCAATACGGCGCTGGATATTCTCCAGCACCACAATGGCATCGTCGACAACCAGACCAATCGCCAGCAACAGTGCAAGCAGTGTCAGCACATTGATTGAAAATCCCATGACAGAGATCAGCGCAAAACAGCCAATCAGCGCGATGGGGATGGTAACGGCTGGAACCAGGGTTGAGCGAACAGAACGCAGGAACAGCAGGATCACCAGAATAACAAGAACCAATGACAGGCCAAGCGCGATCATCACTTCGCGTATGGAGGCGGCGATGAACAGGGCGTCATCGGACCCCACGATAATTGTCATCCCCTGCGGCAAAGAGTCGGCCAGGTTCGCGACTTCGGCCCGGATGGCGGTGGAAATCTCCATCGTATTGGCCTGGCTTTGGCGGATGACGGACAAGCCGACAGCAGGCTGGCCGTTGGCCCGGATGATGGTTTCATCATCCTCCACGCCAAGCTCTACTGTCGCAACGGAACTCAGGCGAACCGGATAACCGTCAACGGTGTCCAGAACGATGTTCTTGAATCCATCAACTGTTGAAAATCGTCCATCCAACCGGATATCGATCAGGCGTTGACTGGATTTAATCTCGCCCGCAGGCAGTTCGACATTGTTGCGGTTGATTGCCGCTTCAATGTCCCCAACCGTCAGGTTGCGGGCCGCCAATGCGCGCCGATCGATCCAGATGCGGATCGCATAGCGGCGTCCCCCCTGGATATCGACACTGGCAACACCGTCCAGAGTTGTCAGTCGATCCACAACGAAACGGTCGACATAATCGGTAATTTCCTCGGGCGTGTGATTGGTGGACGATACGGCCAGCCGCATTACGGGATCGGCATCGCTGTCATTCTTAACGATCTGAGGCTCGTCCGCACCATCTGGCAGGTTTCCCCGAACCCGCCCGACGGCGTCCCGGACGTCATTTGCCGCTTGATCGATATCCCGGCCTGTTTCGAACTCAATAACCGTTTGACTGCGCCCGCGGCGGCTTTGGGATGTTATCGTCTTCACACCAGAGACACCGGCAATAGAACTTTCCAGTATTTCCGTTATATCCGTATCGATAATCTGTGGAGTCGCCCCGGTATAGGTCGTCGTCACCGTCACGACGGCGGAATCGACATCGGGCAGTTCTCGCACTGGAATGGACATCAGCGAGGCAATGCCCGCCGTGATGATCAACAGGCTGGCAACGATGGCAAGGACAGGTCTGCGGATCGAAAGGTCGGAAAGGGTCATGTGCCGGTAGCCTCACTGGTTACCGTTTCCTGTCTTGCAGACTTTGGGGCCACCAGAGAGTTTTCCCGAACTTTCTGCACGCCACGTATAACGACATCCTCCCCCTGGGCCAATCCGCCCAATATCTCGACATATCCAATCGAGCGTCGCCCGATGCTGACATTGCGCCGTGAGGCCCGCAATCCATCATCACGCTGGGTAATGGCAAAAACATAGGATTGATTGCCATCCACAACGACGGCTTCTTCTGGGACTGTCAGAGTCTCATCCGCATCCAGGACGATGGATAGATGCATAAACATTCCCGCAGGTAGGGTACGATCTGGATTCGGGATAAACGCTCGGACCTGAAATGATCGCGAGATCGGCGCGATACGGCTGTCCAACGAGAGAATTTCCGCATTGAATTTCCGACCTGGAAAGGCGGCCGCATTGGCTTCTACCTTTTGCCCGGGCGTGATGCGCCCGAACATGTCTTCCGACAGAAAGAATTCCACTTCAACAACGGACAAATCGTCCAGTATTGTGATCGTGTCGCCGGTTTCCACCTGGGCGCCAAGCTCTACATTCGAATAACCGACAACGCCTGCAAAGGGGGCCTTGACCGTTCGGTCCTGCAAGCGTCGAGTAGCGCGATCCCGCTCTGCCTGGGCTATGGCGACATTGGCGACCAGCGTGTCCACGGTCGCTTCGGCCACAGTATTGGACTTACGCAATGTCTCGGCGCGTTTCAGGGCGCTGAGTGCGTCTTTCAGTCTGGCTTGCGCTTCAATCAGATCGGCCCGTTCGATTTCGTCATCCAACCGCAAAAGGGTCTCGCCTGCCTCGACAGATTGTCCTGCTTTAAAGGCGACTTCGACGACACGACCATCGGCAAAGGGTTTGATCTCAACGGTGCGTTTCGCCCGTGTCGACCCTACTGCTTCGATGGTGGTTTCCATCGGGCGCATGATAACGGGGGCGGTTTCGACGGGGATTACTCTGGCAGCGGACCGGTTTGGCGCGGCATCGGATTGCGCCAATTTCTGATCGTAGTGTTGCCAGCCTTCATAACCGCCTAATGCGATGGCGCCGATGGCGATCAAAATCATAATCTGCTTTGCAGGCGACATGTCTGATTAAATCCCATCCAAAAACAATGTGGGTCACATTGGCGCTGTCTCGCATGTTCTACTTAGATCAAATTCGTGAGCCTGCCAGTTTGAACATAAGCCAATGTTACAAATGACGTTTCATATCCCTGAACCCGTCGCAATGCTATGAATAAATTGCGTTTCCGTCCGTATCACGGGCAATCCGCCTCAATTTCGGGGAAATGTGCCCGTCCAGGCAGATCGGGGAATGCCGGATTTCTAGGTGATGTATTACCGATTGGCGGGACGGATATGCGCCAACGCGAATTTCACAATGGGCAGAAGGATCAGGATCAGGGCCACAATGGTAATTGGCCCTGCAATCGGGCGTGTGAAAAAGATGCTGAAATCCCCATCAGAGAATAACAGGGATTGTCGCAGCTTCGGTTCTGCAATTGGACCCAGAACGATGGCTAGAACCGCCGGTGCCAAAGGATAGTCCAGCTTGCGCAGTAACAAGGCCCCGAACCCAAAGAGGACCATCAGCCAGACATCAAACATATCCTGATAGGCCGCGAAGGTCCCGATCAGCGACAGCACAAATATTACCGGGGCCAGGATTGTGAAGGGCATTCTCAACATCCACACGAAGACGGGAATGAAGGCTAGATTAACCAGCACCGCGATCACATTCGAAATATAGAAAGATCCGATCAGGGGCCAAACAAAGTCCGGCTGGCTGGAGAACAGTAACGGCCCTGGCTGCAATCCCCAGATTACCATTCCTGCCAGCAACACGGCCGTGGTGGGAGAGCCTGGAATGCCAAGCGTCATCATCGGCAGCATGGCACCGGTCGAGGCCGCGTTATTCGCGGATTCAGGCGCTGATATTCCATCGGGATTCCCTTTGCCAAAGGATTTTGGATCTCGCGCGGTCAGTTTGGCAACGCCATAGGCCATCAGGGAGCCAGGGGTCGCACCCGCCGCAGGCAGCAACCCGACGAAGAAACCCAGAAAGGAGCCAATCGCCGTACCGCGCCAGGCACTGGCAAACTCTCTACAGGCGGCAATAAGCCCCCGACGCGTGATTTTAACATAGCTCATTGCCGAATGGGATTGGGACGCCATCATCGTCCACATCATCTCTCCAATGCCATAGACACCGATGGCCAGCACCAGAAAGCGGATGCCGTGACTGAAACCGGAAATGTCGAAAAAGACCAGACGCGGTTCCCCCGACACGATGTCAAAGCCAACCGAGGCCAGAACCAGGCCGAAGCAGATCGAAAAGATCGTTTTGGGAATGTCGTCGCCCCCCAATCCTATGAATGTCGCGAATGCCAGGAGCATGAGTGCGAAAATTTCCGGATCACCGAATTTCAGGGCAACGCTGGCAAGCGGTGGGGCGAATGCGGTGAACAGAATATTGGAGATCGTTCCCCCGACGAAGGATGCTAGGGCGGCAATTACCAATGCCCGGTCGGCCCGCCCCGCCAGCGCCATTGGTCGACCGTCAAAGGTTGTCGCCACGGCGGTCGATGCGCCTGGAATACCCAACGTGATAGAGGATATGGCACCACCATACATGGCCCCGTAATAGATTGCCGCCAGAAAGATCATGGGGGAGGTCGCTGAACCGGTAAATTCCTGAATAACAAAGGTGAATGGCAATAGAATTGCAACGCCATTGACTGACCCAAGCCCGGGCATGGCGCCGACAAACAATCCGACCATGACGCCCGCAATGGCCAGGCCAAGATTTGTGGGCTGCATTGCCGCGCCAATTCCGTCAATCAGGGCTAACAGGATATCCATGATGCAGTCTCCAATCCGGGTGAATCAAATCGGTCGCCGGGATCAACGGTATTACAGGAACAGGTCGTATAGCGGCAGGAACAAGGGTTCCAGGTATCCCTTTGGCAGCACGATACGCATCGCGATATCAAAGAAGAAGAAGCTGAAGACCGGAATCGCGGTGGAAATGATCAGCGTTGGAATCAGGCGATGCCGCCCCAATCCCCCGATGAAATAGATCATGAAAACAAAGATTGCCCCGTAGAATCCGATAATGCCAATCAGGATCAGGAATCCCAGCAAGCCACCTCCAACCAGCAGAAATGTGCGCTTCGCGTGATGGTCCAGGAAGGGTTCTTCGGATTGAGACGGGGGGGATTTGCGCAGATACCAGTTAATCCCGATCCAGATCGAACATAGCAACATGATCAGGGACAGCCAGAAGGGCCAGAAGCCACTGCCCGGTCCCTCGTCCAGGATCAGGCCGATATTGTCAAACCGGGCGACATCCGGGTCCCAACCCGGTCCTTCCCCACTTTTCCACATAAAATACAGAGAGAGCAGCCCCAGGAAAAAGGCCGTCACGATTTCAGCTCGCCTCATAACCTGGCGCTCCTCTCTCAGTTTAACGGTGATGTGTGTTGGATTATTTTATGGCGCCGGAAGCCTTCAGGATCGCTTCATGCCGCACCAGCTGTTCTGACCAATATTTACTCAGGTCATCACCGGCCATGAAACTGCCCATCAGCGATTGCTTGGTCTTATAGGTCTGCCAGTCAGCCGTATCATAGGCCTTCTTGAACAGCTCCGTGTAATAGGCCAGGGCTTCTTTGGACATTCCCGGCGGCCCAACGACTGCGCGTTGCATCGTATAGACAAAATCTCCGCCTACTTCTTTCAGCGTTGGGACCTCCGGGAACAGGGGCAATCGTTCCGCTGTGAACGCAACCAGCGGAATCAAATCCCCTGATTGATAGAAGCCCAATGCCTCGGACGGGTTGTTTACCGAAGACGTGATCTGACGACCGGCCAGTTGCTTGGCAACCTCTCCGCCACCCTTATAGGGGACATATTTGATCTGAAGATCGTAATTGTTGTTCAGATAGTCTGTGATGATTTCATCTTCTGCGGCCTTGCCGGTGCCGCCCATCACCCATCCACGACCGCGGTCTTTGGCAGCGGTAACAAACTCTTCGAAGGTTTTGATACCTTCATCCTTGTGAACCCATAGCAGGAATGTGTCTTCCGCCATGCGACCAACCGGCGCGAATTTCATGATATCGACGCCCAGGCCCGGTTGCCGCAATGGGGTCGTGAAAAAGGAATTCAGTGTCACCATGACCGTATGGTCCGGGTCCGATACGCTGTTCATATAGGTTAAGGCTTCCGCACCGGATCCGCCGGGCTTGTTTACCGGTATCAGCGGGCGCGATGCCAGATTTTCCTTTTCAATAATGGATTGGATCAAGCGGGCCATCTTGTCGGCCCCACCGCCCTGTCCGGCCATAATTACAAATTCCACAGGTTTGTCCGGCTCAAAGGCAAGGGCTGGTCCCGTGACGACGGAAAATGAAAGTGCTAAAGCCCCGGCCGTGTTCAGAAATGAACGCATGTGCTTGTTCATGGTTTCCTCCGTTTCAATCAAACAATCCGAACCGGCGTATCCGGTGTTGGATCGGGTGCCAATTTTTGGTCTACCCTGATGCCATGCCGCTATCGTTGTGATGAATTCCTGGAATGAATGGGATTAATCACCAGACATTGGAGTCGATAGGGGTATAAACATGAAACGTAATTTACATACAAATTAACATGAGTCTACGAAATAAAATTATTAAATATCGTTTTATTATTTCCATTAATTTCGTATGGTTATTCATGGTTGAGTTTTTTCACTTGATTTTCAATCCTCTGCCCGGTTTCTTTCAGTATGCGGTTGGCTTGAGGGAGCGATGCCTTTTTCTATACTGACATCCGGTCGCAGGACTGTTGCCTGATCTCTGCCACGGGACCATAACAACAGGATCAAACGAGACAGATCGAAACAATCGATCAAGGGAGGAAGAACAGATGGATGTGACAGGGCGGGTATTTGATTTATTGGGGCAGGGGGCGGACGATGCGGCGGCGCTGGCAGCACCGGGGCGCACTGATATGACCTTTAGGGCCTTGCGACAGCATTGCGCGCGCATCCGTCGGCAATTGGCGGCGCGCGATATCGGGCCAGGGGATCGGGTTGCCATCGTATTGCCCAATGGACCGGAAATGGCCAGTGCCTTCTTTGCGGTTGCCTCTGGCCTGTCTGCGGCGCCCCTTAATCCCGCATATAAAGAGTCTGAATATGCCTTTTATCTGGAAGATTTGAAGCCAAAACTGGTGATCGTTGCCCAGGATAGTGACAATCCAGTCCGGGCTGCGGCTGGATCGCTGAATATTCCTGTCGCTGAGGCTTTGGTGGGGCCAGAGGATCCTGCCGGTGCCTTCACCCTGTGGGCGGAAGAGGCCGATGACACCGCGCCAGGTCCGGGGGATGAAGCCCTGGTACTGCACACATCGGGCACGACGTCGCGCCCGAAAGTCGTGCCTTTGACCCAGGCCAACCTTTTCGCTTCCGCCAGCAATATCGCCAGCACTTTGGCCCTGACACCGGCGGATCATTGCCTGAATATTATGCCCTTGTTTCATATCCATGGCCTGATCGCGGTGGTCCTGTCTTCCATCAAGGCTGGGGCGTCTGTCTGCTGTACGCCAGGCTTTAACGCCCTGAAGTTTTTCGACCTTGCGGTTGCTGAAAAGCCGACCTGGTATTCAGGCGTTCCAACCATGCATCAGACCATTTTGCTGCGGGCGAAGCGCAATCCAGAGGCCTTGTCCCAGGTGAAGTTCCGCTTTGTGCGGTCGTCTTCTGCGTCCCTGCCACCGGCCGTTTTCAATGAATTGGTGGAAACCTTTGGCTGCCCGGTTATCGAAGCCTATGGCATGACAGAGGCGACGCATCAGATGGCCTCTAACCCGCTGCCACCGGGCAAGCAGAAGCCGGGTTTCGTTGGTCTGCCAGCCGGGCCGGAAATCTGCATACTGGACATGGGTGGAAAGAAACAGCCTGCCGGCACGGTGGGCGAAGTTTGTATTCGCGGTGCCAATGTCACGCCCGGCTATGAGAATAATGAAAAGGCGAATGCGGAAAGCTTCACCGATGGCTGGTTCCGCACCGGGGATCAAGGCTATCTGGATGATGAGGGTTATCTGAAGATCACCGGGCGGATAAAGGAGATCATCAATCGCGGGGGAGAGAAAGTATCGCCCCTGGAAGTCGATGACGTCTTTATGGAACATCCTGGAATCCAACAGATCGTGACCTTCGCCATGCCCCACAAAATGCTGGGCGAGGAAGTCGCCGCTGCCGTCGTTCTGGTGGAAGGGGCCACAGTGACGGAAAAGGATTTGAAAGAATATGCCGCTGATCTTCTGGCCCCCTTCAAAATCCCGAAGAAGTTTGTTTTCCTGGACGAAATTCCTAAGGGCGCGACCGGTAAGATGCAGCGCATCGGCCTGGCAAAAAAACTGGGCCTGGGAGAGGCATAATGACCAAGGTTTGTATCTATGGTGCCGGCGCGATCGGTGGATTGATGGCCGCGGCTTTAAGCGAGGCCGGGGCGGATGTGTCCCTGGTCGCGCGCGGCCCACATCTGGCGGCGATCCAGGACAAGGGAATGATCCTGCGCAAGGATGGTCAGGAGACGACCTATAAAATCAAAGCCAGCGATAATCCCGCTGATTTGGGTCAGCAGGATTATGTCATCGTGACGTTAAAGGCCCATTCCGTCCCGGCGATCGTGGATCAGTTCACGCCCTTGCTGGGGCCGGAAACGGCAATTGTGCCTGCCGTGAACGGGCTTCCCTGGTGGTATTTCTATAAGGCGGATACCGGGACCGTTTTGGATGACAATCCGCTTGAGACAGTCGATCCGGGGGCTGCCCAATGGAAAGCATTCGGGCCGCAACGCGCCATTGGCTGTGTCGTGTATCCGGCTGCGGATGTGCCGGAACCCGGCGTGATAGAGCATAAATATGGCAATCGGTTTTCCTTGGGCGAGCCCGATGGCAGCCAGTCGGAAAGGCTGGAACGCTTGTCCAACCTGTTTATCAAGGGCGGATTGAAGGCCCCCCGCAAAGGGCGCTTGCGCGATGAGCTTTGGATAAAGCTATGGGGCAATTGTTCGTTTAATCCGGTTTCCGCCCTGACCGGGGCCAGCCTGGATCAGATCGGGGCAAATGCAGCCTGTACCGACGTCGTGCGTCGCATGATGCTGGAATGCAAGGCGGTGGGGGAAGCTGTCGGCGCGCGCTTTGCCGTTGATGTCGAGCGCCGGATTGAAGGCGGGACGGAAATCATCGGGCACAAGCCTTCCACCCGGCAGGATGTAGAGAAAGGGCGCCCCATGGAGTTGGACGCCCTGACGTCAACGGTTCTGGAACTGGCGCGCAAGCTGGACATCCCGACCCCAACCCTGGATGCCGTTGCCGCCCTGGTGCGGATGCAGGGCTCCGTGCTGGGCCTATACCAGCATAACGAAGCCCTGGAATCCTTAATCTTCAAGCGATGACCGTTAATCCGGTACGATCGGGCGTGGCGGCGTTGGGCTGGTGCCATCCCAGATATAGACATCGACAATACACTGATTTTTACCCGACATTTCTGCCGCAATGTTGAAGCGTTGCCCGCCGGATGTGTCGGCATTGCTGATGGCCGACAAGCTGGGGTCCAATGTGTCGTAACAACTGCTTACAAAGCTCTCCAGCCGTCCTTGTCGCTGACCTTGCTGCAGCATGAAAGAGGCATAAGAGGTTAACCAGCCCTTGGGAATGTTTGGCGGATACTTCTGGAAGGGTTCCCATAATGGCTGGATACCGGGCATGTTGAGCAAACTCCCATAGACGGGCGTGGCTTTTGCGAAGATCGTATCTCCCCCTTCATTCTTTGAAACCAGTGCATAGATTTCAAACAGCATCAATTCCCGAGCCAGGGCGTCGTCGCTGCCATCATTGATTTCAATGAAGAAAGCATTCCCCGTTACAATGCGGGTCGAGCCTTCATAGGCGCAGACTTCAACCTCACCATTCTGGGGTATCTCAGGATTTGGTGGGTTGAGGGAAATGTCCATGTCCTGGGGGAAATTTGGAACAACAAAACATTTTGTCGATCCCAAACAGGTCCAATAGGGGTGAATTTCAAAGTTGCTGGTACGATTGTAGATGCTGGTTTGGAGTGTTTTTGGCTCTTTCGTGTTGGAAAATAGAGTCGAAAGATCCTTCATCAGTTGATCATAGGCTTCATTTCCATCGATTTCGACGTTGACTGGCATCAGAACCTCCCTGTTATGTTGTTTTTGATGGATACAACATTTTAAAGTAGAGTCATGACGGTTGCATTATAATTTTTTGATATGTTTTGGATAGTACAGAAAATACAGCCGGGAATAGATCGCGAACACGCTCTGGTGGCCGCAATCTAAAGAGGGAGAGAGATTTTAGGGGTCAGCTTGCCTGTGCTGATCCTATTTGCCTGAAAGGGCAAGGCTAAAGCGCATCAGGCATAAGATCTCGAACAGAATTTGGGCACCGACCTGGGCGGTGTTGGTGGTGCTGTCATATTGCGGGGCGACCTCGACCACATCGCCACCGATGATATTCAATCCGGCCAGCCCGCGCAGCATGGTCATCGCTTCCCGGCTGGTCACGCCCCCGATTTCCGGTGTGCCAGTCCCGGGTGCGAAGGCCGGGTCCAGACAATCGACGTCAAAGGTGACATAGATCGGGCCATCCCCGACTACGTCCCGTGCTTTCTTGATCACGGCGGCGGGGCCCATCTCGGCGACATCTTCGGCATGGATCACGGTCATCCCGGAATCGACCGAAAACTCCCACAGATACTCAGCCGGTCCCCGGATTCCGATCTGAATGCAGCGTTCCGGATCCAGCACCCCTTCCAGCACAGCCTCCCTAAACGGGCCACCGTGATGGAATTTAGAATTGTCGAATTCACCGCCGGTATCGCAATGGGCATCGAAATGGATCATCCCGATTGGGGCATCCTTGCCGATGGCTTTCATGATCGGCAGTGTTACGGAATGGTCGCCGCCGATAGACAGGGGAATAACCCCAGCGGCAACAATTTTTGCCAGATAGTCTTCGATATCCTCGTGACAGGAATTCAGGCTGAAGCGGCTTCGGAACGGCACGTCGCCGATATCCGCAACCCGCAATTCCGATACGGGCGCACATTTCAGGACGTGGTTATAGGGGCCGATCCGCTCAATCGTGCGCACGGCGCGGGGACCGAATCGCGCGCCTGGGCGGTTGGTGACACCCAGATCCATCGGCACGCCGACCATGGCGACTTGCAGATCCCCAAAATCCGGTGATTTCGGATTAACTTCATGCCAGGGCGCATCCAGAAAAGTGGAGACTCCGGCAAATGGTGCCTGGCGCGTACCCGCATCATCAAAGATCGTAGCGGCCACTTTCTTGAAATCCGGATCATGAAAGGCTTCTGCGGAGTCGGACCGGTATTTCTGGCGAAGACGATCAAGATTGGACATGTTCATAATGGCGGCCTCTTCCGGCGGTTCATGCAATGGGTAAATCGGCGTGGTCGCAATTCAGCCTGTCGGGACTTCAGAAATCAAGCATCTTCCTTGCCCGCCAGGATTGGTTTGGCAAACTGCAGTTCCGCCAGATGCTTATACAGGGGGCTGGTGGTCATCAGCTCGTCATGGGTGCCTGTTGCAACGATGCGCCCCTCTTCAATAACCGCGATCCGGTCCGCATTGATAACGGTCGCCAGTCGATGGGCGATGATCAGTGTCGTGCGGCCCTGCATCAAACGCTCCAATCCGGTCTGGACCTGGCGCTCATTCTCAGAATCCAGGGCACTGGTTGCCTCGTCCAGCAATAAGACCGACGGATTGCGCAATACCGCACGGGCGATGGAGACGCGTTGCTTCTGGCCGCCGGACAGTCGCAATCCCTTTTCCCCCAGAAATGTGTCATACCCTTCGGGCAGGGCGGTGATAAAGTCATGGGCGGCGGCATCTCGGGCGGCCTGCATCACGTCATCATCCCCGGCTTCTGGGCGGCCATAGCGAATGTTTTCCCTGCCCGATGTGCCAAAGATCACAGGGTCCTGTGGTACCAGCGCCATGCGCTGACGCAGCGCCTGAGGGTCAGTCTGGGACAAATCCACACCGTCCAGCAGGATATGGCCATCCTGCGGGTCATAGAATCGAAGCAGCAGTTGGAAGACGGTGNTTTTGCCGGCCCCCGATGGACCAACAAGGGCAACGCTTTGGCCCGGTTCGATGGTCAGGGAGAAATTCTTCAGCGCCGCGGATTTTGGACGAGACGGGTATTTGAAAGTCACATTATCGAATACGACCCGCCCTTGCGGTGGTTCGGGCAGGGCGATGGGGCTGGCGGGGGGCTTGATCTGCGGTTCCGCTTCCAGCAATTCAACCAACCGTTCCGTTGCGCCCGCTGCGCGCTGTAATTCGCCATAGACTTCTGAAATAATACCAACGGAAAAGGCGACGACCGTGGCGTAAAAGACAAAGGCTGCCAATTCGCCGCCTGTGATCGCGCCCTGCATCACATCATTGCCCCCGACCCACAGAATGACGCCGATGGAGGCAAAAACCAGCAATATCACAACAGCCGTCAGAACACCGCGCAGCTGTGTGCGCTGGATCGCCGTATCAAAAGCATTCCGGACTTCATCGCCAAAGCGGCGACGGTCAACACCTTCATGGGTGAAGGCCTGAACCGTTCGGATGGCGTTCAGATTTTCTTCGGCAAAGGAACCGACATCGGCAATTCGATCCTGACTGTGCCGCGACAGGACACGCACACGCCGCCCTATGGTCATGATCGG
This sequence comes from Rhodospirillales bacterium, assembly GCA_002696645.1. GTDB lineage: Bacteria > Pseudomonadota > Alphaproteobacteria > UBA8366 > Aestuariispiraceae > Pacificispira. The sequence continues at coordinate 106,220 of NZSA01000028.1, read as the reverse complement.
GATCACGACGATTGGCACGACCAGCAGGACCAGCGCGGTCAGCTTGGCATTGGTGATCACCATCATGCCAATACCCCCAACCAGCATCAGCGCATTGCGCAAGGCCATAGAGGCACTGGATCCAATGATGGATTGCAGCAAGGCGGTGTCTGTCGTCAGCCGGGACAGGATCTCCCCCGTTTTGGTGATCTCAAAAAAGGCAGGGTCAAGACGCAATACGCGGTCGAATACGGCATTGCGCAGGTCCGCCACAACCCGTTCACCCAGCCAGGTGACCATATAGAACCGAAAGTAACCGCCAACCGCCATGACAATGGACAGGCCCAAAAGCGCCAAAAGCGATTTGTTCAACGCATCTGGGTCGCCACTGGAAAAACCGCCATCAATCAGCACACGCACGCCTTGACCTAATGCCAGAACCGATCCGGCCGTAATTGCCAAGGCGGTCAGGGCGTAAAACACCTGTTTTTTGTAGGGTTTTAGAAATCCAAGGGTGCGCCGCAGGACTTTCATATCACGTCCCTTGGGACGCTCTGGTCCTTGCGGGGAAAACCGGCCACCTGCTGCTCTTGCCACGATTCAACCTATCTTCTTATTCGACCTTAATTGGCGACACCTAACGCCCCTTCGACCATAAAATCAAAGCTTCTGGAGCATCATGCGCTCGCATGAGCTCAAACAAGATACGCATCATGCGCTCGCATGAGCTCAAACAAGATACGCATCATGCGCTCGCATGAGCTCGAACAAGATACGCATCATGCGCTCGCATGAGCTCAAACAAGATACACTAAAGCCTGGGATGGATGCGCCGCGACAATATAGCCAGTCCGATTAAGATAATGGTCAGAACCAGATAAACGACCTGAATATCGAAAAAAATTAACAATACTGAGAAAATTGCGGCATGGATCAGTTCTGCAATATCGCGATAGGTGGTAAAGGCCGGGGTCATTTCCGTCCGTCGACTGGGGCGGCATGCCCGAAAGAAAAGAGAATTTCCATAGCTGTCATTCGCCGACATTGCCAGGGCAGCGCATAACAGCCCCGCCGCGCCGATGATCGGCATGCTGACAAAGGCGCAGGCCACGGCACACCCGGCTGCACCAATTGTAAAGCAGGCCATCGCCATGCGCCGGATACCAATGTGTCGGGCTATTCTGCCCCAGAATGGCATGGCCAACATACCAAATGTACCCAGGGATAACAGGGCACCGGCGACAACTTCGCCCATTCCCGTCTTTACCGCATAGATTGGTGTGTACAGAAAAAAGCACATCCAGAAAAAGGCCCGGCCGGTGGCGTTGATCCAGGCATGCAACAATCGCTTTTGCCGCATGAATTCACCCAGATGGCCCAGGACATTGCGAAAAGCACGATTCTTCGTTGGTCGGACACCAGGCGCAGATTTGAATCGCAGCAGCCAGAATACCGCCATCAGGGTCAGCATCGATGCCGCAGAAAAGTAGTAGGGGGCCGCATGAGAGACATAGCGTGCCAGCAAGACGCCAATCATGGGCCCGATGATCCATCCGACCCCAAGCGCCAGCATTCGAATCGGCTCGGATCGGCCCAGATCGCCGCGCCTTACATAATCCATGACAAACAAATTTAAGCAGATGCTGACCAGCCCGACACCCAGGGCGCGCAGGATAAAGCCCAGAACCTGGACATCTGCGATATTCAGTGAAAACAGAATCGCCGAAAGGGCGCCAACACTGCAAAAAATACTAAGGAGTGCTGGCCGTCCGAACCGACTGGCCAGGGCCGGGGCCGCCAGGACGGAGGGGATCGAGACGGCGGACGCTGCCAGCACACAAAAACTAACAGCCTCATCCGATCCCAGAAGGCGAACTGTATCAATGGGTAGAACCGCCGATGCCGTGCCTCGTGCGACTGCCTCAAGTCCATATAAAAAAGCCAGAGTTTCTGCACCGGGCGCTTTAATGCGCCGCAGCCATACAGCATCGGAACCAATCGCCACCGTATCCCCCGCAAACTTCAAATCGACCTGGAATCCACCCCAATTTCCAATTCCAGTTTGATCCTTAATGGATGATGGTGAAAGCCCCCTGTTTTTTTGCCCTTTGTAACCCCCACTTTTCCTGTGTTTCTGCGGATTTTATGCGTTGCAGCAATTTTAGCGGAAAAACCATGCCTGAGTCTTGTTGCACGGGTCGGACCCTTATGCTAAATCCCGCTCGGACTTGGGGCGTACTGTTACCAAAAAGGCGATTTGCTGCTGGTTTCGGTGTTTCCCGTCGGATTTCAGTCTGAACTGTCTCTGTTGCTTGAATGCGGTGGGGGATGACAGGATGGGGTGAAATCGCTGGACGTGACTGCAACGAATTTTTTTTAGGGGGTTTCCCAGCCGTGGCAGCCAAAGGTGGCGTGAATGAAATCGCCGATCGTTACGCGAAAGCGCTGTTCGATCTGGCCGATGAAAACAAACAACTGGATGTCGTTGCGGATGATCTCCGCACGCTCAGTTCTCTTATAGACAGCTCAGATGACTTGCGGCGCATGGTACGCAGCCCCGTTATTTCCCGCGCGGATCAAGGTGCGGCGATGGGGGCTGTTGTCGAAAAGGCCAAGCTGAGTGATCTGACCAGCCGGTTCGTGGCCTATGCTGCGGCAAGCCGGCGTTTGGCTGCAATCAAACCAATTGCACAGGCTTATCTGACCGAACTGGCAAAGCGCCGCGGTGAGGTAAGCGCTGAAGTCTCCTCTGCAAAGCCGCTCAGCAAAGAGCAGGTGGCGGCTGTGGAAGAGGCGTTGAAGAAAGCTGTGGGCGGCAAAATCGCCGTCTCGCAAAAAGTGGACCCGTCGTTGATCGGCGGTCTTATCGTCAAAGTCGGCAGTCGGATGATCGACACGTCGGTCGCGTCACAACTGCAGCGCTTGAAGCTTGCGATGAAGGGAGCTTAAAGAGATGGAACTCCGGGCCGCAGAAATTTCTGCAATCCTCAAAGACCAGATCAAGAATTTCGGTGCCGAAGCCGATGTTGCTGAAGTCGGGCAAGTGATTTCCGTCGGTGACGGCGTTGCGCGCGTTTACGGCTTGGACAATGTCCAATCCGGGGAAATGGTTGAGTTTCCCGGCGGCGTGAAGGGCATGGCCCTGAACCTCGAAACCGATAATGTCGGTGTCGTGATTTTCGGCAGTGACCGCGCCATTAAAGAAGGCGACACGGTTAAGCGCACAGGGTCCATCGTGGATGTGCCTGTCGGCAAGGGCCTGTTGGGTCGCGTTGTCGATGGTTTGGGCAATCCGATTGATGGCAAGGGCCCGATCGACTCAGACGAGCGTGCGCTGGCTGAACTGAAGGCCCCTGGCATTATCCCGCGTAAATCCGTGCACGAGCCGGTTCAAACCGGCCTGAAGGCGTTGGACGCCCTGGTGCCGATTGGCCGTGGTCAGCGCGAATTGGTCATTGGGGACCGTCAGACCGGTAAGACGGCGGTGATTGTCGATACCATTCTGAATCAGAAGCCGACCAATGCGGGCGATGATGATACGAAGAAACTCTTCTGCATCTATGTTGCTATCGGTCAAAAGCGTTCCACGGTTGCTCAGGTTGTTAAAACCCTGACCGACTTAGGCGCCATGGAATACACCATTGTTGTTGCCGCAACCGCCTCGGACCCTGCACCTCTGCAGTTCCTGGCACCCTATACCGGTTGCGCAATGGGTGAATATTTCCGTGACAACGGCATGCATGCGGTCATTTTCTATGACGATCTGTCCAAGCAGGCGACTGCCTATCGTCAGATGTCGCTGTTGCTGCGCCGCCCGCCAGGCCGTGAAGCCTATCCGGGGGATGTGTTCTATATTCACTCCCGTTTGCTGGAACGCGCCGCAAAGATGGGCGATGCGCATGGCGCTGGTTCTTTGACCGCTCTGCCGGTTATTGAAACCCAGGCAAATGACGTGTCGGCCTATATTCCAACCAACGTGATTTCGATCACGGACGGTCAGATCTTCCTGGAAACCAGCCTGTTCTATAAAGGGGTTCGCCCGGCTATTAACGTCGGTCTGTCGGTTAGCCGCGTTGGTTCCGCCGCCCAGACTAAGGCGATGAAGAAGGTTTCCGGCTCGATCAAACTGGAATTGGCCCAGTATCGTGAGATGGAAGCTTTTGCTCAGTTCGCGTCGGATTTGGATGCCTCGACCCGCCAGTTGCTGGCCCGTGGTGCCCGTCTGACAGAATTGCTGAAACAGCCTCAGTATTCACCGCTGAAAGTGTCTGAGCAGGTTCTGTCCATCTATGCCGGTACCAAGGGCTATCTGGACAAAATCCCGGTTGGGGATGTGAATCGCTTTGAATCCAAGCTGTTGGATCATGCACGGGCGGAACACAAGAAGCTCCTGGACAAGATCGACTCGACCGGTGTTCTGGATGAAGACACGGAAAAGGCTATCGTCGCCCTGTTGGACGCTTTTGTGAAAACATACGCGTAAGGATTAAGGCGCTCGCTCAGGGCAGGCCTCGGCCTGACCTGGAAACGACACTGCAGGTATCGGGATAAGACATGCCGTCTCTTAAGGACTTAAAGACACGCATTTCNAGCGTTCAGTCGNCCCGCCGCATCACTTCAGCGATGAAGATGGTGGCTGCGGCGAAACTGAAACGTGGTCAGGAATCGGCTGAAGCCGCACGCCCCTTTGCAGAGCGTATGGAGCGGATGCTGGGATCGCTGGCTGATGGCGTGTCCAAAGAGGGTGCACCAAAACTGTTGGCCGGAACCGGGGATGACAAGACCCATTTGCTGGTCGTCATCACCTCCGACCGCGGTTTGTGCGGTGGTTTCAACGGCTCAATCGTTCGTGCGGTAAAGCGCCGGATCGTTGAACTGACGGACCAGGGCAAAACGGTGAAGGTGATTGCGGTTGGTCGCAAGGGGGTATCCCTGTTGCGTCGCGATCATCGGGACAAGCTGGTTGCGACGTTTGAAGAACTGGTGAAACCCTACCCGGCATTCGAGCAAGCAGACGAAATCGTCGCGAAGGTCGTTGAGATGTTCGAGGCCGGTGAATTCGATGTTTGCACCCTGTATTACAATAAGTTCATTTCCGCGCTGACTCAGGAAGTCACACCGTTGCAGCTGATCCCGTTCACATCGGTCGGTAAGAAAGATGATGATGAACAGGATGCGGGCATCGGTGACTCTCAATATGAGTTTGAGCCGGATGAAGAAGCTATCCTGGAAGCCTTGTTGCCTAAGAACCTTGCGGTTCAGGTTTACCGTAGCTTGCTGGAAAGCTTTGCCTCCGAACAAGGGGCGCGGATGACCGCTATGGACAATGCGACTCGGAATGCAGGCGATATGATTAACTCGCTCAGCATTACCTATAACCGCGCACGCCAGGCTATGATTACTAAAGAACTGATCGAAATCATCTCGGGCGCTGAGGCGCTCTAACAGACTAGAAGTCCGAGACAGGAGCACGACATGAGCAAGACTACCGGTAAGATCACGCAGGTTCTGGGTGCCGTCGTCGACGTTGCCTTTGACGGTGACCTGCCCGCGATTTTGAACGCGGTAACGACCAAAATTGGCGATCGTACGCTGGTGCTGGAAGTCGCGCAGCATCTGGGTGAAAAAACGGTGCGCACCATCGCCATGGACACGACNGAAGGTCTGGTTCGNGGNCAGGAAGTGCTGGATACCGGCGATTCCATTCAGGTGCCGGTTGGTCCCGAAACGCTGGGTCGTATCATGAATGTGATTGGCGAGCCGGTAGATGAGCGTGGCCCGATCGGCAATAAGATGACTTACCCGATCCACCGCGAAGCCCCGGCCTATGTCGATCAGGCAACCGAAACGGAACAGCTGGTCACCGGGATTAAGGTTGTGGACCTGCTGACCCCCTATCCAAAGGGTGGTAAGATCGGTCTGTTCGGCGGTGCCGGCGTGGGCAAGACCGTGTTGATCATGGAATTGATCAACAACATCGCTAAAGGCCACGGTGGTTATTCTGTTTTCGCCGGCGTCGGGGAACGGACCCGTGAAGGGAATGACCTGTACCACGAAATGATGGAATCAGGCGTTATCGACCTGGAAGGCGACTCGAAAGTGGCGCTGGTCTATGGTCAGATGAACGAACCTCCTGGGGCCCGTGCCCGTGTGGCGTTGACTGGTCTGACTCAGGCGGAATATTTCCGTGATGAAGAAGGCCAGGACGTGCTGTTCTTCGTGGATAACATCTTCCGCTTTACGCAGGCTGGCTCGGAAGTGTCCGCGCTGTTGGGGCGTATTCCGTCCGCTGTGGGCTATCAGCCTACTCTGGGGACCGACATGGGCGCGATGCAGGAACGCATCACCTCTACCCATAAGGGATCGATCACCTCGGTCCAGGCTGTCTATGTGCCTGCTGATGACTTGACCGATCCGGCGCCTGCTACGACCTTCGCTCACTTGGATGCGACCACCGTGTTGTCTCGTTCCATTGCAGAGCTTGGGATTTATCCGGCCGTGGATCCGTTGGACTCTACCTCGCGCATTCTGGATGCCGCGACCGTTGGCGAACAGCATTACCGTGTTGCTCGTCGCGTACAGGAAACCCTGCAGCAGTATAAGGGTCTGCAGGAAATCATCGCGATCTTGGGCATGGACGAATTGTCGGAAGAAGACAAACTGACCGTCGCGCGCGCCCGTAAAATCCAGCGCTTCCTGTCCCAGCCGTTCCACGTTGCGGAAGTCTTCACCGGCTCCCCTGGTAAATTCGTTGAACTGGCCGACACGATCAAAGGGTTCGAGGCGATTGTGAACGGTGAATATGACGATCTGCCGGAATCGGCCTTCTACATGGTTGGCACGATCGAAGAGGCTGTTGAGAAAGCGAAGAAAATGGCGGCTGCTGCAGCCTAATCGCTGCTTTAACTCAGACGCTCTTTTTACCGCAGAGGAAGTGAAGATATGTCGGACAAGGTGACCTTCGAACTCGTCTCCCCAGAGAAGCTGCTTTTCTCTGGTGAGGTCGATATGGTGGTGCTGCCTGCCGCTGAGGGGGATATGGGTATCCTCCCCGGACATGCACCGGTTATCACCACAATTCGTCCAGGCACGATCTGCATTTTCAATGGCAACACTGTTGAAAAGCGCTTGTTCGTCGCTGGTGGCTTTCTGGAGGTAACACCGGAACGCTGCACGGTTCTTGCAGATACCGCGACACCGGTGGAAGATATTGATGTTTCCGCCGCTCAGCAGATGGTTAAAGATTGCACCGACGATGTCGGGGCTGCTAAGGATGAGGATGCACAGGCCAAGGCGCGTCTGGCATTGGCAACCGCCGAAGCGAAACTCCAGGCTGCGCAAAGCCCCGCTTACAAGTAATTTGGTGGCACAATCATCTGGAAACAGCCCGCAGTCTTGCGGGCTGTTTTCGTTTCAGCGTAGTGTCGGCAGATGAAAATCAAAACCGCTCGTCTCTATCGCCAGAATCAGCCCTTTGCGGATGGCCCCTATATTTGTCGGGGCCAGACCGAGGATGGATTTGATAGCTGCATCGTCGCCCTGGAAGCAGAGGATGGGACGATTGGCTGGGGGGAGGCCGCGCCGCTTGGAGCCTTTTATGCAGAGGCCTTTCCAGAAGCAATGCGGGCAGGGATTCAGCGGTTGTTGCCGGTCACTATCGGTCTTTCCGCGACAGCCCCCGGCAGGCTGGCGGATGCCCTGAACCATGCCATGTTGGGACAGCCCGCCGTAAAGTCTGCCATTGATATGGCGGCCTGGGATCTGGCGGCGCGGGTCATGAAGTACCCGCTGAGTGACTTGCTGGGCGGCGCCGATGGTGAGTCTGTGCCCCTTTATCGCTCAATCGGTCAGGCGGATCCAGATGCTATGGCCCGCAAGGCCAAGGATTATGTGACGCGTGGATATCGACGCCTGCAGGTAAAGGTTGGCGCTGATCCTTTAGAGGATGTCGAACGACTGAAGGCCGTGCGTGCCGCTGTACCGGACGATGTGCCGTTATATGCTGATGCCAATGGTGGCTGGTTACTGGAAGACGGGCTGCGGTTTGTCGATCACACGCGCGATATTGATTATTGGTTGGAACAGCCTTGTATGTCCTATGCGGATAATCACACGATTGCGCGGCGCTGCGGCAAGCCCATGGTGCTGGATGAAGGACTGGTGACGCTGGACGACCTGTTGCGTGCCCATCAGGATGGTGTGATTTCCGGCGCGACCCTTAAGATTGCCCGGATCGGGGGCATAGGTCCCACCCGATTGATGCGCGATGTCGCCGTCTCTCTGGGCCTGAAAGTCACAATCGAAGATACGGGCGGCAGCACGATCAACACCGCCGCCACCGCCCATATGATGTTGTCCACCCCCAAAACGCATCGCGCCCATACTGTTGATTTCATGAACTGGGTCACAGTACAGAACGCAACGGGGATGCCAGCGACTGTGGATGGAATGTTGTTTGGACCGCCTGGGCCGGGACTGGGCGTCACGGTGGATATGGCGGCACTGGGCGCGCCGGTTTTTTAATCAGTGTCGTTTGAGGCAGACGGAAGCCATTAACCTAGAATGGTAAGTGTATGCATTATTAAGGTTTACATGCTATCAATTATCATATGTCCTAAGGACATATGATAATTGATAGCAGTTAACATATGTTATGTCGAGTCTATTGACGGTTTGGAAAATGTTGATATAATTACTTCGTAGCAAGAACCTTATGTCCTCAGGACATAAGGTTCTTGCTACGAAGTAGTGAGCAATAGATATGAATAAATCTCTTGTACCGTTTCAACGTCGAAAAGACATGACCCAACTCAGCGAGGCTTTGATGCATCGTTTGAATAAGTCGGGTTACTCTTTAATATCTAACTATAATTTCTTTCATCTCTTGTTGGAATTCTATCAGGCAGGGAACGTTAAGTACTTAAGGAGCAATTGGCCAAGTAAGGCGTCGTTCAATAGAGTACGTGCAATTCTTCAAAGTGAAGGTGTGATTCGCAAAGATCAAGACTATGCGGGATGTTGGCGTATCCTTGCTGTTCCGGAAGCCTCCGCCGACGAAATTGTGTGTTTTATTGATCCGTACTGTTACATTTCACATTACTCGGCAATGCAACGCTATGGCTTGACCAACCGTCGCCCGGAGACGCTGACCGTCACCGTGCCTGCAACAAAAATGGTTCGCCAAAGTCTTAAAGAGAAAATGAGACTGGACTATGGCGATGCGCTTGAGATTTCAAATTTGTACAAGGAACCTGCGCAGATAGTACGGCATCCTAGTGTCGTAAGAGGACGTAAGGTGGCGCCTTTTGCTACTGTGACTTATGGTGATTGGCGGAAGATAAAAGGTACGCCGTCTAGAATTGGCACAATCGGTCAGACCTTTCTGGACATGTTAGACCAGCCGGATCGCTGCGGAGGCACACATCACATTCTTTCCGTATGGGAGGGACATGCGAAGACCTATCTCGATGAGATCATCGACAGCGTTACGGGTGCGCCAAAATCCATCCATAAAGTGCGTGCCGGCTATATATTAGAGGAAAGGCTCGGAGTTTCCGATTCGAGAGTCGCCGCATGGCAAAAATTTGCGCAGCGAGGCGGCAGTCGGGTTCTTGATCCTAGTCGTGCTTATGTTGATCGATATTCTGCAAAATGGATGATATCGATCAATGTCGACTGAACCGGATTACGAAGAAAGCATAGTCGTGAATGTCGGTGATTGGGTCGAACGTGCAAAGACGGATCCAGTCGCCTATTTAGAGCGTCAAGCGACAGAGTTGTTTCTTGCGACGCTGGCGACAATCGAACCGTATCGTACCAGTACATTTCTAAAAGGTGGGATTCTTATGGGGGTGGTTTACGAAAGCCATCGCCAGACGGGTGATATTGATCTGACAACGATACTGGAGCCTAAGCAAGGCGTGGCGGAAGAATTCACCCAGGCATTAAATGACGCATTTCCGCATGTATCGGCCGAAATAGGATATCCTGACCTAATGTGTCGCGTGCAATCGCACAAATATTTTCCCAGGGGAGAGGCATTTCCAAAGAATGACGGTCCAGCCATCAAACTAGGGATTGGCTATGCGAAACGGGGTTCAAATCAGGAGAGGCTCTTCCATCTGGGCCGTTCTCCGGATAAGCTGGAGGTCGATATCAGCTTTCGAGAACCAATTTGCGCCGTCCGAATCATAAAGATGGCGCCGGATGAGTATTTGTTTCGGGCCTATTCGCTTTCCGATCTTATCGCTGAGAAAATCCGCGCTTTGTTGCAACAAGAGAGCCGCAATCGATACCGGCGGCAGGATTTCTATGACCTCAGCATTTTAATCAATCAATCGACCTTTAATGACCCTGAAAGAAAGCAAGTTTACGAAACTCTACTTAAGAAATGTCATGCCCGGGATATCGAGCCGACAAGAAGCTCATTGACGCAGCCAGAAGTACGTCGCAGAGCGGAGCGAGATTGGAACACGATGCGGCTTGAAATTGGTGATTTGCCAATGTTCGACATGTGCTTCGCAGTTGTTGTCACCTTTTATGAAAGCCTACCGTGGCCCGACTAGCTATTCGCAACCCCTGGAATGGAGTGCAGGTGCCCGCAGTGCCACGGCTATACCCTCACTATTCCTTCACGATCATTTCGCGGGGATAGGAGGTCAGGCATTCTGCCGGGCCGCTTTCTTTGATCAGGATGCTTTCGGTGATTTCCAGGCCCCAGCTTTCCATCCACAGGCCGGGCATGAAATGGAACGTCATGCCGGGTTTTAATTCGGTCTGGTCGGTTTCGCGGAAGCTGATGGTGCGTTCGCCCCAATCGGGGGGATAGCTGATGCCGATCGCATAGCCGCAGCGGGCTGAGCGTTCGATCTTGCCCTTGCGCAATTCTTCCGCCAGAGCATGGGCGATATCACAGGCACGGTTGCCTGCCACCGCCGCCTCAATACCCGCCTGCAATCCGTCCAGCAGGGACTTTTCCGCATCAATGATATGCTGTGGCGGCTTACCCAGAAAAACCGTGCGACTGAGCGGGGTGTGATAGCGTTTATAGCAGCCTGCAATCTCAAAAAAAGTGCCAGCGCCTGTTTCCATTGGCGCATCATCCCAGGTCAGATGGGGGGCTGCGGCATTCGGGCCGGTCGGCAATAGGGGCACGATGGCGGGATAGTCGCCGCCATATTCTGGCGTCCCTTCAATGCCGGTATGAAAAATATCGGCCACAATATCGCACTTGCGGATGCCGGGTTCCATCTTTGCCGCGATCACGCCATGCATGCGATCCACGATCTTCGCGGCCTTGCGCATATACTCGATTTCAGTTTCCGATTTGATGCCGCGCTGCCAATTCACCAATCCTGTCGTGTCGACAAATTTTGCATTGGGCAGGTGTTGTTGCAGGGACTGAAACGCCTTGGCGGAGAAATAGTAATTGTCCATCTCAATGCCGATGCGCAACGACCCCCAACCCCGCTCTTCGATAATGCCCGACAGTTGATCCATCGGGTGGCGTTCTGTCGATTGCACATAAATGTCGGGATAGGACAGGACGTAATCGTCGCTCATGTAAACCGTTCGGTAGGCACCGTTGGCATCCTGATTGCGCCCCCACCAGATTGGCAGCCCGTCCGGCGGTACCAGAACCCCCTGGTGAACATAGAACGACCAGCCGTCATATCCGGTCAACCAGGACATGTTTGATGGGTCTGTTACCCACAGAAGATCAACGCCTTTCGCCTCCATGGCCTTGCGGGTCTTGGCCAAGCGCGTGGCATATTCAGCGGCAGAGAAGGGTAGATCGGTTCCCGGCATATAGTGCTCCTTTACCAAAGGGGTGAGGACGGAACTGTGCATTGACTTGTGACGCGTGACAAGTGCCCGTGCCGACGCCACAATCGGCAAAAAAGGGAAAGCGGCATGACCAGTCTGGATGATCGTGATTTAAAAATACTGACAATCCTGCAAACCGAAGGACGTTTGACAAAGGCGGCCCTGGCGGAGCGTGTGAACCTGTCGCCTGCCGCCTGTTGGGAGCGCTTGCAGCGCCTGGAACGAGCGGGAATCATCATCGGCTATGAGGCCAGGATTAATCCAAAACTGTTGACTGGCGCAGCGGAAGTCTTGATGTCTTTGGAACTGGAAAGTCATCGTTCCAGCGACTTTCAGGCATTCGAGAAGGCAATAGAGGCGATCCCGGAAGTGGTTGAATGCTGGGCCGTTGGGGGCGGAATAGACTATATGCTGCGGGTGGTTACCCAGGATATCGCCGCCTATCAAGCCCTGGTTGATGGAATGCTATCTACTGGTATCGGGGTGAAACGTTACTACAGCTATGTCGTCACCAAATCCATCAAGCGAACGGCCGTTCCCCTTGACCTTTTGGACATGAGTGAACCGAAGAATCGTCGGTCCCCAGCCTGAAATATCGGCGAAACACCGCCTAATCATTGTGGCTTACATCGGTTCTTCGCCTCATCCTGGTCTATAATCCAGGCATCTGAATAGTCTACCCATCCGCTTTCTAGAGTATCATGCGGGCGTATCCATTCGCACATGGTGTTCTAGCGTGTTGTTTTTCTGCAAACGCGTCGTCGCAGATGTCACTATCTGCTCGGCCGTTGCTCTTTAGAATCAGTGAGGTGCCATGTCGCAGGAGTCGTCTTCTCCGCGGGATCGTTTGTTCAATGCGTCCCTGTTCCAAACTGCCAGCTTCATTGATGGCCAGTGGGTCAATGCCGCGTCGGGGGAGACGATCGCCGTCACCGATCCTGGCAATGGCGCAGTGATCGGTCATGTGTCTGCGATGAGCGCCGCTGAAAGCCGCAAGGCTGTCGATGCGGCACAAAGGGCGTTCCCTGCCTGGTCTGTGATGCTGCCCCAGGATCGTGCCGCCCTGTTGCGCCGCTGGTTTGATCTGGTCAATGAGGCCCGGGAAGATCTGGCGACCCTGATGGTAATGGAACAGGGTAAGCCGATTTCAGAGGCGCGGGGCGAAATCGCCTATGCGGCGTCCTTCATGGAATTCTATGCCGAAGAAACCAAGCGCCCGAATATTGAGGGGGTGACGTCTCACCTGCCGGATGCAGAGGTTGAATTGTGGCGCGAACCCGTTGGCGTCGCGGCCCTGATCACACCCTGGAATTTCCCCTGCGCCATGATCACCCGTAAGGCGACAGCCGCCCTGGCGGCGGGCTGCACCGTTGTTGTTCATCCGTCCAAGGAAACCCCGTTTTCAGCATTGGCCCTGGCAGAGACCGCCCGTCGTGCGGGCATTCCACCGGGCGTCTTTAATGTTGTGACGGGGGAGCCTGAGACCGTTGTCACCCCCTGGACCGACGATACCCGCGTGCGGGCCCTGTCCTTCACCGGGTCTACGGAAATCGGTCAATTGCTGTATGCCCGCAGCGCCAAGACGGTGAAGCGCCTGGTGCTGGAACTGGGCGGGCATGCGCCTTTCATTGTGTTTGATGACGCGGATCTGGACCGCGCCGTGGACAGCGCCATTGCCGCTAAATTCGCAACGTCGGGTCAGGACTGCCTGGGGGCGAACCGGTTTTATGTGCAGCGTGGTGTTTATAAGGAATTTTGTGAACGGTTTGCGGAACGCACCGCAGCGCTTACTGTCGGGTATGGCATGGATGACCCGGATATCGGGGCATTGATGAATGAGCGCGCGGTTGCTAAGCAGGAAGCCCATGTTGCAGATGCCCTGTCCAAAGGGGCGCGCTGTCTGGTGGGGGGTGCCCGGCATGAGCAGGGGCCGCTATTCTATCAACCGACCGTCCTGGTCGACGTGCCGGCGGATGCCCTGATCTTTCAGGAAGAGACCTTCGGTCCCGTCGCGGCGATTGCGCCTTTTGACACCGAAGGGGCCATTCTGGAACGGGCAAACGACACGGAATATGGATTGATCGCTTATATGCATACGATCGATCCAAGACGCATATTTCGCATGAGCCGCGGCCTGCAATACGGCATGGTCGCGGTGAACAGAACGAAGGTGACAGGCGCACCGATCCCCTTTGGCGGGATGAAACAGTCCGGTCTTGGCCGCGAAGGCGCACGCCAGGGCATGGAAGCCTTTACTGATGTTAAATATGTCTGCCGCGACTACGGCGACCTAACCCTTGTGGAGTAATTGATATGTTAAGAAACGAGCCGTTGGAAGAATGGGACCGGGATCACTTTTTTCACCCGTCCACCGCAATGGGTGCCCATGCGCGGGGCGAAACGCCTCACCGCATTATCGAAACCGGCAAGGGTGTTTACATCACTGATGCGGATGGCAAGAGCTGCCTGGATGCCTTTGCGGGCCTGTATTGCGTGAATGTCGGCTATGGTCGCACAGAGATCGCAGATGCGATTTCCGAACAGGCGCATGAACTGGCCTATTATCATGCCTATGTCGGTCATGCGTCCAAGCCGGCCATTCGTTTGTCGAAGATGATTGCGGATCGCGCCCCGGAAGGCATGAACCACACCTATTTCGGTCTGTCGGGTTCTGATGCGAATGAGACCAATATCAAGCTGGTCTGGTATGCCAATAACATCATGGGGCGCCCGGAGAAGAAGAAGATCATCTCTCGCTGGCGGGGCTATCATGGGTCGGGGATCATGACGGGGTCACTGACCGGTCTAGCACTGTTCCACAATGCGTTTGATCTGCCGCGTGCGCCGATCCTGCATACCGAAGCCCCTTATTACTATCGCCGGGAAAACCTGGATCAGTCGCCGGAAGAATTTGCGCAGCATTGTGCTGATAAGCTGGAAGAAATGATCCTGGCGGAAGGCCCGGATACGGTTGCTGCTTTTATCGGTGAACCGGCGATGGGTACCGGTGGTCTTGTGCCGCCACCCCCTGGTTACTGGCAGAAAATTCAGGCGATCCTGGACAAGTATGATGTCATGTTGATCGCTGATGAGGTCGTCACCGGCTTTGGACGTCTGGGCAGCATGTTCGGTTCCGCCCATTACGGCATGAAGCCTGATATCATCACCATCGCCAAGGGCCTGACTTCTGCCTATGCGCCGCTGTCCGGGTCGATTATTTCCGACAAGTTGTGGGCGATCCTGGAGCAGGGTTCTGACAAGATGGGCGCGATTGGCCATGGCTGGACCTATTCTGCGCATCCGATTTGCGCCGCTGCCGGCGTTGCCAATCTGGACCTGGTGGACAAGTTGGGCCTTGTTGAAAATGCCGGAACCGTTGGGGCCTATCTGAACAAAACCATGAAACAGGCATTGGCGGATCATCCCCATGTTGGCGAAGTGCGCGGTGAAGGCCTGATGTGCGCGGTTGAATTCGTCGATGACAAGGCAGATCGGGTATTCTTTGATCCGGCCAAGAAAATGGGCCCGGCCTTGTCGGCTGCGGCGCTGGAGCGCGGCTTGATCACGCGGGCGATGCCACAGGGGGACATTCTGGGCTTTGCCCCCCCGCTATGCGTGACCAAGGACGAAGCCGACACGATTGTTGCAAAGACAGTCGAGGCGGTGAAAGCTGTGCTGGGTTAAGTCTATTAGATTAAGTCTGTAAGATTAAGTCTGGGAAAAGGGGACCTGTATGGCGAGCAACCCAATTTCGCCAACCGTTGATTTTGATCAGGATGGTGTGCAGCACGGGTTTCTAAGGTTACCCTATTCCCACGACGAATCCGCATGGGGATCGATCATGATCCCCATCACCGTGGTTAAGAATGGCAGCGGCCCGACTGCCGTTCTGACCGGGGCCAATCATGGCGATGAATATGAAGGCGCGATTGCCCTGTATGACCTGGCCTCTCGCATTGATCCCCAGGATGTAACGGGGCGGATCATCATTGTTCCGGCCTTTAACTATCCGGCCTTTCTGAACAAGTCACGAACGTCCCCGATTGATGGGGGGAACCTGAATCGGACTTTTCCCGGTCGGGCAGACGGCACGGTGACCGAAAAAATCGCGGACTTTTTCCAGAACCAGATTCTGGCCCGGGCGGATTATGTCCTGGACATTCATTCCGGCGGCAAGACGTTGGATTTCGTCCCCTTTGCGGCGGCTCACTTTCTGTCTGACCAATCCCAACAGGCCCGCTGTGTGGAGGCGATGAAGGCGTTTAATGCGCCCTATTCCCTGATGCTGTTGGAGATTGATTCTGTTGGCATGTATGATACCGCGGCGGAAAATCTGGGTCTGGTCTTTGTCTCTACCGAATTGGGTGGTGGCGGGTCTTCCAGCGCGCGCACCGTTGGTATCGCGCGCAAGGGGATTGAGAATTTCCTGAAACATGCGGAAATCCTGCCGGGTGAGTTGGAGATCGGGCCGACGATCAATCTGGATATGCCAGACAATCGCTGTTACGTGTCCTGCGACACGCCCGGCCTGATCGAATATAAGGTCGATCTGGGCGCAACTGTTGAGGAAGGTGAGCTGATCGCCGTTGTGCATGAAATCACCCGAACCGGGCGTCCGCCTGCCCTGTATTTCGCAGGCATTTCCGGAATTTTTACCGGGCGTCACTTTCCTGGCATGATCGGGATGGGCGATATCGTCGCGGTTATTGCGGTGCCGGTTTGAAGATGCGCTGGTAATACGGGGCCAGCAGGGACGGCATGATATACATCGGCATCTGCCAGATTGCGAAATAGAGAAAAATATCGGGATGAGATCCTGCAGGCAAGACGGCCAGGACGATACCGATATTGCGATTGGCACAGATAAAACCGATGCTGGCCCCAATTCGCGCGCCAAATACCCGGCCCATAACACTGCTGACGATCAGCATTAACAAATAGGCTGTGAAGGCAATGCCGATCACGCGCAGGACAAAGCCGGTTTCAGAAAGCAGGCGCGCGGTGACCCCATCCATGATCGCAATCGCAAACAGGACCAATATGAACACGATCACCAGGTCCAAAGGCTCTTTCGCGCGGGCGATCCGGGGGGATCCTAGAATTTTCTGTAGGATGAATGCTGCGCCAACCGCGCTGCCGACGAAAACACTCAACTTCATGCTCCAAGTGAGGGGATCGATGCCCAGATCTAAATCCAACAGGTGCAGCGCAATGAAAGGCAGAGTGAAGGGCACCAAGACCGTTGCGGCAATCATCACCAACAGCGCAATTGTATCATCCAGCCCCATCAATTGGGCCAAAGACGGTGTCGNCNTCAGCGGCGCGCCGCCTGCCATCAGGATCAGGGCGATCATTAATCCCCCGCCGGGTGGCAGCGCCGTCAAAATTACCCAGGCCAGAACCGGCGAGACCGCCAGCAGCCAAACCAGCGTCGTAATCAGGGCCGTTGGTCGCCGTAGCAGGGTGACGGAACGCAGAATATCGATCCTAAGGGCGGCCAGAAACAGCAACAGCCAGACCGCTGGGCCCAATGCCGGGCGACAGAATTGCGCCAACTCGGGCACTATCAGCCCGATACAGACACCCAATGCCAACAGCAATGGCGCCTTTCGGGCAAGGAATGTCAGGGTGCGGCGCAACATGAAAAGCCTTAAAGAATGACCTTGAACCCGTTCTACCAGAATTTCCCTAAAGCACCATGATCAATGCGGCACAGGCCCTTGGCGTTTGGGTCTTAAGATGCCATATCCCTGTATATGTAGTGGTCCTTAGCAACGCCACGATGTCTGCAACAGGACAAATCTTTAAGTGGTAATACCAGTTGAAGGGACATCGTATAGGCCTTAGGATGGCCAGCAATAAGATGACCCTACAAGAACAATGGTCTCATATTAGGGAATGGAAGGGTGGCTTTTATATGGCCGATCTGATCGATCCGTTCGGGCGTGAAATTGAATATCTCCGGATATCTGTAACCGATCGTTGCGATTTTCGCTGTGTCTATTGCATGTCGGAAGATATGACCTTTTTGCCAAAGTCGGAGATTCTGATCCTGGAAGAACTGGATCGCGTGTCTTCTGCTTTTGTTGGCATGGGNGTGCGAAAGTTACGGATCACGGGCGGAGAACCGCTGGTCCGGCGCAACATCATGTCCTTGTTCAAGTCTCTTGGGCGGCATCTGGAAACTGGTGCGCTGGAGGAATTGACGCTGACCACCAATGGCAGTCAATTGGCGAAATATGCCGATGATCTTTATGCCTGCGGCGTGCGGCGCGTGAATGTGTCGATTGATACGCTGGATCCCCAGAAGTTTGTCGAAATCACGCGCTGGGGCAAGTTTGATCAGGTGATGGCAGGCCTTCAGGCCGCAAAGCGTGCAGGTCTTAAGGTCAAGATCAATGCCGTCGCGCTGAAAGGCGTCAATGATGTTGAGATTCATGATCTTGTCGCCTGGTGCGGTGGGGAAGGCTTCGACCTGACTTTTATTGAGGTCATGCCGATGGGCGACATCGGCAATGAAAACCGGATTGATCAGTACTGGCCATTAAGCATGGTGCGCGCTGATCTGGCCAAGCGCTGGACCCTGGAAGACAGCGATTATGCGACGGGCGGACCCGCGCGTTATGTGACGGTCAAGGAAACCGGTGGGCGGATCGGTTTCATTACGCCCCTGACCCATAATTTCTGTGAAAGCTGTAATCGGGTTCGATTGAGCTGTACGGGCACCCTGTATATGTGCCTGGGTCAAGAGGATGCAGCCGACCTGCGGACCCCTTTGCGGGCGTCTGAAGCCAATCATCTGGTTGAGGATGCGATCCGGGAGGCGATAACCCGTAAACCAAAGGGTCACGATTTTATCATCGACCGCCGCCGTGGTGCGAAAAGCGTGTCGCGGCATATGAGCGTGACCGGGGGGTAAGGGATCGATGACCATCCCGCCATTGCCCGGTGAAATAAGGGTTTATGCCCTGGATTGCTATCCAGACCCAAAGGCCGACCCAACTGTTGTGATGATCGTTTGTGCAATCAGCGAGCAGATGGCGATACAGCATGCCTTCGATCATCCGAATGCCAGCCAGTATCAGGCTGTTCAATTGCATCCGGGCAAAAAGCATCGTAAGGCCCCGGGGATGCAGGCAGGTGTTCATGGATTCGTCAATTGGTCGGCATTCAAAGCGCTGGGATAAATCAACAACGATAGAAAAGCGACATATCGAATGAAATTGGGTGACAAAACGGTTCTGGTTTGTGATTGCGCCAAGACGATGCCATTGGATGGCGCAGCCATCGCGAAGGCCTGTGGTGCGGAAAGCTGTACCGTCCATCACCTGTTATGTCGGGACCAGATCGGGCGGGTTGTAGAGGCCGGTCGGAACGGGGATGTCATTGTTGCCTGTACCCAGGAAGGGGCGGCCTTTACCGAAGCCCTGGACGAACAGGGCCTGGCCCCGGACCTTCAATTGGCCAATATCCGGGAATTTGCCGGGTGGTCCAGAGAAGCCAAATCCGCAACCCCCAAGATTGCTGCCCTGCTGGCCGAAGCCGCTTTGAAAGCACCGGATGTATCGACCGTCAGCATGGAGTCTGGGGGCATCTGTCTGGTATATGGCGCGGGTCAGGTCGCCTTGGATGCGGCGCGCCAGTTGAATGGGCGCATGACGGTATCGCTGCTGCTGACGGATGTCGGGGACCTGATGCCGCTGGGCATGATGGACCTGATGACCGCAACCGGACGGATTGCCAGTGCGGCAGGGCATCTGGGTGACTTTGAAATCAATGTGAACAGCTATGCGCCGCTTAATCCGGCATCCCGGGATAAGATGTCGTTTGGTCTGCACAGCAATGGCGCTGCGGCGAAATGCGATGTCATTCTGGATTTGTCTGGTCGTGCGCCCCTGTTTACCGCCCATGAACGGCGGGATGGCTATTTGCGCGCCGACCCCAAAGACCCGGTTGCGGTACAGAAGGCGATCTTTGCCGCATCGGATCTGGTCGGGGAATTTGAAAAGCCCCGCTATGTCAATTTTCGCAGTGACCTTTGTGCCCATTCCCGCAGCCAGATTACGGGCTGTACCCGGTGTCTGGATGTCTGTCCGGCTGCTGCTATTTCACCAGATGGTGATGCGGTTTCAATTGATCCCTATCTGTGCGGTGGCTGTGGCAGTTGCAACAGCGTCTGTCCGACCCAGGCTGCATCCTATGCCTATCCCAGTGATCAGCATTTATTAACCCGCGCCAAGACATTGTTATCCACCTATCTGAAGGCAGGTGGCACGCGCGCTGTTTTGTTGGTGCATGCCGCAGAGCATGGTTTTGGCATGATGGAGGCCAGCGCCCGTTTTGGACGTGGCCTGCCGTCGCGCGCTGTTCCGCTGGCGGTGCATGAGCCGACCCAGATTGGCGCTGAATTCCTGCTGTCCACCTTTGCTTTTGGTGCAGATCGTGTGGTTGTTCTGGTGCCACAGAAGCGTCGTGACGAGTTGGATGGGCTGGCGCAACAGGCTGGGCTTGCGGAATCGATCCTGTCTGGCCTGGACTATCAATCGGGCCTGGTGACGGTGCTGGTGGAAGATGACCCGGATGCATTGGAAGCGGCGCTGTATGATGCGCCGAAGGTGAAGAAAGGGCTTAAAACCCCGTCTGCCTTCCTGCCTCAACCGGAAAAGCGCACGAATATGCGCCTGGCTGCGGAACATCTGCGCAAGGATGCACCCGGCCCGACGGATATGATCAGCCTGCCTCCCGGCAGCGCCTTTGGCACCATCAATGTTGATGTAGATGGCTGCACATTGTGTCTGGCCTGTGTTGGGGCCTGTCCGACCAATGCGCTGGCGGATAATCCAGACAAGCCGCAACTGTCCTTTCAGGAAAGCGCCTGCATTCAATGTGGCCTGTGCAAGAATACCTGTCCTGAAAAGGTGATCACGCTGGAGTCCCGGTATCGCTTTGGAGAAAAAGCAAACGACCGTGTGGTGATCAAGGAAGAGGAACCCTTTGAATGCATCTCCTGTGGCAAGGCGTTCGCGTCTAAATCAACCATAGAGAAAATGATTGAGACATTAAGCGGCAAACATTGGATGTTTGAAGGGGCCGGTGCGGATCGCCTGAAAATGTGCGAGGATTGCCGTGTTCAATCCGTCTTTAACGATTCCCCGCAAATGGCGTCTGGTCAGCGCCCGAAAGTTCGCACGACCGAAGACTATCTGGCCGCGCGCGATCGGGGAGAAACGGGTGATCTGGACTAATCAAATCGGTATCACTGGCAAATCCTACAGAGACGCAATAGAATCCCCGGCAATTACACTGCTTTCATGAATGCATGTTTGAAAGGACAAGGGACCGTGAGTCGTCTTGATGCTGCTAAATGTGTCCAGGTTGCTGTTCCAGATTGTGCCCCGGTTGATTGCGTTTTGGTGCCAAAGGCTAAGGATATTGGGGCCTTCAGCGTTCGCCGGGTGTTACCCGCAGCGGAGCGCCGCTCGGTTGGGCCATTTGTCTTTTTTGATCAGATGGGTCCTGCTGTCTTTGAGAATGATACCTATCTGGATGTCCGCCCCCACCCCCATATCGGCCTGTCGACCATCACCTGGCTGATCGAAGGGGAAATCCTGCACCGGGACAGTCTGGGCTATGTTCAGCCCATTCGGCCGGGGGAGGTCAATTGGATGACAGCGGGATCGGGCATTGTGCATTCTGAGCGCACGCCCGACGCAAGCCGTCATGCGGGCAGTAAAATCTATGGCATTCAAACCTGGATCGCGCTGCCAAAAGATCAGGAAGAAATCGATCCATCCTTTCAGCACTATGCCGCCACGGATATTCCCTGGATCGATGGGCCCGGATATCGTATTGGATTGATTGTCGGGGATGCCTGGGGCCACAGTTCACCGGTGGAGACGCCATCGGAAACGCTGTATGCTGATATCAGTATGGATGCTGGCGCAACGGTCGACCTGCCGACCGCAACAGAAGAGCGCGCTGTTTATATTCTGTCAGGATCGATTGATATTGCCGGTACGGTGTTTGACAGTGACCGTATGGTTGTTCTGCATACTGGTGTGTCGGTCAGTGTGACCGCTCAGCAGGACACCCGGCTGATGCTGTGTGGCGGCGCGCCTTTGGACGGCCCGCGTCACATGTTCTGGAATTTCGTGTCCAGCCGCAAGGATCGGATCGATCAAGCCAAAACAGATTGGCAGGAGGGACGGTTTGCCCCCGTCACCGGAGAGGTTGATTTCATTCCACTGCCCGGCTGAATGCGCTCCTGATCCTTACGGTTCCAGTTCTGATATCAGGATCCCGTTTTCGTCATAGATCCGCAGAATTTCTGCGCCAGATTTGGTACGAACATGCAGATACAGGCGACCGGGTTGGCTGTTGACTTCCAGGATTGTTCCAAGCCCCGTTATCGGCGCAGCCTGGGGATTTGATGGCGCGGCATCAGCCTGTTCAATGGCCGGGGCATCACTATGCTTGCCCGACTTTGTCATAATACCGTATATCATGGCACCGACCGCCAGAATGATTAATGCGCCAAGGGTCGCAACAACGATGACAATGCCGCGATTGTTGCGGATGACGCTTTCCGCCTTTTCGTCAGGCGGTGTGGTTGGATCGGCAGGCATAAGTGATAATCCTTAAATCTGATAGGGCGTGGCCAAAGGGCAGTATCCGTGATCGATAGCAAGACAGAAGGTGAAGTGCCAGAGGTTGATGGCGATTTGGATGAAGATAATGCGATCTTCAGCGGTTCGGTATCGGATAGTGGCGGCAGTTTGGTCGATCTGGTGGTTTCAGAACAGGAAGCCGGTGCCCGGTTGGATCGCTATCTTGCTGATTCATTGCCAGACCTGTCGCGCAGCCGCGTTCAGGCCTTGTTGCGCGCGGATTGTGTGCGCATGGGCAGTGGCCGCGTTGTCACCGATGCTTCTGGTCGTGTGAAGATGGGAGAACGTTACAGTGTTGCTGTTCCACCGCCTGAAGCGGCCGTACCGGAAGCTCAGAATATTCCTCTGGATGTCGTGTTCGAAGATCAGCATCTGATTGTTGTCAATAAGCCGGCTGGCATGGTGGTCCATCCGGCCCCCGGCAATCGGGATGGAACCCTGGTAAATGCCCTGTTGCATCACTGCGGCGAAAGCCTGCAGGGCATTGGGGGTGTGCTGCGGCCAGGTATTGTGCACCGCATTGATAAGGATACGTCAGGTCTGTTGGTGGCGGCTAAGTCTGACAAGACCCATGCCGGTCTGGCGGCCTTGTTTGCGGCCCATGATATTGATCGGCGTTATCGGGCGCTGGTGATTGGCGTGCCGGATACATTGCGCGGCACAATTGATCAGAATATTGGTCGTCATCCAACCGACCGGGTGCGTTTCGCGTCTGTTGGCCCGCATTCCGGCAAAACAGCAATCACGCATTATCGTGTCCTGGGGCAGGCTGACTTATCGGTCTGTCTGGTGGAATGTACCCTGGAAACCGGCAGAACCCACCAGATCCGCGTTCATATGACCGCAATGGGTCATCCCTTGATCGGGGATCGACTGTATAATAAAACTACCCGTACCCGGCGGGCGGCGTTGACGCGCGAACGGCGGGAAGCGATTGATGCCTTCCCCCGCCAGGCCCTGCATGCGCAATCGCTGGGGTTTGCGCATCCGATCACGGGGCAAGATTTGTTATTTGAAGCCGCCCCGCCTAAGGATTTCACCGAATTGCAGGGCGTGTTGGGCATTTCCTAAGGGGGGGCCCTTGGTGTCATGGGATCGTCGCCACAGGGACATAGTTTCGCCTTAATAACGGACCAAAATGCAAATTATAGGGGATGTTCACAGTAAATGATCCGTGCCATTCACGAACAGGTGATGGAGAATGATTAAACATCCGTGCCGTCCCATCTTGAATAAAGGGGCGCGCATTCCTATCTGTAAACTGCGGTAGATTGGCCTGTGGGCCCGTACATTGGGGAGATTATAGACATGAGCAATACAGCGAATATTCCCGTTTTAACGCCGGAGGGTAATCTTCAGCGTTATCTGGATGAAATCCGCAAGTTCCCAATGCTTGAACAGGAACAGGAATACATGCTGGCCAAAAGCTGGCGGGAGCATGGGGACCGTGATGCAGCGCATCAATTGGTGACCAGTCATTTGCGTCTGGTTGCTAAAATTGCGATGGGGTATCGCGGCTATGGTCTGCCTGTTGCAGAACTGATCTCAGAAGGCAATGTCGGTATGATGCAGGCCGTAAAACGGTTTGATCCTGAACGTGGTTTCCGACTGGCGACCTACGCGATGTGGTGGATTCGCGCTGCGATCCAGGAATATATCCTGCATTCCTGGTCTCTGGTGAAAATGGGGACGACGGCGGCCCAGAAGAAACTGTTCTTCAACCTGCGCAAGATCAAAGGTCGCTTGCAGGCCTTTGATGAAGGGGATTTGCATCCCGACACAGTTGCCAAAATCGCGCAGGAACTCGACGTGCCGGAACAGGATGTCGTGTCCATGAACCGACGTCTGGCCGGCGGTGATAACTCGCTGAACGCGCCATTGCGGGCTGACAGTGAAGGCGAATGGCAGGACTGGCTGGAAGATGACACGGACAGCCAGGAAACGGTTCTGGGCGAAAGTGAAGAACTGACCCAACGTCGTGGCATGTTGAAAGAGGCAATGAGTGGCCTGAATGATCGGGAACGCCATATCCTGTCGGAACGCCGTCTAAGCGATGAGCCGAAAACACTGGAAGACCTGAGCCAGGAATATGGCATCAGCCGTGAACGGGTGCGACAGATTGAGGTGCGGGCCTTTGAAAAGTTACAGCGTTCAATGCGGAACAAAGCCATAGATCAAAACATCCAGACGGTGTGATCCCGTCGTGTCTTGAGAATGATGCGCATGTCAGGTTTAATTCAGGAGCCGCCGTTGATTGAATGATCGACGGCGGTTTCATTTTGGTTCATTGTTTTTTGAATTCCGCGTAGGTCTCGTCATCCATCGCCTCTTCACGTGCGCGCTCCATGGCTTCTTCCTCGTCGGTTTCAGTGGTCTCATCGTCTATGATCGGCCCCGCCTCTAATTCCGCAAGCTCTTCCAAGGGGGCCTTGCCGCGCACCTGGGTACCCCATTCTTTTTCCATTTCCTTCTGTTTCTCGCGCATGGTGCGACGGCGCATCTCCATCGACATGCTGAGATAACGCAGGACCATCAGCGGGACGATCCAATGAATGATCCATCCGATTGTTGCTGACCCCAGCATGATTAACCAGTTCATCGGATTTTGAAGCAGATCAATCGCAGACGAGAGACTGATTTCGCCCTTCCATAATTCCAAGGCAACGATCAATGCCCCAGCCAGATTGGCCCAGGCCACCGTTTTTGTGGCATGGCGTCTGGGATGAGTATCAATCAGATAGGCGACGCCAGTTGGGATCATCCCAATGGTCAGCAACAGAACAGTTTCCTTGAACAGGACGGTCATCAGGATCGACCCGATCATCACAAACGTGAAGAATCCTGCAGACCGCTTTGGCTTTCCCGAAGCAGCGCCCTTTGCCGGGTCGTCTTGAGCGCCCGCATTTTTTTTCTTGGGTGCCTGTGCCATTGCTACCTGCTGGTCTCCCTAAACTGCAATCGAGATTCGTTGACGCACGGACTCCTCATAAGAATGCCCAA
Source organism: Rhodospirillales bacterium (assembly GCA_002696645.1). Taxonomy (GTDB): domain Bacteria; phylum Pseudomonadota; class Alphaproteobacteria; order UBA8366; family Aestuariispiraceae; genus Pacificispira. The sequence continues at coordinate 80,748 of NZSA01000028.1, read as the reverse complement.
AACCCTGTCAGAGTAATTGCAGCAACACAGCATAACAGGGATATCGCTGAGGCCAATTGACCACCATATTCTTCCGCCAGTAATTCCTTGTTATGAATGTCGCGCATTAACGCAATAAGATCATGTGTTGTTCGGGTGTATTGCATGGTCGCATGATCGAACTCAGTTTTGTCCTCGGATACTTCTTTGGTATCGTCAATGACGTCCAGAAGCTCCTGCATCCGCCCGGATTTCGCCGCTTTGCGCAGCTTCCCGCGCACTTTTTTGCGCCGATCCCGACTGAAGAAGCGGTTGATTGCGGGTTCTAGCATCTTCGCGGAAGTCTCGCATAAATATGGAAACTTGATATTCCGATGCATTGTATCCTGCAGACTTGCAAGGATCTTGACTTGCGCCAAGCGACCTTCTTCTTCATCGGCCCCGCGATCAATATCGCGTAACTCGCCCCCAATGGCGCGTTTGAAACCGGTTCCCAGGAAGGCGGCGATATGGCGATCAATCAGGCGCTTTGGCGGGGTCTCCCCCATGCACAATCTTTCAAAAGCGGGCAGCAGATGGTCCACCGAGGGTATGTAATCCCGCTCGAACAAGGTGGATTGGCAGGGCATTGACGAGTTAAGCTCATAAATAACCCGTTCAATGCCAAACCCCAATGTTGTCTGGTTCAATACTGCGCGGATTTTGTCCAGACGGTTGGTGTTGCGTAGATGGTTCGGTTGCAATTTTTTTTGCTGTTCCATCCAGAAAGAAACAAGTCCCATCGACAACACAGAGCTAAATAATTGTCGCGCGGACGATTCTTCGGAGAAAGAGGCGATGAAGGTGCCGATACCATCAACCGTTGCCGAAAGTTCTTTCAGGCGGATCGGGCCTTCAGGATCCAGGGCAATCAGAATGCGGGCGATCAGTCGGTCCTGATTTTCATTTCCGCCGCTTTTCGCCAGATTGACCGCTTCAATTCTATCCTCTTCCCCCAGGGATCGCCGCAGCCATGTGTCCAGTGCACCGCTATTGATCAGAATGGCGGCCTGATCCCAGTTTTTGTGCATGGCATTGGCTACTTCACGGGCCGTTGAATAATCTTTCCCAGCGATCGTCAGGCCACGTGATCCTTTTGACGGCATGGTCTGTTGCTTCGGGGACAAACGCCGACCATTCAACCACAGGCCAAGCTCGTCTAAAGTCCATCGTTCCGCAGGATCGTCATTCAGAAGCCCGCGCAAAGGTTCCATCATGGTTAAAGAGACACGATGGTTCTGAACCAGCGCCCCATAGGACCCCATGGTCAATTTCAGACGCAAAATCTCCTCATCCGGAAATCCCACCAGCGGGCTATGTCCGGTCAGCAGGGCCAGGATCGTGACACCTAAGGCATACAGGTCGTTTTCAGAACTGCCTTCCCCTCGCCCCGCCGCTGTCGCTAACGAGCATTCCAGCGTTTCGTAGGGGGTCGGATTGGTAATGCCGGGCAGTGAAGAGAAACACTCCCCGATCATCATTTCCTGCTTTTCAGGGCCTTGGAAAAACAGATTGTCCGGGCGCAGCATCCGATGATACATGCCAAATCCATGCATTTCTCGTAGGATCTGGGTAGCAGGATCGATAAAATTTCGAGTAACAAGCTCTTCCTGCATAGGCGCGCGGGGTGTTTCCAAATTCGTGAAAACACGCTCCCCGCCTGGGCGTTCCAGGATGACGACAGGGCATCGTCTACCCTCTGGCGGCCAATCGATCACATCCCAGTCTAGGCATCGAACAAGACTGCGATGATCGATGCGCCGCATCATGCCGACTGCTTCAAGGCGGGGTGGCAGCTTGGGGTCACAGATCAGGGCATAAAGGGCGCGCTTGGAATCCCGTTTATGAAGGCAGTGATAGGCAACGGCAGGCTGGGAGTCGAGGGCAGGCAGAGGTTTTGAAGAATCGACGTCATAGCGCTCTCTGACGTCGATGATGCGCCCGGTTGTCATGGCAGGTTCAGANGCNCCGCCACCGCTTACCTTCAGCGCCATCGTATATTAATCCCCATCGAAAAGCCTGCCCGCGTGTCGATCAGACACTATAACAGCAGCTATCACGATTCGTGTCGAATCAAAGGTTCCCTTTGCCTGCGATGGTCTGAAACAGCCTATCGCGGTTGGTCCGACTAGCCTTCGAAGGGATCCCGCACGCGGATTGTGTCATCCCGCTCCGGGCTGGTGGACAGAAGGGCGACCGGTGTTTCGATCAGTTCCTCAATGCGTCGGATGTATTTAATCGCAGTGGCGGGTAAATCAGCCCAGCTGCGCGCACCATAGGTGCTTTCTTCCCAGCCTTCCAGCGTCTCATAGATTGGTTCAGCGCGCGCCTGAAGGGCTGTGGAGGCGGGCAGGTGGTCGTATTCACGCCCATCGATGCGATAGCCGGTACAGACGTTCAAGGACTCCAGACCATCCAGCACATCCAGCTTGGTCAGGGCGATGCCATTCACGCCGCCTACCTTCATCGCCTGGCGGACCAGAACGGCATCGAACCAGCCACAGCGGCGCTTGCGCCCGGTCACCACGCCAAATTCCCGGCCGCGTTCGCCCAGGCGTTCGCCAATCGCATCGGTTAGTTCTGTTGGGAAGGGGCCGGACCCGACGCGGGTCGTATAGGCCTTGGTGATTCCCAGAATATAGCCCAATCCGCCCGGACCCATGCCAGAGCCGGTCGCGGCCTGGCCCGAACCTGTATTGGAGGAGGTCACAAAGGGGTAAGTGCCGTGATCGACATCCAGCATGACGCCCTGTGCGCCTTCGAACAGGATGCGATGACCTTTCCGGCGCATATCGTCCAGCTTCTTCCAGACCACGCCCGCATAAGGCAGCAGTTTGGGCGCAATTTCTTCCAGTTCCGCAATCACTTGTGCGGGATCGACGGGGGCGACGCCCATGCCTTTCAGCAAGGCGTTGTGGTGCGATAACAGCACGTCCACCCGATCCGGCAGGGTGGCGGGATCTGCCAGGTCACAAACACGAATGGCCCGGCGGGCAACCTTATCTTCATAGGCCGGGCCGATACCGCGCCCGGTCGTGCCGATTTTACCCTCGCCGCGCGCCAGTTCCCGTGCCTTGTCCAACTCACGATGCACCGGCAGGATCAGGGCGGCGTTTTCCGCGACCAATAGTGTTGTGGGGCTGACCGAAACGCCTTGGGCGCGAATACGCTCAATTTCTTCCATTAAGGCCCAGGGATCAACCACGACGCCATTGCCGATGATTGACAGCTTGCCTTTGCGCACAACGCCAGACGGCAGCAGGCTTAACTTGTAGACTTTGCCATCAATGACCAGGGTGTGACCGGCATTGTGACCACCCTGAAACCGCACCACCACATCGGCGCGTTCTGACAGCCAATCAACAATCTTGCCTTTGCCTTCGTCGCCCCATTGAGAGCCGATAACCACTACATTCGTCATCGCGTTTGTCCTTGCGCCTGATCGGGTGTTGTTTAGTCGAGCGGACAGGGAGCATCACCCTGTGCCGGATCAAAATAATGCGTGCAATCCAGTCGTCGGGCTTCTGCCTTTATGTCTGACACAGTGATCAGCCCCGACAATGTGCACCAGCCTGCCTGTCGCAAGGCGGCCGCCTGTTTGGGTTTCGTGTTTGCGGGCAGATAGACCGTGACCGGTCGCGCGGCTGCGGGGACCGCGCGCAGTACGGAATCAAGATACAGGGAAAATCCCGTGGCCGGTTCGGTCGTTGTGCCATCAGACCCGGCGCTATAGCGACCGCCACGCCCTAATTCGCCCCGCACGCCCTTGGCAAATAAGGTGAAGCTCAACCCTGTCTGATACTCAAAACCGCGATGTTCAACGGGATCGACTGTTAGGGCCAGCTCCGGCACTGCATCTTCCAACAGGTCCATAACCCGTGCCAGGCGGGCGCGTTCCGCCTCAGCAGCGGGAGGCAGCGGGATTGAATTCAATTTCTCCAGAGCGCGCCGGGCCAGGCCGGATGCATCCAACAGCGCCCCCAGCCGCGTTGCGGCCTCTCCCCCCAGGGCGGCCACATCATGGGCATCCTTGCGGTCCAGCGCCAACCGGGCGTTCTTTCGGGTTTTGGCATCCAGACCCAGATCGTCAAATACCGCAGGCACGATTGTTGGCAGGCTCAGGTCCGCAGACAGATCTTTGGCACCGACTGCATGCAGGGCATCTGCGGCAACGGCGATAATTTCGGCATCCGCCTCTGCCTGATCCGCCCCATATATTTCACAACCCGCCTGGGTCACCTGGCGTTCCGGGCGCAATTGCGATCCGCGCACGCGCAGCACTGGCCCGGCATAACACAGGCGCAGCGGGCGGGGGGCCTTGATCAGGCGGGATGTGGCGATGCGTGCGACTTGAACCGTCATATCGGCGCGCACNCCCATCATGCGCTGGGATACCGGGTCCATCAGGCGGAATGTATGGGGGGCCGTGGCCGTTCCAGCGCCATCCAGCAGGCTGTCTTCAAATTCCACCAAGGGCGGGTCGACCCGACGATAGGCGGATGCCCGAAAGCGATCAATCAGACCGCGCATAACCGTCGCCTCGCGTGTTGCCTCTGGGGGCAGAACATCGCGCAGGCCATCGGGAAGCAGCGTCTTGGAAGGGCCGTCAGTCATTGTTCAAACATGTACCATTGGGAATTTTTGGAAACCGGCACTGTGGTAGCGGGTTTGTCCCCCTTGGGCAAGCGGAACCCGCGGATTTCCAAACCTGTGGCGTGGCTTACCCTCAGCCGTCTTTCATGATTTTACGCAGTGGGATGCTTTCATCGGCCAGGGCGGCGGGGTCTGGATTAACACCCCGTTCCATCATCATCTGGGCCATGCGAACATCTTTTGCGATGGCGGATCCTTTGCCAAAGCCTGCGACGCCAATCAGCGTATCGCCTTCCAGACAGAAGAAGATCTGCGCCCCATCTTCATACTGTCCCCGTGTGACAATCTTTTCAGCGCGATGGGGCAGCCCGGCGGTTTGCAAGGTCCAATCGAACTGGTCAGACCACAGCCAGGGTACAGGTGCATAGGCTTCGGGCTTGCCACAGATGGATCGGGCGACCGTGCGGGCCTGCATATCGGCATTCTGCCAGCTTTCCAGCCGAATCGCTGCGCCATAGCGCGGGTTGTTCCCACAGGCACAGTCTCCAGTCGCATAGATGCCGGGGATATTGGTGGCGCCGAATTCATCCACCATAATACCATCACCGCATTCAACCCCGGCAGATTTGGCAAGGTCTGTGCCTGGGGCGATTCCAATGCCAATCACGACCGCATCCGCAGGCATAACGCTGCCATCTTCGAATCGGATGCCGGTGACATGATCGCTGCCTTCAAACGCCTGAATGCGCGCGTTCAGGACGATTTTGATGCCATTTTCTTCGTGCAGGCGGGAAACAGCCGCAGCGACAACTTCTGGAATGGAACGGCCAAGAATGCGCGGCGCGCCTTCCAGAACTGTCACATCGCATTCCTTCTGGCGCGCTGTCGCAGCAGTTTCCAGACCAATAAAGCCACCGCCAATAACGACGATTCTTGCGCCGGGTGTCAGGGCTTTGCCCAGTTCAGCACTGTCATCCAGGGTTCGGACAACATGAATGCCCGCCAGGTCTGCGCCTGGTAAGGGCAGGCGTTTGACCACGCCACCTGTTGCGAAAATCAGCGCGTCGAAGCTGTGGGATGTTCCATCGTCCAGGGTGACCGTATGGGCATCCGCATCGATTGCTTCAACGGTCTTACCGGTGATCAGGGTGATGTTCTGTTGTTGGTAAAAGTCAGCTTCGTACAAAAAGCAATGATCGGCCGTCTTATCCCCCTTCAGAACCGCCTTTGACAGTGGCGGGCGTTCATAGGGGGGATGCGCTTCCGCACCGATCAGGGTGATGTCCCCCTGAAACCCTTCCTGACGTAACAAGGCAGCGGCGCGGCCGCCACTTTGCCCGGCACCGACGATAACAACAGACTGAACTGACATAGACTCTCACTTTTCTACGGTAACGAAGCTTGACCAGTGATCAATCGCGATAAACGGGCTCTTCCTCGTCCAGGATATCGCGCAGGGCATTGAAATGCTTTTCTGCGGCACCTGGATAAGCGGCCCATTGACCAGCGGTTTTCTCTGCCACTTCATGGCTGGCGACGTTAAGCTCTCGCCCGCTGGACAGCGCCAGAAACAGCGTTTCACAGGCGCGTTCAAAGAAGAACAGCTCATCAAAGGCTTCGGCAACGGTGTTGCCAACCGTCATGACGCCGTGTTGGCCCATCAGCAGGACCCGCTTGTCGCCTAGCACAGTGGACAGACGCTCTGCCTCATCCCCAAGGCCCATGCCGTCATAGTGGTTGTCGACGGCAACACGGTTATAGAAACGCATCGTGGTCTGGTCGATGGGCGGAATGGAGGTATCTTTCAGGGTCGACAATGCGGTCGAATATTTCGAATGGACATGCAGGATACAGCGCGCCTGGGGATTGTTCCGGTGCATGGCACCATGGATGCAATAGGCGGTCGGGTCGACAGCGTCGCCCATGCTTTCCGGTGCAACCTCAGTATTCAGCAGCAGCAGATCGCTGGCGCGCATTTTTGAGAAATGACGGCCATAGGGATTGATCAGGAAGTCCGTGCCATCATCCGACACGACCAGGCTGAAGTGATTGGCCACTGCCTCATGCATGTTTAACCGCGCGGTCCAGCGAAACGCGCAGGCCAAATCTTCCCGTTCCGACTGATAGGCCAGAGATTGGGTTTTAGCGGCGGAGAATGCACTGACAGACATGGAATTTAACCTCCTCATTGAGGGTCGGAATTTCAGATATCATCGAAAAGAGTGATCGTTCATCCCATTTTGCGCAATCAAATTCAATACTGCAAGGTCCTGACGAATGGGCATGCTGTTCAGTTTCCGAAGTGCCAGCCCTGCCCCTGAAGAAAATGTCGCATCCGGTTAGTGAGAATCCACCTTGTTGGTGTAACTATATAACATTATAGTCTGGGGATAGGATGATTTCGCAGCAATTGATTGGGATACCGACCGTGATATTAGCATCAAACAGTATTGTTGTCCGTCGAGGCGAGTCGCGACCGCTTTACCTTCCGGACCTGTCCATTTCACCTGGCGCACAGCTTCTGCTGTTGGGGCCATCGGGATCTGGGAAGACGACATTGCTGTCCGTACTGGCCGGTTTACTGCCACCTACGGAAGGTGACGTCCTGCTGGAACAGCAGAATTTATACGCCCAATCGTCTGTTGCCCGGGACCGCATTCGGGGAAAAACGTTCGGATTCATCTTTCAGACATTGCATCTGCTGCCCTCACTCACCCTGGCGCAGAATGTCATGCTGGCAGCAGACATGGCGAAGGTCGGGGTAGAACCCGGACGTTTGGAGGACCTCTTAGCGAAACTGGGTCTGGCCGATAAGGCGAATCGAAAGCCCACAGCCCTGAGCCAGGGCGAACAGCAACGCGCCGCCATTGCCCGGGCTGTTTTGCTGCGCCCGAAACTGCTGATTGCGGATGAGCCGACGTCTGCCCTGGATGACGCCAATACGAATGCAGTTGTCACGCTGCTACAGGATCAAGCGAGGGAGACCGGGGCTGCGCTGATGATCGCCACTCATGACGCCAGGCTTTTGGATCGCTTCGACACCGTGGTGACACTTAAGACGAAGGGAGGGCCTGTATCATGAATGCGGTTTCACTTGCCGTGGCGGCCATTCGCGCCCGCCCGCTGCAATCGGCTTTGTGCGTTCTGTCTGCAACGTTGGGCAGCGCCCTATTAATCCTGTTGTTTCTACTGTCTCAAACCATCGCGTCAGGTTTTCTGCGCAATGCAGAAGGGATTGATATCGTCGCGGGCGTGAAGGGAAGCCCCCTGCAATTGGTGCTGTCGTCGGTTTATCATGCCGATGTTCCAGCCGGGAATATCGAAATGTCGGATTAACTGGCCTTACAGAATAACCGCCATGTGCGTCAGGCAATCCCCCTGGCCCTCGGGGACAATTATCAAGGTTGGCGCATGGTGGGCAGCACGCCCGATTATCTGAAGCTTTATCAGGCTGAATTCGCTGACGGCCAGGTTTTTGACCATCCGTTTGAGGCGGTTGTCGGCGCGGCGACCGGCATGAAAATTGGTGAAAGTTTTGCTGCCCGTCATGGCTTCGCGGCAGACAGTGACGATATCCATGATTCCTATCTATACACCGTGACTGGTGTATTAAAACCGACGGGAACAGTGTTGGACAGGTTGATTGTCACCAGTGTGGACAGTGTTCAGGCATTGCATTCCGGACACCATCATGATGACGACCATGATGAGGCGCAGGCAGAGGGACACGACAGTCATGATGCGCATGACACACATGATCATGATGAAGCGCACGACCATGACGCAGCACACGAACATGACGCAGCACACGACCATGATGAAGCACACGACCATGATGCGCATGACGATAAAGCCGCAGAGGAAGCACTGGGCCATCAGGTTACCGCCGTTCTGATCAAGACTCGCAGCCCGATTGATCGGATGAACCTTCCGCGTGAGATCAATCAGTCCACGGATATGCTTGCGGCCGTGCCTTCCTTGGAAATGGCGCGGTTGACCAAGAGCCTGGGGATCGGGAAAACCTTGATTCTTGCACTGGGTGTCGGGTTTGTAGCACTTTCGGCCCTTATTCTTCTGGCCTCTCTCGCCTCCAGCCTGGCGGTGCGGCGATACGATCTGGCGGTTCTCAGAGTTCTGGGGGCAAGTCCCGGAAAACTGCTGCTGACCGTCGTGGCGGAAGCTGTGTTGTTAAGCGGTGTCGGGACAGTGATCGGATTGGGGGTCGGGCATGGTGTCGGCTATATCGCCGCATTGAATATCGATACCCTTCAAGGCATAGTTCTTCCAGAGACGTTCCTGCAGGTGCATTTCCTTGACGGTGTGTTGCTGATACTGGGCCTCATGATCGGGGTGATAGCCTCCCTGATCCCCGCAATTTCAGCCGCGCGGACGGATATTGCGGGGCTGCTGGCGAAAGGGTGATGATGCGAAAAATCCTGGCAGTGCTGATGTTTCTATGTGCGTCGCCGCCAGCGTTTGCCTTGTCGCAGGAAGAAGGGAGCCTGCATGGCACTAAGACGATCCTGGATTACATTGGCGATTATGTTGATGTTCCCCCCGGTGCGCTGGACTGGAAGGTACTAGGATCCACCAATGAGGTGCAGATTCAGACGAAAACCGATGATGGCTATGACTTGATTTATCAAAAGCCGGAATTTCAACCCGATGTGATGGCGCTGGACGGGAAAGAAATCACCATAAAGGGATATATGTTTCCCCTGGATGTGACAGAAGATCAGCGCCTGTTTCTCTTTGGGCCATTTCCGATGAGCTGCCCCTATCAGTATCATGTCGGGCCGGCCCTGGTTCTGGAAGTCCATGCCCAGGATCACCCCGTCGCCTTCAGCTATGACCCGGTTCAATTGACCGGAACCCTGGAACTGGTGCCTGAGGATAAGGAATACAGCGTCTTTTATCGCTTAAAGGATGCCAGAAAGGTCAATTAGACGGTTGGAGGGGAGTCTATGTTCAGTCACGTCACGGTTGGGACTAACGACGTTTCCCGCGCAATTCGATTTTATGATGCCGTCTTTAGTGTCCTGGGAATTCCGCGTTATCGCGGGGATATTCAATCCGGCTATGCCGGATGGGGCAGGCCAGATGACCCTAAATTCTGGGTCTTTCCCCCTTTTGATGAAAAGCAGGCTACTGCAGGCAATGGCACGCATTTCGCCTTTGCGGCACAGACCCGCCAGATGGTGCGAAGGGCTTATGAAATGGCGCGCTCTCTGGGGGCTGTGGATGAAGGTGCCCCTAGCCTGCGCCCGCACTATCATGAAAATTATTATGGCGCATACTTCCGGGATTTGGATGGCAACAAATTGCAGGTCGTTTGTCACTTGCCCGAAGATCAGGCCGGAGCCTGAAGCCAGCGAGAAATTGACTTGCCGACGCACACCCCTTGACCCTATAGGGGTCTCGGCTATTTTGAGCAGTGGCCTCGAAAGGGAACGCGCGTCAATTGCTTTCAAGTTGGAGATACGGTCTTGGCGACCATTTTACCGCTTACTGATAAGAAATCAGCGTCCAAGCAGGATGAGCGTCCGTCGCTTGACGCCCTGTTGGGGCTGGTTGAGGGCGACCTGAAAAAGGTCAACCAGCATATTCTGGATAATATGAAGAGCCCCGTTGCGCTGATCCCGCAATTGGCAGGTCATATCATCGCGTCCGGCGGTAAACGCCTGCGCCCGGTGCTGACCCTGGCGTCGGCGAATTTATGTGGCTATACGGGGCAGCGCCATATTGGGCTGGCCGCCTGTGTGGAATTTATCCATACCGCGACCCTGCTGCATGATGATGTTGTCGATGAAAGCGACCTGCGCCGCGGTCAGGCCAGTGCCAACGCAATCTGGGGAAATGAGGCCAGCGTGTTGGTCGGGGATTTCCTGTTTTCGCGATCCTTCCAATTGATGACGGCTGATGGATCGTTGCAGGTTCTGCGCATATTGTCCGATGCCTCTGCCGTCATCGCGGAAGGGGAAGTCCTGCAGTTAATGACGGCCAATGAGCCGACAACGACGGAAGAGGCTTATCTGGAAGTTATTCGATCGAAGACTGCAAAATTATTCGCCGCAGCCACGCGCATTGGCGCGGTTGTGGCCGAACGCCCCCAGGCCGAGGAAGAGGCGCTGGAAAGCTATGGCATGAATATCGGCATCGCCTTTCAATTGATCGATGATGTGCTGGATTATTCTGCAGATCAGCTAAAGCTGGGCAAGACTGTGGGTGATGATTTCCGGGAAGGCAAAGTGACCTTGCCGGTTATTCTGGCCTATCGTCGGGGCAATGAAGAAGAGCGGGCCTTTTGGCACCGAACGATTGCCGAAATGGACCAGAAAGACGGCGATCTGGAAGAAGCCATGCGCCTGATGACATCCCATGGTACGCTGGATGATTCAGTGGATCGCGCCCGTCATTATTGCAGCATCGCCCGCGACGCCCTGGGTATCTTTCAGAATGGACCAACCAAGGAAGCCATGACCGATCTGGTCGATTTTATCATTGATCGGGCCTATTGATCGGCGGATTATCTATTCTTGTGAAATTGAATGTTTTGATTAAAATATTCCTGCAGGGCTTGGCTTGGGCCGCATACCAAACAGCCAAGTCTGGGCGCCGAGATCGATGCGGCGATTGATCGGCCCCGATACGTTAAACCAATATCAGCACTTTGTTTGACACACCCTGTCGCTCAGCGGATATATGCCGTATTGAATGACGGCACTAAAAGGCGCGAGCTATAATGTTTGAGAATCCCACTGTATCGGTCATTGGACTTGGCTATGTTGGCTTGCCGCTGGCGGTCGCGCTGGCGCGGCATTTCGATGTTATCGGGTTTGATATTAATCGACAGCGGGTTGAAGAATTACGCGCCGGTCATGATCGAACCGGAGAGTTAAGCGTCGGTGAATTGGCCGATTCCAAACTGGAATACATAGCTGACGAAAGCTTCCTGTCAGAAGCGCATATCCACATTGTGACCGTCCCAACCCCGGTCGGGCCCGACAATAAGCCGGATTTGCGGGCTGTTGAATCTGCCAGCCGGATGGTTGGGCGTCATTTGAAAATGGGGACGGTCGTGGTTTATGAATCGACCGTCTATCCGGGTGTTACGGAAGATTTCTGTGGTCCAATCCTGGAGGAAGAGTCTGGCCTGACATCGGGCCAGGATTTTTTCCTGGGCTATTCCCCGGAACGGATCAATCCAGGCGACAAAGTGCACCGCGTCGATTTGATCACCAAGGTTGTGGCCGGTCAGACCCATAATGCCAGCCAATTGCTGGCCCGCCTGTATGGCACGATGAACGGGAACAACATCTTCGTCGCCCGTGATATTCGCACGGCGGAAGCATCCAAGGTGATCGAAAATGCCCAGCGCGACATCAACATCGCCTTCGTCAATGAAATCGCGACGATCTTCCAGAAAATGGGCATTTCCGTCCATGACGTTCTGGAAGCGGCTGGGACGAAATGGAATTTCCTGCCCTTCACGCCGGGCTTGGTCGGGGGGCACTGCATTGGGGTTGATCCCTATTATCTGGCCCATGCGGCACAGCAGTTGAATATTGAGCCCAAGGTGATCCTGGCCGGGCGCAGCATTAATGACGGCATGGCCCATCGGATCGCCGATAATATCGACGCACAACTATCCGGCCCGTCAAAAATTCTGGTGCTGGGCATCGCGTTCAAGGAAAACGTGCCCGATATCCGCAATTCCAAGGTCGCAGACCTGATCGCACGTTTGGCCGTGCATGGTCACACAGTTGATGTCTTCGACCCGATGGCCGATGCAGCGGAAACCAAACATGAATATGATATCGACTTGGTTGCAGAACCCGCCACAGGCTATGACGCCGTTGTCGGGGCCGTTGCGCATTCCGCGTTCGATCAGCTGTCCTTGCGAAAGCTGGCTAAACCAGACGGTCTGATCGCGGATATCAAGGCGATCTGGCGTCAACGGGGCGTGCCTGATGGCATGACCTATTGGACGCTGTAGACCCTTCGCCTCAGACCCGCGCCCAGATATCTTCGACCCAGCCTTTGATTTGCAGGGATTCTTCCCAGCGGTCGGACAATTCATAGCCGTCTGCGCCGGTGATAGCATATTCGGGCGGGCCCAGTTCGGTCAGGAAGATCAGGGTATCGTCCGGGCCGTGGCGGCCCTTCCAGGATGCGATGCCTTCTTCCCACCAGGACTTATACAAATCGACCCATTTCTGACTCTGGGGGAAGTGCAGGGGGACCTGAACCTGTTCGCGGGAGGATACGCGCCCCTGGAAGCAATCTGCCCGGGCCAGGATCTGGCTGATATAGCCCTGGTCCCGATCGTTTAAGGGATACCAGAATTCCCGGTCGATCAGATAATGGGACAGGTCCGCACAGATCGGCATATCGGGCACACGCTCCATCAATTGCAGCGTATAAAACAGGTCATTGGTCAGGCAGTTGCGGTGGGTCTCAAACAGGATCGGCATGCCGACCTGATCCGACATCTCCATCCAGCGATGCACCACGTCCACCCCGTCCTCAACGGTGAAGGGCATAACCTCCCCGATGATGTTGACGACGACGGCATTGGCCGCTTTCGCCGCCTCCAGGATTGGCAGGAACCCTTCCACCGTCTTGGGGAAGGCATTGATCATGCAGCCCAGCTTGTGCTGTTCAAACAGCGGGCGGGTGCGCTCAATCGTTTCCAGGTCGGACTTTGCCAGATCCAGGCACATGCCGTCGAAACCAGCTTCCGCGACCATGGCAAAAGCTTCTTCGTCTGACCGCTCCACCCCGTCTGGGCGACGCAGTTCCATCGCCCAGCGGGATTGGTACACTTCCAGTTTTTGCATTATTCAGCCGCCTGCGGTTGGGTATGGGACAGATCAATTTCAACCTCGCCATCGCGGGTTTCCGGCCCCTTCATCAGCTTGCGGATAAAGCGCCACTGGAATGCCAGATAGCCGGTCGTCGGTGGTTCATAGCCGGCATGTTTCACCAGTTCCGCATGCAGCGCTGGCAGGGCGTGGAACGGCACGGCGGGGAAAGTATGATGCGCCGTGTGATATTGCATGTTCCAGGCCATCCAGCGGAAAATCCACCAGGTCTTGATCGTGCGGGTATTGTGCACGGTGTCATTTTCATGCGTCAGACCGGTATGTTCGGCAATGTTCTGGACGTTCTGGAAAATCTTCATGGTGAACATGGGACCGATCCAATAGATCACCGCTGCCCAGGTCTGGAAATACACAGACAAGGCGATCACTACCGCATAGCCCAGCAGATGCAGTCGCGATTCCAGCACGACCTTGCGGGTCTGCTTTTCGGTGAAATAGGGCGCGGTTTTGCCCATGGCGACGATGAACAGGCGCTTGATGCGGCCGGTCCAATAGGTGATGCCGATCAGATAGGGCAGATAGCTGGCCAGATCATAGGGGCCGCCCCGGCTGATCAGTTCCGGGTCATTGTCCCAATCCTGCGTATGGCGATGGTGTTCAAAATGGTACCAACGCTCATAATCGCGGGGATACAGTTGAACGAACCCGGTGATACGGTTGAAGACATCGTTGACCCAACGGGTTTTAAAGGCCGTGTAGTGATTGAATTCGTGCTGTGCCGCGAACAGGAAATTCAGCAGCACCCCATGGGCAATAAAGAACGGCACGGCCCACCAGGTCCCCCAGGTCATATATAGACCAAAGCCGGTCAGGCCGATGGCGCCGAAATGGCTGGCCGTCTGTATCGCACCTTTCAGGTTTGATCGTTTACAAAGCTCCCGCATCCGGGCGGGTGGGATCAGGTTTTTGCGCCCAACGAAATCTTCCATCTCTCATCCCCAATTGTAAGTTCATTTCAAGGATTCTCTTGTTCCCACTGTAGCAAATCTATAACGTCGAAAAATCATATTGTATCAATCTAAAGATTAAAGAATGCAGACGTAATGGCACAGCCAAGTTTTCAGGGACAGGTCGGGGACGCAGATATCAAGCTGCTGCGGGTCTTCAAAACCGTGGTGGAATGTGGCGGCTTTACCGCAGCAGAGGCGGAACTTGGTCTGGCCAGGTCGACGATCTCAACCCATATCGCCAATTTGGAAACCCGCCTGGGGTTGCGATTGTGTGAACGTGGGCGCGGTGGCTTTGCCCTGACAGAGGAAGGGCGGCTGGTCTTTCAGGAGGTCGTGCGCCTGATGACGGCACTGGATTCCTTTCGTGCCCAAGTATCGACGGCGCAACGGCGTTTGGTCGGGGAATTCAACCTGGCGATCATTGATGGCATTCTGACCCTGCCGGAAATCCCGATTTCGGAAACCCTGTCCCGGTTTCGGGCCAAAGCACCGGATGTCCATATCACCATCAGCGTTTTGAGCACGGACGAGATGGAAAGGCGTTTGCTGGACGGGACCGTGCATCTTGCCTTCTGTGCCATGCACCGCCCAAAATCCGGACTGGCCTACAGCCATGTCGCCAAAGAGGTCCAGTCGGTTTATTGCGGCAGGCTGCACCCCTTGTATTCCAAGCCTGATGAGTTGATTGGATTGGAGGATCTGACGCGACCGGACTATGTCGGGCGTACATTCCAGGACACGCTGAGAACCCGCGAAAAGCCTTTCCGGACCGGCCCTGCGGCCAGTGCCAATAATCTGGAGGCGATCTTGATCCTGTTACAGACCGGGCGGTATCTGGGATTAATGCCCGATCAATGTGCTGCCCCCTGGGTCGCGGCCGGAGAGATTCGTGCTCTGCGCCCGGACCTAACACGGCTGGAGCAGGATTTTGCCCTAGTAACCCGGGACACCAAGCGCCCCGCGCCGGTGGTTGAGGCCTTTCAGAAAACCTACCGCGAAGAAGTATCAAAACAGAACGCTGCCCAANTGGCTTAACCCCCCGATCAGCAGCAGGATCAGGACAAGGCGGCGGAAGTTGCGATCACTGGTGTGGCGATAGGTATAAATGCCCAACACAGCCCCGGCGGCACCGCAGGCCATAGCGATCAATATATTGGGCCCCGTTAAGACATCAAACCGTCCATAAAAGCTGTGCCCGATCAGGGCGATGCCCAGTATGACCAGATTGAAGGGCTGGAAAACGCCGCGCTGTTCATCCTTGGGCCAGCCGCGAAGACCTGCCCAGATTGTAGGGACGGGTCCAGACATGCTGGCGACGCCCCCAAAAAAGCCGCCCAGAAAGCCAATGACGCCATCTGCCCGTCGCCCGCCCCCCTGAATCTGTGGCGGTGTTTTTACGATCAGCCCATAGCTGCAATAAAGAACCAGCAAGATGCCCAGACCCGCCTTGGCAAAATCCACGTTCAAATAAGAGAGGGCGTAAAGTCCCATTGGCAGCCCAATCAGGCCGCCCAGGATAAAGGGCCATAATCGTCCGACCCGAATGCCATGGCGAATAAAGCCCAACGTGACCAAATGGCTGGTGACACCGATTAAGGCAGCCATCGGGACGGCGACCTGGGGCGGCATGACATGCAGCCAGAAGGCCAGCGCGATCAGCGCCGCGCCCAGGCCTGTCAGGCCGCCAATATAACCGGCCGCCCCTGCACCAATCGCAAATATGAGGAGATCACTTCCTTCCATCGTTCGGGCAAGGTAGGGTTCGTCGAGTGAGTGGTCAAATTCTATGGAGTGGTAATGTCGGTTTTAGATCTATCTTTCTCAGAAGCAGGGGAGGGTCCGCCTCTGGTCATCCTGCATGGCTTGTTCGGAAACAAACGCAATTGGGGGGCGATTTCCAAGGTTCTGTCGAAAACCTATCGCGTTCTATCGGTCGACCTGCGCAATCACGGCGAATCACCCTGGGATGAGGAGATGACCTATCCCGCCATGGCAGGTGATATTGCGGGCTTGATTGAAAAACAGATTGGTGGCCCGGCCCGCGTCATTGGTCATTCCATGGGCGGCAAAGCGTCGATGATTCTGGCACTGGAACAGCCCGATCTGGTTGAGAAACTGGTGGTGGCTGATATCCCGCCAGCGCCGCGCGACAGCGGTTTAATGGCCTATGTCACGGCAATGCAGGAATTGGACGTTGCCGGCATGACGCGCCGGTCGGAAGCGGAAGAAGCCCTGGCCCCGGCAATCCCGGAAAGGATGATCCGCACCTTCCTGGCGCAAAACTTGGCGCCGGCGGAGGGCGGTGGATTGACCTGGAAGATCAATCTGGATGTGATCGAAAAGGCGATGCCCAATATTGAAGGATTCCCGGATATTGACAGCGATCATGCATTCGAAAAGCCCAGCCTACACCTGACCGGGGCAAACTCGACCCATGTGCTGCCGCGCCATCATGCCGAAATTGAGCGTCTTTTCCCCAATTCAGAGATTGAAGCGATCCCCGATGCAGGGCACTGGTTACATGCGGAACAGCCCGCCTTGTTTCTGGAAGCCGTGGAGAGTTTTCTGTCTTGACCCAGTCGCCTGAAGACGTCCTGTCCTCGGTCTTTGGCTATCCAAGCTTTCGACCGGGGCAGAGGGAGATTGTTGATCGTTTGCTGTCGGGAACCCACACCCTGACGGTGATGCCGACCGGGGCGGGAAAATCCCTGTGCTATCAGGTGCCCGCCCTGATGTTGGATCGACCGACCCTTGTTGTGTCCCCACTTGTCGCCTTGATGGACGATCAGGTCGCAGGCCTTCGCGCGAATGGTGTTGATGCCGCCTGTATCCATTCCGGGCAATCGCGGGATCAAAATGTAGAGCAATGGCTACGGGTCGCGAAAGGCGGCGCGAAAATCCTGTACATGTCGCCCGAACGCCTTATGACGCCGCGCATGATCGGTGCCTTGCAAAAACTGGATCCAGCCCTTTTTGTGATTGATGAGGCTCATTGTATCTCGAAATGGGGGGCCAGCTTCCGGCCGGATTATGAGATGCTGTCAACGCTGCCGGACCATTTCCCCAATGCGACGGTCAGCGCCTTCACCGCCACGGCGGATGTGGCGACCCGGCGGGATATTGCGGAAAAGCTGTTCCGGGGACGCGGGGACACCGTGGTGCATGGCTTTGATCGCCCCAATCTGAGCCTGACCGTGGTTCCAAAGACCCATTGGAAGAAGCAGTTGTTGAGCTTTCTGGAGGATCGCAAGGATCAGTCCGGCATTGTCTATTGCCTGTCGCGCCGCCTGACCGATGAAGTCGCTGAAGCCCTGTCGGCGGAAGGGTATCGCGCCCTGCCGTATCATGCGGGCCTGCCGTCAGATCAGCGCAAGGAAAACCAGGATATTTTCATGTCGGAATCTGCCGTCGTGATGGTCGCGACCATCGCCTTTGGCATGGGGATCGATAAGCCGGACATCCGCTATGTCTTTCACACCAATCTGCCCGGCAGTATGGAAGCCTATTATCAGGAAATCGGGCGTGCGGGTCGGGATGGCCTGCCGTCTGATGTATGGATGCTGTACGGCCTGGATGATCTGCGCATGCGCCGCCAATTCATCGATCAGGATGGCCAGGACGAGGATCATAAGCGCCGCGAACATAAGCGGCTGGATGCCCTGCTTGCCTATTGCGAGGCAACACAATGCCGCCGCGCGACGCTGCTGTCCTATTTTGGGGAGGATCCGGAACCCTGTGGCAATTGCGATACCTGTCTGTATCCGCCGGTCGTGATTGATGGCACGCGGGAAGCGCAGATGCTGCTGTCTGCCATTCTGCGGACGGGTGAAAGTTTCGGCACGGCGCATATCATCGATGTGCTGCGCGGCGCAAAGACGGCAAAGATCGAAGAACGCGGGCATGACAAGCTGCCCACTTATGGGATTGGCGCGGAACATCCAAAGCAATACTGGCAGGCCTTTATCCGCCAGGCCGTTGCGGGCGGATATCTGTCGATCAATATCGAAGGCTTTGGTGGATTGGTGCTGACCCGCAAGGGGCAAGCGGTGCTGCGCGGGGACGAAGCCTTCCTGTATCGCGAAATTCCAAAATCCAAGAAGTCGGAGCGTTCGGAACGCCGCGCGATTTCGCTGGAAGGCGTCGATCCAGATCTGCTGGCGGCCCTGAAGGCGTTGCGTCGGGACCTGGCACAGGAACGCAATGTCCCCGCCTATGTCATTTTCGCCGATGCCACCTTGCATGACATGTGCCGCCTGCGCCCCGAAACGCTGGACCAGATGGCAATGGTCAGCGGCGTGGGTCCTAAGAAGCTGGAAGATTTCGGAACCGTGTTCCTGCGTGCCATTGCCAGGGTCAATGCATAAGGATCAAGGGGTTGAATAGACTTTGACGTTTGTGCAGGCATGCCGGGTGTCCGGCTGAATATCGGGAACCCCATAGGCGGTTCCGCTGCCATCAATGCAACGAAATGTCAGATACGCTGCCATAGCACTTTGCCCCCCAAAGGTTGGGCTGGCCAGGGCCTTGTCCAGATCTGGAACGGACCTGGACAGTTTCGTCTCAAACGCGACAGGATCATAGAAAACCTCTGGCAAGGCGGCGTGCTCTATCCTGAATTCCACCGCCCCGCTGTCTGGAAACAGGAAGGCGAGATCCAGGGGATGGGATCGCAGTATATCATTCTGATCGATGAAGGTTATGTAATGTTCGTTTCCTGCCTGAATAGATGCGTTTAAAGCGTTAAGGTTGTTGGGTTGCGTGTCGCGCCAGACGCACGGACCTGCGGGGCGTGCGATCAGGTCCAGACGTCGATATTGATTTGCGCTTAGCAAACGGGTCAAAAGGGTCCGTTTATTCAACACGGCCATTTCGTCATTATAGCTGGACAGGCAGTAAAGGGGCAGGGAATCCGTATAGGTGAAACTGGTCACGGAATCGATGCGATCACCGGGCTTGTGGGTCAGGTGGGTGCGTCGGGTTGCGCCCCAAACCTGGCCTTCCTTCACACAAACATGCGGCAGGGGATAGGATTCGATATAGTGCGGACGCGGATGCGCCAAGGTGCTTTTTTCAAATTCAGGTTCCAGAAAAACAGAAAGGCGCGCGCCATCGGCAATTGCGGCGGCAAGATGCGAATTGGCTTTTCCCATCGATAGTCTCCGGCTGTGACACAGAATCGTATTCGGCTTTGTGCCTAAAGAAAAGGCGCGGAAGTTTAAAACCACCGCGCCTTCTCTTAATAACAAGCAAATGCTGTTATGCGGCTTCGGCCTCGATCTCGCGCCCGTTCAGGACCAAATGCCCGTTGCTGGCCCCCACCGTGACGGTATCCCCATCATTCAGGCTGCCATCCAGAATCAGATTGGCCAGAGGGTTTTGCAGATGTTTCTGAATCACCCGTTTCAGCGGACGGGCGCCATAAACCGGGTCATAGCCCGCATTGCCAAGCCACATCAGGGCGGCAGGATCGACCGCCAAGGTGATCTTGCGGTCCTGCAGCAAGGCCCGCAGATGATCCAGTTGGATATCCACGATCCCCGACATGTTCTCCCGCGACAGGCGGCGGAACAGCAGGATTTCATCCAACCGGTTCAAAAATTCCGGTCGGAAGGCATGGCGTACGACTTCCATAACCTGTGGGCGCACCGCTTCGACATCCTCACCGTCCTTTTGGTCGGCCAGGAATTCCGCACCAAGATTAGAGGTCAGGATAATCAGCACATTGCGGAAATCCACCGTGCGGCCCTGTCCATCGGTCAGGCGTCCATCGTCCAGGACCTGCAGTAACACATTGAAAACATCCGGATGTGCCTTTTCGATCTCATCGAACAGGATCACCTGATAGGGTCTGCGCCGCACGGCTTCGGTCAGGGCACCACCCTCGTCATAGCCGACATAGCCCGGAGGTGCGCCGATCAGACGAGAGACGGAATGCTTTTCCATATATTCCGACATGTCGATGCGGACCATGGCCTGATCATCATCGAACAGGAAATCCGCCAGTGATTTGGTAAGCTCCGTCTTCCCGACACCGGTTGGGCCCAGAAACAGGAAGCTGCCAATGGGTCGATTGGGGTCCTGAAGGCCCGCACGGGCGCGCCGGACCGCACTGGATATCGCGGTGATTGCCTGGCTTTGGCCAATCACGCGCTTGCCCAGCAGGGTTTCCATTTGCAGCAGCTTTTCGCGTTCACCCTCCAGCATCTTGTCGACAGGAATACCGGTCCAGCGCGAGACGATGGATGCAATGTCCTGATCGCGCACTTCCTCTTCCAGCATCGACCCTGTGCCTTGGGTTTCCGCCGCTGCAAGCTTGGCTTCCAGGTCGGGTATGACGCCATAGGCCAATTCGCCCGCGCGGTCGTATCGGCCTTCCCGCTGAGCGGTCGCCAATTCGCTGCGCGCTGAATCCAGCTTCTCCTTCAAGCCCTGGGCCGCATTCAGCTTGCCTTTCTCGGCCTGCCATTGGGCGGTCAGGGTGGCCGATTGCTCCTCCAGATCGCTCAATTCCGTCTGCAGTTTTTCCAGGCGATCCTTGGACGCCTTGTCGGTTTCCTTTTTCAGGGCCTCGCGTTCGATCTTCAATTGAATGATACGTCGATCCAGTTCGTCGATGGCTTCTGGTTTGCTGTCGACTTCCATGCGCAGGCGCGACGCGGCTTCGTCCACCAGATCAATGGCCTTATCGGGCAGGAACCGGTCGGTGATATAGCGATTGGACAAGGTCGCGGCCGCCACGATTGCCGCATCGGTGATGCGGACCCCGTGATGAAGCTCGTACTTTTCCTTTAGGCCACGCAGGATTGAAATTGTGTCTTCCACGGAAGGTTCTGCGACAAAGACAGTCTGGAACCGGCGGGCAAGGGCCGCATCTTTTTCGATATGCTTGCGATATTCATTCAGGGTCGTGGCCCCGACGCAATGCAAGGCCCCCCGCGCCAGGGCGGGTTTCAGCATGTTGGACGCATCCATGGACCCTTCTGCACTGCCCGCGCCGACCAGGGTGTGCAATTCGTCAATAAAGACGATGATGCTGCCGGCGGCGGCCTCAATTTCTTCCAGCACGGCTTTCAGGCGCTCTTCAAATTCACCGCGGAATTTTGCACCCGCCACCATGGAGGCAAGGTCCAGCGCCATCAGGCGCTTGTCGCGCAGGGTTTCCGGCACATCACCGGCAACGATGCGCTGGGCCAGGCCTTCGATGATCGCGGTCTTACCGACCCCCGGTTCCCCGATCAATACGGGGTTGTTTTTGGTGCGGCGGGACAGGACCTGAATGGTGCGGCGGATTTCTTCGTCACGCCCGATAACAGGGTCCAGCTTTCCATCCCGCGCCACTTGCGTCAGGTCGCGGGCATATTTCTTCAGCGCGTCGTATTTGCTCTCTGCAGAGGCTGAATCGGCGGTGCGACCCTGGCGCATGTCTTTAATTGCCGCGTTCAAGGCCTGAGGTTTCACATTTGCGGTGCTGAGAATTTTCGCCGCTTCTGTCCCCTGTGCCAGTGCCAGGGCAAGCAGTAAAATCTCTGTTGTGACGAAACTGTCGCCATTTTTCTCTGCGGTCGTTTCTGCAGAATCCAGAACCTTTGCCAGGGCAGTGTCCAGATGCAGGCCACCCGCGCCAGCACCTTGCACTTTTGGCAGTTTCGCAATGGCCTGAGTAACACTGGTCAGGGCCTGTTTGGCATCGCCACCGGCGGCTGAGATCAGATTGGCTGCCATGCCTTCTTCGTCGTCCAGCAGGGCCTTGAGCAGATGTTCAGGGGTCAGCCGCTGGTTGTCTTCCCGGACGGCTATTGTTTGCGCCGCTTGAATGAATCCGCGCGCGCGTTCAGTGAATTTTTCAATATTCATGGTCACTAACCTCTCGTTTCCGTCTCCCTCTTTGAGGCAAGATCGGTATAGGAGTTATTGGTTCATTTTTGACGGGACCCGCGTGTCGGCATCCCTTCATAATCTATATGGGTAAGCACAGATTGTGCCACAAGGTTTGGCTATTTTATGCTGAGAGAGAATTTCATCTTTTTAGGACTGGAGCATACTCTGATTATTTGTCGTTAGTCAGAACAACCTTGGAAGATCCAAAGGTGCTCTGGAAGTAACTCCATACTTGATATGCATAGTGAGCCGTAATACTAATAATGCGTGTGTCGGTTTATTAGATTTGGGGGGGTCTATGTCTTCGTCAGAAAACTCTAACGTTACCGCTGTGCATAACAACGGAGCTTCTTCAAGACCAACGAAATTCTGCCACGCTTGTGGAGCGCAAATCGATCTGGAGGCGGTTGTTTGCCCTAAATGTGGTGTATCACAAAAGGGTAAATCTGGTGTGGGCTCAAAGAGCAGGGTCACAGCCGCTCTGTTGGCATTCTTTCTGGGAGGGCTCGGGATACATAAATTCTATCTTGGGCAAGGTGGAATGGGCGTTTTGTATCTGCTGTTTTGCTGGACATTTATTCCAGCTTTAATCGCATTTATTGAATTCATCATCTATCTGACAATGACGGATGAAGCATTCGCCGAAAAATTTGGATGAGAAGAAAAACGCCAATTGTCGGTTCGCGGCTATTCTCTGTTTAGATATATCCTAAGCAACCTTTCTGTTGCTTAGGATATTGGATATGCAGGGGTTGATGAATGCTGAGATTGGGCGCGTCATTGTCACGAAATCTCCGTTCGTCTGTGCGTTCTTAGGATGATATCTAGAATCCCGGTTTCGGTTAAACTGGTAGAAGGACGTTGCTATGATCGCCATTCGTGACACCCTGCCGATGCATCCTGATCAGGTAACGCGGGATACTGTGGTCGATTTCATCATTGAGATGTTTCACCATATGGGCAGCCAGGACTATCTGGGGGAAGCGATCAGTCAGGGTGAGCATGGTATTCAATGCGCCATTATGGCCGATCAGCTGGAGAGCAAGGATACACTGACCGCTGCGGCCCTGCTGCATGACCTTGGACATTTCCTGCATACCCGCGCCGAAGATTGCGCCGATCATGGAATTGATGCGCAGCATGAAGATTATGGTGCTGATTTTCTGGCCCGGTTCTATCCTCCGGCCGTCAGTGAGCCCGTGCGCCTGCATGTGAATGCGAAGCGGTATTTATGCGCGGTTGAGCCTGACTATTTCAATCGCCTGTCGCAGGCATCCATTCGCAGCCTGGAACTTCAGGGGGGCCCGCTGCAGGGGGACGCGCTGGAAGCCTTTGCCGCCAATCCCTATCGGCAGGACGCGGTCACATTGAGGCGCTGTGACGAGGGGGCAAAAGTACCCAATCTGTCATTGCCCGATATTGAAACCTTTCGGCCCCTCTTGATGCACGTGCTCTAATCAATTGCTGGAATGTCCCAGCGCTGGCCCGCCAACAGCATTTCTGACAATTTGTCGGCTGGTTGTGGTGTTGCGAAAAAGAAGCCCTGACCATATTCGCACTTCAAGGCCTTCAGCTTCCGCAGGTGGCGATCTGATTCCACCCCTTCGGCAATAATATCCATGCCAAGGCTGTGGGCCAGCAGGATAATCGAGCGAATGATTTCCATATTTTCCGCCTTTTCATCCATGCTGACGACAAAAGACCGGTCAATCTTCAATGTATCGAAGGGGAAGCGGTGCAGGTAGCTTAGCGATGAATAGCCTGTTCCAAAATCGTCGATAGACAATGCAACGCCCAATTCTTTCAGGTCCATCAGAATCCGAGAAGTGATTTCCGGATTCATCATGATCATGCTTTCTGTGACTTCCAGCTTCAACTGTGATCCATCAATGCCTTCGCGGGCCAGTATCAGTTCAATCTCCCGCACCATGTCGGGGTCTTGTAACTGCCGACCCGACAGGTTCACACTGATTGTCCTGGGTGCTTTTGGCCCCAATGTGTCATCCCATTTCTTGAGTTGCCGGCAGGCCAGGCGCAAGGCGGCCGTGCCAATGGCGTTGATCAGGCCTGTATCTTCCGCCAGGGGAATAAAGTCAGCCGGAACAACAGTCCCACGATCTGGATGTCGCCACCGGGCAAGGGCCTCGACACCGGCAATTTCACCCGTCTCGAAACTGATGATCGGTTGGTAATACATTTCAATTTCGTCGCGATCCACGGCACGGCGCAGGTCGTTTTCTAACTGCATCTGGGTGATGGCGCGGGTTTGCATCTGTGAATCGAAAACGGCTGTTGACGATTGTCCCTTTGCCTTGGCCTTGTACATTGCAATATCGGCTGCGCGCAGCATTTCTTCGGCATCGGAAAACCCTTTGCTGGGCGTTGCGATCCCGACGCAGGCAGAGGTGAAGATTTCCTGATCGCCAATCTGGAAGGCTGCGGCCAGGTCTGATTGGACCCAATGCACGGTATCCAGAGCCTCTTCCTCCGACGCGATACTGGTCAGCAGGATGCCAAATTCATCGCCAGACAGGCGGGCGATGGAATCCCCGGCCTTCAATACCGTTTCCAATCTGCGGGCAACTTTGATCAGTAAGGCATCGCCCAGATCATGACCCAGTGAATCATTAATGACTTTAAACCGGTCAAGGTCCAACAGCAGCACCGCATATCTGTCTTTGGCAGTTTCTGGATGGCGCCGGCGTTCCTGTTCTATTCGGTCCAGGAACAGGGCACGATTGGGCAGGCCTGTGACGGGATCATACAGCGCGTCGCGGATCAGCTTTTCTTCCGTTCGTTTGCGCTCTGTTATATCGGTCAAAGAGCCGGTCAGGCGCACCGCCTTCCCGGTGTCGTCCCGCACGGCGATGGCACGGGCCAATGCCCACAGATAATCCCCATTCGCATGCAGGATACGGAAACGCGACTGCAGATGATCGGTGCGACCATCCAGATGCGCATCGATATCCATTTGCAATTCTTCAATATCTTTTGGATGAACCCGATCAAACCAGTCGTGCGATTGTTCTGAAATTGGATCCTTGCCCAATCCCAGCATGTCGCGCCAGCGTGGCGACGTGTATAAATGGTCTTCCTGGATATTCCAATCCCACAGGCCGTCATTCGTCCCGGCAGCGGCAAGCGCATAGCGTTCTTCAGAGCGGCGTAAGGCTTCACTGGTGCGTTCACGGTCGCTGATATCGGTATAGGTGATAACCATGTCGCGATCGCCCATAGTGCTGCACGAGACCTGCACCCAGCGATCATTGCTAAGGCGAATAAATTCGGTGTCGGGCGATGAATGGGTTTCAGCTTTGTGGGAACCCTGACCTTCCATCAGTCGATCCAGTGCCGCGCGTAAAGCGTCGGCGTCCTGGTCTGTCAAAGAAACCCGGATGACGTCACGCAGCGACATGCCAACGGATATCTTGTCAGGATCAATGGCGAAAAGGTTTTGAAACCTGTTGTTCCAATTCAGAAGATTCCCCAAATGATCCAATGCCGTCAGGCCATCGCTCATATTATCGAATGTTGTCTTTATCAGGGCTGCGGCGGCCGCCTTTTCCCGCTCTTCCCGGCGTCGGTCGGTGACATCCAGATAAAGCGATATCAGCATTCCATCGGGAGATTTTAACCGTCTTATTTCTATTAAACGACCATCAGAAAGCGTTTCTTCGGTCGTGTCCGTGGACGCACGCTTTAACATGGTCAGGCGGTCTGCAATGAAGTATTCGGGGTTCCGAACGGCTCCGAATTCTCCTCGTTCCAGGCGCAGACGCAGTATCTGTTCAACCGGCACCGGTGTTTTAAACCGGTCTTTCGGCAGACCATATACGGTGTAGAAGTGATCGTTGCAGGCAACCAGGGTCAAATTCGGGTCAATAATCGTGATCCCTTCAGCCATGCGTTCAACCATGGTCTGCATCAAGGAACGTTCACGACTTAAGGCATGTTTTCTGCGGCTCGTGGCGCTGGCGGAAAATAGGACGGCCAAAATCAGGCCGCTGACAATAACGCTGCCAAGCCGCAGGCTGTTGCCCAACTCATCGGACGGTCCACCCTGAAATCTTTCATTGGCCTGCCAGTTAAAGGAAATGTTCAGGCTGTCTTTGTTGATCTGTGTCGTCAGGGTGACTTGCGCCCCTTCAATCGGGCCGGTTTCGTGAATAGTGTTGTTGCGATCGACGATTGCAACAGAAATACCATCGGGCAGAGACTGCAATAAAATGCTGCGGGTAAGTTTAGTAAGGTTCAGAAGGCCCAGCACGATCCCGTTGTCGCCCTGGCAGACGGTAACCGGCGCCATAATCCCCGTCTTGCCGCTATATACCGGACCAATCATGGGGTCATTTTCAGACCGAAAGCCTTCGGTAACGGATTGGACAAATGCAGGCACTGACGTCAGATCAAGACCAGAGAAAAGGCTATCAGGCGCGCCATCGGCGTGAAGCACGATAAAACCATCCCCGGTTTGCGTGCTGGGCAGATGGTCCGGGCCCAGAATTCCGATCCCATAGAGGGATTCGAAACGATCACGATCTTGCCCCGGAACCCAAACAGCATAGGCCAATCCATCAAAGGATATGGACCTTTGACGACGATATAGCAAAGAGGATTCCAGGGTGAAGACAGCATCAAACTGCATGTTGCTGCGCTCAGACCCTTCAGGGAGACTGCGGGCAAATGCATAAAGTTGCAGTTGATCGCGCTGTAGCGCGCCAGACACCATTTGCGTGATGTCATTGGCTTCTTGCGAAACAAGGTTGGACCAATGCTTTGCGGCATGTCGGTCCACTTGCCATGCTGCAATCCATCCCGCACCAATGGTAATAATTGCGATCATAATCGCAAACCAGTACCACCCAGTGGCTAGGCGTTGCCGCACAGGCGAAATCTCCCAAAATACGAACTTATACTGTGTCTGCCTTATTTGTGGCGGGGAGTCCAACAGTCTTGCATTGTTTGGTCAAGTGTCACGGGGATTGGATGCTGTGGAATCCTGGTGTAAAAGCCCGTTCATGAAAACGAAACCGACGATAAACAGCAACAGCCGCGCAATTGATCGGCGGCTGAGTGTTGCCCCGATGATGGACTGGACGGATCGGTTTGACCGGTATTTCCTGCGTCTCATCACGCGGCACAGTCTGTTATACACGGAAATGATAACCACCGGCGCGCTGTTACATGGCGATGCACAGCGGTTCCTGGCATTTGACGGTGCGGAACATCCGGTCGCCTGTCAGTTGGGTGGGTCATCGCCCCATGATCTGGCAAAAGCCGCCCGAATGGTCGAAGGTGCTGGATATGATGAGGTGAACCTGAATGTTGGTTGCCCGTCGGATCGTGTGCAGAATGGGCAATTCGGGGCGTGTCTGATGGCGGATCCCCATTTGGTGCGCGATTGCGTGGCTGCGATGCGCGATGTCGTGTCTATTCCCGTAACGGTAAAATGTCGAATCGGGATCAATGGCCGCGACAGTTATCAGGATTTAACGAACTTTATTGATACCGTTCGGCAGGGCGGATGCGATACTTTCATCGTCCATGCCCGGATCGCGATCCTGGAAGGGCTCAGCCCGAAGCAGAATCGTGAAATCCCACCGCTGCAATATGATGTGGTGCATCGGGTAAAGCGGGATTTCCCATCCTTGTCGATCAGTTTGAATGGCGGGATACAAAGCCTGGATGACGCAGTTGTGCATCTATCAGATCTGGATGGCGTCATGATAGGCCGGGCGGCGTATCAGGATCCTTATTGTCTGGCCCAGGCGGATGCTGCG
Organism: Rhodospirillales bacterium; assembly: GCA_002696645.1. GTDB lineage: Bacteria > Pseudomonadota > Alphaproteobacteria > UBA8366 > Aestuariispiraceae > Pacificispira. The sequence goes on along the minus strand of NZSA01000028.1, from coordinate 52,644 downwards.
ATTTTTGGGGATGCGCCAGGCCAACAAAAAAGTCGGCATGATATTGTGCGTTTGATGCTGCCCTATATTGAGGCGCAATGCCGCGACGGGGTTGCGCTGCACCATATAACCCGACACATTTTGGGACTGTTCAATGGTCTGCCAGGGGCAAGGCGATGGCGGCGTTTTTTGAGTGAAAATGCCTATGGCACAAATGCAGGGCCCGAAATTGTTGAGCAGGCAATAGCCTTGGTGCCAGAGCAGGATGACGCTGGATTGCGGGCCTAAAGGCGGCCGATGCGCACCATGGCTGCATAGACGGCTTTGGCCACTTCTGACGGCTTGTGTCGCCCGATTTCTATTGTTTCCCGGCCGGATTTCAGCATTTCAGGATCAGGCTCCAGCGGTACGATGCCCCATCCGGCATTGTTGATCGCGCGGATCACGGACTCGGCCTGTTTTGTATAATTCTCATTGAAAAAAGTTCGGTCTGCCCGCTTGATCGCCTTGGCGATAATGGTGTGAATATCATCTGACATGCGCGACATTTCCTTATAGAGGAAAAACTTCCGCTCGATTCGGGTAAACAGAGCAAGCACTCTGGTCCTGCAATGCTTGGTCGTGTCGCGCAAGAAACAAGATGGACAGCCGCTTTTATAAAGGGCAATTAGGATTCATGCATTTGCTGATTACGCCCGGTTTGCGGATTCCGTTGACGCTTCTTGTCGCTGCCTGCTGCCTTGGTGGTTTGGTGCAACCTAAGATCATGTCCGTATATGTCTTTGCAGGTGCAGCAATAGCAGCCATTGGTGTCCTGTCGGTGGCTAGGGATTCATCGTGGCGAACCGCTTGTTGGAAGAAATGGCGTATCGGCCTGTCTGCCGGTCTGTTCTTTCTGGTCGTCGCGGGCGCTTCGCTTTTCTGGTTTGTTCCGCAACAGCCGCTGCCATTCGACCGCGTTGGGAAGCTGGCTGCTATGGGGCTTTCCCTGTTCCTGCTTATGGCTGTTCCTTTGGGGCACATAACGATTCGGGCAGTCGCAATGGGACTTCTTATCGGCACCGCTCTGGTGGCCGTTGTCCTTATTGAAAATGGCCTTATTGGATTCCTGGGCACCATTTTTGTCGGTCCGCCAAATACGGCGGGATACGAGAATTTTTATAAGGCGCCTGCAACGATTTTGGCTGTTCTGATATTTCCTGCATTTCTGGTTTATCAGTCTACCGCCAGCGAAGGCGTTGGTACCAGATTGGTGACAGGGCTGTATGGCGTCGCCGTGCTTGGGGTATTGTTGTCGGGGCATGCGACATCCATTGCGGCGTCATTGATTGGTCTGGGTATCGCCATCGCCGGGCGGTGGGCCCCCAAACTTGTTGGGGGCATAATCGTGATTGGTGTTTTTGTGATGATGACGGTTGTGCCCGTCGCCAACAGTCCGTCCAACGTCAATGCGTTGCTGTCCGCAACACAGAATCATGCCAGCCTGCAACATCGGGTTCTTATATTGGATTTTGCCCTGAAAAAGATCCGCCAGCATCCGTTTCTGGGGTGGGGGCTGGACAGTGCGCGGTTCTTGCCGCACGGGTCGGATAGAATTGTGGATACACCTGATCGATTGCAGGGTCTGGATACCACCCTGTTGCATGAGGGCGTCGTCCGATTAGGACAGAATCTTCCGCTTCATCCCCATAATATTCTTATGCAAATTCGGCTTGAGCTGGGGCTGCCGGGTGTTGCGGCGACACTGCTGGCTTTTGTTTTGATCATTGGCCGAATTGTTCGGCTGCCAGGGGCGCTGGATCGAAGTGTTTGCTTTGGAGGGCTGGTTGCTGCGATTGTCATTGCGTCGATCAGCTATGGGGCCTGGCAGACATGGTGGCTTGGCAGCATGGTGCTGATGACATTCTTCTTTCGGATCGGGTTGCTGTTCTTGCCCGAACGAACCCCTGAATGAGGTGCGTCGATTGCCGTGTTCGATGCGTTGTTTTCTGGCTAATTATTAGGGTATTTCCATGCCGATCCACCTAAACCCCAATGTTTCAGCAACAGCGGAGCCCCCCATCCCAGAGGCCATGTCCTGGTTGGCGGAAGCCGGAATCACGCCGCGGCGTCCGCTTTTGAATCTGGCGCAAGCCGTGCCAAGCTATCCCCCGGCGGAGAGTTTGCGGGATGCCATGGCGATTGCGGCACAAAAAGTTGAGACCGCATTTTATACACCAATTCTGGGTATCGAACCGCTGAGGGAACTGTTCGCTGAAACGCTGTCGCGGGATTATGAGGGGCAGGTTGGTCCAGAAGATGTGGCGATCAGTGCGGGCGGAAACCATGCTTTCTGCATGGCTGTAATGGCTTTGGCGGGGCCCGGCGATGAAATCATTGTTCCGCAACCCTGTTACTTTAATCACGAAATGTGGTGCACGATGCAGGGAATCCGGGTCGTGCCGCTTCCCTGTCATGCTGGACCGGCAGGGCTTTTGCCTGATCCGAAGGAGGCGGAAGCACTGATCGGGCCACGCACACGGGCCATTTTGCTGGTCAGTCCGAACAATCCGACAGGAACAGTTTACAGTCCGGAATTGGTGCAGGCATTTTTTGATCTGGCCTACCGCAAACAGATTGCCCTGATGATCGACGAAACATATCGGGATTTTCTGCCCGATGGACCGCCTCCCCATGACCTTTTCTCTGATCCCCGATGGCAGGATGGATTTGTGCATTTGTACAGTTTTTCGAAGGCCTATAGCCTGACTGGATATCGTGTCGGCGCGTTGACTGCGGGACCCCGTATTATGGCGGCAATTGGCAAGATCGCGGACACGGTGACGATTTGTCCAAGCCATATCGGTCAATTGGCAGCGCTGTATGGCCTTGAAAATCTGGCACAATGGAAACGTCAGCGGCGGGATGAAATGATCAATCGCGTCGCAGCGCTGGATCAGGCTTTCGATGGAAATCCAGGGGGGTACCGTTTGCGATCCCGGGGTGCCTTCTTTGCCTATCTGGAACATCCATATCCCGACAGGACAGCGGCTGATGTCGCACGTATGCTAGTTCGGGATCAGGCGATATTCATGCTGCCGGGACCAATCTTCGGAATTGCGCAGGAACGATATTTGCGTGCCGCTTTTGCCAATGTGGATGAATCCGGGATTTATGCGTTATCTGAGCGTTTGAAGGCACATTCAATCAGCGACGGTGGAATTTTAAAGTAATATGAAATTTAGAATCGTTTCCAGTCATTAAGAGCCGCAGAATGACGCTAATTGTACAATTTATGTGAAATTTTGACCATACAGCTTCCATTTTTTCCCGCAGTGTTTAGGGTGTGATGATCCCACGGCACAGGCGGATGCATTCTGATGCAATCAGACTTTTGCTGGGATTTGAGGAATTGAGGGAGAGGGCAGGCTATAGATTTTTGGGGCACTGAACTGTAACACCTAGATGGATTATTAAGGTTACCATTGAGTTGTTGGGGTTCTTGGGTCACACTCTTCATCAAATAAGACTACACTGTCACCGCGGGAGGCATTTGCGGTAGGCAAGTGCAACCGTGCAACTCGTCTTGGGAGAATATGAATGAATTATCGGGATCGGAATGGAAAGCCACTGCATAAAGCCATTGGCATGTGGGCTGAAGAAGCGCGCTCTGGCGCGATGGGGCGTCGTGAATTTCTTGCCTTGGCGACAGCGTTTGGTGCGACCACCGCTGCGGCCTATGGCATGCTGGGCCTGACTGTACCGAAACAGGCAAAAGCAGAAACCCCTAAAAAAGGCGGTGTTCTGCGGGTTGCTGCAAACGTTCGTCGTGTTGATGACCCACGCACGTTTGACTGGTCGGAAATGGCCAATGTGGCGCGTCAATTTGTTGAGCCCCTGGTGCTGTATACGACAGACTATACGTTTGAGCCTTGGTTGCTGGAAGACTGGTCTGTCAATGATGACGCAACAGAATATGTTCTGAATGTCCGCAAGGGTGTTACCTGGAATAATGGTGACATGCTGACGGCCGAAGATGTCGCCCATAACATTACACGTTGGTGTGACAAGGCCGTAGAAGGCAACTCAATGGCGGCGCGTATGTCTTCACTGGTCGACCCGGATACCGGCAAGGCGCGGGACGGTGCGGTTACCATCGTGGATGAGCATACGGTCAAATTAACGCTGAACCAGCCTGACATCACGATTATCCCTGGTATGGTCGACTATCCTGCCTTGATTGTGCACCGTGATTTCGACAAGAACGGCGCGAAACTGTCCGAATGGCCGGTTGGAACAGGCGCTTTTGAATTGGTGTCGCTGGAAGTTGGCGCGCGCGCTGAAGTCAAGCGTCGGACCAATGGCAAGTGGTGGCGCGGTGAGAGCTATCTGGATGGCATCACCTGGACCGATTATGGAACGGACCCGGCGGCTCAGGTTGCCGCTTATGAATCCGGCGAAGTTCAATTGAACTATGAAACCACGGCAGATTTCGTGGAAGTCTTGGACAGCCTGGGCACGCTTGTGAAATCCGAGGCAATCACCGCAGCGACCATCGTCTGTCGTACCAACACAGACAACAAACCTTATGACGATGTTCGCGTCCGTCGGGCATTGCAATTGGGCGTGGACAACAATGTTGTTCTGGCCTTGGGGTATGCTGGTCTGGGATCAGTTGCAGAAAACCACCATGTTGCGCCGATTCACCCGGAATACTTTGCTTTGACGCCGTTCAAGCGGGATCCGGAAGAAGCACGCCGTCTGATGACGGAAGCCAATATGATGGATTACGAGCATGAACTGATCACGATTGACGATGATTATCGCCGGAATTCCGGGGATGCGATCGCCGCTCAATTGCGGGAATGCGGTTTCCAGATCAAACGGACGATCTTGCCTGGTTCCACGTTCTGGAACGATTGGACCAAGTATCCGTATTCAATCACGAACTGGAACATGCGCCCGCTGGGTGTTCAGGTCTTGAGCCTGGCCTATCGTTCTGGCGAAGCCTGGAACGAATCCGCCCACAACGATCCAAAGTTTGATGAGGCTTTGGGTAAGGCATTGACCATTGCTGATGCTGAGAAGCGTAAGGTCCTTATGGAAGAGGTTGAGACATTGCTGCTGGAAAGCGGTGTTATCGTTCAGCCTTACTGGCGTGCGGTGTATTGCCACCACACCCCGGCCCTTAAAGGCTATAAAATGCAGCAGACAATGGAACAGCATTTCCATGATGCATGGCTAGACGAAGCGTAAGCGTTCATTAGCGACAGGAGGGATCTATCAGATCCCTCCTGTTTTCGCTTATATTCGTTTTTGCTTAGGGGATAGGGGCCGAATCGGTCCCTAGTACAGGTCCTATCCGCACTTCACGCAGTTTGGGGGGAGCCGATGCTTCGTTTGTTAGCCAATCGTTTTGGGGCCATGCTTCTGACGATGCTGTGCCTGACGCTCATTGTTTTTTTTCTGGTCAATCTGGAACCGAACCTTCGAAAACTGTCCATTAGCCAGACAAACATGCGCGCGTCTGATGAGATGATTGAACGTTGGTTGGACTATAACGGGTATCGAGAACCGTTCCTGGAACGTTATGCGCAGTGGTTGGGCGTTATGGAAAAGCAACCCGCGCGTGACGTTGATACGGGAGAGCCAAAACCAAGATTTACCTTCTGTGACGAACCTCCATTTGCGACCTATTCCGGTATTCTGCAGGGCAATCTGGGGTGTTCGACGATGTTTCGGCAGCCAATCCATGAAAGGCTTTTGCCTGCATTACAGGCTACCGGTATTTTGATGTTCTGGGTTATGGTGACGATGGTTCCGTCTGCCCTGGTAATCGGAATTTTGGCTGGAATGCGTGAGGGGACGAATACGGACCGCGCACTTTCTGTCGTTTCCATTACGTCCACAGCCACACCGGAATATGTGTCTGGTGTTGTCTTTACGGTTATTTTTGCGTCCTGGCTTGGCTGGCTGAATGGATCGGCGGTAACTGCGACTACGCAAGGCCCGACATTCTATAACTTCTCCCTGCCGGTAATGACGATGGCCATCTATGGCATGGGTTACATTGCGCGCATGACGCGGGCCTCTATGGCGGAAGTCATGACCTCGCAATATATCCGGACCGCCCGACTGAAAGGTCTGAAGTTTCACACCGTGGTGCTGCGCCATGCATTGCGTAATGCCCTGATCGCCCCCTTCACGGTTATCATGCTGCAATTTCCCTGGTTGCTGACGGGCGTTGTCATCGTCGAGGTTATGTTCCGTTATCAGGGGTTTGGCTGGGTATTGGTTGAAGCGGCAGGGAACAACGATATTGATATGCTGCTAAGCTGCTCAATCGTTTCAGTTCTGGTCGTTCTGTCGACCCAGATGATATCCGATATTGGATATGCCTACCTCAATCCTCGAATTCGCGTGCGATAGGAGGCAGCTATGGAATATGTCGGATTTGGACAAATCGTCCTTGGACTTTTCACGCAGTTAATCCCTGTCTGGATATCCATCCTTGTGGTTATGGGGTTAAGCTGGAAATTTCACAAGAAGCTGTCTTTGTATGGTCGGATTTATGAGAGCCCCGCCGGGTTGATCGGGTTGTTCATCGTGTTTTTCTGGCTGTTCTGTGCCCTGTATGCTGATTTTATCTCGCCCTTCAGCCCCTTGGATCAGTTTGCAATGCTGAAGAATAAGGGCCCCGGCGTTATCGAACCGACCACGGGTTTGGTGCAGTATCTGGGAGGCGACAAGTTTGGTCGGGACGTCTTTAGCCGGATGATTTCGGGCAGCCAGATTGTCATGGTCATTGCGCCTGCTGCGACAATGTTTGCCTTTGTCGTCGGTATTTCCCTGGGACTTCCAGCCGGATATTACCGGGGCAAGATCGATAGCATTTTGTCGTTTCTGGCCAATATGGTTCTGGCCTTTCCGGTCATCCTGTTGTTCTACCTGCTGGTGACGCCTGGGATCAGAGAGACTGCCTTGCCGCAATCCATGGCGGGTGTCTTCTTCATTTTCCCGATCCTGTTTTTTGGCATGCTGTTTTACAGCCGCTTTCGTGAACGGCCGCAGAAACTGATCTGGCAGCTTGCATTCGTGCTGATTTTTGGCGGCTGGGTTTATGTCAGCCTGGTGTTTGATGCGGATCCGTTCGGTGTCTTGTCGCTGGAGCCCAACGAATTGAACATTTTCGTGGCGGTTGTCTTTGCTTCCAGCCCAGGCGTGTTCCGGATCGTGCGGGGGCTGACGATGGATATCGCCACCCGTGACTATGTGGCTGCCGCACAGACGCGCGGGGAAATCCCCTTTTATGTCATGTTGTGGGAGATTCTGCCCAATGCGCGCGGGCCGTTGATCGTCGATGCCTGTCTTCGGATCGGATATACGACCATTCTGCTTGGAACTTTGGGGTATTTCGGGTTGGGCCTGGTGCCGGAAAGCCCGGATTGGGGGACGACGATCAAGGAAGGCAGTCGATTGCTGCGCCTGTATTATCACCCTGCGCTGCCCCCTGCCATTGCCCTGATGTCATTCGTTCTGGGTCTTAACTTGCTTGCTGATGCGCTGCGCGAGCAGTCGCTCAAGGATTAGGAGGTCACCATGGTAGAGCCTATTCTGGAGATCAAAGACCTGAACATTTCGTTCTTCACCCGGGCTGGGGAAATTCCAGCCGTTATGGATTTTTCCTGCACTGTGATGCCGGGTGAAACCATGGGACTGGTGGGAGAATCTGGTTGCGGTAAGTCTACCGTTTCCTTGGGAATCATGGGGGATCTGGGCAAGAACGGTCGTATTATGAGCGGCTCTATAAAGTTCAAAGGCAAGGACCTGACCCAGATTTCGGATGAGGAATATCGCCATTTGCGTGGCAACGAGATCGCGATGATCTATCAGGAGCCGATGGCGTCATTGAACCCGGCCATGAAGATCGGTCGACAGTTGATGGAAGTGCCAATGCTTCACGAGGGCAAGTCCCAATCTGAAGCGGCGGAAATGGTAATTGAAATTTTGGGGGCGGTGAAGCTTCCCGATCCTCAACGTGTGTTCAATGCCTATCCGCACCAGCTATCAGGGGGGCAGCAGCAACGTGTGGTGATCGCCATGGGTCTGTTGTCCAAGCCGTCACTGTTGCTGTTGGATGAGCCAACCACGGCCCTGGATGTCACCGTCGAAGCCGGTATCGTTGAATTGGTCAAAGAACTGGCGGAAAATTACGGGACTTCGATGATTTTCGTATCCCATAATCTGGGGCTGATCCTGGATACCTGTGACCGCATCACGGTTATGTATTCTGGGGAGGCTGTGGAAACAGGTTCAATCAAAGGTGTGTTTGATGAGATGCGCCATCCCTATACCAAGGGGTTGTTGAATTCGATTCCGTTGCCCGGTGCTGATAAGAATCAGCGGCCATTGGTGCCAATACGCGGGCAGTTGCCGCTGCCGCATCAGCGCCCACGCGGGTGCAATTTCGGACCGCGCTGTGATCATTTTAAGGCGGATATATGCGACATCGGTGATGTTCATATGTCTGTGGTTTCTGAGGATGATCGCCATTTCAGCAGATGCGAGCGGATCAAGGAGATCGATTGGGAAGCACCGCCTGTTGAACATGTTATTTCTGAACCAGTGAAATCCGGTGACGTCGTTCTGGACGTACGGAAACTGAAGAAATGGTATGAAGTCGGCGGCGGTTCGATCTTTGGCGGCAATCGAAATCTGACGGTTAAAGCCAATGAGGATATCTCATTGGACGCACGCGAGGCGGAAACTGTCGCCATCGTTGGGGAATCCGGATGCGGGAAATCCACGCTGGCCAAGATCCTTCTGGGTTTGGAAACCTCCACTGCGGGTGATGCGCTGCTCAGCGGTCAGGAAATCGGCAGGGTCGCTGTCAACCAGCGCACCAGCCGCACGGTTGCGTCAATTCAAATGATTTTCCAGAATCCGTTCGATACGCTCAATCCCAGCCAATCGGTAGGTGGTCAGATTGTTCGTACTCTGGAGAAGTTTAATATTGGGGAGAATACCGCGGCACGACAGGAGCGCATGCTGGAATTGCTGGATCTGGTAAAGTTGCCGCGTGAATTCGCGACACGCATGCCGCGACAGTTATCGGGTGGTCAGAAACAGCGTATTGGGATTGCCCGGGCCTTTGCTGGCGAACCGGAAGTTGTTGTTGCGGATGAGCCGGTTTCTGCACTGGACGTTTCCGTTCAGGCCGCGGTGACTGAATTGCTGATGGATATTCAGCGCCAGTCCCGCACGACGATGCTGTTCATCAGTCATGATATGTCTGTGGTTCGCTATTTGGCCGACCGTGTTGTGGTTATGTATCTGGGTCATATCGTTGAATCGGGGTCGACTGAACAGGTGTTCAGCCCGCCCTATCATCCCTATACGGAAGCCCTGTTGTCGGCTGTGCCGATTGCAGACACATCGGTTGAAAAACGTCGCATTGTTCTGGAAGGCGACATTCCGTCTGCCTTGAATCCGCCAAAGGGCTGTCCTTTCGTCACGCGATGCCAACGCCGAGACTCAGTTCCGAATGATCGGTGTAACACTGAGGTTCCGAAACAGGTGAAACTGGGCGATGGGCATTATGTGAAGTGTCATCTGGCGCAGGAAATCTTTGACAAGATGGAACCCGTCATCGTGGTCAATTCAAAGCGGACTGATAAGGCAAAACCTTCAAGCCAACCAAGCGCGTAATTCGACGTTCATAGATAGAATGACAAAGGGTGTTGATGCCGTGACACAGGCTGAAACTCCAGCGGAATGCGGGTTTTATATGCCGGCTGAATGGGCACCGCATGACGGCTGTTGGATGATGTGGCCCTGCCGCCAGGAAGTTTGGAGCGATATCGAGGCGGTGAAGCAGGATTATGTTGCAATTGCTCATGCGATTGCACGATTCGAACCTGTCACCATGGCCGTTCCGCCAGGCACTGTGAAAGATGCCCGCAATCGCCTTGGCAGCGATATCACCTTGGCGGAAATACCCATTGATGATTCCTGGGCGCGGGATGCAGGCCCCTGTTTTTTGGTCGATGGCAAAGGCAATCGTGCGGGGGTTAATTTTACCTTCAATGCCTGGGGGGAAACCTATCACCCGTATGATTCGGATAATGCGTTTTCGGAATTCGTGTTGTCCAAGACTGGCGCGCGGCAGTTTCATTCCAAACTGATTGCGGAAGGTGGGGGTATTTGCGTCGATGGGGAAGGCACCTTGCTGACCACCGAGACCTGTTTCCCCAATGCAAACCGAAACCCCGACTGGTCGCGCGATGAGATTGAGGCGGAACTGAAAGCCATGCTGGGGGTGAAGAAAGTTATTTGGCTGCCGGGCAATGAGTTAGAGACAGAAACAAATGGCCATATTGATGGCATTGCGATGTTTGTCGCGCCGGGCCAGGTCCTGATAGAAGATGGGGACGAGCCGGGCGATCCCTGGGGAGAGATTAAACGCGCCAACATTGCCGCACTGGATGGGCAAACGGATGCGCAGGGCCGTTCAATCCATATGACCCTGATCCCGGAAGCATTGGAGGCAGAATCGGACAGCGATAAATTCTGCCGATCCTATCTGAATGGCTATATCGCCAATGGTGGTTTCATCATGCCCCGATATGGCATTCCCGCCGATGATGTCGCCCGCGAGGTTTTCGAGGATGTGATGTTTGGTCGCGAAATTGTGGCCGTGTCAGTTGATGCCTTAGCGACGGGCGGGGGTGGTATTCATTGCATCACCCAACAGGTGCCGCGCGCCTAGATCAGGCCCACATAGTCAGATATTTGCGGGCAATCTGTTGCAGCGTGTCACGGCCAAAGCTGGGGTCGTGACCGGCATGAACAACGGTTGCTGGAATATCCATCAGTGTCCTAAGGGTCGCGATGTATTGGTCCAAGTCTGCCCCGGGCAGGGTTTCGATCAGCGGACCATCATAGATCGCATCGCCAGAAAACAGGGTGCCGCTCTTCGCCTCCCATAAGCCAATGCTGCCTGGAGAATGGCCCGGCAGGTGCAGGATTTCAAACTGCCGATCGCCCAGATCGATAACATCGCCCGCTTCAACCGTGGTGATTTTGTTCTGGACGCCCTTCAACTCATAGTCTGCCAGATTGAACCCTTTTTTCGGGATCGCGGTAACCAGAACATCTTTTAACTTATAGCCGGACGCTTCGATCTTCTCTGCGACATAGGGGTCTATTGTGTCTTTGGTCAGCCCCGCAAAGTTGCTCTTATCCTCATTACGCAGGGACGCCTCCTCCAGCTTATGCACGATGCATTCCTGAAATTCGTGGTGTCCGCCGACATGGTCGTAATGGGTGTGCGTTGCCACGGCTTTGACAGGCTTTTCCAGAAGGTCCTGTGCGGCCTCTGCCAGGCTGGCAATGCCAAGGCCGGTATCGATCATAAGGTCAAAATCCCGCCCGCGCACATGCCAGATGTTACAGCGGATCAGCGGGTCGACATAAGGTTCCCAAAGCAAGGTAATCGCGTCATCGATTGTTTTGCGTTCAAACCAATGATCGGCGATCTTCAGGGCCATGCTGTCCTCCGGTTGGGCCAGATTGATTCCAGGTTGGATCAATTTCAGGTTGGATCAATGCTGGCGGCTTCGCTCAATCCACTGCCCCCATAAATCCATTCAATCTCATCATACCAATCTTCGGTGGATTTGGCGCGCATGATCGCGTTTCGCAGGGCCGCATGGGCCCCGTCAGGATGATAGATATGGTCCCCGATGGCACGTGATTGCAGTTGCACCCGCGCCGTGCGCAACAGGCGGCGGTTCTGATAGGCCGCAAGGGCGCGTTCCACATTGCCGGAAAGGGCCTCTAGTTGTGCGGTCAGGCAAACGGCATCTTCCATCGCCATGCAAGCGCCCTGGGCGAAATATTGCATCATCGGATGGGCCGCATCTCCCAACAAGGCCACACGCCCATCGACCCAATTGGTGATTGGGTCGCGATCACACAGGACCCATAACTTCCAATCCTTGCCCCGTTCTATAATCTCGCGGGGCAGGGGATGGATATGTTCAAAACCGCGCCGGACTTCCTCATGGGTAACGGGCAGGCCGGCAACAGGTTCCGGGGCATCATTGTGATAGGTGACGACCAGATTGAAGACCTTCCAGCCTGATAGCGGGTAATGCACGATATGGCATTTCGGTCCGGCCCACAGTGTCGCTGCATTCCAACGCAGCTCTTCGGGCATCTGGTCTGTTGGAATAACAGAACGGTACGTTGTGTGGCCGGAAACACGCGGTGGGCCGTCGGCAGCCAGTTTCGTGCGGATTTTAGACCATAATCCGTCCGCACCAATCAACGCCGACCCTGTCACCCGGGATCCATCGGCCAGGATTGCCGTTGCCGTGGTGCCATCCTGATCATAATCCACGACTTCACTGCTGGTGCGCAATTCGACCAGCGGATGATCCTGACAGGCCTTCAGGAAAACACCATGCAAATCGCCGCGATGAACGACCGCATAGGGATTCTTAAACCGTTTACGAAACCCTTCATCCAGAGGAATTTGACAGATCTGATCACCGCTCATGGCATCCATCAGGCGCAGATTATCGACATAAACGGCCATGCTGCGCGCCGTGTCACCGACCCCCAGATAATCGAATGCGTGAAAGGCATTCGGGCCAAGCTGGATACCCGCCCCGATTTCCCCCAATTTGGCGGACCGTTCCAGGACCAGGGATGCAATGCCTTTCTGCGCCAAGCCGCTGGCAAGGGCCAAACCACCGATGCCGCCGCCTGCGATCAGAATGCGCTTTGTCTCTGTCATTTCGCGTTCCTCCCAGAACGGATTGTCGGTTACTCTGCGTCTGGCTGTGCGCCAGGTTGCGCCGCCTTAAAGGCCGGGTGGTCGTCCATCTGTGTTTGAATGGCGCGCAAACGGGGCATATCTGTCAGATCCACCTTAAAGCGGGCGGCGGAAAACAATTGTGGTGCCAGGCAGATATCCGCCAGACCGGGCGCATCGCCAAAGCAGAACCGCGTTTCTGGTTGATCAGCCAGCAGCTGTTCGCAGGCCATCAACCCATCGGTCAGCCAACGATGGATCCAGGCCATTACACCGTCTTCGTCCAGCTTTAAATCCTGCCGTAAATAGCTCAGCACCCGAAGGTTTTGCAGGGGGTGAATATCGCAGGCGATAACCTGTGCAAAACCCCGAACCTTGGCGCGCTGAATCGGATCGCTGGGCAGGATCGGTGGTTGGGGGTGGGTTTCTTCCAACCATTCCAGAATGGCCATGGACTGGGTCAGGATGGTGCCATCCGTCTCCAATGCTGGCACCATGGCCTGGGGATTGATCTCGCGAAATGCATCCGTTTTCTGCTCCCCACCATTGCGCGTCAAATGAATGGGAATCATCTCCGGCGACAGGCTCTTCAGATTAAAAGCAATCCTCAGGCGGAAGGCGGCGGAGCTTCTGAAATATCCGTAATACTTCATTCCGGGTCTCCAACAGTCAGGTCAACTGGCTGCAAGCCGTCTACAACGCCATGGATTTTGTCGCCAGGCACGACAGGCCCCACACCTGCGGGCGTGCCAGTATAGATCAGATCCCCGGGGATCAGATGATAGTATTTAGACAGGTCCGCGATCAGCTCCGGGACCGAATGGATCAAATCGCCCAGGGTGGCTTCCTGCTTAGTCTCTCCATTCACTGCCAGCGTGATGCGCTGGGGTGCCAGATCGGCGACATAGTCTGTGGCCTTCTTCATCGGTGCGATGATGGCAGATTGCTCAAAGGCCTTGCCCAGATCCCATGGGCGCTGTTTTGCCCGCGCGGCCAGTTGCAGGTCCCGGCGTGTCATATCCAGGCCGGCGGCATAGCCATAAACGGCCTTTCCGGCATCGGCGACACGGGCCCGAAAGGCAGGCGCGCCAATTGCGACCACCAATTCCATTTCGTAATGGTAATTTTCCGTACCTGGAGGATAGGGCACGGTCGCACCGGACATTACAATGGCAGAGGAAGGTTTGATAAAATAGAACGGCGCTTCCCGATCTACTTCGACGCCCATTTCCGCGGCATGGGCTGCATAATTGCGCCCAACGCAGAATATCCGGCCAACCGGATAATGCGCAGTCTCCTGTTCCACGGGGACAGAGAATTCATTTTCAATGCTAAACAATAGGCTCACGATAATGGCTCCTGATCGTTTTGATGCGTGCCGATGGATAAAATGTAAGTGTACTCTCTAATTTAATAAGTATACTGTCAAATAAGAATGTAAGCGAAGTATGTCCTTTTCCGGGAAGGCGGGAGATACCATGGCAGATATTACCAATATGCCGGGACATTTGATCCGCAGGTTGCACCAGATTTCCCAGTCGGTTTTTGCTGAAATGACCCAGGCAGCCGGGATTGATTTAACCCCGGTGCAGTATGCCGCCCTTAAGACGATTCTTCGCAATCCCGGTATCGATCAAGCCACCCTGGCCGGGGCAATTGCTTATGATCGTGCGACAATTGGGGGCGTTGTCGATCGACTGGAGCGTAAGGCTTTGGTTAAACGTATTCCTAAGGCCCAGGATCGACGTGCCCGGGCATTGACAGCGACACAGGCTGGGCGGCGTCTTTCAGACCTGGCGGAGCCGGTGGTTTCCGAAATTCAATCAGCCATGCTGGACGGATTGGACGCTGGGGAGCGGTCTCAATTAATCGCTTTGTTAAGTAAAGCGACGCAGGCAGGCAACCAACGCAGCCGTGCCCCCTTTATTGATATTCAGTCCCTTTAACAAAATCGACAATCAGGGCGCAGAATTAAGAATCTAACGTACCGACGAAAGAGTTGTAGTGCGATACAAATGAAGTGGCTAAACTTGCTGTGGTTGTGGATTGATCCAGAAAAGAAAACATATTTATGAAATTGAATAAAAGCATGAGCAGCCGGCCGATATTGTTGTCCCTGGGATGCTTGATTCTGATTGCGGGTGGGTTGGTTTCCTACTTCACGTATCAGTATGAAAAAGAAAGCCTTTTCACTCAGGCATCGAAAGAGCTACATGTTTCTGCGGATGCCTTTGTCCGTGCTTTGAATGATATTTTTGAGCCAGCCCTGGTCTTGTCGCGAACGATTGTTGATTCTGGAATTTGGCGTGAAGATCCAGCCGGAAATGCTGACTCGTTCTTTAGTTTAACAACCGGACCTGTGCGCCAGTTTGAACATCTCAACGGTGCTTTTATCGGGTTTCCAGATGGGCGGTTCTTTCATATCCAGAATCTGACATTGTCGGGTGCCCGGAATATGGAAAGAGTTGCGATCCATCGGCGGACAATCGGGGACCCGATAAATCAGCCAGAGGGGCATTGGGAACTGTACAACCCGGTAAGTCGGAAATGGGCTTACGACAAGACACGCAGTGAACCTTTCGATCCCCGCACCCGTCCGTGGTACACCAGCGCGTTAGAAGCGAATGGGCCGGTATGGACGGAATCCTATGTATTCGCATCCAGCGGCCAAATCGGCGTTACCTATGCCCAACCGCTTTTCGACGATACCGGCGCTTTATGGGGGGTGTTGGGAATTGATCTGTCGTTAAATACATTGTCGCGGACAATGCTGCAGACTGCGGACGATCTGGCTGGCATTGGTAATCTTGTGTTTGCGACCGATTTGGGAAACAAAATGCTGGGCCATCCCGATTTTGTGGAGCAGGCGGAAGAAATGAGGCGGGATACCGCCACCTTTTTTGCCCGTTACAGTGTACCGACCAGTTTTGAAGGCACCGTACAACGAACCGTCACAACGCCCGGTCAGGTGGTGCCGCTGTCTCTGGATAAGCGGTCCTTTATCGCGATCAAGGCCGTTCTGGACCCTACCAAAGCGATGCCCCTGAATATCTTTATCGCCAGGGATCTTGATGTCGTATTGGCCGATGCGGAAGCCGGGATGCAGCGAAATGTGATCCTGCTGTTCAGCGCGATTTTGATTTTCGGCATTGTTGGCCTGTATGCCGTGAAACTGCGGGTGGAGGTACTGGCCCGTGAACGCGCCGAGGCGGAACTGATCGACGCGAAGGAAATTGCAGAGGCGGCGACAAAGGCAAAATCAACATTCCTGGCAACGATGAGCCATGAAATTCGAACGCCAATGAATGGCGTTGTCTCTATGGCAGAGTTATTGACGTTGACGCGCCTGGATACGGAACAACGGCGTATGGCGGGCATTATCAATAATTCTGCAATGGCCCTGCTGACGATCATCAATGATATCCTGGATTTTTCCAAGATTGAGGCCGGAAAGATCGAAATTGAAACGATCCCGTTTTCCCTGTCGGAAGTGGTTGATGGATGCGCCGAACTTCTGGCCCCCCGCGCGGATGAGCGGGGCCTGGCTTTCGCTGTAGAAATAGACCCGGCACTGGTGGATCATCGGTTGGGAGATCCAACGCGCATCCGTCAGGTTCTTCTGAATCTGGGCGGCAATGCCGTTAAGTTTACGGAGTCTGGATCCGTAGAAATTGTGGTTGGCCAAAGACCGGAGACTGAAGGGGGGCAGGATGGTGACTGGTTGCGGTTTCAGGTGCATGACACCGGGATCGGGCTGACACCAGAGCAGCAGGGCAAATTGTTTCAGGCCTTTGTGCAGGCAGATACATCAACATCCCGCAAATTCGGTGGAACCGGTCTGGGGCTGTCCATCTGTCAACGGCTGTGCACCCTGATGGGCGGAGATATCTTTGTTACCAGCGCAATTGGGGAAGGGTCGACCTTCACGTTCGATTTACCCTTGTCACCGCAGGGAGATGAAGCCCTGCGATATCCTGCGGATTTGTCAGCGGCCCGTGTTTGTCTGCTTGGTCTGCCGGACCGGGTAATCGATATCGCGACACGCTATCTGCATGCCACAGACGTTACGAAGGTAACGATTGCAAAGAGCCTAGGGGATATCGATGAGACGTCGGATCTTTTGATCCTTGATGCATCCTATCCATTGCCAGATGTCAGTGCTGCTATCGCTGTAGTCGGTTCCCGCAGTGCAATTGCGGAGTTATCGGCGACAGATCGGGCCAGATTGTCCGGTGTAATGACCTATCCACTGTCACGGGAACCCTTATGGCATGTGGTTGCCGTCGCGCTTGGGCTTGAGGCGGCAGAAGTTCTTCTGGAACGAGAAGATCTCGCCTTTGGACCCCCAGATGTGGAGGATGCGCGCCGTGAAAACGCGCTGATTCTGGTGGCGGAAGATAATGAAACCAATCAAATCGTCATCCGTCAGATGCTCAGCAAAATGGGATTTGCCTGTGAACTGGCGGAAAATGGGCAAGTGGCGCTGGATATGCTGGCGCGGCCTGGCTATGGCCTGTTATTGACTGATTTTAACATGC
Source organism: Rhodospirillales bacterium (assembly GCA_002696645.1). Lineage (GTDB taxonomy): Bacteria > Pseudomonadota > Alphaproteobacteria > UBA8366 > Aestuariispiraceae > Pacificispira. The sequence continues at coordinate 35,328 of NZSA01000028.1, read as the reverse complement.
CCGTCATGGATGGGTTTGAGCTCAGCCGTGCGGTTCGCACGCAGGAAATGGGTACAGGGCGACACTTGCCCATTTTGGCCCTGACGGCGGATGCCTTGGCAGGCGCAGAACAGGCTTGTCGCGACGCGGGTATGGATGGGTTCTTCACCAAACCGATCGACAGTCGTAAATTAGGCGCAGCGCTGGCTGAATTTTTGCCCCAGGCCTTGTCATTGCGAAAAACCCAGGTAATGGCGACACCGGACCCTGTTGACCCGCCGGAAGCGGCTGGTCCCGATTGGGATACTGAGATCTTTGACGCAACGCAGATGACAGAAGCGTTTGGCAGCATTGATGCCGATGCAAAAGCCCTGATCAAGGATGCGGCACAGGGATGGCGTGGGCGTATTGAGGAAATTGAGGCTGCTATCACCGCAGGGGATCAGCCAGCGGCACGACATGCGGCCCATGCGCTAAAGGGCGCGGCCCTGTCCGTTGGGGCAAAGAGATTGGGACGATTGGCCAGTGATATTCAGGATGCCCTGGATGAGGGGGATATGGATATGGCCGGTATGCTTGCAGAAGTGCTGATGGATTCTTTGGATGAGTTTAATGCGATCCTACCAAGGATTCTTGCTGTGTAGCCGGGGAGATTGAACATGGCGGAAATTAATTATGAGACAACGCGGATTCTGGTGATTGAAGATGAAATCCACATTCGGAAAATCATCTGCCGATTGTTGCGTCAAATCGGCTATCGCCTGATTGATGAAGCAGCAGATGGGTCTGAAGGGTTCAAGACATTGCTGCGCGTTCAGCCCGATGTCATCTTGTGCGATATTCACATGGAACCGGTGGATGGCATCACCTTTTTGCGAAAGTTGCGGGCATTGAGCCAACCGAAATATGCGGCCCAGCCAGTTATTTTTCTAACGGGAGATACTGACAGTACGACGGTTATTGCCGCCAAGGATTTGCGGGTCGATGGGTATCTGGTCAAACCTGTTTCTTTGAATGCGTTGAAAGACCGGATTGAAGCCGTGCTGTCGCGGTAGGCTAACTGGCGCCGAATATTACTGCGTGCATTGTGCGCCCCGGCAACAGGGTAAATGCCCCGGTGATCAACAGCGCTAAAAGGTATAGCTGAGTCATCTGGTGTTTGTGTTTTGTAATTTCGCCCCGTCTTGCGGCCCTGATTCCGCTGAACAAATAGAAAAGCACAATAATCGATAGAAGGTGAATGGCGCTGAACGGTCCAAAGACCTTGAACTCATGTATCCAGAAGCTGCTTACGGCAACGATCGCCATCAGGGACACCCATAAGGTTCCTATCCCGCGATGGGTCGATGTACCCTTTGGCAAAATGAATTGAAATGCGCCCAGCACCATGGCGCCTATCGCAACTATAGCATGGATTGAGATGATGACCCCATCATTCCACAGGGGGGTTAACGTCATGCCGCATCACCTTTAATTCGGGGAAGACTAAACCGTTTGCAGGGCTCTTTTTAGGGCGTATGATATTTTGGTTAATGAATATTTGGATAAGGACTGCTCAACGCACCCTAAGATGCGATGTTCAGCAGGGTCAATGGGGGATTCTACTGTGGCCAGGAATTATGATTTTCGCAATTTGCGGGTGCTTGTGGTTGATGACAGCCAGTTCATGATCCGCGTTGTTTCTAATATATTGGAAGCCTTGGGGATCGGGTCCGTGTTTTCCGCGACGTCCGGGCGCGACGGGTTCGAAGCGGCCTGTCGCTATAATCCGGATATCGTGATTTCCGACTGGGATATGGATGGGGGCGAGGGGCCTGAATTGGTTAACTTGTTGCGTAATGACCCCAAAAGCCCGGATCCCTATGTAAATGTCATTATGCTGACAGGATATGCGGAAATGCGCCGCGTCATCGCTGCGCGGGATTTTGGTATCACCGAGTTTCTGTCTAAGCCGGTTTCTGCAAAGGCGCTGCATGCGCGCCTTGTCGCATTGGTGGAACGCCCACGCCCCTTTGTGCGGGTAGGGCGGGATTATTTTGGACCGGATCGGCGCCGGGCTGCGAATGAAAGCTATTCGGGGGCAGAACGACGAGCCCCTGAAGATTATGCAGATCTTGGATGAAAGAAAAGGCCATGACCGCTGACGGGGAAGAGCCGAAACAATCTAAGACTAAAGAGAAGGCGGAGTTTTTCACGCCGACATCGCTGGCCAAAAAGGTTCCTGCCGTCGGCGGGCCTTCTGTCGACGAGGCAATGCGACGTGCAGACAAGGCCGTTGCTGCGGTGGTTCAGGAATTTGAGGGCATACTGGGGGAAGAATTGGACGAATTGGATGCCCTTATGTCCAGCTACAAGAAATCACAAGATGAAGAAACCTTAAACAAACTGTTCCGTCGGGTACACAATCTGCGGGGCCAGGGGACGACCTTGGGCTTTCCATTGATCACCCGGATCGGCAGTTCATTTTGTTCTTACATGATTGAACGAAATCCAAACCGTCCGATAAAGCCGTCTTTGATAGAACAACATATCCAGGCCCTGCGTATCGTCTTGAAAGAGCGCAAGGCAAAGGAAGGGGATGCGGTTTCCGTATCTGTTGCAACGGCATTGGAAGAAGTCGTTCGTCGCGAACTGATTTGACCTGGGCGTCTAAATCAAATTTTCAAAGCACTGCGGATGCCACATGAACGGTAACAATTCACCGTTAAGAACCTGTATGCGGATTTGGTTCTGGATCGGTTTGGTCCAGACGGGATTTGCGTCTTAGCGTTTTAGGTCTAAGCTATTGAGAATGAAAATACGTCACGCGCTTGGGTGGGGGGATAGTCACCCTTCTCCTTACAGCGGACAGTGCGAATGAAACCATGCGGGGGATTTGTTATGGCTGATCGGATCGACGTTCGGAAACAGGAACTATTGGAAAAGGTACACGCCCTGATTGATGATCGCATCAAGAAGGAGCAACGCGAACCCGCCCATGTCTTCACCACACACTATTACCGCAATGTCCCACCGGAAGACATTTGTAACCGCGAACCTGAAGATCTGTATGGTGCCGCGATCTCCATGTGGACATTTGGTCAGGAGCGACCTTCCGGGAAACCCTGCATACGCGCCTATAATCCGCGATTTGAAAAACACGGATGGCATGCGACCCATACGGTGATTGAAATCGTCAATGACGACATGCCGTTTCTTGTGGACAGTGTGACAATGGAACTGACGCGCCAGATGTATACGGTGCATCTGGTTGTTCACCCGGTCTTTGGCGTCGACCGGGATTCAAAAGGCAAGGCCCAGAATTTCCCGTCGAAATCGGCCAAAACAGAAGACTTTCCGCGCGAAAGCTTCATGCATATCGAAGTTGATGAACAATCCAGTCCGGAGGTCCTCAAAGCGATTGAGAATGGGATACTGGCGATCCTGGAAGATGTTCGCGCCACGGTCACGGATTGGCGTGACATGCGGGCGCAGACCCTGAAGATCGAAAAACAACTTAGCAAGACGCCGCCAAAGGGCATGGATAAAACCCTGGTGTCAGAGACGGCATCCTTCCTGAAATGGCTGCATGATGACCATTTTACGTTCATGGGCTACCGTGAAATCGACTATCACGGCACCGGGAAAAAAGCGCGACTGGACATCGTACAAGACAGCGGACTGGGAATCCTGAAGGACCCGCAACGCCTTGTTTTCGATGGGCTGCGCAATCTGGGGGCTCTGCCGGCCCAGATTCAGGCACAGATGCGCGCGCCGGATCTGGTCCGTATCACCAAAGCCAATAATCGCTCTACCGTTCATCGTCGTGTCCATATGGATACGATCGCGATCAAGAAGTTTGACGCGGACGGAGCCGTGGTCGGGGAACATCTGTTCATCGGTCTGTTGACCTCTGTCGCCTATAACCAATCGCCGCGCGAAATCCCGCTGTTGCGTCAAAAAGTCAATGCGGTGATTGAAGCCTCTGGTTTTGAACCCGGCGGCCATTCGTCAAAGGCGCTGACCCATGTCCTGGAAAGCTATCCACGTGATGAGCTGTTTCAGATTTCCGTAGATCTGTTGAGCGATATTTCGCGGGGCATTCTGTTTCTGCAGGAACGCCAGCGGATTGCTGTGTTTCTGCGTCCAGACCCATTCCAGCGCTATATCTCCGCCCTGGTCTATGTGCCCCGGGACCGCTTCTCTTCATCCCTGCGCAAACTGATCGGCCGGCAATTGGCCAAGGAATTCAAGGGCCATATTTCCGCGCATTATACCTTCATGACCGATGAACCGCTTACCCGTGTGCAATTCATCGTCAAGACCCAACCCGGTGATGTGCCTGACATCGACCGGAAGGAGTTGGAAGAGCATCTGGCTGATGTGACCCGCACCTGGGAAGATCGTCTACAGCAGGCCCTGGTGGAGAATCTGGGTGAAGAACGTGGCATGGGTCTGTTCCATCGCTATCGCGAAGCCTTCCCCCATGCCTATGCCGAAGTGTTTAATGTTCAAACAGCCTGTTACGACCTGGAGAATGTCGAACGGGCGCTTGCCACCAACAATCCGCAGGTCAATCTGTATCACCCGATTGAGGCTGGCGCGAACCAACTGCGCTTTAAGATCTACAGCCCCAATAAGCCGCTGGTTCTCTCGGCGGTGATGCCCATGCTGGAAAATATGGGTGTCATGGTGATGGAAGAATTGCTGTATGAAATCCATCCGGCGGGGTCAAAGAATGTCCCCGGTCGACTGGTCACAGACCACACGACTGACTCCGATGAGAGTGATGCAGAGGACAGCCTGTATCTCCACGATTTCGCTCTGGAAAGTAAAGACGGGCGCGACATCGACTTTGCCAGCGTTCGCGAGGTTTTCCACGACAGCTTCCTGCAGGTCCTGTCGGGTGAAGTCGAAAGCGATGGCTTTAATCGATTGGTCCTGGCTGCCGGACTGGCATGGCGGGATGTGGTGATCAGCCGTGCCTATTCAAAATATCTGCGTCAGGCCGGTATTCCCTTCTCTCAGGACTATATGGCCGAAACCCTGGCGAAGAATCCCGACATTGTTCGCAATCTGGCGAAACTGTTCACAACCCGCTTTGATCCGAATTTCTCAGGGGATCGCGAGGGTGTGTGCGCAGGATATGTTGCACAGATCGAAGCGGCGCTGGAAGATGTCAGCAATCTGGACGAGGATCGGATCATCCGCCGTTTCCTGAATATGGTCCAGGTCACTCTACGCACGAATTTTTATCAGCCTGGACCCGATGGGCGGCCAAAGTCCTATGTGTCTTTGAAATTCGCCAGCCGGGATATTCTGGAAATCCCTCAGCCTGCGCCGTTGCGGGAAATTTTCGTCTATAGCCCCCGGTTTGAGGCTGTGCATTTGCGCTTTGGTCTTGTTGCACGTGGCGGGCTGCGATGGTCCGACCGGCGTGAAGATTTTCGCACAGAGGTCTTGGGCCTGGTGAAGGCGCAGCAGGTAAAGAATGCTGTTATCGTGCCCGTCGGGTCCAAGGGTGGTTTCGTGCTGAAGAAGGCACCGCCCCCTTCCGACCGACAGGCATATCTGCAGGAAGGCATTACCTGTTACCAGACCTTCATTTCCGGCATGTTGGACATTACCGATAATCTGGTGACGGGTGAAGTCGTCCCGCCGGCGCATGTCGTGCGCCATGACCAGGATGACCCGTATCTGGTGGTTGCGGCAGACAAGGGCACGGCGACATTCTCAGATTTTGCCAATGCGATATCGCAACACTATGGTTTCTGGCTGGGGGACGCCTTTGCATCGGGCGGGTCGGCTGGCTATGACCATAAAAAGATGGGCATTACGGCTAAAGGCGGTTGGGAAGCGGTTAAGCGCCATTTCCGGGAATTTGGTCACGATACCCAGACCCAGGATTTCAGTGTTGTTGGGATCGGAGATATGGGCGGCGACGTCTTTGGCAATGGCATGATCCTCAGTGAGCATATCTGCCTGAAGGTCGCCTTTAACCATCTGCATATCTTCATTGATCCGACTCCAGATCCAAAGAAGACCTTTGTTGAGCGCAAACGTTTGTTTGATGCGGTGAAAGGGTGGGCGGATTATGACACCTCTCTGATCTCCAAAGGAGGGGGCATTTTTGATCGTTCCGCCAAGTCGATTAAATTAACGCCGGAAATGAAGGCAATGCTGGAGGTGACGGAAGATACGATGCCACCAGCGCAATTGATTAAGGCGGCGCTGCGGATGCCAGTGGACCTGTTGTGGTTCGGCGGTATCGGGACCTATGTGAAACATACCGATGAAAGCAACGCGGATGTCGGGGATCGCGCCAATGATGCACTGCGGGTTGATGCCGATGAAGTGCGCGCAAAGGTCATTGGCGAAGGGGCCAATCTGGGCGTGACCCACCGATCCCGTATTCAGTTTGCGCAGTTGGGTGGGCGGATTAACACCGATGCCATTGATAACTCTGCCGGTGTGGATTGTTCCGACCACGAGGTGAATATCAAGATTCTGTTGGGGGATGTCGTCCAGCGCGGGGATATGACGGAAAAGCAGCGCAATACGCTGTTGGAAAAAATGACCGACGAAGTTTCCGCCCTGGTGCTGCGTGATAATTACCAGCAGACTCAATCGCTGTCGGTGGAATTGTCTCAAGCGGAAACGCTTTTGGATCGTCACCAGCGTTTGATCCGGGCGATGGAACGGGCCGGGGATTTGAACCGCCGACTGGAATTCCTGCCCGATGATGAAGACATTGCAGAGCGGATGCAGAAGAAAGAAGGACTGTGCCGCCCGGAACTGGCTGTGATCCTGGCCTATGCAAAGAACATCACCTATCGCGAATTGCTGGATTCCGATTTGCCGGACGACCCGATGCTGGAGGCGGATTTGTTCCGCTATTTCCCGACAGCGCTGCAGGAACACTATCCTGATGCAATTCAGAACCATCGCTTGCGTCGGGAAATCATCGCAACGGCGGTGACGAATTCCATGATCAACCGGACCGGCCCCGCCTTTGTCAGTGAAATGCATCAGCGCACAGGTCGGTTCGAATCCGAAATCGCCCGTGCCTATACAGTTGTTCGGGAGGTTTTCAGCCTTCGTGGCATCTGGGCTGCAATTGAGGCACTGGACAATAAGACCGATGCCAAGATCCAGATCCGCATGTTGCGTGAAACAGAACGCACCATTGAACGGATGACAGAATGGTTCCTGCGCAACAGCGATCATCCCATTGATATGAAGTCCAGTATTGAGACCTATCGTCCCGGTGTGACCACGTTGAAGGAAAATCTGGATACAATCCTGTCCAAATTCGCCAAGGATGATGTGGCTGCACGTCTGGCACGGTTCCAGAAGAACGGTGTGCCGGATGATCTGGCCTTGTCGGTTGCGCAACTAAAGGTCTTGTCTTCATCCTGCGATGTTGTGCGCCTTGCCGGTCAGGCCGATGCGCCGGTCGTGGATGTGGGCCGGGTTTATTCAACCGTTGGATCCCGGTTCGGGTTGGATTGGCTGCGGTCTGCGGCAAATCGAATTCCGTCGGACAATCAATGGCACCGTTTGGCGCTGGGGGCGATTATTGATGATTTGTGGGGCTTGCAGTCGGAAATTACGTCCCGCGTTCTTGCCAGGGAAGGGGCCGGTGTCGACGCTGTTGATAAATGGTCCGCGCGGCGGAATGATACGGTAGAACGGCTGGACACATTGCTGTTGGAACTGCACAGCCTGCCACAGTTGGATCTGGCGATGCTGGCGGTGCTGAACCGCGAACTGCGTAACCTGACAGCCTCCTGACGAAGCACGTAAAATCGATCTGGGGGGAGAAGCCAACTCCCCCCCAAATCCAATTCAAAAATGAAGAAGCCGCCGGAACCAATGGGTCCAGGCGGCTTCTGTGTTTCGGCGGAAACTGTCCGTGGGGGATTATTTCAGAATGGTGATGCCGTCTGCAGCGACCATATCGCCCCGGGCGATAACATCACAGCCACCGCTGGCAGCGGCCAGAACGATTTCCTGTTTCAGGGATGGAGAGACGCGCATCGAATATGCCAGCGCTATTTTGTAAATATCCGAGTTTGGATCTTCCAACAGAGCCGTGAAAGCGCTGGCTGCGCCGCCACAAAAGGACTTGCGGTTCTCAGCATGGCGGACGGCCGCATAATTTGCCAGATCCGTCACATAGGCGTTGATTTCCCGTGTCGCATTCTGGCCGTGCAGGCTCTTGAAGTAGCTCTTCAGCGCGCCGCCTTGTTTTTGTATTTCCGGGCGAAACCGGATCGCAAAGGCATTGTAGTGATCGCGCTCGTTACAAGACAGAGCGGCAACCATCATATCCGACTGCAAGGTCCGCACCGACAGGGCCAATGTGTGTTTCGGGGCGACCGTGCTAAGGCAGGCCTGTGCAATGCCTGAGACGGAAAAAGACGCCGCAAATACCGTTGCGACCATGCATGACTTGACGAATTTTCTCACATTGAAAACTTGCTTGAAACCATGCATCGGATGCACTCTCCCTGCCCATGAGTCTTAGATCGCGTCACAACTCAGATTGAACGCTGCCTTAATGTGGCCACAGTATCCAGCGCTTTGAAAAGAAATCAAGGCCAGTTTTTTTGGCCTTTCGGCGCAAGGGGTTGGTTGGGTTATCAGAATTGTCATATTCGATACAATCAACCAGACCGGAGTCGAAGGTCGATTCTAACCCTGTGCGATGCCGTTCAAATCTTCCAGCAACATGCGAATTCGGCCGCTATCATGGCTTTCCATAATCATGCGGGCGCGGGCAGCCGCTGCGGTGAATTCAATCTGCCGAACCCGATTTTTTACTTGCAGCAGGCTTGTCGTCGCCATCGACAAATCCCGCACGCCAAGGCCGATCAGAAGGGCGGTGAACTTCGGGTCGCCCGCGATTTCCCCACAAACTGATACCGGGATGCGCGCGCGCAATGCGGCCTGAATGGCAAAATCCATCAGTCGCAAAACGCCGGGATGCAGCGGGTTGTACAAATGCGCGACCTGATCATCGGTGCGGTCGATGGCCAGCGTATATTGCGTCAGATCATTTGTCCCAATGGCAAAGAAATCTGCGGCTTGCGCCAGGGAGTCAGCGGCCAGGGCGGCGCCGGGCACCTCAATCATCACCCCAAGTGGTGGCACCGGATCAGCGATAGCGACGCCCCGACGTTTCAGGCGCTTGACCATGCGGTGCAAAATATCACGAACGGTGCGAACTTCACCGGCTGTTGTGATCATTGGCAGCAGGATGCGAACCGGGCCCAATGCCCCTGCGCGCAGAATGGCGCAAAGCTGTGTTTCCAATAGTCTTGGGCGTTTCAGGGACAGGCGTATGGCGCGAAGGCCCAGTGCCGGATTGGGCGATGGGGTAAGATCATCCCCCAGGGAATAGGCCAGCTTTTCCCCCCCTACATCCATCGTGCGAATGGTAACGGGGCGGCCCGCCATGGCGCGAATGACGGTGGCAAGACTTTCAAACTGTTCGTCTTCGCTGGGGGGCAGGGTGCGGTTCATGAACATGAATTCTGTACGAAACAGGCCAATGCCATCTGCACCCAGTCGGTGGGCGATGATCCCTTCCCGGGGTAATTCCAGATTGGCCTCCAGAGAGATGATAACCGCATCGCGTGTTGCGGCACTTTCCCCGATCAGGGTTTCCAGACGCTGTTGCTCGCGCAGCTGTTTTGCGCGTTTCTCGCGATAGCGCGCCTCGGTATCTGGCGTGGGGTTGGCAATCACAACCCCTTCGCCGCCATCCAGGATCACAGGTGTGCCGGCAGGGACAGAGGCTGCACCGGCCAGCCCAAGGACGGCTGGGATTCCAAGGGACCGCGCCATGATGGCGGTATGACCCTGCGCGCCGCCCTGCTCTGCGGCGAAGCCATTGATCCGGGTTGGATCCATCAGGGCGGTATCAGCAGGGCTGATCGATTCCGCCAGCATGATCGCGCCCTTCTCGGCAGCGGCATAGGCATTCTTGGGCACATCCATCAGGTTGCGCAGCACCCGATGGGATACTTCTCGCACATCCTCCGCCCGGGCGGCGATATAGGGATTATCCATCGCCTGAAACCCGGTTATCACCGCATCACTTTCGGCTTTCATAGCGGCAGCGGCGTTCAGGCGGTCGGATTCGATACGCTGCCGCGCCCCCCGCACAAGGCGCGAGTTTTGCAGCATCTGGACATGGGCTTCCAGAATTTCATTCAATCCCTCGGCCGTGTTGTCCGTGACGCGCCCACGTATTCTCTTCAAAGCCAAAATTTGCCGACGGCTCTTGCGAACCGCTTTTTCCAGTCGCTCAACCTCGTCTGGAATGTCGGCATCCATGATCCTGTGTTCGGAAACAGCCATCCCCGTCGCATCGATCTGTGCCGCAAACCCAAAGGCGACACCGGGGGAAACCCCAACTCCGGTCAGAATATGCTGCGGCATTTTCACCGACATTGCAGGTCAGGTCTCCTCGTAAAAGCCGGCATTGACCAGGGCGGTGATTTCATCCATTGCCGCTTTCGCCTCCGGACCGGAGACACGGATGCTAATCGTTGTTCCTTTGGATGCGGCTAGCATCATAAGGCCCATGATGGACGTCCCCGTTACGGTCTGACCGTCCTTGGATACCTCGATATGGGCATCGAATCGTTCCGCGGTCTGCACAAATTTTGCAGCAGCGCGGGCATGCAAGCCACGCTTGTTGCAAATCGTTAATGTGGCATCGCTCATCCCAGCAGCTTGCTGGCGACGTTTATGTATTTCGTGCCGGCATCCTGGGCTTGTTCGACCGCCGCCTCCAGGCTTTCCGTCTGGCGCACCTTCGCCAATTTGATCAGCATCGGCAGGTTCAGGCCCGCAATAACCTCAACCTTGGCCTGATCCATGATCGAAATCGCCAGATTAGACGGTGTGCCCCCAAACATATCGGTCAGGACGACGACACCCTCTCCGGTATCGACTGCTTTAACCGCTTCCAGGATATCGACCCGGCGGCGTTCCATGTCATCGTCGGGGCCGATACAAATGGCCGTGACGTTCTGTTGCGCCCCGACAACATGTTCCATGGCCGACACGAATTCCCGCGCGAGCCCCCCATGGGTGACCAAGACCAATCCAATCATGCGTTATCCCTTTTTCGCCCCGTTTTGATCCGTAGTGTGGTTTATCTGTGCCGTTGGGGTTTCACCGTCGGCATTTGCTGGCATATCCCTGTGAAAGCGGTAGGCCGGTCGTCCTTGCTGTGTCAGCCAGTCTGCAAGCTGTTCTGCCATATAGACAGACCGATGTTTGCCCCCTGTACAGCCAAATGCAATCGTTAGATAACTTTTTCCTTCGGCTTCCTGGCGCGGCAGCACGCGGGTCAATAATGTCTGCAGGTCCTTTTGGAAACCCGCACAATCTGGATCGGCTTCAATCGCCGCGCCCACTTTTGGGTCCAGGCCGGTCAAATCCCGCAATGTCGGCTCATAATGCGGGTTTTTCAGAAACCGCACATCCAGAACCATATCGGCCTCTCTGGGGACACCCCGGCGAAAGGAAAAGGACATCACCGTGATCGCCGCCCCAACTGGGCTGCCATCGGCAAACAGGGATGTCATCCGCTGTTTGAAATCCCACACGGTCAGCCCTGTGGAATCGATCATCATATCGGCATGGGACGCCAGAGGCAGGATCGCCTCCCGTTCCATGCGAATGCCGTCAGCGACCGGGCGATCCGCAGCCAGGGGATGGCGGCGGCGGGTTTCGGTGAAGCGCCGCAGCAATTCATCGTCGCTGCAATCCAGAAACAGGGTTGTAACCTTCAGGCCGTCGGCCATCTTTAATGTATCAATTTCCGCCTGAAGGCTGGCAATGCCGAAATCTCGATTGCGGATATCAACCCCAATTGCGACCGGTGAGGCGCTGGGATTCTCGCGTATCGACTGGGCCAGGCGTGGCAGCAGGCTGAGCGGCAGGTTATCAACCGCGTCAAACCCCAAATCCTCCAGCACCGCCAGGGCCGTGGAGCGTCCTGCCCCCGACATGCCGGTTACCAGCACAAGATCAGCCCGATTATTGGCGTTCGCAGAGGGCGTCTCAGTCATGCCGGCACCCCAAAGCCATGGTGCAAGGCAAGTTTCAGCTTGATGGGTGCAGAGATCTCAAAAGGGTTAATTGTCAGGCAGGGCAGGCTCACCCCCTCAATAATATCCTGGTCAGGGCTCGGCAGCCGATCAATCGGACCAGATGTCAGATCGGCCAGCAGGGCCAAGGCACAGCGATTGCGATAGGGCAGGGTCATTATGCCAATACCCCGGACTTCCAGCAGTCCACGTAATTGATCTGGCGCCTGGGCGTATAGAATGCCCTTATCGACAGTCAGCGCAGTTTGATCATCTGCAACCAGTTCGGCGCCCGCATCAATCAGGCGCAGAGCCAGGTCAGATTTTCCCGCACCCGATGCGCCGCGCAGCAAAATGCCGCATCCATCGATGGCGATTGTTGTCCCGTGCACCAGTCCCATGGTCCCTGTCACTCCCATCCAGAATTAGCGTGCGGTGCAGCGTGGTACCTGTCAATCAAGATGGCGAGGCTGTGCAGTCATTTTAGGTTAAATTGACCCTGCACGTTCCGCCACCAGAATGCGACAGGCGGTTAAGGGTTCCGCCTTGTGGGCATCTCCAGCCTGGCAATGCACAATGTCGCCGGGTTCCATCATCAGGCTGTCTTCCCGGCCATCGGGATGGCGGAAATGCATGCGCAGAGACCCGTCCAGCAACACGAAAACCTCCGGCCCGTCATTGACATGCCAGATATAGGCCTGGTCCGTCCAATGCAGCCGAATGGTGGCGGTATCGATTGTTTCGATATCCAGCGCATCCCAGGGGCGCGTTCCGGTATAATCCTGGGGCTTAATATGGCGCATTGATCATTCTGCCGTCACACTGTCGGGGTTTATTGGATCACGCCACTTGGATAGCGAATGTAAATAAGGGATACCACAAAAAACGACGGCCGCCGATGGGGGGGTATCGACGGCCGTCTATCGCGGTTGCAACGACCTGTTGAAGGTCGTCCCGGGGCAGTTTGGGGGCGCCCCGGTGAGAGGGGAGGTCTCAGCAGTTTAGATATTGGGTGGCAAACAGGGTTTTGTAGAGGTTCAATTAAGGCATTTTAAGGGCAAATCTTCACCGTTGCGTGATCGCTAGATTGACTCCCAACCCAATCAGAATGGACCCCCCGGCCCATCGGGCGATGCGCATCGTGTGCCGTCCCTTGCGCAGGCCTGCCATTACCGCGTTGGTCAGAAAGACGGCGGCGACATCCGCAAAGGTGACAGCCAGGTTCACAATAATCCCAAGGATCAACATCTGGAGCCAGATCGGGAAACTGGCACTGGGGTCTGCAAATTGTGGCAGGAAGGCAACAAAGAACATGGCCGTCTTGGGGTTCAACATCTCCACCGACATGCTTTGTATAAAGGCGGAGCGTCCCTGCTTCCGGAGTTTGCCGTTCAGGGTTCCTGGATTGCCCTCTTCTGTGGCAAGTCTGGTGCGGATAATCGATATCCCCATATAGACAAGGTACAATGCCCCCACGATCTTCAACGCGGTGTAGAGCGTCGGCACCACGGCCAGCAGGGCTGATAATCCCAATGCGGCGGCGGCAACGTGGAACAATCCCCCGATTTGCAAACCCAATGCCGCCATAAATCCCCCGCGTCGACCATGCGCTAATGTCTGGGCGGCGGTATAGAGCAGTGCCGGTCCGGGAATAAGCGCAAAAACCACAGTGGCGGCAAGGAACGGCAACAACAAATCCCAGTTTGACATAGCAGAACCCTATCGATGTTTCTGACGCATCCTGAGCAGGCATTCCACCCAGCGCAAGAGCAATTTTCACCGGATGCAGAGTGCCATTTGTGATGCTTGAATCAAAAATTCTGCTCGACGTTTCTTGTATTTTAAAAGACTCATGATATATCTTAACTTATCTAAAATAGATTGGAGAGAAAAATGAATAATCCTATTGAAGGGCGATCCCGTCATCCAGGTGGACGATCTGGCCGCGGAAGAGGGCATGGTGCCCACGACAATGACTTTATTGGCAAAGATCATCATGAGCGCGACCATGGTGGTGGACATCAACGTCGCCATGGTCGCCATCGGGTCATTGATTCGGGCGAATTACGCCTGTTGCTGATGAAGCTGTTGTCGGAAACTCCGCGCCATGGCTATGACTTGATCCGCGAGATTGAGGCCATGACGGGCGGGGCTTATGCGCCCAGCCCTGGTATGGTCTATCCAACTCTGACTTTGTTGCAGGAAATGGACCTGATTTCTGAGTTGGAGTCCGAGGGATCTCGCAAGGCATTTTCCCTCACAGATCAGGGGACGCTGGAAATCACAGCCAGTGTAAAGGAAATTGACGGGATCATTGCCCGTATGTCTGCGATGCGAGAAACCCATCAACGGATGGATGGCGGGCCGGTGCGCCGGGCCATAGAGAATTTGCGACGCGTCATACGATCCCGACTGGGCAATGATGATGTGGATAAAGACATGCTGCACACGGTCGCGGGAATTCTGGACGAAACAGCCCAGCGGATTGAGCGGTTGTGATGAGAGCGACACTTCAAGACACCCTGCGCCGTCGTCACGGCTTGGACGCAGAGCCCCAAACTCAGGAGAATATAACTATGCAAACCATCAGCACCACCGAAATACCAACCGAAAACGGCAGCCGGTATCTGCAGCAATTATGCAAGCACTGGGCGCATAAATTGACGGTCGACTTCACATCCGGGCAAGGGCGGATCACTTTCCCGAAAGATGGCCGCAGCGGGTCTTGGTCACAGGATGCAACCGTAATCCTGACCGCCCATCCAGCGCATCTGGAATGTCGGATCGAAGCCAGTGAAACGGGGCAGAGAGATGCATTGCAAGATGTACTTGCGTCTCATCTGGATCGTTTTGCCTTTCGGGAAGCCCCTTTGACTTTCAACTGGAAAAACGCCTAATTGCGAAATGGTTTCTCAGTCGTGCGGAGATAGGCCCCATATGCCATCATTTCTTGACCGGATTAAGGTGGCGCAGGGTCTCTGCTAGCCGGAAGCCCTGCCCATAACGCCTGCGTCGGTTCTGATAGTAATCGCTGTAAGGAGAAACAATCAACATGCCGACTCTCGTTGCCTATATTGGCGCGGCTATTGCTGAAATCGCAGGATGTTTCGCATTTTGGGCGTGGCTGCGCCTCGACAAGACAATTTGGTGGGTTCTGCCGGGGATCGCATCCCTGGCCTTATTTGCGTATCTGTTGACGCTGGTCGACAGCGTCGCCGCTGGACGCGCCTACGCAGCTTATGGCGGGGTCTATATTGTATGCTCCCTTGTCTGGTTGTGGCTTGTCGAAGGTATCAAACCGGATCGCTGGGATATTACCGGCGCTGTTATTTGTCTTGTTGGGGCGATTATCATTATCGCGATCCCCAGGGCACCCACCTGAATATATCCCGCGTCGTGCGTTAGAGCATCATGCGCTCGCAGGAGCTCACACATGATACTCTTACCAACTGTTTTTTCAGTAAATACGTCGTCGCACTCGAGCCTGTTTGCGCAGGCTTTGCTCTGGCGCAATCGCGAAAGCTAAGAAAGTGTTTTAGGCTCGTGGGGTCGCTAGGGGCAGGCGACGGCGGGCGATGGCGGTGTGGAATGCGACCCCGGCGGTCAGGCTGGCATCGTTGAAATCATAGTTGGGGTTGTGCAGTGGCAGGGAGTCCTCCCCATTGCCCAGAAAGGCAAAGCATCCTGGCACATGGCGCAGGAACTGGGCGAAGTCTTCTGACGCGGTGATGGGTTCGTCGGAAATCATAACGGCATCCGACCCTAGCACATCCCTGGCCGCATTCAGGGCTTCCTGGGTCAGGGCCTCGTCATTCAACAGAGAGATGAATTCCCGGGCATAATTGACGTCGACACTGACATTATAGGAGAGCGCCGTCCCTTCGGCGATCAGGCGCATCTGCTTTTCGATCTGTGCGCTGACGGCTGGGTCAAAGCTGCGGGCATCACCCCGGATTTGTGCCTGGCCTGGCAGGACATTGCGGGTGCCGTCGGTGGTCAATTCAGTAACCGATACCACCGCGACTGCTGTTGGATCGACCCGTCGAGAGACGATGGTTTGTAGATTGGTGACCAGGGCGCAGGCGGCGACCAGTGTTTCACTGCCAGAATGCGGTCTGGACGCATGGCCCCCGACGCCTCGCAGGGTGATTTCAAAAACATCTTCCGCAGACATGATCGCGCCCGGCTTCGTCACAAATTGGCCGATCGGATAGCCTGGCATATTGTGCAGACCGTAAATTTCTTCGAACGGGAAGCGATCCAATAGGCCATCGTTGATCATTGCTATCGCGCCTTGGCCCCATTCTTCCGCTGGCTGGAAGATAAACCGGATCGTGCCATCAAACCCTTCCTGCTGGGTCAGGGTCTTGGCCGCGCCCAACAGCATGATGGTGTGCCCATCATGACCGCAGGCATGCATATAGCCGTCATGGGTCGACTTATAGGGCAGGCTGCCCTGTTCGGTGATATGCAGCGCATCCATATCGGCCCGCAAGGCAATCGCACGGTTGCCGGTGCCCCGTTTCAAAGTACCAACAACGCCTGTCCCGCCAACCCCTTCGGTGACATCATCCAATCCGAATTCGCGCAGTTTCGCGGCGACAAAGGCGGCGGTACGCTTCTCACTGAATCCGAATTCAGGGTGGGCATGCAGGTCGTGACGCCATCGGGTCATCTGTTCCTGAAGATCGGTCGGACTGGACATTGTCGTCTTTCAATTGGAGGGCCAGTTTGATCGGACATCAGCTTAGACTTAAATGCTGCAGCTACCAACGGCCCTTTTGTCCCAAACTAAGGCTGGCAATAACTGACCGAGGTACGAGTTCTCATTTGATGGCGGTAGCGTTGCTGTGTAAATTTAGAGATACATTTATAAAGCTGAATTTAGCTATAGCAGTGCGGCAAAATTCTCTGGCGAGTATTAAATTGAAGTTTTTTTGGAATAGCCCCTAGACACCAGTGCCTCCTACCAGTAGACATCATTGTCTAGGCCCTCGGAGACTTAAGTGTCTCCCGGTGAGAGGCGTCGGTGCCTCGCGAAGTATACGCGATTCTATGCAGACGTAACTAGCGTAGACATTCCTAAGCTAATCTCTAATTATTTAGGGGCCCTAGACACTGTTGCCTCCCGGTATAGTTTGCATTTTGTTGGTGATGGACACATATAGGATTTTAACAAAGTCAGAAGAAGGAACAAAACAATGGCGACAAAAAAAGAGGATGTTCAAAAACATGAAACAGACCAGTTAAAGGTTAATGAAAAAAAGTGGTCGAAGCCACTTATGAATGCTGGATGGACTGCCATCCCAAGTATCATTATTGAGCGACAGCAAGCTCTGGGATTGGATGCGGTTGATATAAACATCATCCTTCACTTGGCTAGTTATTGGTGGACGGAGGAAAACAAACCTCACCCATCAAAGAAGACTATAGCTAATGCAATCGGTATTGACCCAAGAACTGTTCAAAGACGAATTGCATCGCTCGAAAAAGGGGGCCTTATTCGTCGTGAAGAACGACGAATTTTTGGGAAAGGAAGTAAGACAAATTTGTATCACCTAGATGGTTTGATTGAAGCCGCCGCTCCATATGCGCAAGAAAAACTTGATGATATTGCTCACAAACAACGTGAACAATCTGCCCGTGCTAAACGGAAAGGCAAGCCGAAATTGAAAGTGGTTTCTTCGGAGTAAATATATTGCAACGTAGCTTAACTGGATAAAGCTTCTGCTATCTACGTAGTGTCTATTGCCAAATGGAACATACGGGCGGAAAGATGTAGGTTCAAGTCCTGCCGTTGCAACCAGCCGAATCAAGGCCATTGTTTTAATAAAAACCTTTTTTTAAATACCGCTCCCGCTTTACGCGGAAAAATCCCGCGTGTCGTCAATCACCTTGCCATCATTGGGCAGGGTGCCGGGTTCTACCACCTCAACGGTACCGCGCAGCTTTGTGACGCTCTGCACCGTTTCTGCCAGCCGGGCGGCATCCAGATCGCCCGTTGCTTCACATCGTATGGTCATGATGTCTTTTTTTGCTGAATCAGAAGAGATCACGATCCGTGCCTTGGTAATTTCCGTGTGGCGGGAAACAATTTCGGCAACCTGGCTGGGGCGCACGAACATGCCCCGAATTTTAGCGGTTTGATCGGCACGGCCCATCCAGCCTTTGATGCGGGGCGCCGTGCGGCCGCAGGGGCTGGTGCCATTCATCACTGCAGACAAATCGCCGGTCGCAAAGCGGATCAGCGGATAGTCCCGGTTGGTCAACAGGGTGACAACAACCTCTCCAACTTCACCCTCTGGCACGGGATCACCGGTGCCGGGGCGCACGATTTCAACGATCACGCCTTCATCGGTGATCAGACCTTCCATCGCCTTGCTTTCATAGGCGACATTGCCCAGATCAGCGGTGCCATAGGTTTGCAGACAGACCAATCCCCGGTCGTGATAGTCCTGTCGCATCGACGGGAACAACGGACCTGCCCCTACGATCAAAGTTTTAACGCCAGACAGGTCCAACCCCAATTCAACGGCCTTCTCAAACAGCGCCTTGGGATAGTCGGGCGTGCCGGAATAGGCGGTGGCTTTTAATAACGCCATGGCCTGGACCACAGCCTCGGTATTGCCAACGCCGCAGGGGATCACGGCGGCACCACAGGCATGGGCGGCTTCTTCAAACATGCGCCCCGCCGGGGTCAGGTGATAGGAAAAGCAATTCGCGACCCGATCCCCCTTGCGCAAACCCGCTGCCCAGGCGGCCCGCCCAAAGCGCCACCAATCGAAATTCGGGGCATGACCGTCCGGGTCCAGGATCGGGCCGGGTGACATATACAGCCGCGCCAGATCCGCTGACGGGGTTGCTGTCATGCCGCCGAAGGGCGGATTGGATTGCTGATGGTCCATCAGGTCCGATTTTCGCACCACCGGAAGGGCGGCTAAGGCTTCAAGGCTGGTCAGGCTGTCCGCATCAACACCCTTCAGACTTTCCGCAAAATATGGAGCTTTGGCCTGTGCCAGGGCGACCTGATCCTGCAATTGCGCCAATTGTCGGGCAGTGCGGGCATCGGTGCTGTCGGTCTCAAGCGAATCGAAAAAATTTGTCATTTTGTTTTGGCTGCAGGTTCCTGCTTATGATCAATTTTAATTGGTGGAGGAGAGGCCGGTCGATTCGAGTTAACGACAGTTCCCATCTTGCCACCTCGTGATTTGTAACCTTCTAAGAAAACACCGTTCTTATCAGAGGCTTGATTTCGTAGTGACGACATGAGTTGCTCCTTTTAACCATTTCTTCTGGGGAATTCTATAGTTACGTCATATGGTTCACGGGCTAAGTAGACCCAAGGCATTTCATACAATGTATTTCCTGAAAAATCAGAAACTTCCACGTTCTTTAGGTGCAATTCACGCAGCTTATCCGTTTCTGAGAATAACATAACCCAACCACTATAAACCAACTCTTTATCGAAATCTCTAACGTGTACATACTCCACCACGCCTTTGTTGGCGCTGTTGAAGATATAATCCCAGAGATCTTCTTCACCGAAAGTTTTTGTAGCACCAATCGCCTGCAATAATTTTGTTAGGATTTTGTAATTTTGGATGTAAAGCCAAAGAATACTTGATGGAAAACTAACAACTGTCGCAAGAATTGCATCTTGAAGGTGCACGTTTGGTATTACATCGCTTTGCGTGGCAGAACTAGTAACCAAATCTGATTGGATCCCAAACATTAGAAAAATTGCAATGAGAATTGCGTAACTTAAAACGCCGAAAAGGAAGGTTCTCATAACAAACCAAGTGATACTTAACATACCTTTAGATGCATACTTCTTTTCAATTGAAGCCCATAATAGACCCGGAATGAAAATTAACGCAATTTGAAGTAACCCTTGATCAATTTGCATCACTGAAAGTTCCTATCGCTTACAGCCACCGTTTCCTGCGTTTGTAGTGTTTTACTTCGCGGAAGTTTTTGCGGCCTTCTGTGGAGAGGCCCAGATAGAATTCTTTTACATCCTCATTGGAGAGGAGGGCGTCGGCCTTGCCGTCCATAACAACACGTCCGCTTTCCAGGATATAGCCGTAATCGGCATAGCGCAGGGCGACATTGGTGTTCTGTTCGGCCAGCAGGAAGGTAACCCCCTCCTGCTCATTCAGCTTTTTTACGATTTCAAAGATTTGTTCTACCAATTGCGGGGCCAGGCCCATGGAGGGCTCGTCCAGCAGGATCAGCTTGGGCTTTGCCATCAGCGCCCGCCCGATGGCGCACATCTGTTGCTCCCCACCGGATGTATAGCCCGCCTGGCTTTTGCGCCGTTCACGCAGGCGCGGGAAATAGTCATAAACCTTTTCCAGGTCTGCCTTGATTTCTGACCCGCCGCCGCGTGTATAGGCTCCGGTCAGCAGGTTTTCCTCGATCGTCAGATGCTCGAAGCAATGACGCCCCTCCATCACCTGCACACAGCCCCGCTTGACCAGATCATTGGCGGTCATCTGGTGGACTTTCTCGCCCGCCAATTCGATGCTGCCCTTGGTGACCTCGCCGCGTTCGGCGCGCAACAGGTTGGAGATTGATTTCAGTGTCGTGCTTTTGCCAGCGCCATTGGCGCCCAGCAGGGCGACGATCCCCCCCTTCGGCACCGAGAGGGAGACACCCTTGAGCACCAGGATCACGTGGTCGTAAATCACTTCCACATTATTGATCTGTAGCAGAATTTCCGCTGTTGCGGGTTTCTCTGCAAGATCCTGTGCCTGTACGCTCATCGGGTCTCTCCCTGTTCGGCTTACCGTTTGGCTACTGTGTCACAATGCCTTAAGAGCAACTGCGGGCGGTGATGCCCTGCTCTTTGGCATAGTTCGCGGCTTCTTCTTCCAAGATCGGCCGGGTTAGGTCCGCCATAGCCGGGATCCAGTCGGTGATGATCTTGTATTCCTTGCCATCCCATTGCTGGATCAGAACTGCTGGGTTCTGCCCTTCATGATTGGCGCAGGTGACGCTGACGGCAGGCACCAGACCCGCAGCCCCAATCTTTGCAATGTCTGCATCGGTGAGGTTCAGGTTTTCCAGCGCCCATTGCATTTGTTCACCCGTGATCACGCCCGTGCCATATTTTGCATGGGCGATCTTCAGAGCTTCCACGACATAGATCGCATTGGCGACGCCGCGATTGTACAGTACACGGCCCCACTGATCGCCATTCCCGGCGAATTTATTGGTGTCATACACGTATTTTTTCAAATCGTTGTAGACATCATAATCGTCACCGGCCCCGTGGAAGGTTGCTGCCTTATAGCCAATGCCCCCTTGACCAGCGGCTTCTACGGCGTCTTCACCCGCGGCCCACCAGTTGCCGATAAACTTGTCCATCGGGAAATTGATATTGGCGGCTTCGTTCACAGCCGTGCCGTTCATCGCGCCCCAGCCCCACATGATGGCATAGTCCGGGCGTTGACGACGGATTTTCAGCCAGATCGATTTCTGTTCTGTCATCGATGCGGGCGGAACTGGATACCGGTCAAAGGAGAAGCCGAATTTGGCGGCCATGACATCCATGGTCGGCAGCGGCTCCTTCCCATAGGGGTGATCCAGATAGATATAGGCAAAGTTCATGCCCTTCAGCTTTTCAATCCCGCCTTCCTGATTGGCGATATACTGAACGATGGCGGTTGCCTGATTCCAGTAGGTTGACGGGAAGTTGAAGATGTACGGGAAGTATCGACCATCCGCCGCTGAGGTACGGCCATAGCCCATGGACAGGACCGGGATCTTGTCCTGGGTTGCCTTTTCAATCAGCGCATAGGTGATACCGGTGGACCAGGGGCTATAAACCGTGGCCCCGCCGCCCTCATTTTTGGTTCGGTCATAGCATTCGACGCCGCGGTCGGTGCTGTAGCCGGTTTCACATTCCGTGACCTTGAATTTGACGCCATTGATGCCGCCGTCGCGTTCATTGATCAGGGTGAAATAATCCGCATAGCCATCTGCCAAGGAAATACCACCCGGCGCATAAGGGCCGGTGCGATAGACCAGGGACGGAATGACCTGTTCTTGTGCCGATGCGGTGCCAGCGGCAAAGGCACTGACCCCCAGGATTGTCCCAAGCGCCAAGCCCATCAAGGCTCTTGGGCTATTCTTCACAACATTACTCACCAACATGACGTTTCTCCTTGTTTGGTTTTTTCTAGCGCCCTCTTATCCCCGAGGGTTTGGGTTTTCATGGCAGGGCCGGACTTTTCGCCGGCTCATTCACATCGCCTCTGTTAGTGAGGAAATGGCCATAATCTCAATTTCTCCTTTGCGATGCGCCACAGGCGGGCCAGCCCATGGGGCTCCACGATCAGGAAGAAGATGATCAGCGCGCCAAAGACCATGAATTCGATATGGGTGACGGTATCTGTCCTCAGTTCCAGACCAACCCAAGCCGGCGCATTGTTCAGAAAAATGGGCAACAGGAAGATAAAGGCCGCGCCCAGAAACGCCCCCAGAACGGAGCCCAGACCACCAATAATGATCATAAACAGGATCTGGAACGACCGCGTGATGGAAAAGGCTGACGGCTCCACCGTATTGATATAGCAGAAGGACCACAGCGCGCCGGCAATGCCGCAATAAAAAGAACTGATGGCGAAGGCGCTGAGCTTTGTTTGCAAAGGTCTGATACCGATCAGCTCTGCGGCGATATCCATGTCGCGGATCGCCATCCAGGATCGCCCGATCCGGCCTCGGGCCAGATTCCGCGCGATGACCGCCAGCACGATGGTAAAGGCCAGCACGAAGAGATACTTCGCCTCCGGCAGGGCCGTGGCCCCGGTCACGCCATAGCCGAATAGTGAACTGGGGGGGGTGGAGGGAACGCCGGAAATCGAGTCATTTACAAACCAGCCGATTTTCTGAAACGCCCAGATCAGAAAGAACTGTGCCGCCAGGGTGGCGACCGCCAGATAGAAGCCTTTGATCCGAAGGGACGGTATGCCAAACACAATCCCTATCGCGGCGGCAAAGAAGCCACCAGCAATGACAGGCACCCAGATCGGCATGAATTCCGGCATATTGGTTGCGATCTTGTACGACATATAGGCGCCCGCCGCCATAAAGCCCCCGGTTCCCAGGGACAACTGTCCGGCATAGCCCGTCAGGATGTTCAACCCCAAAGCGGCGATGGTCAGGATCAGAACCGGGATCAGGATGGATTCCAGCCAATATTGCGATCCGATCATGGGCACGATCACAACCGCGAACACAATCAGGGCAATCATGAAATTCCGATCCAGCGGAATCGGCAGCATCTGTTGATCGGCGGCATAGGTGGTTTTGAACTGTCCGGCCTCACGATAGAACATAGTGAATTTTCCCCTTACACCCGCTCAATAATTTTTTCGCCAAACAGCCCCTGTGGTCGGAAATACAGGAAGGCCAGGGCAAGGATATAGGCGAACCATTCTTCAATCGCGCCTGAGAAGGTCGGGTCGAATGTTTGAATGAAATCGACGATATAGACTTCGGACAGTTTTTCGCCCGCCCCAATGATCAAGCCCCCGATGATGGCACCAGGAATGGAGGTGAAGCCCCCCAGGATCAGCACAGGCAGGGCCTTGAGCGCCAGGACGGAGAGGGAGAACTGAACCCCCAGCTTCGATCCCCACATGATGCCCGCAATCAGCGCGACAAAACCGGCAACGGACCAGACAATGACCCAGATCGTATTCAAGGGAATTCCCACAGAAAGAGCCGCCTGGTGATCATCCGCCACCGCGCGCAACGCCCGACCGATGCGGGTATAATGGAAAAACAGTGCCAGAACTGCCACTAGAATGCTGGCCACAACGGCGGCGAACATATCGGCTTCCTGGATCATTGCCTCACCCATAAAGACGGCATCGTTGGGGATTCCGATATCCAGTGGTTTGACGTTTGATCCCCAGATCAATTCACCGAAGCCTTCCAGAAATATACCGATCCCGATTGTCGCCATGAAAAGGGAAATATGGGGCTGATTCACCAATGGGCGCAGCACAACCCGTTCAATGGCGAAGGCCAGAATGATCATCACCCCGACGGTCATCAGGAAAGACAACCAAGCGGGAACACCCAGATCGATGAAGCCCACAAAGTTAAGCGCGGCGAACAGCACCATGACGCCCTGGGCGAAATTGAAAACGCTGGAGGCCTTGAAGATCAGGACAAATCCTAATGCGACCAGGGAATACATCACCCCGGCCATCAGGCCGCTGATCAGCACTTCCAGAAAGAACCAAATCTCGAAAGGGTCGATGCCCAGAATATTTGCGAATGCCTCAATCATACCGATCCCCCTCGCATCAGTCGTGCGCCACGCCCAGATAGGCGTCGATAACTGCCTGATTGCCCCGGACCTCATCGGGGGTTCCATCTGCCAACAGCGACCCATAGTCCAGAACCACAACCCGGTCCGACAGGTCCATGACGACGCCCATATCGTGTTCGATCAGCGCGATGGTCGTGCCAAAGTGATCGTTCACATCGATGATGAAACGGGACATGTCCTCTTTTTCTTCAACATTCATCCCGGCCATTGGCTCATCCAACAGCAACAGTGTTGGCTCGGCTGCCAGGGCGCGGCCCAATTCAACCCGCTTTTGCAGGCCATAAGGCAGGCGCCCGACGGGTGTCTTGCGGATCGATTGGATCTCCAGGAAGTCGATAATGTCTTCGACAAATTCCCGGTGCTCAATTTCCTCAGACCGGCCGCGTCCGATGTAAAACGCCTGTTCCAGCAGGCTTGCCTTCTGCTTCAGAATGCGCCCGGTCATAATGTTGTCCAGGGTCGTCATCCCCTTGAACAGGGCAATGTTCTGGAATGTGCGGGCGATACCATTGGATGCGGCATCATAGGGACGCATCGGGCTGTAGGTTTTACCCTGATACCAGATCGATCCTTCCTGCGGCTGATAAAAACCGTTGATGCAGTTCAGCATGGAGGATTTACCGGCCCCGTTCGGCCCGATGATAGAACGAACCTCACCCTTGCGAATGTCAAAGGATACGCCGTTGATCGCCTTCACCCCGCCAAAGCGCAGCGTGATGTTCTCGACCTTCAAAAGGACGTCCCCGATACGTGATTGGTGCGCAAGCACGCTGCGCGATGGGCCGGAATTGGTTTCTTGCGCTAGGCTATCACTCACCCTGACATCTCCTTTTGGCACGTCGCTTACTCTGCGCCACTTTTGTTGAGGTATGGCTGGGTGGGGTCTGTGTCGCCTCATAAATATCGACGGTGGCCTCCAGCATTCCCTTGCGCCCATCCTCGAACGTGATCTCGCTTTTGATTGATCCTGTCTTGGCCGACGGGTCATATAGGGCATCAATCAGGGACGCGTATTTCTCTGCAATGAAGCTGCGACGGACCTTGCTGGTGCGGGTCAGTTCTCCGTCATCGGCATCCAGCATCTTGGGCAGCAACAGAAAGCGCGTGATCTGAGAGCCCGCGACCATCTCTTCCTGTGCCAAGTCCCGGTTGACCTGTTCCACATGGCCTTTGATAATGTCATAGACCTCACGGCGAGAAGACAAATCCTGGAAAGAAGCATAAGAGAGGTTGTTTCGCTCTGCCCAACTGCCGACGGCTTCCAGGTCGATATTGATGAAACAGGCGCAGTAGTCCCGACCATTCCCAAAGGCGACGACTTCCTTGATATTGGGGAAGAATTTCAGCTTGTTTTCGATGTATTTCGGCGCAAACAATGTCCCGTTGTTCAGCTTTCCGACATCCTTGGCGCGGTCGATGATCTTCAGGTGGCCGCGATCATCCATGAACCCAGCATCGCCGGTATGGACCCAGCCATCAGCCGTTTTGGTTTCCTTCGTTGCGGCCTCATTCTTGAAGTATTCAACAAAAACGCCCGGACTGCGAAACAGCACTTCGCCATTATCGGCTATGCGCAGTTCGACTTCTGGCGCGGGTGTGCCGACAGTGTCATCATAAATCTCTCCATTGGGCTGAATGGTTACGAAAACCGCAGCCTCAGTGGAGCCATAAAGCTGTTTCAGGTTGATACCGATGGAGCGATAGAAAGAAAAGATATCCGGGCCAATCGCTTCGCCGGCTGTATAGCCGACCCGGACCCGGCTGAATCCCAGGACATTTTTCAATGGCCCATAGACTAGAACCCCGCCCAGCGCATACAGAAACCGGTCCCACAGCCCGACCGTGTGACCATCCAGGATCTTTACACCCACGCGCCGGGCGTGATCCATAAAGTAATTGAAGACCTTACGTTTGATCGCACTGGCGTCTTCCATGCGGATCATCACGGTGGTCAGGATGTTCTCAAAAATCCGGGGCGGCGCGAAGAAATAGCTGGGCCCGAGTTCCCGAAGGTCGGTTAACACCGTATCGCTGCTTTCCGGACAGGCAACGCAGAATCCGCAAATATAGGCCTGTCCGTAGCTGAATATGTGATCCCCAATCCAGGCGATTGGCAGATAGGCTAGGCTTTGATCGGTTGATTTTAACCCTTCGAACCGCGCCCCGTTATAGGCTGCGCGCATCACATTGCGATAGCTCAGCAGCACCCCCTTCGGGTTCCCGGTCGTGCCCGATGTATAGGGGATGATGGAGATATCGTTGGTGGTTCCCTGGTCAATTTCGTCGTCAATTAGCAATGAATTCTTTGCCAGAGCCAAATCGCCTAAAGCCAGTGTGTCCCGGTAGGAGTGCAGGAAGGTTTCGGTATAGTCCCGAATTCCGCGTTCTTCGTCATAGACGATGGTTTCCAGCTTCGGCAGGCGATCTTTGATGATCAGCAGCTTATCGACCTGTTCCTGATCCTCGACGACGGCGAAACGGACTTCGGCATGTTCCAGGGGAAACAGAATTTCTTCAGCGACGGAGTCCTGATAGATCGGGACTGGAACTGCGCCCAGGCACTGGGCCATACAAATGGTCCAATACATGCGCGGGCGGTTATCCCCAATGATCGCAATCTTATCACCGCGCTGGACGCCTAGCTCTTTCATCCCTGCGGCGTAGCGATAGATTTCTTCCTTGACCTGTGACCACGTCCAGGATTGCCAAATGCCGAAACTTTTCTCGCGCATGCTGGGTTGGTCACCCAATCGCACGGCGTTATAGCGCAGCAGTTTTGGAAAGGTGTCATAGACATCAATGTCCGGCATATCCGGCGCCGGCGGCAATGGTGCAGCCGTATAGGTTTTCGACCCGGTTAACACCCGTCGTATCCTCCCTTGTTCCCTGCTAGCGCCGTTCTGTTTGATCTCTTTGGATCCGGTCGCTCACTCAACGCAAAACATTCTAATTGTTTTAATCAAAACTGAAAACGATAGATTGCGTAAGTTCTTCGCTTTAACAGAGCACAGATAAAACTCCATACGCTTGCGTATGGTTTGTAGCGAAGGTATTATTGTTCGTCAAGCGTGCAGAATTTTGAAATTTTTGGTCTTGGTTTATTGTTGCACCGCAACATTAACACCGAATGTCAATCTTGATTGAGCGGGAATGGATGGCGGCTTCAAGAGAAATGAAACGTCCGACGAAAGAGTCTCGGTTGCGTAAGGAAGACTGGGTACGGGCGGCCTATAGCACTCTTTCGGATAGTGGTTGGAAGTCCCTGAACGTCGAAGCCCTGGCAAAACGGCTTGGCGTTACCAAGGGCAGTTTTTATTGGCATTTTAAGGATCGCAACGATCTATTGGATGAGATTCTGCTGCGCTGGCATGATCAATTGGTGATCACACGGGCGGAAGCGAATGGCGGCTCGCCCGCCGATAAAATCCGGTTCATGCTGGATATTGTCGCAACTTCCAAGCGTCCGGGCCGCGGGGGTTCATTGGAACTGGCCATGCGCATTTGGGCGCGTCAGGATCCGAAAGTAGCAACCGTGGTTGAATCTGTTGACCAGCAAAGGCTGTCCTATACGGCGGACCTGTTCCAGCAGGCGGGATTTGACCCGGCGGAAGCCAATGCCCGCGCTTTGCTGCTCTTTTCCTATATTTTCGCCCAGGGCTTGCTCAGTTTTGCAGGCAACACGGCTGTGATGGAGCGCCTGCATACCCAATGCCGCGCCTTGATCGAGGGGCATTAGGACAATTGTGTGTTTCTAACTATTAATTTTAAATTGTTCTATGATACCCTTTGAGCGTGGGGTCTTGGGTATGCTGGCCATTGGGCAAGGCGTTTGGGGATGGGATGACAGAAAACAGAATCTGGCGGGTCATTCAAAAATCTCAGAAGATTGAGCTGTTCACATTAAGGCTGGTGCTTATCTGGGGTGTTGGCCTTTGGCTGATTAATGCCTCGCCGTTCGGATTGTCTGATACTCTGGACGAAGAAACGCAAGAGATTATCGTTTCAATCGCCGCGCCGTATTTCCCCCCGGATGGGCGGGAGAAAGATCATGAATCTGCCGTCGTTGTGGAAATCACAGATGAAACCTTAAAGGCCCTTCGGGTGAATCAATGCCTGGAAGCCTGTACGCGCCTGTGTGAAATTAAAACGTCAGAGTCAGAGGCGGTTTGCCGCCCGCAATGCGCCAGCCGGGGAAAGCAAATGGCGCAAGAAGCCTGCGTTGGCGACCTGCAGGCCTTGTCGCAACAGGGGGGATCTTTTTCGCAAAATGATCAGATGATCCGGTTCCCGGTCGATAACCCCACCGAAGTATGGCCGATTGCGTACAGCATCCATGACTATCTGATTGCCAAGCTGGTTGAACTGGAACCGGCCGCAATTATGGTGGACATAACCTATGGCGCGCCCCGACGATGGGACCTAAGCCTGGACACTTTTGGTCAGCGTGTGCATAAGGCACAGGCCGTGCAATTGGCCGAGTTTGATAAGACAACGCCGATTTACTTTGCGGCCGCAGAGGAAAGATGGACCGGCGAAGAAACGGCGCTTGATCGTATGAAAACGGATCAAGATGGTTCCCAATTCAATTATATCCATCAGTCGGTTACGCGGTGGGAACCGAATGAACGATGGTATCCGATGCTGGTCGGGCCGGGCGGTTCGTATTTATCACCAGCATCACAGATTTATCGGGATTTGTGCATGCTTGAGCCTGGAAAGCCCTTATCTGATTCCAAAGCATGCGGCCGGTTTGCCGATGAAGCCGCCAGAGCCGCTGCCCGCCAGGATTTGCTGAACCCGGATGATTTACAGAAAAGCATGTTGATCCGCTGGCCGTATGGCTATGCACCCCTTCAAAAATTTGTGCAAAGCACGGATAACTGCGGTCCCTATGCTGCAGAACCGAAATCAATATTGGGCATCAATTATCAGAAGCTCGTCCAATCGGTGAGCATCGCTGGGGGCATGCTGCATCATTCCCTGTTCGAAAGTGGTGAAAAGAGCCCGATCCAGGAATGTCGACCAATCCCGACAATTCGTGCTGAGCGGTTGCTGCCAACTGCCTCAAGAGGGATTGGTGAGGTTTTTGAAATGGTGGAAGGCCGTGTGGTTTTCCTGGGCGCTTACATCAAGGCCTATCCCGATATTGTCGATACGACATTGTATGACAGGCTGCCGGGGGTCGCACTGCATGCCGTCGCCTATAGAAACCTGTCCGCCTATGGTACCGATTACTTCAAGCACGGAAATGTGCTGACACATGTGCTGGAAGGGCTGTTGTGGTTTTTCATTGCCCTTTTCGCAACTGTTCGGATCGGTGTCTATGAAGCCTTTGATCGAGGGGAAATACCGCTTCAAGTCCATAAAAACACCCGGACCTGGCTAAATTATGCAATTTTTATCGTCGCCATGATGGGTGTGTTAAGTGCATTCATTTTATGGGGCGTGAAAATTGCGCCGGTTGATTTCCTGTCTTTGGCGGCATTAAGCGGGATTTTGCCGCTTGCCGAGAGCATCCTCCTCGCGCGACCGGTCATGTGGTTTTTCGGCGGTTTGTTTTCCGTGGTGGTCGCCATGATGATTGGCACCCGGTACATTGCGCATGGCTGGTTCCGGTTAAAGATTCTGTTCAGAAAACATTTTCCCAGCAACATGAAGAAATTCTAGTGCAATCGCCCAGGCACATCTGTTCTCGTATTTTTAACCCAAACACGGTTGCGTTTTAAAAAGCTTAACCCTACTCTCTATTCATCGAATGGTTGCACCGTTTGGAGGCAGAACGATGACACTGGATACCGTAGAAGTCCAAAACACGATTACAGGCGATAAGCCGGGCCCGAATCGCATTTTTGGCGGTTTTCAAAGGGGGGTGATGATCGCCTTGTTCGCTGCCCTGATCCTGTTTCAGGGTCATCCCTTTCAGGCCCGCCCGGCTTTCGCCCAGGAACAGGTAAGCGTCATTACAATCAAAGATTTCAGGCGGGATACGGTTCCGGCGGTGAAGGATGGTGAGGCGAAATCGGAAAAGCTTTCTAAAGATACATTTGATTTGCCGTTCACTTTTCTTGAGCAAGATCAGAAAGATGGACTCTATCCCGTCAAAGGCAAAGACGGCAGCCTGTATTATGTGAAACCCCGATATGCCGTGTTGGAACGTGGCGTGTGCGATCTCGCGGCGGTGGATGTTTCGGGATTAAGAAATTACTCAACATCTGGGGCGAAACCACCCTGCTGAAGAGTTTGCTGTGGGGGCGCGTCTGATGACGAACAGCAGGCATATTTTTGATAGGGGTAAACTTGGGGGAGGCGATGATGCGGCACAATTTTCAACGACTGGCATATTCTTCGATACTGGTAGGGTTCCTGGCAGCCTGTAACACGACCAATGGCTCTGGCGAGGGATCGATGTCTTCCGCGATGCAGGGCGTTACCGACAGCGTGGCAGGGCTGTTCGGGGATACCGCAGATCCAGAAATCCACCCCATGGTACTGGTGCAATCCCGTCAACGCGACATTGATGTGGATGAGGTTGAAAATGCCGAGGCCCTGATGGATGCATCAGCCCCGTGCGATGCGACCAAAACCTCCTTGCGGTCCGACTTTACGCTGGGTCAGCAGGAGCTTCGCGAAACCGAATATGGGATTTGGCCGGTTCAAAAGGCGACAGACTATGCCAATCAGATTTTGGATCGCATTGTTGCCTGCTCGCCCTTTGATCCGGTCCCGGCAACAGTCGTGATCGTTCCAAAGCCTGGGCGGGATGCCAGAGTATACCGGGACGGTCTGATCGAGATATCGGTGGAAAGCTTTGATGGATCGCCGGAGGCCGTGAATATCCTGGCTTTCACAATTGCCCATGAATACAGCCATATCCTGCTGAAGCATTATGAACGGGGGCAGGCAACGCAAAAGCGGAACCGGATTTTCCGTACCGCGCTGGAAGCGGCCTTTCTTGCAGATGATGTATTGAACAATAATGGTGCGGATGCTCAGGCAGCCTCCAAATTGAAGACGCCGATGATGGTTAACCGCACGATGGATGTGTTGTTCGAATATTCATGGGGTCGTCAGGATGAACACGAAGCGGATATGGTCGGTCTTCATTTGGCCACCCGGGCGGGATTCGAAGGGTATGCCGGGGCAAGTGGATTTCTGGATAAGTTAAAGGACCAGCCGACAATTGAAAGTCGTGTGCTGGCCCTGGCTCAGGACAAAGAACGCATTGCCGGTGATCTGGTCAAAGGGGGTGTCAGCGGCGGCAAGGATGGAATCATGGATGCCCTTAAAGGTGTCGGTGGCGATATGGCGCAAAGCCTGGCGAAGAGTCTGGAAGAATCCCATCCCAGCCCGGATGCGCGTAAAGACATGCTATTGGACCATTCGGAATTCGTTAAGTATGACGACTTCGAAGAAGTTCGATTGGAACTGGGCCTGGATCAGCAATTTCCATTGCCTGATTACAAAAAAGTCGTTGCCGACCGCGAATTGCAGGCCGCTTTGACGGCATTCGCGGCAGCACAAGAAGTTCATGATGCTTTAGGCTCCGTTGGATCGTTGAGTGAATTGAGCGATGGTGAGACGGTCGATACTCTCCTGGCGAAGGCAAAGGTCGGTGTCTCCGGCGCGTCCTGGTTGGAAAACAATGCCTTCGGTCGCATCGCCTTTTCGTCGCTGCGGCAAATGCAGGGCAAGAACGATCTGGCGATTATTGGGTTCGAACGCTATGCCTTGAAACAGGAAGGCGCGCCCTTGCGCATTTATGAGGGGCTGATGGACCGTCAGATTCAGGCAAAGGATAATAAGGCCGCGACCAAGACCCTTGCTGCGGCAGAAGCAGAGTTTGGGTCGGATAATGACATATTGTATCCGATGCGAATAAAGCTGGCCCATGCCAAAGGGGAGGATACACAAGGGCTTCTGGCAGGGTGCAGGCTGGTATCTGATCCCCGCATCGCGCGGATGTGCCGGTTCTGGCAACAAGGCGGCATTCCGCAATCCTGACCCAGCGGCGCGGCTCAAACGGAACAGTCTTTGTCGATCAGGCGATTGATTGTTGTCTAAGGGCGGGTTACAGCAATTGTCGTGCAGGCAGTTTGCCATCCAGGGCAAGCGGCATTGGGCCCCCCGTCACCCAGTCCAGCAATTCAACCGTGTGCGTGATGGGGATATCCGTGCCACTGGCAATCTGCTGAATGCATCCGATATTACCCGCTGCAACCAAATCTGGCTTAGTCTTTTCGATATTGCGGACTTTGCGGGCCTTCAGCGTGTCGGCCATTTCCGGCTGCAGCAGGTTATAGGTTCCGGCAGAACCGCAACATAAATGCCCTTCCGCCGGGCTGACGACCTTGAAGCCTGCCTGTGTCAGCAGGTCCTTGGGCAGGGCGGTGATCTTTTGGCCATGCTGCATGGAACAGGCGGAGTGATAGGCGACCGTTAAATCTGTATCCCGAGTTGTTGGCATCAGGGTCAGTGTCGTCAGATATTCCGTGATGTCTTTCGTCAGGGTGGAAACCCGCGCCGCATCTTCCTGCATTACTGGATCAGTGCGGAACATGAAGCCATAGTCCTTCACCGTCGTGCCACAGCCCGACGCATTGATGACAATGGCATCCAGCCCGTCGCCATCCATTTCCCGCGCCCAGGCTTTGATATTGGCGGCGGCCTGTTGATGGCTGGTATCGGTATCGCCCATATGATGCACCAGCGCGCCACAACAGCCAGCCCCTTGGGCAACGACAACCTCAATGCCATGGCGGGTCAGCAGGCGGATCGTCGCCTCATTGATCTGGGGCTGCAAAACCTGCTGCGCACAGCCGGTCAGCATCGCCACGCGGCCCTTGCGTGGCCCTTCTGCGGGGATCACTTGGGGCACATCCCAGGGCGATGGTTTGGGGATAGAGGCCGGTGCCATGCGGAACATTGCGCCGATCGGACCCGGCAGCCCTTTCAACAGAGGCTTGCCCAGCCAGGCCCCGATAAGCGCCAGCCGAAACACACGGGGGCGCGGCAGCACGAAGCTCAATATCCGCCGAAGCCATTTATCCTGAAACGGTCGGTTATAGGTCTCATGGATTTTCGCCCGCGCAATATCCACCAGATGCATGTAATGCACCCCCGACGGGCAGGTCGTCATGCAACTCAGACAGCTCAGGCAGCGATCAATATGCTTCACCAGAGAGGAAGAGGCAGGCTTGTCCCCTTCCAACATATCCTTGATTTGATAAATCCGCCCGCGCGGGCTGTCCAACTCGTCCCCCAGCGTCACATAGGTCGGACAGGTCGCCGTACAGAACCCGCAATGCACACATTTCCGCAAAATATCATTCGCCGCCGCGACGTCTGGATCTTCAAGCTGAGCAATTGAGAATGTTGTTTGCATAGTGAGATCTCACAGCCCTTCTGTCATGCGGCCGGGGTTCAGGACGCGGTTGGGGTCGAAGCTGTCTTTCAGGCGTTGGGACAGGGCGGCAAGGGGGCCGGGTTGGGGCTGGAAGACGGGGATGGCGTTGCGCAAGCCTGCGGGGCCGCGGATCAGGGTGGCATGCCCGCCACCCGCCTGAGCAATGGCGTCGCGAATGGGTTCATACGCACCCTGTTTAGGGGATTGCGTGGCAAGCCAGATCAAGCCCCCGGCGGCATCCAGATAGGCCTCCACCTCTTTCAAATGGGACAGGGCTGACAGGATGCCGGGCGCGGCGGTTGGGGCGACGGACAGCTTCCAGACCACGCGATCATCGTCGCAGAAGGGGGTGACATTGCGCACGTCCCGCCAGAAGGTTTTGGAATTGTGGCTGTGCAGTTCCTCCGTCTCGCCAAACGGGGCCAATAGGGCGCGCAGCTTTTGACAGCGATAGTCGACGGAGGGGCCGAAGCCTTCGACCCTGAGCGCGGCGACGTCACATCCGGCCTTCCCAACATAGTCAATCTGGGACCGTGCGGCGATGCTGGCGGGCAGCCAGGCCGCGCCGGACCCTTCAAAGGGGCCGTTCAATCCAGCCGCCAGCGCCTTCACCCCTTGAGCCGCATCAACATTGCGAACCAGGATGGTTCGGGCCTTCTGTCCCACCGGCAGGATCTTGACGGTCAGTCGGGTCATTGCCGCCAGCGTGCCATAGGAGCCACAGAGTAGCTTGCTTAAGTCATAGCCAGTGACATTCTTCATCACCCGTCCGCCGGATTTGACCGCCATGCCTCGACCGGAAACGGCGTCAAAGCCCAGAAAATGATCCCGCGCCGCGCCATCCTTGATCCGGCGCGGCCCTGCCAGATTACAGGCAATGACGCCCCCGATGGTACCGGAAGATCCCGCCTTTAACAGAGCGGAAAGGTCTGGTGGCTCAAAGGCCAGTTGCTGATTGTTGTCGTCCAGTAAGGCTTCAATCTCCGCCAAAGGTGTGGCGGGGCCTGCCCCTAATACCAGTTCCTCTGGCTCATAGAGATGCACACCAGAAAAGGCGGAAAGATCCAGCGTATGGGCGGCCTGAACCGGACGCCCCAATCCCCGTTTGGTGCCACTGCCAATGACGTCCAGTGGCAGCTGTTCAGAATTTGCCCAGCCGATCACATCAATCAACTGCGCTTCCGTTTCAGGGCGGAAGGTTTCGGTCATGGGCGGGGTCCTGAGGCTGTGATGGGGATTCGCGGTTGTCCTTCGTCATTCCCGCGCAGGCGTGACTTTAGGGCGGGTGGTCGAGAATGAGCGTGCTGCTCTGGACCCCGGATCAAGTCCGGGGTGACGGTGTTTTGGATTGTAAAGATGTCATCATTCCCGCGCAGGCGTGACTTTAGGGCGGGTGGTCGAGAATGAGCGTGCTGCTCTGGACCCCGGATCAGGTCCGGGGTGACGGTGGATCGGGGGGTATCGATGTCGTCATTCCCGTGCAGGCGTGACTTTAGGGCGGGTGGTCGAGA